>NZ_JBIFFQ010000006.1:0-205835 GCF_043557285.1 Sulfitobacter sp. 1A13421
GCTGAGCCCCAAATGCTGGGTCAGCCCGACCGGCGTGTCCGGCGCGAGCGAGAAGCTGGAGACCGAGAACCCGTCCAACGCCCCCGGCGCGATCCCGGCCTTGCCCAGCATCGCGCGCAGCGCGCGGGCGATCCACCAATGGGCGGTCTCATTGCTATAGCGGGCATAGGGCACCGAGGTAGGCGCCGCGAGCACGACGCCGTCATAGCCCCTGCGCCTCATGCTGCCGTCCGTTTCTTCATCCCGCGCAGGTCTTGCGTGGCGGGATCGTCCAGTAGGTCGGCGGCCAGCGTTTTCAGCACCCCGCGTTGGAGTTTCTGCGTCGCCGTCAGCGGCAGCGCCTCGACAAAGGCGATGAAGCCGGGGGCTTTGTAATAGGCAAGCTGGGTCAGGCACCATTCGGTGATTTCACGGGCCAAGACGGCAGGGTCAGCGCCCGCGTCCTTCGGCACGATACAGGCAAAAACCTCATCCCCGCGCACCGCGTCAGGCACGGCGGTCACGGCGGCGCTGGCCACGGCGGGGTGGCGCATCATGGTCGATTCCACCTCGACCGCCGCGATGTTCTCGCCCGAGCGGCGGATCACGTTTTTCTTGCGGTCGACGAAATACATCGCCCCATCCGGCGCGCGGCGCACGATGTCGCCGGTGTGAAACCAACCGCCCGCCCAAGCCTCATCCGTGGCTTCGGCGTTCTTGAAATAGCACGCAAAGAACCCGCGCCGCGGGTCGGCACCGGCCCGGCGCACTAGCAGTTCGCCTTGATCGGCCTCTTGCCCGGCATCGTTGAGCAGCCGGACCTCCAGCCCCCCTTCGGGCGCGCCGAGGCAGCTTTCGCCCACGCGGCGCGGTTCGCGGTTGGCGCAGATCACCGCCCCCGCGCCGGTTTCGGTCATGGCCCAAGCCTCGACCAATGGAAAACCGAAACGCGCCTCGAAGGCGGCGTGCAGTTTCGGGTCCACCCCCGCGCCGAAGCCGAAGCGCACGGCATGGTCGCGATCGGCTTCACTTTCTTCGGCCCCCATCAGCATGGATGGCATGACACCAAGGTAGTGCAGGCAGGTCGCCCCCGAGGCGCGGACCGAGGCCCACCAGCTGCGGGGGTGGAAGCGGTCGAGCGCAGTTAGGCAGCCGCCCACTGCGATCATCGCCATGAAAGAATAGGCCATCGCGTTCATGTGAAAGATCGGCAACGGCGTGATCATCCGCTCGCCGTCTTGCGAGAGGGCGCAAAGCCCGCCGGTGTCAGCGTACCACCGCCCGGCATCGAGGAAATAGGTGTTCGTCAGGATGCAACCTTTGGGCTGGCCGGTGGTGCCCGAGGTGTAGAGCAATGCGGCCTCGGCCTCCTCCGCTTCGCCCTGCCGTGCCGCGATGGTCTCAAGCGTTGCGGGTGCGGGCAAGGGATCCTCCGGCGCGATCACCGGCATGTCGCGCCCCGCTCGCCGCGCCGCCGCGCGCAGGTCCTCACCCCGCGCGGGTATCGCCACGGCCAGGACCGGCTCGGCATGGTCGATCATATAGCTCAGCTCCGCCGCGCGCAGGTCGGGGTTCACCGGCACGACCGACAGGCCCAAGCCGTTCAGCGCCAGCCACCAGAGGAAGAAGGCCGGGCGGTTCTCCATCAGCAGCATGACGCGCTGCCCGGGCAGATAGCCCGCCGCCGAAATGCGCTTGCGCAGGGCGGCAACCTCGCGCGCGGCTTCGGCATAACTCACCTCCCCCGCCGCGATGCCGTAGATGTCCGCTGTTTCCGGCAGGACGTTGAGGAAACCCCGTTCGGGGTGCCGCGCGGCGGTGTCTTCAAAGGCTGCGAAGACCGTCTTAGTCTCTGCCCCGATCATGGCAGCAACTGGATATTGCGGAAGGCCGCGTCGCAATTCACGATATCGACCCGTTTGTTGGCAATGCGGAGCCGCCCCTCGACCAGCGCCAACTCATGCCGCGCGGTGACGGCGAGCAATTGCTGCTCGTCCAAACGCGTCTCGACGTAGTGCATGAAGGTGGTCGTGACGAAACGCCCTGCCTCCGTGTCCATTTCGTCGACGAAGGGCCGTTGGATCACATGGTGACAGCGGCTTTTTGGCTTTTGGCTGAAGGTACGCGCGCCGTTCAGACGTTCGACGCGCAGCCTGAGCATGAACATATCCTCATACATCAACGAGGTCTCGTTGATCGGGTCTTTCTGTTGATAGTCCAACGGCATCCAATAGTGCCCATCCGGCAGCCAGAGGTCGAGCCATTCGGTATAGCGCCCCTCATCCAACATGCGCACTTCATCATAGATGAAGTCGATCAGGCTTTCGCGCGTCACACTCATTCCGCCGCCTCCGTCTTTTGGCCCATGGTCATGAACTTGACCCATGCGTGGAATTGGTTGCGCATCTGGCGTTCGGTGGTGCCGTTTTCGACCGCCTCGACCTCGAAATCCTCGTCCTCTTCGATCAGGCGCTGGATGTTCACCCATTCCAGCCCGTCGACCGTCAGCCCTTCCTGCGCCCGCTCGTACATCTCCAGATCGTCATGGCCGACGATGGAGGTGGGCGCGTTGATCATGCGGTTGTACATCGCGGTGCGGGCGGTCAACTCATCGGGTGCGTCGACAAGGCGGTAGATGTAGCTTTCCACCACGGTCCGGTCGGCGGCGATGGGGATGAAAACCCGCAATTGCTGGATCGGCCCCTTGATCATGATGTTTGGGAAATAGACCGTGTTGTGGCGGTTCTCATCAAGGATCGCCTTGGCCTTCTCCTCTCCATAGCTGTCGCAAAGCGCCTCAAAATAGCCGGGGATGGCGGAATAATCCGAGTGGATAGAGTGGTTTACGCCGGTGTGCCCATGCCCGTTGGGCCATGTGCGGATGCCCATGCCTTCGAAAAAATCGTAAGGCGACATGAAGGGGGCGATGATCTCCATCGCGGGGGGTTTGGGTGCGTCCTCAGGCAGGCCCAGTTCTTCGTAGAGCTTCACCGCCGTCCCGGCAGAGCTTTCATGTGCCACCATCGGGTGACAGGTGTCGGTCTGGTTTTCGACCAGCATCTTCCAGTTGCAATGGTGCATATAGCGCAGCGGCGGGCCGACCACTTCGAGCCGTCCGGCGGGGGAGCGGTCAACCATATTGTCGAGCGAGGACAGGCTTTCACCAAAGAACTCTTCAAAGCTCATGCCCTCTTCGGCCAAACGGGCAAAGATGAAGCCGCGGTAGTTTTTTACATCGCCGACGCTGCGCATCCCCTTGCCGCTGTCGGTCTCTTCCAGCCCGGTGTTCTGGTAGCCCTTCTTGAGCGGGATCGCCAAGAGGCAGCCATCGGTCTTGAAGCTCCACGCGTGATAGGGGCAGCGGAAGAATTTGCCGGTGTTGCCCTGCCGGTCGATCACGATCTTGGTGCCTTTGTGGGGGCAGCGGTTCAGCAGGACATGGATGTCGCCCGTCGAATGGCGCACCTGAATGACGGGCTGGGTGCCGATATGGGTGCTGAAATAATCGCCCGTATTCGGGGTCTGGCTTTCATGGCCGACAAAGACCCAAGCATTGGCGAAGAGATGCTTCATCTCCTGCTGGAATACCTCTGGGTCGGTGTAGATATCGCGGTGCACCTGATGTGGCTGCACGAGGGCGGCCAAGGCCGCCGGGCTGTCGTAACGTCCCATGAGTTCCTCCCTCAGATGTCGAGCACAAGGCGCGGAGATTTCGCGCGGCTGACGCAGATTTGCATGACATTGCCCGCCGCGCGCTCGGCCTCGGACAGGACAACGTCGCGGTGATCGGGGGTGCCGCTGAGCACATCGCATTGGCAGATGCCGCAATCGCCGCGCTGGCAGTCGTACATGACATCGACACCGCCCGCCTCCAACACATCGATGATCGATTGGCCGGGGGGGATGGTGAAGACCTCTCCGCTTGAGGCGACTTCAACCTCGAAGGCGCTGTCGCCCTCTTGTTCCTGCGGCGCGTCGAAGAGTTCGAAATGGATGCGCTCGGCGGCGATGCCCGCGGCTTCGGCTTTTGCCTTGGCCGCGTCGATCAACCCTTTGGGGCCGCAGACATAGAGATGCGCTTGGGCCCCAAGGCTGTCGATCACCGCGCCGAGGTCCAGCGCCGTCGCATCATCATCGCAATGCAGATGCAGCGCATCGCCGAAATTGTCGCGCAGGGCATCGCGGTAGGCCATAACGGGCGCGCTGCGGCCCGTATAATGAAAGGCGAAGTCCTGCCCCGCGGCCTTGAGCGTCGCCGCCATCGAGATCATCGGCGTGATGCCAATCCCCCCCGCCAGCAGCACGGCGGGCGCATCCGGGGACAAGGGGAAATCGTTTTTTGGCGCGGCGCAGGTGATCTCTGCCCCCGGCTTCAGCCCGTGCATATGGGTCGAGCCGCCCTTGCCCCCGGATTCGCGTTGAACGGCGATGCGGTAGCTTTCCGGGGCCTCGGGGATCGGATCGAAGGTGATCAGGGAATAGGCGCGGCTGTCGCCATCGGGCAGATCGAAAAGCACATGCGCCCCGGCGCCCCAATGCGGCAACGGGCTGCCGTCGGCGGCTGCAATCTCGAACTCGCTGATACGGTCGGTCAGCGCTGTGACCCTGCGCACGATGGCGTTGATCTTCGACATGTGATGTCCTCCCCCGCCAAACAATATGATTTTTCATATAGTTTCGGTCAAGGGTTTTCTTGCCAAGCGCGAATTTGCCCGCCATTTAGAGAGGCCGAGGCGCAAGGAGCCCTCTTTCCATCAAAGGGTTAACTGGTGTGACGCAGCAAAAGACCGAAGCAACCGCCCAAAAGGAGACGGGTCAGGAGGGGGGATTCGTCTCGGATTACCTGCTGTATCTCTTGGCGGCGGCCAGCGATGTGGCGAGCGCACAGTTCCACGCGCAGGTGCGCAAGGCGGGGCTGCGGGTGCCGGAATGGCGCGTGTTGGCCTGCCTGTCGGACACTGATGGCGCGATGATCACCCAGCTCGCGCGCCGGGCGCTGGCCGAACAATCCCGCCTCACACGGATCATCGCCCAGATGGAGGAACGCGGCCTGCTGATCCGCCGCAGCGACCCTGCCGATGGCCGCCGCGTGCGGGTGTATCTGACCGACGCGGGCCGCGCGCTGGCCGCCGAACTGGTGCCGCAAGCGCGCCGCCACGAGGCCGCCTTGATGGAGATGCTGAAGGGCAATGAGGGGGCCCAGTTGAAGCCCGCGCTGAAATCGCTGCTCGCCGCTTTGGATGACACGGGCGATCTTCGCGGCTGATCACCGCCCTTGCCCCGGGCGCAAAAAATGGTTCCAATCGTGCTGTAAATGTGAATACATGAAAAAGCATATACTTGGCGATACGGGTTTGGGAGAACCCTGCCAAGGCATATCGAACGGTATGGGGAGGAGCCCAAAATGACCAAATTCACCAAGTTTCTCACGACGAGTGCGCTTGCGCTCTGCACGGCGACCGGCGCTTTCGCCGCCGAGACGCTGACCATTTCCACATGGCTGCCGCCAAGCCACCCGGTCAACACCGGCATGTTCACCCAGTTGACCGACATGATGGCCGAGGCCAGCGATGGGCTAATCGAGACCGAGCTGAAAAACGGCCTCGCCCCGCCGCCCGCGCAGATGGACCTGCTGCTCGACGGGGCCGCCGATATCGCCATTCTGTTCCACGGCTACACGCCCGGTCGTTTCGTCGGCACGAAACTGGTGGAAATCCCCGGCTACGAAGGCAATGCCGAGGCCGCATCGGTCGCCCATTGGCGTGTGCATGAGGCGATGCTGTCTGAATTGGACGAGCACCGCGGCGTGAAGGTAATCGCGCTCACAACCCACGGACCGGGGCAAATCCACTCCAACAAAGAGGTGAACACCCTCGACGATCTGCAAGGGCTGAAAACCCGTCTCGGCGGTGGTGTCTCGGCGGATGTGGGGGCGGAGCTTGGCCTCGTCGGCATTCAGGTGCCCGCGCCCAAGGTTTACGAAACACTCGATTCCGGGGCCGCCGATGCGGTGGCCATGAACATGGGCGAGCGGATCAGCTTCAAGCTCAACGAAGTGGCCAAGAACGTCTATGAGATGCCCGGCGGCTTCTACC
Source organism: Sulfitobacter sp. 1A13421 (assembly GCF_043557285.1). Lineage (NCBI taxonomy): Bacteria > Pseudomonadati > Pseudomonadota > Alphaproteobacteria > Rhodobacterales > Roseobacteraceae > Sulfitobacter > Sulfitobacter sp. 1A13421. The sequence continues at coordinate 6,075 of NZ_JBIFFQ010000006.1, forward strand.
GCGGTTCCTTCTCGGTCATCATGAGCCAAGAGACCTTCGATAGCCTCCCCGAAGACGTGCAGCAAAAGCTCGACAGCGAAGTCTTTGGCGAGACGGCGAGCCGCATGATGGGTGCCGTTTGGGACCAGAGCGACGTTGACGCGCGTGAGGCGACCGAGGCCGCGGGCGACAACAAGATCGTCACCGCCTCGGAAGAGGATCAAGCCCGCTTTGCCGAGATGGCCGCCAAGGTGCGCGACAAGGTGATCGCAGAGCTCGACGAGGCCGGTGTCGATGGGCAGGCCGCCTATGAGATGATGCGTGAGGAAATGGCGAAGGCCAGCAAATAACCCCCACCGCCAAAGGGGCCGGGCGCAAACGCGGTCGGCCCCCAGCCAGGGAACCGCCATGCGCTCTTTAATCCGCCTAACCACCGCCCTCTCGGCCCTGCCGATGACGATGGCCTCTCTCGCGCTCTTCGCGCTGATGGTGCTGACCTTTGCCGATGTCATCATGCGGTCGGTCTTCAATGCACCCATCGAAGCTGCAACCGAGCTGATCCGCATCGGCATCGCGCTGATCGTTTTCTCTGCCTTGCCGGTCCTGTCGGGCCGCGAGGGGCATATCGCCGCCGATCTTTTGGACCGCCCCTTTGAAAACTGGGGGCTGCAACGCTGGCGCGACGGGCTAGTGACACTGGGCTGCGGGGTGATGTTGTGGTTTCCGGCAGGGCGGGTCGTCGACCTCGCCTACCGGGCGCTGAGCTATGGCGACGTGACCGAATATCTTGAAATCCCGACCTTCTACATCAGCATGTTCATCGCGGTGATGACCTATCTCACCGCTGTCGTGCTGATCCTGCGCGGGCTTTTGCGCCTCTTTGCGCCGCAACTTCTGGACCCTGCCACATGATCGCCTCTGCCATCGGCTTTGCCGCCGTTTTCGTCCTCGTCTTGCTGCGCTTGCCGATTGCCTTTGCCATGGGCCTCGTCGGGATGATCGGGCTGGTCTATGAGACCAGCTACCGCGCATCGATCTCCATGGTGTCGCGGCTGATCATCGACACCAGTCAAGACTACGGCCTGTCGGTGATCCCGCTCTTCATCCTGATGGGGCTTTTCGTCAACAAAGGCGGGATCAGCCGCGAGCTTTACCAAGTCTCTAACGCCTTTTTGGGCCATTTTCGGGGCGGTCTGGCGATGGCCACCATCGTCGCTTGCGGGGGCTTCGCGGCGATCTGCGGCTCATCGCTCGCCACCGCCGCCACGATGTCCAAGGTCGCCATGCCGGAGATGCGCAAATACGGCTATTCCGACAGCCTCTCGACCGCCTCCATCGCCGCCGGGGGCACGCTCGGCATCCTGATCCCGCCGTCGGTGATCCTCGTGATCTATGGCTTGCTGACCGAGACCTCCATCGGCGCGCTGTTCATCGCGGGCATCGTGCCGGGGGCGCTTGGCATCCTGCTCTATCTCTGCGCGGTGCGCTTTTCCGTTGCCATGAACCCCGAGGCCGGCCCCGCCGGCCCCCGTGCGACTTGGGGCGAGCGGCTACGCGCGCTCAATCACGTCTGGTCGGTGCTGGCGCTTTTTGCGCTGGTTATCGGCGGGCTCTATGGGGTCTTGGACTTCTGGCCGATCCACCTCGCCTTCTCCCCGACCGAGGCCGCGGGCATGGGGGCGGCGGGGGCCTTCCTCATCGCTTGGGCGCGCGGCGGGCTCAGCTGGCACGGTCTGCGTGAAGTGCTGGAGGAGACGACGCTCACCTCCGCCTCACTCTTCTCGGTGCTGATCGGGGCGTGGATCTTCTCCAACTTCGTGAACCTCGCGGGGCTGCCCGAAGGGCTGCTGGCCACCGTCACCGCGCTCGACCTTGGCCCTTGGGTGGTGATGGGTCTGATCCTTCTGATCTACATCGCGCTCGGCTGCATTTTCGAGAGCATGTCGATGCTGCTGCTGACGGTGCCGATTTTCTTCCCGCTGGTCACGAGCCTTGGCTTCGATCCGGTGTGGTTCGGCATCATCGTCGTTGTCGTGACCGAGATCAGCCTGATCACCCCGCCTGTTGGCCTTAACGTCTTTGTCCTTAAAGGCGTGGTGGGCGATGTTTCCACCGGCACGATCTTTCGCGGCGTCACCCCGTTCTGGCTGGTCGATATCCTGCGGCTGATCTTGCTGCTCGTCTTCCCCGCGCTGGTGCTGTTCCTGCCGGGTCAGATGTAGCCCCCTGCCCTCTCAGCCTCATCGCGCCGCGTCTGTTTGCACTTCGGCAGGCGCGGCGCGATAGTGCGGCCAAATCACCAAGGATGAGGCCAGCATGAACATCGACCTACTCAAAGACCTTTGCGAAACCCCCGGCGTTCCGGGGCGCGAACACCGCGTGCGCGATCTGATCACCCGTGAGATCGAAGGGCTGTTCGACCATGTGGAGACCGACGCGATGGGCTCCCTCCTCTGCCGCCGGGATGCGACGGCGGGCGATGGCAAGGCGCCCAAGATCATGCTGCTCTGCCATATGGACGAGATCGGCTTTCTGGTCAGCCATGTGTCGAAAGACGGGTTCCTCTACCTCCAGCCCGTCGGCGGTTTCGATCCGCGCAACCTCTTCTCGCGCCGGGTGCTGGTCTGCACCGATCAGGGCGATCTGAAGGGCGTGATGAACCCCGGCGGCAAGCCCATTCACATCTCCTCCCCCGAAGACCGTAAGAAGATCCCCGAAGTCTCGGAATTCTTCGTCGACCTTGGGCTGGGCGAGAAGGCGAAGGAGATCGTCAAGGTCGGTGACTTCGTCGTCATGGACGAGCCCTTCCTTGAGATGGGTGAGCAGTTCGTCTCCAAAGCGCTCGACAACCGCGTGGCCTGCTGGCTGGGGATCGAGGCGATCCGTGAACTGGCCGACAAGGGGCGCGGCGCGGAGATTCATGTGGCCTTCACCTGTCAGGAAGAAGTCGGCCTGCGCGGCGCGCGCACGGCGGCCTATAAGGTACAGCCCGACATCGGCCTTGGCATCGACACGACGCTGGCCTGTGACACGCCCGGCGTGCCTGAGCACCTCTCGACCACGCGGCTCGGCAAAGGCTTTGGCCTGCACGTCCGCGACAGCAGCTTCATCGCCGATGTGGACCTCGTGCGCGACATCGAAAAGCTGGCCGAAGCCCGCGACATCCCCTTCCAACGCACCATGCTTGCCGCAGGGGGACAAGACGGCGCTGCGGCGCAGCAAGCCGCCGCTGGCGCGCGGGCCGTGGGGATCGTGGTCGGCACCCGCTACATCCACACGGTGACCGAGATGGTGTCGAAAGGCGACCTGCAAGCCGCACTCGACATCCTCGTGGCCTATCTTGAGGGCTTTGACGGCAAGGCAGCCTAAAGCCCCTGCCCCCCTGCGCATCACGCGTGTTCAGGGGGGCCCGCATCCTCGGGGGCTTGCGGCAGCCAAACGGTAAAGGCCGCACCCCCTTCCTCCCGATTGCGGACCGTGATGATCCCGCCGGCCCGCTGGATCAGCGTCTGAGAGATCGACAGGCCCAAGCCCGTCCCCTCCCCCGGTTTGGTGGTAAAGAAGGGATCGAAAAGCGAGCCGAGCAGCGCCTCAGGCACCCCCGGTCCGCTGTCATGCACCGACAACGCCACACCGGCCACGCCCTCGCGATCCTCAGGACTGAGGTACAATGCCAACCGCCCTGCCCCCTGCATCGCTTGCACCGCATTGACTACAAGGTTCACCACGACCTGCTGAATCTCACCGGAGTCCGCGCGCACTGGCGGCACCTCGTCCAGATCACAATGAACCTCGATCCCGCCCCGGCTGATGAGGTGATCGACCAGCACGAGACAGTCCTGCACCAAGGGCCGAAGCGCAATATTATGTTCACAATCAGAAAACTCGGATGGCGCGGCGAACTTGAGCAATTTGCCGACGATGACCTCGATCCGTGACAGCTGCCGGTCGATCAAGCCGAGTTCCGTGGCCACCGGTTCTGCATCCGGGCCAAGCGTCTCCCGGATGACATCGACATTGCCCATGATGACCGCGACGGGGTTGTTGATTTCATGCGCCACCCCCGCGGTGATTTCCCCGATGGAGGCGAGCTTCTCGCTCATCACCAGTTGGCGAAAGGTCTGCTCCAGCTTCTCGTTCGCCTCGCGCAGTTCGGCAGTGCGCTGATCGACCCGTTGGTTCAACGCATCATTCCAGCTGCGCAACTGCCGGTCGCGTTCCTGCACCTGCTCCAGCAACCAATCGAGGTGATGCGCCACCGCCCCGATCTCATCCCGTGCTGGGACCGCGCCGATCCGCGCCGAGAGTTCCCCCTTGCCGACGCGGTGCATGACTTTTGTCATCCGTTCAAGCGGCGAGAAGATACCGCGGGCCAGCCAAAGGAACACCGGCGCCGACAGCGCCAGCACGGCAAAGAAAGCAGCTAGCATCCACCAGAACGCCTCCCGCTTCGCCTGCGCAAAGGGTGCTTCGAGAAAGCCGACATAAAGCATCCCTACACGCTCGCCGAAACTATCCGTGATCGGCTGGTAGCCAGAGATGTACCAATCGTTCACCACGAAGGCCCGGTCGAGCCAAGTACGCCCCTCAATCAACACGGCCTCCCGCACCTCTGCCGAGACCCGGGTGCCAAGGGCGCGCACATCTTCGAAAAGGCGCACATTGGTCGAGATGCGCAGGTCATCTAGGAAAAGCGTCGCCGTGCCCTGCCTGTCCCCACCGGTCACCGCGTTGAGATAGACGAGGTCATTGATCGTATCGATAAAGTCGAGGTTGCGGTTCAACAGCATCCCGCCGACCAAGACCCCTTGCCTGCCGTCCAAGTTAACCGGGCTCGCGGCGTGAACCACCATGCCGCGATCTTCGATCTCTCGGTCCGTGGGCACGGCGGCGGGCGTATCAATCACCGGGACCTGCGCGCGGAGCGCGAGGGCGTCGTTCAATCTTGTCAGCCGTGCGTTGCTGAATACATCGATCTCCGCTCCGCTTCGCCCTCGGGCGGCGCGGGCGATCACCGGCCAATCCTCTCCGTCTTCGATGGCGGCCTCAATGGGGAGAAACTGTAGAAAATCCAAACCCAGCCGGTCCTGTATCTCGGCAAAGAAAGCCGCCTGTTCTGGCGCCGGGCTATCAACCTGCTGGGCGAATTCGACGGACCCGGCGACGGCGTCCAACTCATTCCCCGTCTGCGCCAACAACCGGGCTAGATACTGGTTGGCGATCCTTAATTCGCTTTCAACATTCGCGATGAGGACTTCGTCATAATCCGCCGTCCAACGTGACATGCCCAGAACCAACAGAAGCGGCATCAGCACAATGAGCGGTGTGAGCGCGAGGATAAGCAGGCGGAGGCGGACAGAGGTCATGGGTTTTCCCGGAGAGGTTCACCTAAGTTAGCCGGTGAGCCGAGGAGGGTGAAGCATATGGAGGGATTTTGCCCGATAGAAGGCCCAGTTTCTTAAATTGCCAGGCGCAAGTTAATCTAAGTCACTGTAAAACCTATTGTTTTCAAATTGTCAGCTGACAATTTTGCCTATTTGCCAAGGCTGAGACCATCGGACCAAGGGAAAACGCACCATTTCGGGCCATCTGCGTCAAACGCCTCAGATAAGCTCCGGGGCTACGGATCGTCGCGGCTTTCTCAAGCAAGCACAGCACCGTGACCGCAGCGCTCTCCGCGCCCATATCTCGTTTTGCCTCATTTAACACGGGCGGGTCAATCCCCAGCATCGGTGCAATCCGGTCTCCGATCCGCACAAGGTCTCCCCAGTTTCCCATCGCATCCGGGAAAAAGCTGCGAACCTCTGTGCAGGCATCCACAACATCCGCGAATGATACGCCTTCTTCTTTCTCTGAATGATCAAGTTCTGCTTTGTCAGCCGTACGAGAGGCCACACCACCGTGGCCACGCTCTTCAGAGTCAAAATAGGATTTATCTGAATCCTGTATGTGCCGCTCATTTTCGCCGTCGTTGGCGCTCATTTGATCCGTAAGCGGGGCAGGGGGGACGGGTGCTGTTTCACCCATAGACTCCTTTCCACGGGCATTTTCAAGTGCCACTAGGAGCGCCGTCTCAAGCTGAGACAAAGCCATTTCATCCGGTTTGCGCCGCAGAACCCGGCCCGCCTCATCAGCCAATCCCTCGCCGCAACCCTCACGGATCAGCGCATGCCGGAGGACCAGAACGCGGTCCCTCAGCGTCTGCAAGCGATCCCGCTCCGCCTCGGCCGCCTGAGCTGCCGTCTCGATCATTGCTGCCTGCACCACGAGGGGGGCGAGATCAAACCCAAAGGCCAGCGCAATTGCACCCCCTTGGTTTCGTGCAAAACGCTTTCGGTTGGGGCTATCATGTCGCGCAATCAGGCCCACGCGGACCAACTGCGCCAGATGCCGCCTCAGAGTGCTCTCCGGCATACCGTGAAGCCGTTCAGAGAGCCGGGCGTTTGAGGCAAATACAATGCCCGCCGCGCCATCTGGAATATGCCGGCTTGGCAGAAAACTCAGCAGAGCCTTCAATACGGTGAGAGTGCGGTGCGACAGCTCGAAGGCCTCTGCCGCGGTTGTCAGCCGGTCGAGCAAAGCCCATTTGTCCGGCCCCTCGCATTCCACTTGGGTAGCCGATTTCGGCCGCCCGAACGCAGTTCGGAACGTGTTTTTCATTTGAAATCACGAAAGACAACAAAATACCGGCCCTATCCCATCGGGTAGAGTTGACATCGATAAATCTTTGGGGCTATCTCGAAGGTGCAAAGTTTGAGAAGGGCCTTCCGGGATTTATCCTGGGGGGCTTTTCTTTTGTGGTCTTGGATGTGCCTCCTGTTGCTACTTCCTCAATGTCTCACGCGCGGGTCTTCTGCCAGCGGTCGTGAATCTCCTGCAAAAGCTCTTCTGCATGTGCATCGAGCCATTTATCAAAACCCTCTGCCGCGCGGGCGGGCACGGTGACCGTGACACCACGCTTGCCACTGCGAATGTCCGCCAGCGCCTTGCCATCCCGACTCCGTAGCGTGCGGGGTTTGGCCGATGGGGCAGGGGAGGTGGCAGACTTTACAGGGGGCGTCGAAGCCTCGGCGAAAATCGCCTCAAACCGCTCATCCGAGGTGAACCCGTCCCAATCGGGCCGCGCCATTCGTTTTACTGCCCGCTCTTTCGCGCTCGGTTGTTCAAACAACTTGACCAGCGCCATCCAGCGATCACGCCCGATGGATGGCGCCGACCCGATCTGGCGCAGGAAGGGCAGATCGAACGCATGGCCGACCTTGAGCATCCGGCTGACCATTGGCAGGTCGATCGAAAGCGCATCCGCGATTGTCTGCCGGCCATGGCCCCCCGCATCGAGTTGCGCCGCAAAACTGGCTTTTTCGATGAAAGAGAGATCCTGACGGGCCGTGTTCTCTTGGCCCTGCGCCATTACCAAAGCGTGGTCATCCAATTGACGCACCATCGCTTTAACTGGCATCCCAAGCGCTTTCAGAGCCTGAAGTCGCCGTCGCCCGTAGACAATCTCGAACCGTCCTGGGGTTTCCGGGTGCGGCCGAACCAGCACCGGAACCTGCTGGCCGTAGGTCTTCAGACTGTCGTAAAGCTGCTTTTGAGCCTGCGCATCAGTCCCCAATCGGTCCTCGACGCCGGCCATATCAATCAGGTTGCCGTCCAATTCTTGAACCGCATTCTCTTGCATTCGGTTCAATGACGACTGAAGCGCCCCAACGGCCCCACGGGGCATAAGGCTAGGCTTGCTCCGGCTCTTATTCGTCTCTAACGCAGGTGTTTTCGGCTCTGCCTTTGGAGGTTTTGCCGGTGCGGATGATAGAATGCCTTTACGTGCCATTACCGCCCCCATGCTTTCTGGATCATGCTTTCGATCTCATCATTCACAAGATTGAGTGAATCCACCGCGCGGTCATAGGTCGTCCGATGAAACTGCGACCGGTCGACCTCATAGATGGTCTGATGGGTCAGCCCCGCGTCAGAAATCGCAGTGGATTTCAGCATCGGGGCCACCATGACTTCCTCGTCAAAGAGTTGCCGCAAGAAGGATAGAACCTGCTGCTGCGGTCCGTCATTTGGCTCGTAACGATTGATGAGGAAGCGCAGAAAGTCGAACTCCATGCTTGCCCCCGCATTAGAGACAACATCGAGCAGATCGGCGCTCATCTGAAGGAACTGAGACATGGATGCGACGTCGAGCATGTTCGGAACCACTGTGATCAACACACCCGTCGAGGCGCAGAGCGCCGACATGGTCAGATAGCCCAATTGCGGCGGACAATCGAAGATCACCACGTCGTAATTCTGCTCTACGTCCTGCAAGGATGTCGCCAAACGCGCGAAAAACGGTGGTTGCGTGTTGTTCAGCAGTGCCTGAGGCGTTTCATGCTCAAATTCCTGAAGCATCAATCCGCCAGGAGCCAAATCAATGCCGGTAAAGAAGGTGTTCTGGATCACATCGGCCAAGGGGACGGGATCATCATAGCGGATCGCGTCGTAGATGGTGCCGGAGTTCAGGAAATCATACTCAGGCCGATAGCCAAACAGCGTTGTTAGAGACGCTTGAGGGTCGATATCGACACAGAGCACACGGTAGCCTTTAAGGGCCAGCCGCTGTGCCGCGTGGATCGCGCTCGTGGTTTTGCCGCTGCCGCCTTTGAAGTTCAAAAAGGACAATACTTGCAGTTTGTCCCCTTCACGTCGGCCGCGTTGGTAGGCGCCGCGCGTTTTGGCGGTGGATTCCAATGTCCGTCGGATCGACAGCAGATCGTCCGCACTGTAGTGCCGCCGCCCGCCCGGGCTGGTCTGGACATCGACGATCTTATTGTCGAAATGGAGTTTGCGAAGAAAGCTCGTGGAAATGCCAAGCAATTCAGCCGCTTCCCCGGCGGAGAACCGGCGCAACTCCTTGCGTGCGTCGGGCGCAAAGACCTTCAGCATGTGACTTTCCAACGCCTCGGAAAGCGTTTCCGCATTACGGCGGATCCGTGTATTGATGTGTACCGTGTCCGTCACATCTGCCCTCGCTCTCAGTAACGCTATTATTCGGTAGCGCTTTTGTTTCCGTTACTTAATGCGATTGGAGCGAAGCTTGCAATAGATTCTTGCGGAAGGAGAGGGCCAGGCGGCATTAATTATCTGGGCTAGAGGCAAAGATAGAATGCCTCGTTCTGAGAAAGTGATTGTAAATAAACAATAAAATTAATCTTGCGGCTAGAGGCCCTTGCCAGCCACGAGTTGGCCCCACGGGCCAGGTCGCTTCCCGTTATTAGAGCCACATCCTTCATTCCGCGGGAATCACGGGCGGGTCATCTTGACCTTCTGTCCTTCTAAGCGAGGTAAAATCAAAGCCAGCCTGTCTTCCTAGGTAAATTCACGCCCACAGGCTCTGGCGTCCGAAGGATAGTCCTGACACTCTGCGCGGGCGATGGGGCCGCGGGCTCCTATTCGGGGGAGGCCTCCGCGAGATGGTCGATATTTGGAGCGGTATGACGCAGGCCTTTTCGCTTGTCTTTACCTTCGATGCCGAGCTGGTGGAGATCGCCGGCCGGTCCCTTCGTATCACCCTCTCTGCTTTGACTGTCGCCTGCCTGATCGCGCTGCCCCTAGCCGCTTTGGTCGCCGTCAAACGGTTCCGCGCAAGGCGGTTGGTCATTGCGATATTGAACGCGCTCATGGGGCTGCCGCCGGTCGTGGTGGGGCTGATCGTCTATGTGGTTCTCTCCCGCTCCGGGCCGCTTGGGGTGTTCGGACTGCTCTTCACCCCCACGGCGATGATCATCGCCCAAGTGATCATTATCGTGCCCCTGATTGCTTCCATCGCGCATCAGTCGATCCGCGAGCTTTGGCAGGAATATCATGACCTTCTGATTTCGATGAATGTCACGCAGGGCCAGAAGATACGGACCCTGCTCTGGGATTCCCGCCGCGCATTGCTGACTGCGGCACTTGCGGGGTTTGGCCGCGCGATTGGCGAGGTGGGGGCCATCATGATCGTCGGGGGCAACATCGACCATGCGACGCGCGTGCTGACCACGGCCATCGCGCTTGAAACCGGGAAGGGGGAGTTCGCCTTGGCGCTCGCCCTTGGGTTTGTGCTGATCGGGCTTGCGGTGGCGGTGAACCTCGCCATCCATTGGCTGGGCCGGACGGAGCGGGAGGGCCGGTGGTGACGCAGCTTTTCCCGATGCAGGCCAAAGCGATCGAAAGCCGCAGGCGGGGGCAGCGGCTGGTGGGGCCAATTGCTCTGACGCTGGACGGGCAGGGCGCTACGGTTGTGATGGGGCCGAACGGGGCGGGGAAGACCACGCTGTTGCAATTGCTGCACGGCACCGCACGGCTCTCGGCGGGAGAGATCGAGTGGGCTTGCTCAACCGAGGAGGCGCGGCATCACCAAGCATTTGTCTTTCAGCGCCCGGTCATGCTGCGACGTACTGTCCTCGAGAACCTCATCTACCCCTTGCGCCTGCGCGGCGTGTCAAAGGCCCTCGCGCGAAAAGAAGCCGAGGAATGGGCCAACCGCGTCGGGTTAGAGCCGCTTTTAGGCCGCGCGGCGCCGGTGCTCTCGGGCGGTGAGCAGCAAAAGCTGGCCCTTGCCCGTGCGCTGATCTGCAAGCCTAAATTGCTGTTTTTGGATGAGCCCTGTGCCGCATTGGACGGGCGTGCGACGCGAGAGATTGAGGCGATTTTGCAATCGGCGAAATCGACCGGCACGCGGCTGATCCTATCGACACATGACCTTGGCCAAGCCCGCCGTTTGGCCGATGACGTTTTGTTTCTGCTGGGGGGCCGTCTGCATGAGGCAGGTCCCGCGGATGAGTTTTTCAACCGACCTGAGACCGCAGAGGCTCAGGCATTTCTAAGAGGAGATATCGTAGAATGAAACATTGGATGATCGGCGCAATTTCCGCGCTGGCGATGAGCAGCGCCGCGCAGGCGGCGGATGTGATGAAGATGGCGGTGACGACTTCCTTCAACAACTCGGGCCTTGCCGACGTGCTCTTGCCCGAGATTGCGGCGGACCTCGATTTGGAGGTGCAACTGTTGGTCGTCGGCACCGGGCAGGCGATCAAACTGGGCGAGGCGGGCGATGTGGATGCGATCCTCGTCCATTCGCGCAAGGCGGAAGAAGCCTTTGTCGAAGGCGGCTATGGCAGCCACCGAACCGAGATCATGTATAACGATTTCGTCTTCATCGGGCCGAAAGACGATCCGGCGGGCATCGAAGGGTCAGAGGCGGCTACGGCTGCTTTGGGCGCAATCGCCGAGGCGGAGAATGCCTTCGTGAGCCGGGGGGACGACAGCGGCACCCATAAGAAGGAACTGTCCCTCTGGGCCGAAGCGGGCCTTGACCCGGCGACGTTTGGGGATTGGTACAACGCTGTCGGCGCGGGCATGGGCGCCGCGCTAAACACCGCGTCGGGGATGCCCGCCTATGTCATGTCGGACCGCGCGAGCTGGCTGAACTTCGGCAATAAGGGCGATCTGGCGCTGCTCTACGCGGGCGATTCGGTTTTGTTCAACCAATATGCCTATCTGCCGGTGAACCCCGAAATGCATGGCCATGTGAAAAACGACCTGGCCTTGAAGCTGGAGGATTGGCTGACCTCAAACCGCGCGAAAACCTTGATCAATGACTACAAGATCAACGGTGAGACGCTCTTTGTCTTCAACGCGGCAGAGGCTGAATAGCCTTTGTTAGAGACCATCCGCGCCAGCCGGGGCGCGGGTGGTTCATTCGGGCAGGTCGCCGTGGATCGCGAATTGCTCAAGCCCCGCGTCCTGCGGCTGGATCATGCGGAAGCTTTCGCGCACGCCCGCCTCGGTCAGCTCGCGCGCGACGGTAAGCAGGCAATTGGGCGCGTGATCGGCGCAGAGATCGACCATCTGCGCCAGTTCTTCTTTCGCCACGGGGCGTGCGGCATCGACCGACGGCGCGCCGTAATAGGTCACGAAATGCTGCGCCAGCAGGGCCGTGAGTGCTTCGACCTCGGCCTCTTCGATCTGGGTGACAGCGACGAAGGTGACGCGGCCAAAGGTTTCCAGCCCCAGCCAGCCGTTGGCGAAAGCTTGGCGCGCCTTGCCGGTAAGATCACCCTCTGTCCAGTCCGAGAACTCGAACCCGCCCGAGATGCACCATTCGCCGGTGCGGGCGGGGGAGGCGAATACGTTGCGGTCGCTTTCGTCGAAATGGATCGCGCGGGCGAGTTTCAGGGTCATGGGGCGGGCTCCAAAAGGGTGGTGAGCGGGATGAGATGCGTGGTCTTTCCCGCGCGGAGTAACATGCCGAAGTCCTCGTCGACACCGATGAATGTACCGCTTTGGCCCTGCACGGTCACCTCCGTGTCGAGGTCGAAGACCAGCCCGCGCCATTCGGCGTGCAGTGACTTTGGGCCAAGGTCTTCCCAACGGTTGATCCAATGCAGCGTATGCCGGGCCCAGGATTCGACGAGGGCAGGGGGCTGCACCTCGGCGCAGCCTTCGGCATAGAGCGCGGTCTGATCAGGGGTCAGGCCGGTCTCTGTCATGTCGGGATCTTCGGCGGGATAGAGGGGCAGGGTGAAGCCGACGACCAGCCAGTCGGGGACCGCCGCCGGATCGGTGGTCGAGGCAACCATCCGGAAAGCCCCGCAGGAGGCACCGTTCAGGCGGATGCCGCCGTCCCACTCCAGTTGCACGGCCACTTCGGGCGGGGAAAGAGCGCCGAGCGCATTTTGAAAGCCGACACCGCAGAGCGGCAGCATTGCCACAGCCCGGGTGAGCGGTACTTCGGGAGCGAAGACGAGCGCCGCCTGAATCTCGGCCCCGTCCAGCCGGTAGGTGATCAGCCCCGCGTCGCAGCCCTCGGCCGCCTGGGCGCAGGCGGCGCCAAGGGCGTCACCCGTCACCGCCTCGCCCGACATCAGCGGCGGGAAGGACAGTGCATCGCTCATGCCGCGCCGGCGTCCACAAGCTGCTTGGCGATGGCGTGGAAGGCCGCGGCCTGTTTGCTGTCGGGCTGGCTGACAGTGATCGGCGCGCCGCCGTCGGAGGCAAGACGGATCTGCAGGTCGAGCGGCACTTCGGCCAAGAGCGGCACGCCCCATTTCTCGGCCTCCGAGGCGACACCGCCGTGGCCGAAGACATGCTCTTCGTGACCGCAATTTGTGCAGATATGGGTCGACATGTTTTCGATCATGCCGAGGATCGGGACCTTCAACTGGTTGAACATGTCGATGCCCTTGCGGGCGTCGATCAGGGCCACATCCTGCGGTGTAGAGACGATGATTGCCCCATCCACCTGCGCCTTTTGTGCCAGCGTCATCTGCACGTCACCGGTGCCCGGCGGCAGATCAACGATCAGCACATCGAGCGCGCCCCACTGCACCTGCGTCATCATCTGCTGCAACGCTCCCATCAGCATCGGCCCGCGCCATACGACAGCTTGATCCTCGTTGGTCATCAGGCCGATCGACATCATGGTGACGCCGTGGTTGCGCATCGGCAGGATGGTTTTGCCGTCGGGCGAGGCTGGACGGCCCGAAACGCCGAGCATGCGCGGTTGGCTGGGGCCGTAGACATCGGCGTCCAGTAGGCCCACACGGCGGCCTTGGGCCGCGAGCGCGCAGGCGAGGTTCGCGGAAACGGTGGATTTACCCACGCCGCCTTTGCCAGAAGCGACGGCGATGATGCGGTCGACACCGGGGATTTTCTGCGGACCCGTAGGCTCCGCCTTGCGCTGTGGCTTGAGGTCGGGCGGCGGGGCTTTCTCACTATGACCGGTGAGCACGATGGAGACTTTCGAGACCCCCTCGACCCGCGCCAATGCCGCTTCGGCCTGCGTCTTTGCTTCCTCATAGGCCTTGGCCTGCGCGGGCGGAATTTCCATCACGAAACGCACCGCGCCTTCGGCGTCCACGTTCAACGCGCGCATCACGCCGCTGGCCACGATATCGGTGCCCGTGGCCGGATCGGTCACGGTCTTCAAGGCGGTCAGGACCGCGTCTCTGCTGGCAGTCACGTCGCTTATGCCTCGCCCTTATCCGCGCCGGCGATGGTGCCGTCGATGGTATGTTCCAGACCCAGTTCGGGGATCGAGATCACGGCCTTTACCGGGAAATTTTTGCCGCTCGTGTCATGCTCGCGCATGGCCTTTTCGATGGCCTGTTGCGAGGTCACGCCGACCTGCTTGAGAAACTTGCGCATCGACATGTTGAAGTCTTCGCTCATGGGGGGCTCCTGTGCTTGAGGGCGGCCTAGTGGTCGCGCCGTTTGGAGAGGTAATCGTCGGTGGTGCGGGGGCGGGGGCGTTCGTCGCCTGTCATTGGGTTATTGGTGCTGTGATACTGCGCATTGATGCGGCAGTCATCGCACATCTGGATCATCCGCAGCTTGGCCTCGTCGGCGAACATGGAATGGCTGCGCAGCTTGTCGGTGATCCGCTCGACCGTGGATTTCACGCCGAAGAGGCTGCCGCATTCCACGCAGGCAAAGGGTTCTTCCTCGTTCAGCACACGCTGGCTCAGCGCCGTCTCGGTCAGGTCGAGCCGCGGCGCGAGGGTGATGGCATCCTCGGGGCAAACATTGGCGCAGAGGCCGCATTGCAGACAGGCGTCTTCCTGAAAGCGCAGCTGCGGCAGGTCCGGGTTATCGCCAAGCGCCCCCGAGGGGCAGAGCGAGACGCAGGAAAGGCAGAGCGTGCAGGCGTCCTTGTCCACGAGCACGGCACCGTAGGGGGCGCCGGCGGGCAGGTCCAGCACCTCGGCTTCGGGGTTCAGCGCGCGCGCCGATTGGCGGGCGATCTGGCGGCGGCTGCCTATGGGGCGCACGGGCTGGGCGACGGGGGCAGAGGCCGCGCCGTCGTAGAGGATGTCGGTCAGCGCCTCGGGGTCGGGCGTGTCGATGAGGGACATCCGCGCCTCGCCCGCGATGGCGCGGGCCAGCGCGGTCTGGGTCTCGATGGCGTCGCGGTCGGCCTTGGGGCCGAGGAGCAGGGAGACATGGGCGAAACCGGCAGCCAGCGCGGCCAGCGCCTCGGCATGACCGAAGGCGGCGAGGGCGTCGAGTTCCATCGGCACCACGTCCGCCGGCAGCCCGCGGCCGTGGCGCGCGGCGAGGCGGATCATCTCGGCGCCGTGGGCATCGTGGACTAGCAGGCGCGGTGCTTCGCCGCCCGCTTCGAGATAGGCGCGCGCCAGCGTCTGGACCCGGCGCATGGTGAAATCCACCGGCGGCGCATCATAGCTGATCGCGCCCGAGGGGCAGGCCGATGAACAGGCGCCGCAGCCCGCGCAGATCATCGGATCGACGGTGATGTGATCGCCGTTGGGGGTGATCGCGCCGGTGGGGCAGAGATCGAGGCAGGCGGTGCAGCCGGTCTGCCCGGCGCGGGAATGGGCGCAGAGCAGCGGCTCGGTGCGGACATAGAGCGGCTGCTCGAAGGTGCCGGTGAGATGCGAGGCCGCCAGAATGGCGGCGGCCACGCCCGCCGGATGGCCCGGATCGGCGCGCAGGTAGCCTTCGCGTTTTTCGTGCGCGGGGAAGAGCGGCGTCTCGCCGCGCAGGTCGAGGATGATGTCGCATTGGCTGCGCGCGCCGTCGCGCGGCGCGGTCCAGGTCAGCGGGCCACGGCCGCGCGGATCGACCTGCCGCAGCGCGTCGATCACCACCTCGAACTGGCCAAGCGCACCCTTGGCGCGGCGCAGCTTGCCGGAGATCAGATCGAAATCGCGGACTTCGGGCAGGCTGTCGTCAGCCTCGGTCACCGCGTCGTCCATCAACAGCGTGACGCTGAGGTGGTCCTTGAGTTGCGCCGCCGCTTCCAGAGCCGCCGGACCACGCCCGACGATCAGGCAAAGACCTTCCGAGGCGACGTCGATGGTTTTTTCAGCCGGAACGTCCAACAGCGCTTCCGTCGCGAGGGCGGACATTTTGGGTAGTTTGTCCCGGGGGTCATCGGACCATCCGGCCCGGTCGCGCAGGTCCAAGAGGGGGGCAGGGGGCAGGCCCAATTCCTCGGCCAATTCGGTAAAGACCCGCTCTTCTTGGGTGCAGCATAAAATCGCATCGCCCGCGGTGAGCGCCTTGGCCGCGCGGTCGATCTGGGTGGTGCAAAGGGCCGAACAGGGGGGGGAGACCGGCAAACCGCTACGCTCGGCCAATGCATCGGAATCGATACGCTGCGACCCTGCACAATCGCATGTTATCAACGTCTTGGCCATGAATTTTCCCTTATCTCGCCCGTCAATCCGCGGCCTCTCCGGCGGCGGCTGAGGCCCCAAGCTAGACGGGATTTGCCACCCCCTACAACCGAAATTCGCGCCGCGACAGCATCGCGACAGGGGCGATCGGCGGGGCGGCGCGGCTCCTTACGGCTCGGGTGATTCGATATCGGCGATTTGCCGGTTTTCCGATCAAAATACTCAAGTTAGACAAATAGGCCGAGGCGCCATTGACGGGCAGAACCGGCGGGCCATCTTGTCTCGAAAGCCGGGTTTTTCGGGCCTCGGCGCGGATTAGCGCTTCCCCCGGGCCCGGCTTTCCGGCGAAGGTCTTCGAAACGGAGGAGCGACTTGATTCACAACCCGACAATGTATCGGACGATGCCCTTGGGCATTGTGCTGCGGCGCGCGCCGGGTGTGACCCGTTGGGCCAAGTGGAGCTGGAAAGCGACCGCCGTGCTGCCCGGTGCAGAAAAAGCGGATTGGCGTGAGCTGCGTCGCGAGGGTGAGACCGTCGAATACCACGCCGCGACCCTCAAGCTGGAGCTCCACGGCGCCGAGACCGAAGCCTATGTGCACGGGCTGGGCGCGGATGTGCCATGTGTCTATGTCGTGATGCGCCCCATTCCCGGCGCGACAGACCGATCCTTCAAACTCGCCCTCGTCACGGCCTCGCCCTATGAGGCGCAGGACTATTGCGACAGCGCCGAAGAGGTCGTGGAAAAGGTCGCGATGACGCCGGGGTTGATCGCATGGGTGCAGGAATTCGTCGAAGAGTTCCATCAAGAGGAAGCCTTCGTCAAACGCCGCCGAGATCGTCTGCGCACCGATCGCAAGCAAGACGGTATCGGCGACCCGCGCATCGAAAAGCCCGCTGACATCTACGCCTCGCCCGCGTTGAAACGAAAGCGTCTGGCATGAGCGGTTTTTGGCAAAAGCGCCGCGCCGCCGTCGCCGCCGAGGCGGAGGCAGAAGCGCGGCTTCACGAAGCCCGCGCAGCCGCCGCCGAAGAGGCCGCACTGGCTGAGCGCAGCGATGATGATCTCTTGGCCGAGTTCGACCTGCCCGCGCCCGAGGATCTGGTAAGCGGCGAACAGCTGCGCGCCTTTCTCAAGGCGCAACTGCCGCAACGGCTCAAGACCCGTGCGCTGCGCAGCTTTTGGAAAACCAATCCGGTGCTCGCCTGCCTCGACGGGTTGAACGACTATGACGACGATTACACAGCGGCAGCCACCGCTGGAAAGCCGGTCAATACGATCTACAAAGTGGGCCGGGGCATGGTCGCGAAGGTCGAAGAGGTGCTGACCGCCGAGGCCGACGCGCCGGAAGAGGTGGCTGAGGCAGAAGCGCCCGCGCTGGCACCGACCCATGATGTCGTCGTGCCGGGCCCGCGCCGGACCGAAACGGCTCTGGCTCAAGACGCACCTTACGAGGCGCAGATGGTGACCCCCGAAGAAGACGCCGAGGCGCAGCCTGCGCCGACCCACCGCCGCATGCGGTTTCACTTCGCCAGCGATCTGGCACAGGACATGGAAGGTAGCAGCGCATGACCCAATTGGCCGCGACGCCCCTGCCCGAAGAAGACCGCTTGCGCGCGGACCTCTACAACTTCATGGGGCTGATCCTTTCCGGCCCGCCGGATCAGATCCTGCTGGATCAATGTGCCGCCCTGTCGGGCGACGACAGCGAATTGGGGCAGGGGTTCAAAGCGCTCTCCAAACTGGCCGCCAAGACCAAACCGGCGGGGGCCGAGAGCGAGTTCAACCGGCTTTTCATCGGTTTGGGCCGGGGCGAACTATTGCCCTATGCCAGCTTCTACCTCACCGGCTTTCTCAACGAAAAGCCGCTTGCGGCGCTGCGCCAAGACATGGTCGCACGCGGGCTGGAGCGGGCGGCGAATGTGTTCGAGCCCGAAGACAACATCGCCTCATTGATGGAGATGATGGGCGCGATGATCGCAGGCCGTTTCTCGGCCCCCGCCACGGTGGCGCAGCAAAAGACATTCTTTAACCGGCATATCGCCCCCTGGGCCGGGCACTTCTTTGCCGACCTCGAAGGCGCGAAAAACTCGGTCTTCTACGCCCCGGTGGGCAAGATCGGCCGCGCCTTCATGCAGATTGAGGCCGAAGCCTTCCGGCTGAGCAAAGACGACTAGACCAAGCGGGATGAGACAGGCGGGGCCGCGCGCCCCTGAACAAGAGACGTAACAGGAGAGAGAAGATGACACGCAAGCCAGAGGGAACCACCGACACAGCCGTTCGCAAGGATCGGCGCGACTTCCTGAAATTCGCGGGCAGCGCCGCGCCTTTGGCCGCCGTCGCCGTGGCCACCACCGGGACCGAGGCCGAAGCGGCCAAGGCGCCCGACCTGTCGTCGGACCGTATCCAAGACACCGAACACACGCGCGCCTATTACGCCGCTGCGCGGTTCTGACCAGATAACCGGGGCGCGGCCCCGAAAATTGGCAGGGCGACAACGCCCGCCGTTCAATAGCCACCTCAGGCGGGGCCAGCCCGCGCATAGGGAGTGAAGATATGTTGAGGAAAAAGACCAATGGGGTCGCGCGGTCTGCGCAGCGGACAGGCATCATGTCCGATGTGGCGCGCAGCGGTATTGACCGGCGCGCGTTCCTGCGTGGCTCGGGCCTTGCCATCGGTGGGCTTGCGGCGATCGCGGGCACCGCGGGCAGCGTGCAACAGGCCAGCGCCGCCACCGCCGCTGTCAGCGGCAAGATGGAAGTGAAGAAATCCGTCTGCACCCATTGCTCGGTCGGTTGTACCGTCATCGCCGAAGTGTCGGACGGTGTTTGGCTGGGTCAGGAACCCGGTTGGGACAGCCCCTTCAACCTCGGCGCGCATTGCGCCAAGGGCGCCTCGGTCCGTGAGCACGCCCATGGCGAGCGCCGCCTGAAGTACCCGATGAAGAAGGTTGGTGGCGAATGGCAGCGGATCTCTTGGGATCAGGCGATCAACGAGATCGGCGACAAGATGCTGTCGATCCGTGACACCTCTGGCCCGGATTCGGTTTACTGGCTGGGCTCGGCGAAACACTCCAACGAACAGGCCTATCTGTTCCGCAAGTTCGCGGCCTACTGGGGCACCAACAACGTCGACCACCAGGCGCGGATTTGCCACTCCACCACCGTGGCGGGCGTGGCGAACACATGGGGCTACGGCGCCATGACCAACAGCTACAATGACATCCACAAATCCAAGGCGATCTTCATCATCGGCGGCAACCCCGCCGAGGCGCACCCCGTTTCGCTCCAGCACGTGCTGAAGGCGAAAGAGGAAAACAACGCGCCGCTCATCGTCTGCGACCCGCGTTTCACCCGCACCGCCGCCCATGCCGACGAATATGTGCGCATGCGTCCCGGTTCGGACGTGGCGCTGGTCTGGGGCATCCTCTACCACATCTTCGAGAACGGCTGGGAGGATGAGGAATTCATCCGCACCCGCGTTTGGGGCATGGATGAGATCCGCAAGGAAGTCGCCAACTGGACCCCGGACGAGGTCGAGCGTGTCACCGGCGTGCCGGGCTCCCAGCTTGAGCGCGTCGCGCGCACGCTGGCCAACCACCGTCCCGGCACCGTGATCTGGTGCATGGGTGGCACGCAGCACACCAACGGCAACAACAACACCCGTGCCTACTGCATCCTGCAGCTGGCCCTTGGCAACATGGGCACCGCGGGCGGCGGCACCAACATCTTCCGCGGCCACGACAACGTGCAGGGCGCCACTGACCTTGGCGTTCTGGCCGACACGCTGCCGGGCTACTACGGTCTGTCCGATGGCTCTTGGGCGCATTGGGCGCGTGTTTGGGGGGAGGATCTGGAGTGGATCCAGAGCCGTTTCGCCGCTTGGACCGATGGCGCAGGCGAAGAGCAGCGCATGATCAACCTCACCGGCATCCCGGTATCGCGTTGGATCGACGGCGTGCTTGAGGATCGTGAGAACCTCGAACAGCCCGACAACACCAAAGCGATGGTGCTCTGGGGCCACGCGCCGAACTCGCAAACCCGTCAGGGCGAGATGAAAACGGCGATGGAGAAACTCGACCTGCTGGTCGTGGTCGACCCATACCCAACCGTCTCCGCCGTTCTGCATGACCGCACCGAAGACACCTATCTTCTGCCGGCCTGTACGCAGTTTGAAACCTCCGGCTCGGTCACCGCATCCAACCGCTCGCTCCAGTGGCGCGAAAAGGTCGTGGAGCCGCTGTTCGAAAGCCTGCCCGACCACACGATCCTGTATAAATTCGCCAAGAAGTTCGGCTTTGAAGATCGCATGTTCCGCAACATCGAGGTGAATGGTGAAGAGCCGCTCATCGAAGACCTGACGCGCGAGTTCAACAAGGGCATGTGGACCATCGGCTACACCGGGCAGTCGCCCGAGCGGATGAAGATGCACATGCAGAACCAGCATACTTTCGACAAAACCACCCTGCGTGCCGTTGGTGGCCCGGCGGATGGCGATTACTACGGTATGCCGTGGCCCTGCTGGGGCACGCCCGAGATGAAGCACCCCGGCACCGCGAACCTCTACGACATGTCGCTGCCGGTGGCCGATGGTGGCCTGACCTTCCGCGCCCGTTTCGGTGTGGAGCGTGATGGTGAGAACCTACTGGCCGAGGGCGTCTATTCCAAAGGGTCCGAGATCAAGGATGGCTATCCCGAATTCACCATGCAGATGCTGATGGATCTGGGTTGGGACGGTGACCTGACAGCGGATGAGCGCCGCATCATCGAAGCGGTCGCCGGCTACGAAGCGCCACAAAACGCGGATGACGGGCAGGCAGAAGTCGGCGAAACCTCGCAGCAGGGTGAGATCGATTCCGATTATGTGGCCCAAGTCGGCGGCATCAACTGGAAGACCGACCTGTCGGGCGGCATCCAGCGGGTGGCGATCAAACACGGCTGTGCCCCCTTCGGCAACGCCAAGGCGCGCTGCGTGGTCTGGACCTTCCCCGACCCGGTGCCGAAACACCGCGAGCCGCTTTACTCCAACCGGCGTGATCTGGTGGCGGATTATCCGACCTATGACGACAAGACCTTCTGGCGGGTGCCGACGCTCTATGCGTCGATCCAAAAGAACGACTTCTCGCAGGAATTCCCGATCATCCTCACCTCCGGCCGTCTGGTCGAATATGAGGGCGGCGGGGATGAGACCCGGTCGAACCCATGGCTGGCCGAGCTGCAACAGAACATGTTCATCGAGATCAACACCCGTGACGCCAACAACCTCGGCGTTCGCGACGGGTCCGATGTCTGGGTCGAAGGCCCGGAGGGCGGCAAGATCAAGGTGATGGCCCTGGTCACCGAGCGGGTGGGCGAGGGCGTGGCCTTCATGCCCTTCCACTTCGGCGGTCACATGGGCGGCGTCAGCCTGCGGGACAAATACCCCGACGGGGCCGACCCGATCGTTCTGGGCGAAAGCACTAACACCGTACAGACCTACGGCTACGATTCAGTCACGCAAATGCAGGAGACCAAAGCGACTCTCTGCAAGATCATGCCAGCGTAAGGAGACAAGAGAATGGCAAGAGCAAAGTTTCTCTGCGATGCCGAGCGCTGCATTGAATGCAACGCCTGCGTCACGGCTTGTAAGAACGAACACGAGGTGCCTTGGGGCATCAACCGCCGCCGCGTGGTGACCATTCAGGACGGCCAGCCGGGCGAACGCTCGATCTCGGTCGCCTGTATGCACTGCTCGGACGCGCCCTGCATGGCGGTCTGCCCGGTGGATTGTTTCTACCAGACCGACGACGGCATCGTGCTGCACTCCAAAGACCTCTGCATCGGCTGCGGCTACTGCTTCTACGCCTGCCCCTTCGGCGCGCCGCAGTACCCGCAGGCCGGCAACTTCGGCAGCCGCGGCAAGATGGACAAATGCACCTTCTGCGCTGGCGGCCCCGAGGAAAACCACAGCCAAGCCGAGTTCCAGAAGTATGGCCGCAACCGGATCGCCGAAGGCAAGCTGCCGATCTGCGCCGAGATGTGTTCGACCAAGGCGCTTCTGGCCGGTGACGGGGACATGGTCTCGGACATCTACCGCGAGCGCGTGGTCGCACGCGGCTTCGGCTCCGGCGCATGGGGCTGGGGCACGGCTTACGAGCAAAAGGGCCAGTAACGGCTTTCGGGGGCGGCCTGATCGGGCCGTCCCTTTTCTCCATATCTGTCTAGCCGGGGGATTTCCCATGCTGCGCCACCTGATGGCTCTTTTCATTCTCGCCTTGGCCGCGCTGCCGGTCAGCGTCACGGCGCAGGACGTGCGCCTGCCCGAGAACGCGACCCCCTCGGCCATCGACCGCGCCAGCACCGGCGGCGCGCAGAACTTGGCCGATATCGAACGGCGTCAGAATGGCGCAGAGATCGACGACGGGTTCCGGCGCAACAATCTGGGCGGCGATGCGGCCACGGTGCCAAGCCTTGGCCCGCTCGGCGGACGCTCCGACCCCGACCTCTGGCGCGGCATCCGCTATAACGAATTGCCCGTGCGCGTGAGCACGATGAACAAGACGGGCCGCGTCCTTGTTCAAGACAACGGGATGTGGTGGCAGCAATTCCGCGAAGGCCCACTTGCGACCTATGGCGCTTGGCTGCTCGCCGGGACGCTGGCTGTGCTGCTGCTCTTTTACCTTCTGCGGGGCCGGATCCGGATCGAAGGCGGCAAGGTCGGGCGCACCGTCACCCGCTTCAAAGCCATTGAGCGTTTCGCGCATTGGATGCTGGCGGGCTCGTTCATCCTGCTCGCGCTGACGGGCTTGGCCACGCTCTTTGGCCGCAAGGTCGTCATCCCTCTGCTGGGGCATGAGTTCAACTCGACCCTGTTGACCGGCTCGAAGTTCATCCACAATAACGTCTCATGGGCCTTCATGATTGCGCTCGTCATGGTCTTCGTCATGTGGATTTGGCACAATATCCCGAACAAGACCGATTGGGTCTGGATCAAACAGGGCGGCGGTTTCATCGGTGACAAACACCCGCCCGCCAAGAAGTTCAACTTCGGCCAAAAGATCGTCTTCTGGGCCGTGATCCTGCTGGGCTTCTCGGTCTCGCTCTCGGGGCTGTCGCTGCTCTTTCCCTTCGAGATCCAGCTTTTCGGGCATACGTTCAACATCATCAATGACATCGGCATGGCCGAGGCCGCGGGCTTTGGTCCGCTTCAGGGCGATCTGACGCCGCATGCCGAAATGCAATATGCCCAGCTGTGGCACGCGATCATCGGCTTTCTGATGATGGCGGTGATCTTGGGCCATATCTACATCGGGACGCTCGGCATGGAAGGCGCCTTTGACGCCATGGGCAATGGCGAGGTCGATGAGCGTTGGGCCGAACAGCACCACTCGCTCTGGCTCGATGAGGTCAAACAAGACAAACGGACCCCCGCAGAATGACGGGCGGCGGCGTTCAAATCAAAGGAGTCGCGCGATGAAAGCCATGTTGGCAGGGTTTCTGGGCGTCGCGGTGATCGGCGTCGTGGCCTATTTCGGGCTGCATGAGATAGGCTTTTCCTCCGCCGAGGTCTATTCAGGTGAAAACGTCCGGCTGGACTGACACCAAAGAGGCATATCATGGCGGCAGGCGATGAATACGGTGGCACGCTCGAAGGCGCGTCGATCCTTGTGATCGACGATGAACCGGGGATGCGCCATTTCCTCACCAAGATATTGGAGCCGCGCGTCAAACGCGTGGCACAAGCGGCCTCTCCTGCGGAGGCCACCAAACTTTTGGACGAGGCGCATTTCGATGTGGTCGTCTTGGACAATGTGATGCCCGGCAAAACCGGTCTGGAATGGATCGTCGAGCAGCGCCGCAAAGGGTTTTACGCCGACACGGTCCTGATCACCGCCTATGCCGATCTGGAAACAGCCATCGCCGCGCTGCGGGCAGGCGTCAGTGATTTCGTGCTGAAACCTTTCCGGGCGAACCAGATCCTCGGCGCGGTGTCGCGCACCTTGGATCGCAAGAACCTGCGCCGCGACAATACCCTGCTCAGGCGGGAGTTGCAGGGTGGCACGGCGGTGCAAATGCTCGGCAAATCCGAGGCGCTGTCGAAGGTGCGCGGCATGCTCAACCGTCTTGCCCCGGTGCCGACGCCGGTGCTGTTCACCGGTCCCAGCGGCACGGGCAAGGAGTTGGCCGCGCGGCAGTTGCACCAAATGTCTGACCGCGCCGATAATCCCTTCGTCGCGGTGAACTGCGCCGCCATCACGCCGGACCGGATCGTGCCCGAACTCTTTGGCGCGGTGGAGGGGAACGAGACCCTGCAACCGGGGCTGTTCCTCTTGGCCGACGGCGGCACGTTGTTTCTCGACGAAGTGGCGCAGATGCCGGAGCAGCTACAGGCGGCGCTCTTGCGGGTGTTGGAAGACCAGCGCATCCGGCCCGACGGGGCAGAGCGGGAGATCCCGCTGAATCTGCGGTTCCTGTTCGCCACCAACGCCGATCTGCCCAAGGCGGTGGAAGAGGGGCGTTTCCGCGCCGACCTCTATCACCGCATGAACGTGGTCGAGGTCGCGATGCCGCCTCTCAAGGACCGGTCTGAGGATATCGTCGAACTGGCGGCGATGTTCATGCAGCAGTTTTCGACCGCGCTCGGCATGCCCGCGCTGCGTTTGGATGCGGAGACTTTGCTGAAATTGCGCCGTTACGACTGGCCCGGAAATGTGCGCGAATTGCGAAACCTCATCGAACGCTCGGTGATCCTCGGCAGCCTGCCCGAAGCCTTTGCGGGCCATGGCGCGGTCGATGGGCCACGGGCGATCGAAGACCTCGAACTGGTCACGCAGCGCCATATGCTGCACATTCTTGATCTGTCGAACGGCAACCGGGCCGAAGCCGCGCGCCGCTTGGGCGTGTCGCGCAAAACCGTCGACCGCAAGCTCGCCGCTTGGGCCGCCGAAGGGTTGGATATCGAGGCGCTTTGACGGATAAAGCTATGCGAAACGCGCATATCTGTTCCGCATCTGGGGAATCTGCGTCGGCTTCGTGGAATATCATTCCGTTATGGGTATTGATCTAAGAAGATTATCCTGCCGCAGGCGCTTCCCTAGACCCGTTATTCCATCTGAACCGATCCTACCCGCCAAACGTTCCTGTTTCAGCGATGGTGTTGAAGCGGGCGGCCCCCGGTGACATCTGAAGCGCAAGCGTTAGAGGAGTAAATTCAATGCTGAAACAGATCGTTACCGCCACCGCGCTCGCCGCGGTCACCGGCACCGCAGCCTTTGCCCAAGACAATGACACGCTCCGCGTCGGCATGTCGGGCGGCTATTTCCCCTTCACCTTTGTGAAGCAGGATGTGCTTCAGGGGTTTGAGGTCGATGTCATGAACGCCGTTGGCGAAGAGGCAGGTTTTGAGGTCGAGTTCGAGACCATGGCCTTCTCCGGCCTGATCGGCGCGCTGGACGCAGGCCGCATTGATACGATCGCCAACCAGATCACCATCACGCCCGAGCGTCAGGAAAAGTTCGCCTTTACCGCGCCTTATGTCTTTGACGGTGCGCAGGTCGTGACCAAAGAGGGCAACGAAGAGATCGGCGGCGTCGAAGACCTGCGTGGCAAAACCGTTGCGGTGAACCTCGGGTCGAACTTCGAGCAGCTTTTGAACGAGCTCTCCTTCGCGGATGAGATCGAGATCAAGACCTATGAGTCCAACATCGCCCAAGATACCGCGCTTGGCCGGGTCGATGCCTTTGTGATGGACCGGGTTTCCTCGGCGCAGCTCATTCAGGAAAGCCCCCTGCCGCTGCAACTGGCGGGCAAGCCCTTCTCTGAGATCCGCAACGCCCTGCCGTTCCAAGACAATGGCGAAGGCCGCGCGCTGCGTGACCGTGTCGACACTGCGCTGGAATCCCTGCGCGAAGACGGTACACTGGCTGAAATCTCGGACAAGTGGTTCGGCACAGACATCACCAAAGCGGAGTAACCCATGCGGGCGCTAGACCTTGACTACATGCTGGGGCTGGTGCCCGTCATATTGGGCTACGTACCGCTGACCTTGTTCATGGCGGTGGCGGGGATGGTGTTCGCACTCATCCTCGCCTCGCTTTTGGCGGTCGAACGGGTTGTGAAAGTGCCCGTGCTCGACTGGTTCGTGATCGTTTTCATCAGCTTCTTCCGCGGCACGCCGCTACTGGTGCAACTGTTCCTCTTTTACTTCGGTCTGCCGCAGGTGCTGTCGTTCCTGACCAATATCAGCGGTGTGACTGCCGCCATCATGGGGCTGACCCTGCATTTTGCCGCCTATATGGCCGAAAGCATCCGCGCCGCGATCATGGGGGTGGACCGCAGCCAATGGGAGGCCGCCCAGTCCATCGGCATGACCCAAGGTCAGATGATGTGGCGGATCATCCTGCCACAGGCCGCCCGGATCGCCGCGCCGACGTTGGTGAATTATTTCATCGACATGATCAAAGGCACCTCGCTCGCCTTTACCCTCGGCGTGACCGAGATGATGGGCGCGGCCCAGAAAGAAGCCGCCGGGAGCTTTCTTTATTTCGAGGCCTATCTCGTCGTCGCCATGATCTATTGGGTCATCGTCGAAGCGCTGAGCCAAGTGCAAAAGCGGCTTGAAACCTATCTGAATAAGGCGTTCGTGCGATGATCGATATCACTGGGCTGACCAAAGATTTCGGCGGCGCGCCGGTTCTGAACGGCATTGATTTGCAGATTGCCGAGGGCGAGCGGGTGGTCGTGATTGGTCCCTCGGGTACCGGCAAGTCGACCCTGTTGCGCTGCCTCAATTTCCTCGACGTGCCGCAAGAGGGGGTCATTCGCATCGGCGATGTGACCGTCGACGCCGCCAAGGCGCGCAAGGCGGATATTCTAGCGCTGCGGCGTCGGACGGCGATGGTGTTCCAGAACTACGCGCTTTTCGCCAATAAGACGGCGAAAGAGAACATCATGGAAGCGCTCGTCACGGTGCAGAAACGGCCCAAGGCCGAGGCCGAAGAACGCGCGCTCTCGGTCCTGGCTGAGACGGGCTTGGCCGATAAGGCTGACAGTTTTCCGGCGGCGTTGTCTGGCGGGCAGCAACAGCGTGTTGGCATCGGTCGCGCCATGGCGCTCGGGGCGGAACTGATGTTGTTCGATGAGCCGACCTCGGCACTCGATCCGGAATGGGTGGGGGAGGTGCTCGACCTGATGCGCGCGGTGGCGGAGCGCAAGCAGACCATGCTGATCGTGACCCATGAAATGCAGTTCGCGCGGGAGATCGCGGATCGGGTGATTTTTATGGACGGCGGGAAGATTGTTGAGAGCGGTGCGCCGTCGGAGATTTTTGGCGCGCCGAAGGATGCGCGGTTGCAGAAGTTCTTGAAACGGGTTGAGGGGTAGAGTGATTTTGCCACCCGGGCCCGGGACAAGCCGCAGGCGCCGGGCCATCGCCTGCCCGCCCCCCGGGTAGGCGATTTGGTGAGGCTGGGTGCAACCTCGGGAAGACACATCATAGTTGAACCATGAAGTGCGACCGAACATCTGTCAGATCGCCGACCCGCGGGCAGGCGATGGCCCTCGATCTTCTTCCCCAAACGCAAAAAGGCCCGCCATTTGGCGGGCCTTTCCGTTTAAACCTGACGGCTCAAATCACTCCGCGCAGGCGCGGATCTTCTCGATGTCCGGACCGTTCGGTGTGCGGCCGAGGTTGAACGG
This sequence comes from Sulfitobacter sp. 1A13421, assembly GCF_043557285.1. Taxonomy (NCBI): domain Bacteria; kingdom Pseudomonadati; phylum Pseudomonadota; class Alphaproteobacteria; order Rhodobacterales; family Roseobacteraceae; genus Sulfitobacter; species Sulfitobacter sp. 1A13421. The sequence continues at coordinate 33,897 of NZ_JBIFFQ010000006.1, forward strand.
CGCCGAAGCGTCACGCCATTTGGCGTAGTCGTTCAGGTACTCCAGCTGGCTCAGGTAAACCTTAGCGGAATCGGGGTTCTCGCAGGCGGTCTCTTCGATGGTCTCGTTCGCCATCTCCTGAACCTTGGTCAGCGTCTCGTCATCATAGCGGTTGATTTCGATGCCCGCGTCGAGGAACTGCTGGTAGGCTTCGGTCGCGCGCTTCTCGGTGAAAGACAGCGACCAAACAAGGTTGGCCTGCGCCGCAATCTCAAGCGCTTCGCGGGTCTCGTCCGACAGGGCGTCCCATGCGCCTTTGTTGATCATCACACCGAAGATCGACGCCGACTGGTGCCAGCCCGGTGTCGCCCAGTATTTGGTGACCTGCTGGAAACCGCCCGAGAAGTCGACGTTCGGGGTCGAGAACTCCGCGCCATCGATCACGCCGCGCTCAAGCGACTGATAGATTTCGCCACCGGCCATCGAGACCTGCGACCCGCCCAGTTTTTCCAACAGACGGCCCTGCTCCAGACCAGACAGACGCAGACGCTTGCCCTTGAGGTCTTCCAGCGTGACGATCTGCTCATTGGTCCGGAAGCCGGATTCGTTGTTGGTTACGCCGTAGGGCAGATAGACCATGCCGAATTTGCCGTAGATTTCGTTATAGAGCTCTTTGCCGCCCCACTGTTCGATCCAGTTGACGTAGTCGACCGCGTTGAACAGGCTCGCCGTGGTCGCCAGCGGCGAGAAGGCGGAGTTGCGGCCAGCCCAGTAACCGGGCCAGTCGGCGCCGGCCTGCACGGTGTTGGATTCAACGGCGCCAAAGACTTCGCCCGCGGGGACGAGGGAGCCGCCTTCGAAGAACTCAATGTTAAGGTCATCGCCGGTCAGCTTGTTGGCCAGTTCGACGAAGTGCTTGTCGATCTCGATCAGTTCCAGCGACGTCGGCCATGTGGTGGTCATGGTCCAGCTGTCTTGCGCCGCGGCCTGCGTGGCAACGCCCGCGCAGAGTGCCAGACCGGCAAGGGTTGATTTCAATTTCATAATCTCTCTCCTCCATTGATTATTTTGTATAGAGCGTTTCCGGCAGCCAAGTGACAAGCTGCGGGAACAGGGCGATGGCCACGCACATCATCAGGATCAGACCGATGAAAGGCAGCACGCCGACGATGATATGCGATGTCTTGACCTCACGCGGGGCAATGGCGCGCAGGTAGAAGAGCGCATATCCAAAGGGCGGGGTCAAAAAGGACGTTTGCAGAACCACCGACATCAGGACGACGAACCACAACAGGCTCACGTCCATCTCCTGCACGATCGGCAGGAAGATCGGGAAGGACAGCAGCACGATGCCGGTCCAGTCGAGGAAGGCCCCGAGGATGAAGACGATGAACATCATCATCGCGATCAGCAGCCAAGGCGCCATATCGAGGTTGCGGATGATCTCTTGCGTCGCGCGCAGACCGCCGGTGATGTTGAACACGCCGGTGAATGCCGTGGCACCGACAACGATAAACAGGATCATCGCCGAAGTGCGCCCGGTTTCCAGCATGGCACCATAGAAGGAAGACCAGCTGAATTTGCGGCGCATGATGACGATAACCAGCGCCAGTGCCGCGCCGATGGCGGAGGCTTCGGTTGCCGTGGCGATGCCCGCGAGCAGGGAGCCCAGAATGCCGAGGATCAGCACCAGCGGCGGCACGGCTTCGATGAGCAGCATGCGCACGAGGGCGGGTTTCGAGATTTTCTCATCCGGCTCAACGGCGGGGGCCATGTCGGGCCGTACCACGGCGACGACGAAAACCCAGACCGCATAGAGCAGCCCCAGCACCACGCCCGGCACCATGGCGCCCGCGAAAAGCTCTCCGACCGAGAGGGGGGAATAAGAGGCCATGAGGATCAACATGATCGACGGCGGGATCAGAATGCCCAGACAGCCGGATGCCGCGATGACCCCGGTGGTCAGCGTGGGGCTATAGCCATATTGCAGCATCGGGCGCAGGGCCATCACGCCCATCACTGTGATCGAGGCGCCGATGATACCCGTGGTCGCGGCGAGCAGGATCGAGATGAAAACCACCGCGAGCGCCAGACCGCCGCGAATGTTCGACATCAAAAGCCGCAGTGATTCGAACATCTTATCCGTCACGCCCGAATCGGACAGGAACCGTGCCATCAAGATAAAGAGCGGAATCGCGATCAGCGTGAAGTTGTCTAGCACATCGCCGAAAATCCGGTTGATGACGATGCCCAGCACCATCGGTTTGCCGGCGATGACAGCGCCCAATACGGCGGTGCCGCCCAGAACGAAGGCCAGCGGGTGGCCCATGAAAAGGCCCAGCAAAAGCAGGCCGAACATGGTGAGAGCAATGAGTTCAGGCGTCACGGGTCAGTTCCTGACGGTTAAGTACGAGTTTCAAAAATTCCGCCACGCCTTGCAGCAATAGCAGACCGGCGGCGAGGGCCATGGCCATCTTGAGCGGGTAGACCGGCAGCTGCACGGAGCCATATGTCGTCTCACCCTGAGCATAGGAACGCATGGCGAATTCATAAGAGCGGGTGGTGAAGATCCACGCGAAGGGGAAGAAAAAGATCACATAGCCCGCCGCTTCCACCCAACGGCGCAGGCTGGGGCCAAGAGTTTCGGTGATCAGATCGACCCGCACATGGGCCTGATGGCGCAGCGCATAGCCGCCCAGCATCACGAAATAGAAGCCATAAAGTTGTTTCGTGACGTCAAAGGCCCAGCGGGTCGGGTCATTCAGCGCATAGCGCATGAAGACGTCATAGATGATGATTGCGGCGAAAATGACGGCGACGACCGACACGATGCGCCCGACGAATTCGTTCATCTGGTCGATGAATTTTATCAAGATCTGAGCCCTCCCTGGCAGCTCGCACATTATTGGCCTTTCTGCCGAAAACAAGGCAAAAGACCATTAATAATGCTGCTTTAAGTAGCACTACGTATGCGGCTTGGGGCGGGATTGTCCAGAAGGTGAAATTTCAATTTGCCTAAGCCATGGACATTTTCGAAAAGCGACGATTATCTGCTGCGCATGGCCCTCCGCGTCGACGTCGGGGGAGGCTAAGCAAATATCCGTTTGGGAGGAAAAACATGGATCGTCGTTCATTTATCCGCAAAGCCGGTGTGATGGGGGCAGGTGCTGCCGCCACGACACTTGCAGCGCCCGCTATTGCGCAGGGCAACATCACATGGCGCATGGTCACCACATGGCCCAAGAACTTCCCCGGTCTGGGTGTCGGCGCGCAGCGTCTGGCCGACCGGATCACCGCCGCCTCGGGTGGCGAGCTGACCATTCAGGTCTTCTCGGCTGGTGAGATGGTGCCCCCGCTGCAATCGCTCGACGCCGTGATCGACGGCACCGCCGAGATGAGCCACGGTGCGGCCTACTACTGGCAGAACAAATCGCCTGCGCTGTCCTTCTTTACCGGCGTTCCTTATGGCATGACCACGCCCGAGCTTACCGCTTGGATGCGCTACATGGGCGGTCAGGAAATCTGGGACGAGATCTATGACCAGTTCGGCGTTCAGGGCTTCCTGTCCGGCAACACCGGCACCCAGACGGGTGGTTGGTTCCGCGATGAACTGAAAAGCCTCGATGATGTTAAAGGCGTGCGTTTCCGGACGCCGGGCCTTGGTGGCCGCGTGTGGGAGAAGCTGGGCGCGACCGTGACCAACATGGCCGCGGGCGAGATCTTCCAAGCGCTCCAGTCGGGCACGCTCGACGCTGCGGAATTCGTCGGCCCCTACAACGATCTGGCGCTCGGCTTCCATCAGGTGGCCAAGAACTACTACATGCCGTCCTTCGTGGAATCGGGTCTGGCGACCGAGCTTGTCGTCGACAAGAAGAAGTATCAGGAACTGCCCGAGAACCTGCAGGCGATCATCCGTGACGTCAGCCAAGCGGAGTACGACCAAGTCGCCGCGGACTTCTACGCCAACGATCCGCGCGCGCTGAAGACCCTGCAGGAAGAGCATGGCGTGACCGTGCGTAACTTCCCCGATGACATCATGGAAGCCGGTGCCAAGGCCTCGGTCGAAGTGGTCGAAGAACTGCGCAACAGCGACGACCCGCTGGTCAAGAAGACCGCCGAAAGCTTTGTCGAAGCGCTGAACCTCGTCCGTACCCGGACCGAGAACATCGACAGCCCCTATGTGCAGGCGCGTCAGAAGTTCCTGAAGTACTGAGCCTCGCGCTGAATGTGATTGGAAAGGCCCGGTGGAAACGCCGGGCCTTTTTCTTGGGCGAACCCCAAGAAATCTGCCTCGCCCGGTGGCACACCGGGCATCGCCCTCCCTCCCCCCGGAGGGCGATTTTGCGACGTAGCCCGCGCCGGATCGGTTCGCGAGATGGGCACCGGCGCAGCCCCTTTCACGGGTTCGATCGCCCACCAGGGAGGGCGATGCCCTTACCGCTCAACCGAAAAAGGCCCGGCATTGCTGCCGGGCCTTTGAACGTCGGGGGGGGCTATCTCACCCCGCGATCACCTTAGGCAACCAAGTCACGATCTGCGGGAAGGCAAAGAGGATCGCAATCGCCACCACCTGCAACATCACGAAGGGCAGGATCCCTTTGTAAATCGCGCTCGTTGGCAGATCCGCCGGGGCCACCCCGCGCAGATAGAACAGCGCAAAGCCGAAGGGCGGCGTCAGGAAGGATGTCTGCAAGTTGACCCCGACCAAGACACCCAGCCAGATCGGATCGATGTCCAGCATCAACAGCACCGGTGCCGTGATCGGGATCACGATAAAGATGATCTCAAAGGTATCGAGGATGAAACCCAGGAAGAACATGATGATCATCACCACCGCCACTGCGGCCAAGGGGCCGCCGGGCAGGTTGCTGAGGAACTCATGCACCAGATTATCGCCGCCCATCATGCGGAACACGATGGAAAAGACCGAAGCCCCTAGCAGAATGACAAAGACCATGCTGGTGATCGTGGCCGTGGCGATCATCGTCTCCCGCAAGATGCGGAAGGACAGCCGCCAGCGCATGGCCGCAAGCACCATCGCCCCCACAGCACCGACAGAGGCCGCCTCGGTCGGGGTGGCGATGCCGCCGAGGATCGACCCCAGCACGGCGAGGATCAGCAACAGGGGCGGCATCAGGGCGACAAAGAAATCCCGCACCAGTTGGCTTTTCTCATCCGCCGGAACCGGCGTCGCGGGGCAGGAGGCGGGCGCGGTCGCGGCTTTGAACAGAACGTAGCTGAGATAAAGCGAGACCAGCAAAATCCCCGGCAGCAGCGCCCCGGCGAAAAGATCCCCGACCGAGACGGGCGTGGGGGCAAAGTTGCCCTTGGCCATCTGCACCTGGGAGTTGATGCCCGAAAGCATGTCGCCCATGAAGATCAACACGGTGGAGGGCGGAATGATCTGCCCCAAGGTGCCACTGGCGCAGATCACCCCGGTGGCAAGCTTGGGGTCATAGCCCGCCCGCAGCATGGCGGGCAGCGAGATCAGGCCCATGGTGACAACCGTGGCCCCCACGACGCCCGTGGATGCCGCGAGCATCGCGCCCACAAGCACCACCGAAATCCCCAAACCGCCGCGCATATTGCCGAAAAGCTTGCCCATGGTGAGCAAAAGCTGCTCGGCGATCTGGCTGCGTTCCAGCATCACCCCCATGAAGATAAAGAGCGGCACGGCGACCAAGACTTCGTTGGTCATGAAGCCGATATAGCGGTTCGGCAGCGAGCCGAAGTTCGAGGGATCGAAAACGCCGAAGCCCATGCCCACGGCGCCAAACAGCAGCGACACGCCAGCTAGAGTGAAAGCCACCGGAAAGCCGAGCAGCAAAAAACCGATCACGCCAAAAAACATGAGCGCGGCGAGCATCTCGCCAATGAAAATCGGATCCATCAAACGGCTCCCTGCGGATGGTCTGCGGGGATTTGGTCCCGGCTGTATTGCATGGATTTGGGCACCAGCTCAGCATTGCCGCTGAGCACGAGGATGGAGCGGATGATCCATGCAATCCCTTGAATTGCGAGTAGAAATGCGAAGCCGATGATGAAGGCTTTGAGAATGTAAAGCCCCGGCATGCCGCCCACATTGGCCGACCCCTCCTGATAGCCCCAAGCGCGGATCACGAAGGGGATCGAATAGCTGTAGACGATCCAGCAGAAGGGCAGCAGAAAGACAATGACACCGATCAGGTCAATCAGCGCGCGGCGGGCCATGGTGGCGGGGCGGTAGAAGATGTCGACGCGCACATGGTCATCGCGCAGCAGCGCAAAACCGGCCACGGCCGTGAACATCGCGCCGTTGAGCCAGATATAAAGGTCTTGCATCCAAACGAAGCTGATCGCGAAGACATAGCGCTGCACGACCACGGTGAAACAGACCAACACGATGCCGAGTGCGAGCCATGAGAAGAGATTGCCGATGACCAAGTTCACCGCGCAGATCACCCTGGCAATTGCTGCTAAAAAACGCACCTTGTCCCCTCTCCCGTCAAGTTCGTTTGATCGTCAATCAAAGGGAGGGGACAAAATGTCAAGATTTAGATGGCAGGCGGCTCTTCCCGGCGGCATTTGTCGCCTTCCCGTGGCAGGAAGGCAACCGAAGGGCCGCGCCGCTCAATAGATACTGGTTTCGGGCGCGCTGCCTTTTCGCACCATGCCGCGGTACATGCCCTGCGAGTTAAACGGCATGGCGATATTGCCCGCGGCATCCACCGCGATGATCCCGCCCGAGCCGTCGTTGGGTGCCAGTTCCTGCATCACCACATGTTCGGCGGCGGTGGCCAGATCCTCGCCTGCGTGGCGCATCCGCGCGGCGATCTCCCCGGCGGCGTTCCAGCGGATGAAAATCTCGCCGTGCCCGGTGGCGGAGACCGCGCAGGTCTCGTTGTCGGCAAAGGTGCCCGCGCCGATCATCGGCGTGTCGCCAACCCGGCCCGGGGCCTTGGCGGTCATGCCCCCCGTGGAAGTGGCGGCGGCAATGTTGCCCGCCGCGTCGCGCGCCACGGCCCCCACGGTGCCATGCCGCCGCGCCGGATCGTCCGAAACCTCGCCGCGGGCGCGCATCTCGAGCGTCTCCTGCAAAGCGTCCCAGCGGGACTGGGTGAAGAAATAGTCACGGTCGGCGAACTCGAGGCCCGCCTGCCGCGCGATCTCCAGCGCGTTGGGGCCGATGAGGGTGACATGCTCGGTCCGTTCCATGACGGCGCGCGCCAGTTTCACCGGGTTCTTCGGCCCGAAAACACCGGCGACCGAGCCCGCGCGCCGGTCGGCGCCGTCCATCACGGCGGCGTCCATCTCCTGCACTCCTTCGGAAGTATAGACCGCGCCGCGCCCTGCGTTGAACAGCGGCTCATCTTCGAGCGCGCAGACCGCGGCCACCACCGCGTCCATCGCGCTGCCACCGTCGCGCAGTACCGCTTCGCCCGCCTCCAGCGCCCGGGCGAGACCGTCGTGATAGGCGGCCTCCTTCTCGGGCGTCATGTTTTCCTTGAGGATGGTTCCGGCACCGCCGTGAATGGCAAGGGAATAGGTCATGTGTGTCCTTTCAATCCGGCCTCTTCGGCGCAATAGGCGGCGATCTCGGCATGGGTGGCGATCCAGCAATCGCCGCGGGATTTGATGTGGTCGATCAGCTCGTCGAGGATGAAGATGCGCGAGCGGTAGCCTGTCACATGCGGGTGCATGGTCAAGAGGAAGAGCCCGCCCTCGTCATAGGCCCCGTCGAACTCGCGCCGGAAAATGTCGAGCACATCCGCGGGCGGCGTATAGGGCCGCTGCGCGCCAAAACGGTTCATCATGAAATAGACGGCGTCGTCGCGAATCCACTCCACCGGCAGTTCCACGATCCCGGTCGCTTCGCCTTTCTCCACGATCTCATAGGGGTCGTCGTCAGAGAACAGGGAGCTGTCGTACAGGAGCCCCATCTCGCGGGCGATCGAGAGCGTGTGGGCGCTGTAGTCCCAGGACGGTGTGCGCATGCCGACAGGGCGGGTGCCGGTGATCTTTTCCAGCGTGTCCGAGGCGCGCAGCATCAACTCGCGCTCGGCCTCCGGCGGGACCTGCGTGTTGCGCTCGTGGATCCAGCCGTGCAGGCCGATCTCGTGGCCCTTCTCGGCAAGGCTGCGCTGCTCTTCGGGGTGCAGCAGGGCTGAGACGGCGGGCACGAAGAAGCTTGCCTTTACCCCATGCCGATCCAGTACCTTGCGGATGCGCGGAATGCCGCGCCGCGCGCCGTATTCACCCCAGCCGAGGCGGGCAATGCTCTCGCCCCCGTCGCGCAGTTCGTTGGTCTCGTGATCGCTGTCGAAACTCAGCGCCACGGCGCAGCGCGCGCCGCCGGGCCAGGATTTCGGCAACAGGTTCTGCCCGGCGCGGACCTGTTCGACCAGCCCGCGCCAATGCGGCTCGTCCCATTCATGCGGCTCGCTCATGCGTGGCCTCCGTCGACGGAAAGGATTTGGCCCGTGATCCAACCGGCGCGGTCGGAGCAGAGGAAGGTGACCGCATCGGCGATGTCCTGCGCGCGGCCCAAGCGGCGCATGTGGATGCCGCCGATGATTTGCTTCTGCCGCTCGGGGCCGAAGGCGTCCCATTGCTTTTCCGTCGAGGGGTTCGACAGGACAAAGCCGGGGGCCACGGAATTCACGGTGATGCCCTGCGGCCCAAGCTCCAGGGCCAGCTGCTTGGTGAGACCCACAAGCGCGTGTTTCGCCGCCGCATAGGCTTGGATGCCGGTAAGGCTGGGCTTCAGCCCCGCGCCGGAGGAAATGGTGACGATCCGGCCTGCGCCTGCCTCTTTCATCGCGGGCGCGAAACCCTGAGCACACCACATGGCGGCATCGACATTGGCTTGAAAGATCGCCTGCCAATCGGCTTCGCTGATCTCATCGAGCGGGCGGCCGACCTGACCGCGCACGCCACCGGCGGAGGTCACCAGCCCGTCGATCCGTCCGTGCCGTTCGACGATCTCGGCGCAGAGCGCGAGGGTTGTTTCGCGGTTGCCCAGATCGCCGCTATGCAGCGTCACGCCCTCGGCCTCCAGCGGGGCGAGGCCCGCGGCGTCGATGTCCATCGCGGCCACGGTGGCCCCGGCGTCGCGCAGCTCGCTAAGGATCGCGGCACCGATGCCCTGGGCCGCGCCCGTTACGGCAAAGACCTTGCCGGTCAGATCGATCTTCATGCCGCCACCAGCAAATTGACGAGGTCGGCGGATTGGGCGCGCTTGCCGTCCTCGATGTCGTGGATGAGGTCCACCATGCGCGCCAGTGTCGGCACCGAGATGCCTGCCTCCCGGCCCAACTCGACCATGACACCGATCTGTGCGTCGACCTCGGTCTTGCGCTTGCGCACCGCGAGGTCGCGCCAGATGCCGGAGTGGGTCTTGGCGGTCTTGCGGTTGTGGGCGATCATCTTCTCCATCGCGGCGTCGATGGCCGCGGTATCGTTCTTGCGGAAGGCTTCCGGGTCGAACCCGTTGAAACCGAGGGGGGAGACGCCCTCATGCGCGGCCAGTGTCATCACCTCGTGACCAAGCGCGCGGTAGGCGGCGCGGTGTTCGTCGCGGGCCATGGCGTCGGACATGCTGTCGGGGGTGAGGGCGGTACAAAAGAGCAGCGCACCGTAGCCCATCTTGCCCCAGAGGTAGCCCCAGATGTTGTCGGTGGCGACGGCCTCGGGCTCGACCAGTTGCAACAGCTCATGCACCTCGGCCACGCGGTCGCTCATGCGCCCGTCGAGTTCCCCCACAGCTACGGCGGCGCGGTTGCCGAAGAGGATGCGGCCCGGCTCCAACCAGTCAGCGCCGAAGTTGACGAAACAGCCCACCGTGTTCTCGGCCCCGATGCGCGCGGCGATGACCTTTTCGTTGAGCCCGTTCTGGGCCGAGACGACATAGCCGCCCGGCGCGAGATGGGGGGCAAGCATCTCCAAAGCGGCGGCGGTGTGGTGCGCCTTCACGCAGAGGAAAATGCGGTCGTATTGGCCAGTCAGTTCGTCCGGCGTGCTGGCCGGGAGGACTTGAGTAAATGCTTCGACCGGGCCTTCAATGCGCAGCCCGCTGCTGCGCATTGCTTCGACATGCTCTTCCACGACATCGACCATATGCACGGCATGACCTGCGCGGGCGAAATAGGCGCCGAGGATGCCGCCGATGGCACCGGCGCCCCAGATCAGGATCGGGGTCTCGCTCATGCCCAGTCCCCCTCAAGCTGCGCGCGGGTTTCGCGCACGGCGATCTCCCACAGGCGGTCGGTGTCGGCGTCGGGCTTCTGGTAGACGCCGCCGTAGTTGCCGTCCCCAATGAGCGCGCGCACGCCCGCGGCGTTGCGGTCGCGCAGGCGATCGAAATCGACGAAGGGTTTCTGCTCGTCCGGAAGCTCACGACCGGGCAGGCGGGTCCAGGGGAAGTTCTCCATCCAGGAGGCATGGGAGGCGACGGGGTCGATCTCCTGCACGCAGTTCCACGTCTCGGGCGCACGCCACCAGTCATGGAAGCGGCAGCGGGCGCCTTCATTGGCCTCCATCCACTCCATCGTGACGGGCTGGACCGGGCTGTTGCCGCCGTGACCGTTGACGATGAGCACACGGCGAAAGCCGGTGGCATAGAGGCTGTCGAGGATGTCGCGCAAAAGCGCCGCATAGGTCGAAAGCTTCAGCGAGACCGAGCCGGGGAAACCCATGAAATAGGGCGTCAGACCATAGGCCACGGCCGGAAACACCGGCACGCCCAGAGGTTCGGCGGCATCGGCGGCGACCTTCTCCGACAGGATCGAATCGACCGAGAGGCTGAGGTAGGCGTGCTGCTCGGTGCTGCCCAAGGGCAGGACACAGCGGTCGTCGGTCTTGAGGTATTCTTCGATCTCGAACCAATTGCTTTCGGATATCTTCATTCTTCGGCGGCCTTTGCGGATTTGAGAGAGGCCCGGCATGTCTCAATGGCGGGCAGGATTTCTGAACGGATGGCGTGTACGTCTGGGGTGTGACGGTATTCAAAAGCGGTCTGCTCGGGGCGCAACGCGCCACGAAGGTAGTCGGCACCGGTGGCATAGATGACCACATCTGCCTCGCGCATGGCCGATGACAGGCCATTCTCGTCACGAACCTTCATGGTCAACTGCGTGACATGGGGGGCAAACCGCAGGATGCCCGCTTTCATGATCGTAACGAAGCCGGGAAAATAGGAGTAAGCGAGCGTCTTGGCGTCAGGCGGGATCGAAGCCAGTGCCACGCGGGTCGCCTCGTTGGGGATGAGCGTCAGGCCGAGCACTTCGACATTCGGCAAGATTTCTCGCGTTTTGGACAGCAGAGTTTTGGGTGCGATAATCAGGTCGATGTCCTTGGGTGGATTGGGTGCGATCTCATCCAGAACGGCGGCGTCGATCTCATCGCCCTCGGGCAGATGCTGGCGCAGTTCATCGGCATAAGCGCGGGTCGCGTCGATGAAATTGCCGACCATCAGAATGCGCAGCGGGCGCGGGCTGGCGCTGCTGGCCATGGAAATGCGCACAGCCAGTTCCGACGCGCTGACGCCACAGGATTTCGCAAGGCTCAACAGTTCAGCGATCTGTTGATCAAGCTGCCGAAAGCGCCCGTCGTGGGCGCGGCTGCCACCGCCGCTGACGAATGTACCCGAACCGACGCGCCCCTCGACCAACCCCGAGGATTGCAGCGCGGCGTAGACATTGCTGACCGTGACCGGGGAAATCTTCATCCGCGCGGCCAAAGCGCGGACCGAGGGCAGGCGCGCGTCGGAGGGCAATTCGCCCGACGCGATCCCGAATTCCAGCGCTCCGCGGAGCTGAACGGAAAGAGATACGGACGAGCTGCGATCCATCGCCTGTACGATTCGATCCATTGCCCGTTCAAATTTTGCCTGTTTGTCACTCATGCCTGTAACACTGCCTCAAAAACAGTAGCGCGACAAGCTTATATATTGGGCTTATGCGGCGGTCGAAGGTTCCAATGTTACATATTTGTGTTGACCGTCACAATTATAGCTGTCTAGTGTAACTGCAAGATATAACACATGGAGGTTTTGACCAATGAAGAAGCTTACCCTGAAATCCGCCGTCGCCGCATTGGCGCTGATCGCTGCCGCGCCAGCAGCGATGGCCGCCGATCTGGTGATCGGCCTGCGTGCCGGCCCGGATTCGATTGACCCGCATTGGTCGACCTTGGGCTCGCAGGCCGAAGCCCTGCGCCATGTCTTCGACACGCTCGTCGATGTCGACGAGAAGCTGCAGCTGAAGCCCGGCCTTGCCGTCAGCTGGGAGCCGATCGACGACACCACATGGGAATTCAAGATGCGCGAAGGCGTGAAATTTCATGATGGCACCGACTTCACCGCCGAGGACGCGAAATTCTCGATCGAGCGTATCCCGCAGGTGACCGGCCCAATGCCGATGACCCTCTACACAAAATATGTCGACAGCGTCGAAGTGGTCGATGACTACACCCTGCGCGTGAAGACCAAGGGCATGGCGCCTTCGCTGCCGAACGACTTCACCCGCCTCTTCGTCGTGCCGTCTGAGACCGGCATGGAAGCGGGCAACGAGGAGTTCAACTCGGGCGAGAAGGCGATTGGCACCGGTCCCTATACCTTCGTCTCTTGGCAGCCCAAAGGCGATCTGGTGCTTGAGCGTTTCGACGACTACTGGGGCGGTCAGGCCGCGTGGGAAACCGTCACCCGCCGCGAGATCCCCGAAGACACCTCTCGCGTCGCGGCGCTGCGTTCGGGTGAGGTTGACCTGATCAACTACGTTCCCGCCTCCGACTACCTCGCGATGAAGAATGATGGCGACATCGAAACATTCGTCTCCGACTCGGTCTATATCCTGAACATCGCGCCGTCGGTGAAGGACGAAGAGCCGCAGCCGATTAAGGTCAACGGCGAAGAGGTCGAGGGCAACCCGCTGCAGGATCTGCGTGTGCGCAAGGCGCTGGACCTGGCGATCAACCGCGACGTGCTGGTCAACGTGGTGCTCGAAGGTCTGGGCACGCCCGCCAACCAGCTGATGCCCGAAGGTTTCTTTGGCTACAGCCCGGAACTGGGCAAGCGCGAGTATGACATCGAGAAAGCCAAGGAGCTGCTGGCCGAGGCCGGCTACCCCGAGGGTTTTGAGATCGATTTCACCTGCACCAACAACCGCGTGCCCGGCGATGCCGTGGTCTGCGAGGCGCTGGCGCAGATGTGGTCGCGTCTGGGTCTGAAGGTGAACGCACAGGCGCTCAATGGCACGGTCTTCTTCCCCGCCGCCGCGCGTGAGGAATACACCATGACCATGTCCGCATGGGGCACGCTCACCGGTGAGGCCGCCTATACCTACGGCGCGCTGGTGCACACCAAAGACCCCGAGAAGGGCTTCGGCAACTTCAACCGCGCGGGCTATTCCAACCCCGAGTTCGACAAGGTCTTCGGCGAAGGCGCCCAGACCCTCGACCCGGAAGCGCGCAAGAAGCTCTATGAAGAGGCCTCCTTCATCGCGATGGAAGACCGCGCGCTGATCCCGACGGTGATCTTGCAGACCGTCTGGGCGGCCAATGCCGACACCATCGAGATGACGCCCCGCGTCGATCAGGAAACCCGCGCCTATGCGATCACCCCGGTCGAATAAGGCTGCATAACGCACCGGGCGCCCGCTGCTAGCCGGCGGGCGCCTCTTTTTTTCAAGTCTGATGGGCGAGGTCGAATGCTCAGCTATTTTGTAACCCGGTTGGCACAGGCGGTGGTCGTGGTCTTTGCCATGTCGGTGATCGTCTTTGTCGGCGTCTTTGCCATCGGCAATCCGATCGACGTGATGATCGATCCGGGCGCCACCGCCGAGATCCGCCAGAAGCTGATCGAGCAATACGGGCTCGATCAACCGCTGGTCGTGCAGTACTGGACCTTCCTCCAGAACGTGGCCCAGGGCGATCTGGGCACCTCGATGGTCTATAACATCCCGGTCGTCGACCTCGTCTTCTCGCGCTTTCCCGCCACGCTGGAACTGGTGCTGACCTCGGTGCTGATCGCCGTGGGCGTGGGCATTCCCGCCGGTCTCTGGGCCGGTTACCGCCCCGAGAGCCTCGGCGCGAAGATGATCATGGCGCTCTCGGTGCTGGGTTTCTCGGTGCCGACTTTCTGGATCGGCATGCTGCTGATCATGGGCTTCGCCGTCGAGCTTGGCTGGTTGCCCTCGGGCGGGCGCGGCGACGAGGCGACCTTCCTTGGCATCACCTCCTCGCTCTTCACCCCCGATGGCTGGAGCCATGTCATCATGCCCGCGATCAACCTGTCGCTCTTCAAGATGGGCCTGATGATCCGCCTCACCCGCGCCGGCATGGTAGAGGCGATGGGCACCGACTACGTCAAGTTCGCCCGCGCGCAGGGCCTGCCGGACCGGCAGATCGTCTTTCGCCACATCCTGCGCAACATCTCGATCCCAATCGTCACGGTGCTGGGGCTCGAGCTTGGCTCGACGCTGGCCTTCGCGGTGGTGACCGAAAGCGTGTTCAACTGGCCGGGCGTGGGCAAGCTGATCATCGACTCGATCCTGCAACTCGACCGCCCGGTGATGGTCTCCTACCTCATCATGGTCGTGATCCTCTTTGTCCTCATCAACCTCGTGGTTGATCTGGTCTACGCCCGACTGGACCCGCGGGTCCGCCTGAAAGGAGGCGCATGATGCCCGAGATCGTCGCTGAAAACACCATGGCCGTGCCCTCGGCCCCGCCGGTGGAGACGCGCGCCGAGCGGCTGCGCAACTTCTGGTCGGACTTCCGCGAAAGCTGGGTCGCCGTGGGCGCGCTCATCGTGATTGCCGTGCTTCTGTTCCTCTCCTTCGGCGCGCCGCTGGTCTCGCCGCAGGACCCCTACGACATGGCCGCGCTCGATTGGCTCGACGCTTTCTTGCGCCCGGGCACCGAAGGCTCGGGCGGCTATGTCCATCTGCTGGGCACCGACAACGCGGGCCGCGACATGCTCTCGGCCATTTTCTACGGGCTGCGCACCAGCTTCGTGATCGGCCTGTCCGCCGGGGCACTGGCGCTGTTGGTCGGCATCGCGGTTGGTCTCACCGCGGCCTATTTCGGGGGGCGGATCGAGGCGCTCTTGATGCGGATCGTCGACCTGCAACTCTCGATGCCCGCGATCCTGCTGGCGCTGGTGCTGGTGGCGATGCTGGGCCAAGGTATCGTGCAGATCATCCTTGCGCTGGTGGTCGCGCAATACGCCTATTTCGCCCGCACCACGCACGGCGCGGCCAAGGTCGAGCGTGGCAAGGACTATATCGAGGCCGCGCGCTCCACGCCGCTGCCGACGCGCCGGGTGCTGTTCCGGCACCTGCTGCCCAACGTGCTGCCGCCGCTGATCGTTGTGGCCACGGTGCAGGTCGCGAGCGCCATCGCGCTGGAGGCGACGCTGTCCTTCCTCGGCGTGGGCCTGCCGCTGACGGAACCCTCGCTGGGATCGCTGATCTCCAACGGGTTCAAATACATCCATTCGGACCGCTACTGGCTGTCGATCTATCCCGGATTGGCGCTGATGGTGACCGTTGTCGCAATCAACCTCGTGGGCGATCAGGTCCGCAAGGTGCTCGACCCGAGGAACAGCCGATGAGCGCCGCACTGGAGGTCAGGGGACTGACCACGCAATTCAGCACCCGCAAGGGGGCCGTCACCGCCGTCAATGACGTGAGCTTTTCAGTCCAGCCGGGGCGCATCCTCGGGCTGGTGGGCGAGAGCGGCTCGGGCAAGAGCGTCACAGGGTTTTCGATCATGGGGCTCATCGACGAACCCGGTCGGATCACCGCAGGCGAGGTTCTGGTGCAGGGCACCGATATGCGCAGCCTCAGCGCCGAGGGCCGACGCCAGATGCGCGGTCGCAATGTCTCGATGGTGTTTCAGGACCCGATGATGACCCTCAACCCCGTGCTGCGGGTGGGCGACCAGATGGCCATGGCGGTGCGGGTGCACGACAAGGTCAGCAAGGCCGCCGCATGGGAGCGTGCCCGCGAAGCGCTTGAGATCGTCGGCATTCCGGCGCCCGCCGAGCGGTTGCAAGCCTATCCGCATCAGCTCTCTGGCGGCATGCGTCAGCGCGTCGCCATTGCCACGGCCCTGCTGCACCGCCCCGCCGTGATCCTCGCCGATGAGCCGACCACCGCGCTCGACGTCTCGATCCAGGGCCAGATCCTCGCCGAGGTGCGGCGGCTGGCGGATGAGACCGGCACGGCTATCGTCTGGGTCACCCATGACCTCGCCGTGGTCTCCTCGCTCGCCGACGACATCGCGGTGATGTACGCAGGCCGGATCGTCGAAAGCGGCAGCGCCGAGGAGGTCATCGCCCATCCGCGTCATCCCTATACGCGCGGGCTGATCGACTCGGTCCCCGGCCTGCACGAGCCGGGCCGCGATTTGCCGCAGATCCCGGGCTCGACCCCGCAGCTGGCGAACCTGCCTTCGGGCTGCCCGTTCCGCCCGCGCTGCCCGCGGGCAAGCGAGGTTTGCGCGACGCTCCCACCCAACACTGGAACCGAGGCACATTCCGTCCTGTGCCACCATCCGATCGAGGCCACATGACCGATCCCATTCTGAAAATCGAGGGCGTCTCCAAACGGTTCACCCGCAAGCCGGGGCTGGTGGTCCGGGGGCTGGACCGCCTGTCGGGGCGCGACTCCACCCAGACCGTCCATGCCGTGAACGACGTCAATTTAAGCGTTCCGCGCGGCGAGGTGCTGGGCATCGTCGGTGAGAGCGGCTGCGGCAAGTCCACCTTGGGGCGCGTCGTCTCGGGCATCTATGCGCCGAGTGAGGGCACGGTGACGCTCGAAGGCCAGCCGGTGGCGCGCGACCATCGCGGCAATGTCGACAAGCTCACGACCCGCGTGCAGATGATCCACCAGGACCCTTTCGCGAGCCTCAACCCCCGCATGAAGGTGGGCGAGATCATCGCCGAAGGCCCGCGCATCCACGGGCTGATCCCGGCGCGCGAGGTGCAGGAGCGGGTGCGCAGCCTGCTTGAACAGGTGGGGCTGGAGGGCGCCTACGCCAACCGATTGCCGCACCAGTTCTCGGGCGGGCAGCGCCAGCGGGTCGCCATCGCACGCGCTCTGGCAATGCAACCGGAGCTTCTGGTGCTGGACGAGGCCGTCGCCTCGCTCGACGTGTCCATTCAGGCGCAGGTGCTCAACCTCTTCATGAAGCTGCGGCGCGAGTTGAACCTCACGGCGCTGTTCATCAGCCACGACCTCTCGGTCGTGCGCCACGTCTGCGACCGGGTGGCGATCATGTACCTCGGCCGGGTGGTCGAGACGGCGCCGGCGGATGAACTCTACGCCAAGCCGCTGCACCCCTATACCGAGGCGCTCTTTGCCTCCGTGCCGACCCTCGGCACCGGGCGCGCCAATTTCCACCCGATCAAAGGCGAGATCCCCTCGCCGATCAACCCGCCGAAAGGCTGCGCCTTCCACCCGCGCTGCCCGTTTGCGGGGCCGCGTTGCAAGACCGAGGTGCCGCGCCTCGTGAACCCGAAAGACAACCGCAGCGTCGCCTGCCACCTGCATGACGGGGGCACCGGCGCCGAAACAGGAGCCGCCGCATGAGCCTGACCCTGACCGACCGCGTGGGGCGGCTGAACGACGTGCTCGTCTCGGTAAACCTGCTGAACTGGGACGCGCGGGTGATGATGCCCAAGGGCGGGGCCGAGACGCGCGGCCACCAGATCGCCACCTTGATGGGCATCGCGCGTGAGATGATCCTCGACCCCGAGATGGGCAAGGCCGCCGAAGCCGTGCTCAAGAGCGACGCGCCCGAGATCGAGCGCCGCGCCGCGCAATCGGTGCAGGAGGCGCGCACCCATCACGCCCGCATCCCCGCAGCCTTGCTGCGCCGACAGGCCGAGCAATCGATCACCGCCGGCGCCGCCTGGACCGAGGCGCACCGCACCGGCGATTTCGCCCTGTTCCAGCCGCATCTTCAAAGCATCGTCGATCTGGCGCGCGAGAAGGCTGAGGCGCTCGGCCATGACGGCCACCCCTACGATCCAATTGCCGATGTTTTCGAGCCCGGCGCCACCGCGGTGCAGCTCACCCGGTTCTTCGACCAGCTCCGCGACGGCATCCGCCCGATCCTCAACGCGGCGCTCGCCCGGCCCGTGCCGCGCAGCGAGTTCCTGTTCCGCGACTATCCCGTCGCCGGCCAGCAGGCCTTTTGTGCCTATATCGCCGAGGCCTTGGGCTATGACATGGACCGTGGGCGGCTCGACACGGCGGTGCATCCCTTCGAGATTTCCATGACCCGCAACGACGTGCGGATCACCTCGCGCTGGAACCCGAACTACCTGCCGATGTCGATCTTCGGCACGATCCACGAGGCGGGCCATGCGCTCTACGAGATGGGCGCCGATCCGGCGCTCACGCGCGGGGCGCATGCGACGGATATGATCGGGCTCTATGCCGTGGCGGGGACCAGCTTCGGGATGCACGAAAGCCAGTCGCGCCTGCTGGAAAACCACATCGGCCGCTCGCCCGCCTTCTGGGCGGTGCACTACGGGCGGCTGCGCGACACCTTCCCCGAGCAGCTCGGCGACGTGAGCGAAGAGGAATTCGTCGCCGCCATCAACCGCGTCTCCCCCGGCCTCACCCGGGTCGAGGCGGACGAGCTGACCTATGATCTGCACGTCATGTTGCGCGTGAAGATCGAGATGGCGCTGATGGACGGCTCGCTGAAGGTCGCCGACGTGCCCGAGGCGTGGAACGCGGCGATGCGCGAGGATTTGGGGCTGGAGGTGCCGGACGACAGCGCGGGCTGTTTGCAGGACGTGCATTGGTCGCACGGCTATATCGGCTCCTTCCCCACTTATACGGTGGGCAATTCGACCGCCGCGCAGATCATGGCGCATCTGGATGCGACGCAGCCGGAGGTGCGCTCGGGCGTGACGGCGGGCGACTACGCGCCGCTTCATGCGGCATTGGGCGATCTCGTCTGGCAGCATGGTCGGTCGCGCAGCCGGGCCGAGATCCTCGCCGGGATCGGGGCAGGGGCCTACGACCCGACGGCCTATCTGGCCTATCTGAAAGCCAAGTTCGTCGGGTGATGAGGGGGGCAGCTTGCCCCCCTTCGAACCTTAACCTGCCACCCGGTGGAGCATCTGCCGCCCCGGGGTCAGACCCTGCACCTTTTCGACGATTGAACGCGCGTCGATGCCGAAATGCCGGTAGAGGTCCGCGATGGTGCCGGTCTGGCCGAAGTGCTCGACCCCAAGCGGCACCGTCTGATGCCCCACGACCGCGCCCAGCCAGGACAGCGTCGCCGGATGGCCGTCGATCACCGTCACCAGCTTGCAGTCGCGCGGCAGCTGACCTAACAGCGTTTCGATATGGCTCTGCGCCGCGTGATTGCCGCGCGCCCGGGCGCGCTGTGCCGCGGTCCAGCCGGCGTTCAGCCGGTCGGCGGAGGTCACCGCCAGCACGCCTACGTCGCGGCGGCCCTCGGCGATGCTGCCCGCGGCCTTGATCGCCTCGGGGGCCACGGCGCCTTGATAGGCGATCACCACGTCGCAGTTCGGCCCCGGCTTGCGCAGCCAATAGGCCCCGTCGATGGCACCTTGGCGGAAGTCCTCGTCGACGCGTTTGCCGGGCTGTTCGATGGGGTTGGTGGTGAGCCGCAGATAGACCGAGCCGCCGGTCTCGTCGCGCAGCCATGTGCGCTCGTCCGGGTCGCCCTCGCCGTCGCGTTGCAGGTAGTCGAAGGCCCACTGCATGATGACCGCCAACTCGTCGGCGAAGGCGGGCTCGAAGCTCGCCAGCCCGTCCTGGCTCATGCCGATGAGCGGCGTGCCGATGGATTGATGCGCCCCGCCTTCGGGCGCGAGCGTCACGCCCGAGGGGGTGCCCACGATCATGAAACGTGCATCCTGATAGCACGCGTAGTTCAGCGCGTCCAAGCCGCGGGCGACGAAGGGGTCGTAGACCGTGCCGATAGGAATGACCCGCTTGCCGAAGAGCGAATGCGACAGGCCCGCGGCGCCCAGAAGCAGGAAGAGGTTCATTTCGGCGATGCCCAACTCGATATGCTGGCCCTCGGGCGTGAATTCCCATTTCGCGGTGGAGGGGATCTTCTCGTTGACGAAAGTATCGGCCTGTTCGCTGCGCGCGAAGAGCTTGCGCCGGTTCACCCATGGCCCAAGGTTCGTGGTGCCGGTCACGTCCGGCGACATGGTCACGATGCGGGAGGCGAGATCACTGTCGCCCTTCGACAGATCGTCGAGGATCTTGCCGAAGGCCATCTGCGTGGAGATTTCGCGGTCGCTCGACAGTTCGATCTGCGGTACCGGCAGTGTCGTGTCATTGTAGCGGCGGCGGCCCTTGGCGAAGAAGGGCACGCGGTCGAGCGCCGCCTGCAACGCTTGCGGGTCCTCGACGGTGGCGAAAGGCTCCCATTCCTCCCCCTCGGCCACGCCCATGTGTTTCTGCCAGTCGGCCATCTGGGTCTTGGTCATCAGACCGCCGTGGTTGTCCTTGTGCCCCGCAATCGGTGTGCCCCACCCCTTGATGGTATAGGCGAGGAAGCAGACCGGGCGGTCGTGGTCGATGGCGTCGAAGGTCTCGGCCATCGTCTGCACGCAGTTGCCGCCGAGGTTCTCCATCAGCTCGGCCAGTTCGACATCCGAGCGCGCGTCGATCAGCGCCGTGACATCGCCCTGATCGCCAAGCGCCTCCATCAGTCGCTCGCGCCAGACCGCGCCGCCCTGATAGGTCAGCGCCGAGTAGAGCTGGTTGGGGCAATTGTCGATCCAGTCGCGCAGCTTGTCGCCGCCGGGCTCCTCGAACGCCGCACGCTGCAGGGCGCCGTATTTCACCTTGACCACGTCCCAGCCGAAGGCGTCGAAAATCTGCTCGATGCGTTTGAACAGCCCCTCGCGCACCACCCCGTCGAGCGACTGGCGGTTGTAGTCGATGATCCACCAAGTGTTGCGCAGGTCGTTCTTCCAGCCCTCCTGCAGGGCCTCGTAGATGTTGCCCTCGTCCAACTCGGCATCGCCCACCAAGGCGACCATGCGGCCCAGATCGACATCCGCGCCCCAGTCTTTCGCGGTGATGTAGTCCTGCACCAGCGAGCCGAAGGAGGTCACCGCCACGCCAAGCCCGACCGACCCGGTGGAGAAATCCACATCGTCCACGTCCTTGGTCCGGCTCGGGTAGCTCTGCACACCCTGAAACCCGCGGAAGTTCTCCATCTTCTCGCGGGTCTGGTTGCCCATCAGGTATTGCATCGCATGGAAGATCGGCGAGGCATGCGGCTTTACCGCCACCCGGTCCTCGGGCCGCAGGGCACTGAAGTAAAGCGCCGTCATGATCGACACCATGGAGGCCGAAGATGCCTGATGCCCGCCCACCTTGATCCCGTCCACCTTGGGCCGGATGTGGTTGGCGTTGTGGATCATCCAGTGCGACAGCCACAGCAGACGTTGTTCGATGGTCTTCAGCTGTTCAGGGGCGAGAGCGGTCATGGCAGGTCTTTCATTCTGAGGATCCCTCGGGCGGTGCCCTCCTCGACACCGCCCGCGACTGGTCCGGTTCGTGCCGGATCAGGCCGCTTGCATGTTATGCGCCCCAAGCGCGGCGTAAAGGTCATCAATGATGTCCTCCGCAGATTCCAGCCCGACCGAAAGCCGCACCAACCCCTCGGCGATGCCGTGTTCGGCGCGTTCCTCGGGGGAATAGGTGGAATGGGTCATGCTGGCGGGGTGCTGGATCAGGCTTTCCGCGTCGCCAAGGCTCACCGCGCGCTGAATGAGCTTCAGCCGGTTCATGAAGGCGATGCCGCCCGCCTTGCCGCCCTTGACCTCGAAGGGGATCATGCCGCCGAAGTTGCCCATCTGCCGGCGCGCAAGCTCGGCCTGCGGGAAGCTTTCCAGTCCCGGATACGCGACATGCAGCACCGCCGGGTGCTGCTCCAGCGCCTCGGCGACCTTGGCAGCGGTGGCACAGTGACGCTCCATGCGCAGTTCCAGCGTCTTGATCCCGCGCAAGAGCAGCATGGCGGTGAGCGGCGACATCACCGCGCCGGTCATGTCTTTCAGACCCACGAGCCGCACCTGCATCATGTCCTCGGCATTGCCCACCACGAGGCCCGCAACCACGTCGCCATGGCCGGAAAGGAACTTCGTCGCCGAATGCAGCACGATGTCGGCGCCATGTTCGATGGGGCGGGTGATGACCGGCGTGGCATAGGTGTTGTCGACAACCACCTTGGCGCCCACGCGATGCGCGATCTCGGAGATGGCGGCGATGTCCACCAGCCGGTTGTTCGGGTTCGCGGGAGTTTCGAAATAGACCACCTTGGTCTGGTCGCTGATCACCTCGGCGAGGTTTGCAGGCTCGGTCATGTCGACCAGCGTCACCTTGACGCCAAAGCGCGGCAGTCCGTGGGTCATGAAGGCGAAGGTGCAGCCATAAAGCGTTTTGTCGATGATGATCTCGTCGCCCGCCTGCAGGAAGGACCAGAGCGTCGAGGTGATCGCCCCCATGCCCGAAGCGGTGGCGAGGCCAGCCTCGGCGCCTTCGAGGTTGGCGATGCGCTTTTCCAGATGGTCCAGCGTGGGGTTGCTGATACGGGTGTAGAAATGCCCTGCACGCTCGCCTGCGAACATGTCGCCGCCCGCCTCCGCGGTCTCGAAGGTGAAGGTCGAGCTCATGTAGATCGGCGGGTTCAGCGCGCCCTGTTCGCTCTGTGCGTCATAGCCGTGGTGGATGGCGCGGGTGGCAAAGGATTTCTGGTTCTCGGTCATGGCTGGCCCCTGTCTGATTTTGCAGCATGATCCGATGGCGCAAGGGGCATTTGGTTGCTAATATATGCGCGAATTGCAGGAGATTTGGCATATCATGCTCCAAACGCCCCGATTGGACGCCACAGACCGCCGCATCATCCGCGCGCTGCAACGCAACGGCCGGATGACCAACCTCGATCTGGCGGAGGAGGTCGGCCTCTCGCCCTCGCCCTGCCTGCGCCGCTTGCGGGCGCTGGAGAAAAACGGCGCGATCCGGGGCTACAGCGTGGAGGTCGATGCCAAGGCCTACGGCCTGCCGGTCACGGTCATGGTGCGGGTGACGCTGGACGGGCACGACGAGGGCACGGTGAAACGCTTCGAGAACCAGATCAAGGCGATCCCCGAGGTGCTGGAATGTTTCGTGATGAGCGGGCTGTCGGACTACCTGCTGCGCGTCGTGGTGGGCGATCTCGAGGATTACGAACGCTTTGTGCGGGCGCGGCTGCATCCCATCGGCGGCATCGGCTCTATCGACACCAGTTTTGTCTACGGCGTGGTCAAACGCTCTCAAGTCTACCCCGATATCGGCGATTGAGCGGTCGGAGACATTTAACCGGTTTACAATTCCGCCCCCCTTGGGAAATGTTCGCCCGAAGCCCCGAGGAGCCCCCATGACATTCGCCGCCACCCCCGCCCTGCAAGCCGTCGTCGATCATGCGCAAGCGCATGAGACCGACTGGCCCCGCTCGATGTACCATGCCGATGGCGCCTATGTCGGCAACCGCGAGTGGAACGAAAGCGGCCCTTGGACCGAGATCGTGGGCCCCGTCAAACCGCGCGGCGGCCCTGCCGGTGTGATCCTGCATCGCGGCCAGCGCGTGGCCGACTGGGGCGATACGACACGGGCCGACATGACCTTCTCCATCGCCAAGAGCTACCTGTCGGTGCTGGCGGGGCTGGCGGTGAAAGACGGGCTGATCGCCGACCTCGACGCACCAGTGGGCGACAGCGTGCCGGGGCCGCATTTCTCGGGTGAGCAGAACGGGCGCATCACTTGGCGGCATATGCTGCAGATGAACAGCGAATGGCGCGGCGAGATTTTCGGCAAGGACGATCAGGTCGACCATTACCGCCAGATCGGCCCGGGGGCGGACAACAGCCGCAAGGGGCAGCTGCGCGCGGTCGGCGAACCGGGCAGCCACTATGAGTACAACGATGTGCGGGTCAACGCGCTGGCCTATGCGCTGATGATGCGTTTTGGCCAGCCCTTGCCCGACGTGCTGCGCGCGCGGGTCATGGACCCGATCGGTGCCTCACCCGACTGGCGGTGGGAGGGCTATTCGACCTCTTGGATCGAACTGAATGGGGAGCGCGTTCAATCGGTCACCGGCGGCGGGCACTGGGGTGGGGGCCTCTTCATCTCTGCCGAGGATCACGCAAAATTCGGCCAGTTCATCTGCCAGAACGGCGCGTGGAACGGCGAACAAATTCTGCCCGAGGACTGGATGCAGCGGTCCCTGACGCCCACGCCGACACTCGACAAATACGGCTTTCTGTGGTGGCTGAACCGCGGGGCCGAGGCCGATCCGAAACTGCCCGAGAGCGCCTTCAGCGCGCAGGGCGCGGGCGGCCATACGATCTGGATCGCACCCGAGCAGGAAATCGTCGCCGTCATGCGCTGGCTCGCCCCGACCGCCACGCCGCAATTCCTCCGCCGGCTCTTTGCCGCGCTGACTGAGAGCTGACACGAAAGGAAACCCCCATGCATATCAAGACCTTCGGCGTCGAAATGTGGATGAACGAATTCGAGAACCACTGCCGCTACAACCTCGCCGAAACCTGTGTAGACTCGATCACCCTAGGCGAGTTGATTGACATGGCTGGCGTCGACAATTCCGTGCTGGGCGAATTGCGCGAGATGCGCATGGGCTATGGCGCGATCGAAGGCTCGGACCGTCTGCGCGACGCGGTGGCGGGGCTCTACGAGAACCAGTCCCGCGAGAACGTGCTGACCACCCACGGCACCATCGGGGCCAATGCGCTGGTTCATCAGACGCTGGTCAGCCGCGGCGATCATGTCATCGCCATCGTGCCGACCTACCAGCAGCATTACTCGATCCCCGAAAGCATCGGTGCCGAGGTCGAACTGCTGCACCTGCGCGCTGAGAACGGCTTCCTGCCCGACCTCGACGAGCTGCGCGCGATGATGCGGCCCGACACGCGGATGATCGCCACCAACAACCCCAACAACCCGACCGGCGCGCTGATGGACCGCGCGATGCTGGCTGAGATTGCCGAGATCGCGCAGGGCAGCGGCGCATGGGTGCTCTGCGATGAGGTCTATCGCGGCACTGATCAGGTAGGGAACGGCTATACCGCCTCGATCTGTGATCTTTACGAGCGTGGCATCAGCACGGCGGGGATGTCCAAGGCCTATTCGCTGGCCGGGTTGCGCGTGGGGTGGGTCGCGGGGCCGAAGGCCCTGCTCGAAGACATCATGATCCACCGCGATTACAATACGATCTCTGTCGGGCGGATTGACGAGTATTTCGCGGCCCTCGCCCTCGAAAACCGCGCCCAAATTCTCGACCGCGCGCATCAGATCACCCGCGAGAACCTCGCGATCCTGTCGGATTGGGTCGAGGCCGAGCCGCTGATCTCATGGGTAAAGCCGCAAGCGGGCACCACGGCGCTGCTGAAATATGACCTGCCGCTGCCCTCCCGCGATTTCTGCACGCAGCTACTGGAGGAAGAGGGCGTCCTCTTCACCCCCGGCAGCGCCATGGACATGGAGGGCTGGCTGCGCATCGGTTTCGCCAATTCGACGGCGGACTTGCGCGACGGATTGGCGCGTGTCTCCGCTTTCCTCGCGCGTCACGGCGCGGCACAGTCAAGCTAGATGGAGCCCGTCATGCCGTCAGCCTCAGACCTGATCGCCCAAAGCGCCGCCCGTTCCTGCGTGGTTCATCGCAAAATCGCGGGCGCGGTTTGCCGCACTCCGGTGATCACCTCCCGCTTGCCAATGGCAGAGGGCTCGCGGCTGTTCTACAAGGCCGAGAACTTCCAACATACCGGGTCGTTCAAGCTGCGCGGCGCCAGCGCGAAACTGACCACCGTGCCGCTCGACCGGCCTGTCATCACCGCATCTTCCGGCAACCACGGCATCGCCTGTTCGCTTGCGGCCCAGACCACGGGGCATGAGTTGATCGTGGTGCTGCCCGAAACCGTCGTCGCCAAGAAACGCAAGATCATTGAAAGCTACGGCACTAGGGTCGTGATCCATGGGGCCGATGCCTCGCTTTCTGAGCTACACGCGCAGAGTTTGGCTGAGGCTGAGGGCTACACCTATATCTCACCCTACAACGATGCCGAGGTAATCGCGGGGCAGGGCACCGCCGCGCTGGAACTGCTCGACCAGATCGAAGGCATCGACAATGTCTTCGTCTCGATGGGCGGCGGTGGGCTGATCTCGGGCATGGGATCGGTAATCAAGGAATTTTCGCCGCGGACCCGCGTGATCGGTGTGAGTGCCGCGAATAGCTGCGCGCTGGCCGCGTCGATCAGAGCAGGCAAGATCGTCGAAACGGAACATCTCGACACGCTGGCCGATGGCGTGGCGGGCGGGGTCGATGCGGACTCGATGACCCTGCCGCTCGCAAGCGCGGTGATCGATGAGATCGTCCATTGCGACGAGGATCAGATCGCCGAAGCGTTAAAAGTGTTGGCTTGGGAAGAGAACATGCTGGTCGAAGGGGCCGCCGCTTTGGCGCTGGCGGCCTATCTGGCAGGGCCGCAGAACTACGCGGGTCAAACCTCTGTCGTTCTGCTATGCGGTGGCAATTATGAGGTCGAGCAGTTGCGCGGCATCATTTAACGGCCACCCGGCCATTTCCCCTCAGCGCATGTCGAACCGCAGGTCGACCCAACGGCCATCAGGAATGTCACGAGGCGCACCGCCGGCCCAGCCGTCCTGCCAGATCACCTCGCGGGTGCGGATATCGAGCGTGCCCGCATCATAGCTGCACGCGACATGAACCAGCCGATTGCCATTCGCATCCTGCGGCGCTTCGATCTGCCAGCCGCGGCTGGCGAGCGGCGGCACATTCGACAATCGGTAATGGCCAAGCCCGACCCGTTCGAACCCTGCACCCAAAGGCACCGCAGGCTCTTCACTGCCATCGCGGAACAGGCGCACGATCGGGCTGGCTTCCTTGATGAACCCATTGGCATCAACGGTCGTATTCGCGCCGGACCAAATGCGCTGCCACGCGCCCCATGCCCCCGTCGCCCGGACACGAAAGGCCAGACCCGGCGTGTCGATGCCCAGTGCGATCTGCCACAGATAGGCGCTCTGCCCGCCTAAGGTGCTATTGCCGCAGAGCAGGCCGAAGACACCATTCAGCGCCGGGAAAGGGTTGGCCCCGACAGTCGCCTGCGCATGGGCGCCGCCATGGCTTGAAAAACTGCCCGAAAGATCATGCGCGTCGAGATCGGTCACCAGCGGCCCCGCGTCCGCGCCGATGCCAAAATCCCCGACCCGCAGCAGCCGACCCACGGTCGCATCACCCACGTCCTGCGTCAGCGCCGCGCCTGAGGCGATGCCGCTCGCTGCGTCAAAGGCCAGCGCGGTGGTCCAACTGCTGCCATCGGCGCTGACCTTGATGGCGAAATCATCCTGCCCCGCCGTGCCCATCTCGGCACGGCCAGACCAATCGGTTTGGAACAGCAGGCTCGCGGTATCGGCGGCGCTGGCCTTGTTGAGCTTTAGCTGATGCCCCGCCCCTTCGTGGGTAAACAGGCTCGCCGGGGAGGAGACCGACAAGCGATTGCCACTGTCATGATCCGTATTAACCCCCAGCCCGGAGAGGTTCGCCAGATCGGGGGGCGAGACTTCGGTCCACGCCCCAGCCCCCCAACGGTGCAGAATCCCGGTCGATTTATCCAAGGCGACCCAGCCGTCTTGCGGGGCGGTGAACTGCCAGGTCTCTTCGACCCAGGCGGCCAGTTCACCGGGATGACCTGCCCAAGCCTCTGTCGGTGCATCACCAAGCGCATGAACCTCCCCCGCCTGCGGCAGGGCGGGCGGCGTGTTGGCCTCAAAGCCTTCGATCGCAAGCTGCACGAGAAGATCGAGCCGTTGCAGCGCTTCGTTATGGGTCACATGTTTTTGCGCCTGTGCGGGCATCAAATAGGGCAGGGATAGGCGCTCAGAGGTGTCGGGCATCGGGGCTCTCCGCGTTATGGGTCGCCTGAGACTGTGAGAAGGAAGTCTTGCCAGCCTGACAACCCACCGTTCGGGCCACGCGCAACAAGCGGCGGTTCTGCCACATCGCACGGCACGGGCGAAAGGTTCACGATGCGGCTTTCACTTTCGCCCAACCGCCCTAACTCCCTGTCAGGCGGTGCCTTTTCAAAACGAGAGCCGCAGTTTAACATCACGCCACGCCGCGCAAGAAAGGCCCACGCTTATGTCCAAGACCAAGATCGCCGTTGTCGGTATCGGCTACGTCGGGCTTTCGAATGCGGTGCTGCTGGCGCAGCACAATGAGGTAACAGCGGTCGATTTGAACGCAGAACGGGTGGCGCAAGTGAATGCCCGCCGCGCGCCAATCGTCGATCCTGAGATCGAGCGATATCTCGCAGGAAAGCCCCTCACCCTCCGGGCCACGACCGACGCGGAGGCGGCATATAGCGAGGCTGAATACGTGCTCATCGCCACGCCGACCAACTATGACCCACGCACCAATGTCTTCGACACCTCCAGTGTTGAGGCGGTGGTGCGGGACGTCTTGGCGGTCACGAGAACGGCCACCATCGTCATCAAATCCACCGTCCCAGTGGGCTATACCGCGGGCCTCTCCGCCGAGTTGAACAGCGACCAAGTCATCTTCAGCCCGGAATTCCTGCGCGAGGGCCGCGCGCTCTACGACAACCTCCACCCCTCGCGCATCGTCGTCGGCGAAGACAGCCCGCGCGCCCGGCGCTTTGCGGAATTGCTGGCCGAGGGGGCAATCGACGACGACATTCCCATGCTCTTTACCGGTGCGTCCGAGGCGGAGGCGGTCAAGCTCTTTGCCAATACCTTCCTTGCCATGCGGGTGGCCTATTTCAATGAGTTGGACAGCTATGCGCTGACCAATGGGCTGGACACGCGGCAGATCATTGACGGTGTCTGCCTCGACCCGCGCATCGGTGGGCATTACAACAACCCGTCGTTTGGTTATGGGGGCTATTGTTTGCCAAAGGATTCCAAACAGTTACTGGCCAATTACTCTGACGTGCCACAAAACCTGATCAACGCCGTGGTCGAGGCGAACCGCACCCGCAAGGATTTCGTCTCAGAGCAGATACTGGCGCTTGGCCCTCAGCGGGTGGGCATCTACCGGTTGGTGATGAAGGCCGGGTCGGACAATTTCCGGCAAAGCTCGGTCCAAGGCATCATGAAGCGGCTCAAGGCCAAGGGCATCGAGGTGATCGTTTATGAGCCCGTATTGCAAGAGGAGCGCTTCTTCGGCTCCGAAGTCACCCGCGATTTGGAAGCGTTCAAGACGCGCGCGGATGTGATCGTGGCCAACCGCAATCACCCCGATCTGGCGGATGTCCCCGACAAGGTCTTCACCCGCGATCTTTTCGGAGCGGATTGACGCACCAACGTAATCCAAACTCTTAAAGGCAAAATGCGCAATACGATCGACAGCAAGAACTGGTGGACCCTGCCCACGGGGCCACGAAATACCATCTGCGATGTCGCGGGGGTTCGTGTGGGCAGCCAAGACCTACGCGGGGAGGGGCTTTGCTCCGGGGTGACGGCGGTTCTGCCGCATGAAGGTGATCTCTTTCGCAATCCGGTGCCTGCGGGCGTCGCCGTGTTGAACGGTTTCGGCAAAAGCGCGGGCCTGATGCAACTGGCCGAACTGGGTCAGATCGAGACGCCGATCCTGCTCACCAACACCTTTGGCGTCGGCCCCTGTAGCACGGCGCTGATCCGGCGGGCGGTTGCAGAAAACCCTGAGATCGGGCGGGGCCTTTGCACGGTCAACCCGCTGGTTTTGGAATGCAACGACGGCACGGTGAACGACATTCAGGCGCTGGCGGTGACCGAGGATCACGCGCAGGCGGCGATGGCGGCTTGCGGGCCAGCGTTTGCGCAGGGCACGGTCGGGGCCGGCAGCGGGATGAAGACCTTCGGCTATGCTGGTGGTCTCGGCTCCGCTTCGCGGCGGGTCACCCTGCCGGGCGGCGCGGGGTTCGACCTTGGCGCGCTGGTGCTGTCGAACTTCGGCCAGCAAAGCGCGCTGCGGGTCTTTGGCCAACAGCTGTCGCCGCCGGGGCAGGGGGATGCGCCCGACAAGGGCTCGATCATCATCATACTGGCGACCGACGCGCCGATGGGCTCGCGGCAGTTGACCCGCATGGCCCGGCGCAGCGCCGCGGCCCTTGGCCGGTTGGGCAGCCACATCGGCCATCAAAGCGGCGACATCGCGCTGGCCTTTTCGACCGCCAACCGCATCACGCGCGGCGGGGCCGATACGCAGAGCGTCGAGCGGTTGAACGAAGACCGGATGGATGCCTTCTTTATCGCCGCGGTCGAAGCGGTTGAGGAGGCGATCCTCAACGCGCTTTGGCATGGGGTGCCGCACCGGGGCTATGATGGCAGCCTTCTGCCCGCCTTCCGCGACCGGATGGCCGAGGTCTATCGCGGTTAAGCCGCGCTCACCGGGTCCATGGGGGCGAGGTCGAGCCCCCCTACCTGCGCCAGATGCGCCAGCAGCGCGTCGATCCCCTCGCCGGATTTTAACGCGCAGAAGACCGTCGGCAGGTCCGGGCGCATACGCGCGCTGTCGCGTTGCATGACCTCGAGCGAGGCGCCGACATGAGGGGCGAGGTCGGTCTTGTTGATGACCAAAATGTCGGATTTGGTGATCGCCGGGCCGCCCTTGCGGGGGATCTCCTCCCCCGCCGCCACGTCGATCACATAGAGCGTCACATCCGCCAGTTCAGGGCTGAAGGTGGCCGACAGGTTGTCGCCGCCGCTTTCGATCAAGACCACTTCCACATCCGGGTGCCGCGAAACCATCTCCGCCACGGCAGCAAGGTTGATCGAGGCATCCTCGCGAATTGCCGTATGCGGGCAGCCGCCGGTCTCAACCCCGATGATCCGGTCTTGCGGCAGCACCTGCATGCGCATCAGCGCCTCGGCATCCTCTTGGGTGTAGATGTCATTGGTGATCACGCCGATCGACAGCCGATCACGCAGCGCGCGGCTGAGCGCGGCGGTCAGAGTGGTCTTGCCCGCGCCCACCGGGCCGCCGATGCCGACGCGCAAAGGGCCATTGTTGCGTTTCATGTGCGGAAAATCCTTGAATATTGGGTTTCGTGTTTCATCGCGGCGATGTCGCTGAGAAAGGCGGTGGAGGAGAGATCGTCGAGCGTGCCTTCCTCTGCCGCCGCGGCGACCTCAAGACAGAGTGGCGCAAGGTCGCGGATGACGATCTGCCCCTCGGTTTGCCCCAAGGGGATCAGGCGCATGCCCGCGGTGGCGAGGTTGGCGGTGAAGGCGTGCAAGAACATCTCAAGCGTTTGGCGCAGTGGCAGCCCTTGCAGCCGCGCGGCGCGTCCGACGGCCACGGGATAGCAAAGCGGCGGCATGTCGTGCTGCCAGATCGCGGCGCTGGCGCGGGCAAAGGCTTCGCCCTGTAGCACGGTCTCTTTCAACCGCTCGGCAGAGGCGGCAAAGGCGCGGGCCTGTGCGTCGATCTCCGATGGGTCATCCACGCGATAAGCCGCCGCAAGGAAAAGCGCATCCGTCTGTCCCGCCCCATGCCGCAACACGCCGCCCAGCCAGTCGGCCAAACTGTCTTGCCCCGTCACATCCCCGTTCTGCACCGCCCATTCCAGCCCATGGCTATAGGCGAAGGCCCCGACCGGGTAGGAGGGCGACAGCATCTGCACCAAGGTCAGAAGCGCGTCGGCCTGTAGGGTGTCAGCCATGCGCATGGTCATGCGGGTGGTCGTGATCGTGAACGGCGTGGTGAACATGGCCGTGGTCATGCCCATGGGTGCGCCCATGGCCATAGGCACCGCCTTCGGGGCGGAAGGGGCCGGTGATCTCTCGCGTGGTGGCACCGATCTGGCCGAGCATTTTGGCGATCACATGGTCGCGCTGAATCACCAGCCGGTCGGCGTCGATCTGGCAGGGGGTATGGCGATTGCCGATGTGCCACGCGATGCGGGGCAGGTCGGGGCCGGTCACCTCCAGCAGAGCTTCGTCGGCAGCCACCACTTCGATGAGACGCCCGTCGGCCAGCACGAAGGCATCGCCATGGTCGAGCGAGGTGGTCTGCGCCAGATCGACCAGAAACGCCAGCCCGTCCGCCGTGGTCAGCACCTTGCGGCGCAGAAAGCGCCCGTCATAGGTCAGCTCGACCCGGTCACTGGCATCGGACCACGCTCCGACGCGGCGCATCTCTTGGCAAAGGATTGGGGTCATCTCGGTCTCTTCAAAACAGGAAATAGCGCTGCGCCATCGGCAGCACGGAGGCAGGTTCACAGGTCAGCAATTCACCATCCGCGCGGACCTCATAGGTTTCGGGGTTCACCTCGACCTCGGGCAGCGCGTCGTTCAACTTCAGGTCGCGCTTGCCGATCTCGCGGGTGTTGCGCACGGCGAGAGTCTGTTTGGCGAGCCCAAGCTTGTCGCCAACGCCCGCCGCCTCCGCCGCTTCGCTGACAAAGACCACGGCGGAATTCTCGACCGCCCGGCCATAGGCGCCGAACATGGGCCGCGAATAGACCGGCTGCGGCGTGGGGATCGAGGCGTTGGGATCGCCCATCTGCGCGCAGACGATGCTGCCGCCGAGCAAGACCATCTCGGGCTTCACCCCGAAAAAGGCGGGGGTCCAGAGCACCAGATCGGCGCGCTTGCCCTCTTCGATGCTGCCGATATGGGTCGAGATGCCATGAGTGATGGCGGGGTTGATGGTGTATTTCGCGATGTAGCGGCGGACGCGGAAATTGTCGTTGTCGCCCGTCTCTTCGGGCAGCCGTCCGCGCTGCTTTTTCATCTTGTCAGCGGTCTGCCATGTGCGGATCAAGACCTCTCCGACCCGGCCCATGGCCTGACTGTCGGAGGCGATGATCGAAAAAGCCCCCATGTCATGCAGGATGTCTTCGGCGGCGATGGTCTCTCGCCGGATGCGGCTTTCGGCAAAGGCCACATCCTCGGGGATCGATTTGTCGAGGTGGTGACAGACCATGAGCATATCCAGATGCTCTTCCAACGTGTTGACCGTGAAGGGCCGCGTGGGGTTGGTCGAAGAGGGCAGCACATGCTCTTCGCCGCAGATCTTGATGATATCCGGCGCATGGCCCCCGCCCGCGCCTTCGGTGTGGAAGGCATGGATCGTGCGGCCTTTCATGGCTTTTACGGTATGTTCGACAAAGCCGCTTTCGTTCAGCGTGTCGGTGTGGATCATCACCTGCACGTCCATCGCATCGGCCACGCCAAGGCAGCAGTCGATGGCCGCCGGGGTGGTGCCCCAATCCTCATGCAGTTTCAGCGCGCAGGCGCCTGCGTTGATCTGCTCTTCCAGCGCGGCGGGTTGCGAGGCGTTGCCTTTCCCCGCGAAGGCAAGGTTCATCGGAAAGGCATCGGCGGCCTGCATCATGCGCCCGATATGCCAGCCGCCCGGCGTGCAGGTGGTGGCCAATGTGCCATGTGCGGGGCCAGTGCCGCCGCCGAGCATGGTGGTCAGCCCCGAATGCAGCGCGTCTTCGATCTGTTGCGGGCAGATGAAATGGATATGGCTGTCAAAGCCCCCGGCGGTAAGGATGCGCCCCTCGCCCGCGATCACCTCGGTCCCCGGCCCGATGATGATATCGACCCCCGGCTGCGTGTCGGGGTTGCCTGCCTTGCCAATCTTGGCAATGCGCCCGTCTTTCAGGCCGACATCGGCCTTGTAGATGCCGGTATGATCGACGATCAGCGCATTGGTGATGACCGTGTCCACGGCGCCGCCCGCGCGGGTGACCTGCGACTGGCCCATGCCGTCGCGGATCACCTTGCCGCCGCCGAATTTGACCTCTTCGCCGTAGGCCCGGCCCTCGCCGGTGGTCAGGTCACGCTCGACTTCGATAATAAGGTCCGTATCGGCCAGCCGCACCCGGTCGCCCACCGTGGGGCCGAACATGGCGGCATAGTCACCGCGTTTGATCTGTGCAGGCATCAGAGGTCTCCCATCACCGAGCTGTTAAAGCCAAAGACCCGCCGCGCCCCGCCGATCGGGATGAGCGCGACCTCGCGCCGTTGACCGGGCTCGAAACGCACCGCAGTCCCCGCCGCGATGTCGAGGCGCAAGCCCCGCGCGGCGGCGCGGTCGAACTCAAGCGCCGGGTTGCTCTCGGCAAAATGGTAGTGGCTGCCGACCTGCACCGGGCGGTCGCCGGTATTGGCGACCATCAGCGTGATCGCTTCGCTGTCGGCGTTAAGGGTCAACATGCCCTCCGCCGGAATGATCTCACCGGGGATCATGCTTTGGCAGTCTTCAGATGGCGCATGACGAGGATCACACCGGACACCGCAAAGGCCAGTCCCGCCACGGCATAGACCGCAAGCGATCCGTCGCTCTCTCCGCCATGGCTGTGAGGGAGCGGGGCGCTATGGGCAAAGGCCGCCATGGCAAGCGAGCTGAGCGGCAGGGCAAGAAGGGGGGCAAAACGCGGCATGAAATGTCCTTATCTGATGGGGTTGTGCACGGTGACCAGTTTGGTCCCGTCGGGGAAAGTGGCTTCGACCTGCACCTCGGGGATCATTTCGGCCACCCCCTCCATACAGTCGTCGCGGGTGATGACATGGGCACCAGCCTGCATCATATCGGCCACGCTGCGGCCATCCCGCGCGCCTTCCACGACGGTGTCGGTGATGAGGGCAATGGCCTCGGGGTGGTTCAGCTTGACCCCCCGCGCAAGGCGCTTGCGGGCGACCTCGGCAGCCATGGAGATCAGCAGTTTGTCTTTTTCTCGCGGGGTCAGTTGCACGTCAGGTCATCCATGATCGGGGAAGGGTGTCACCGCTCAACGCGCCCAAGATCGGGACGAGCGATTGGCGAAGGTCGAAACTATCTGCGGCGAGGATCCGGGCCACCAGCAGGTCAGGGCCGATCAGGCTGGCCCCGGCGCTGTCGGGCAATTGGGCGCGGAGCCGGGGCAGCCGCGCTTCGGCATCGGGGGCCACATAGATCAGCGTGGCAAGGGCACCCGCGCCCGCCGCGATATGAGGGGCCGCCAGATGGGCGGTGACATCGCCGCTGAGCGTCATCGCGTCGTGAAAAAGCGGCTGGCCCGCGCGGTTGACCTCGATCCGGTCGCAGAAATACGCATGACGCAGGGTTTCGCCCATAGCGGCGCGGCCAAAGACCAGCGGCTCCACCAGCAGGAGAGAGGCGTCTTGCGCCAGATCGACGGTCAGATGCCGCCGCAGGGCGCATCCGTCGTAGAGAATGGTCTCTTGCGGCAGCCAATGCAGCGTCGCGCCGGAGTCGACGGTAAGGGTGTTGCGCAGCGCAGCCACTTGCCCCGGTTGCGCGCGATAGGCGCGTTCGGCGGCCTGCGTGGTGAGGCTGAGCGCCGCTTGCGCCTCGGCGCGGGCGGTCAGGGCAAAACTATCGCCGCCGGTGATGCCGCCTGCGGAATTGATGACGATCGCTTGCAACAGCGCGGGGTCGGGGCGGGGGAAGAGCAGTTTCATTGCGCCGGACTGGCGCAATTCGCCGATTGTCGACCCGCCCCGCGCAGCCTTGGCCGAGACCATCGCAGCACCAATAGCGCGCGGCTGTACCGGTGTCGCTTGGGGGCTGTTTATGCTGCTGTCGATGAGAATGAGGAACGCTCCGCCCGGTAAAGTCTGATGATTTTTTAATCACCATAGAGACGGGGGAGAGTCATCGCCGAGGCGGTTCGGAGCCGCCTGCGCGGCGGGTTTGCTTGAAAAATGGGCGACAAATCGCGGTGCTGTCCGAAACTTGGGCAATCCGCGCATGGGGCGGCGGCCCCGGGGAGGGAGGGCCGCCGCTGTCGTCAAATCCCGATCACGGGCGCAGCATGACCTTGCCGCCACGGCCCGTGGTCAGCGCGGCTTTCATCGCCTCGGTCACCTCGGCCAGCGGGTAGATGCCGCCGGTGTCGAGTGGCAGTTGGCCCTTCGCGGCCAGTTGCACCAATTCGCCAATCAGGCGGCCCCGCGTCTCAGCCGCCATCTCGCCGCTGACGCGCGAGCCCCAGAAGCCTTTGACGGTGATGTGCTTCATGATCAATTCGCCCGAAGACATGGAGAGCGGCTGGCCCGTCGCCGTGCCGAAGACGATCAACTCACCGTCCTTGCCAAGCAGTTCGACCAGTTGGCCGCCCAACTCGCCACCGACGGAATCGATGGCCGAGACCGCGCCCTCTTTGCCGATCAACTCACGCGCTTTGCTCTGCCAATCCGCATCTTCGGTGGAGAGGACATGTTCCGCGCCGGTGTCGCGCATCTCTTCGGCGGCGCCTTCGCGGCGGACGAGGTTCAGCAGGTTGACGCCGCGCGCCTTGGCCAGACCGACCATGATCTTGCCGACCGCGCCATTGGCGGCGGTTTGGATCAGCCAATCGCCTTCGCCGACTTTCAGGCTTTCGAGCAGAGACAAAGCGCTGAAGGGCATGGCGATCAACTGCGCACCCGCTTCGTCCGAGATCGCCTCGGGCAGGGGCAGCAGGCCCGCGGCGGGGGCGGTGAAATACTCGGCCCAAGCGCCGTGGAACCCGGCAGCTGTGACGCGTTTGCCGATCAGCGCCTCATCAACGCCTTCGCCCACGGCCTCTACGATGCCAAGCGCTTCGGAGCCGCCGATGGCGCCGGGCAGTTCGGGCTTGTAGCCATAGTTGCCGCGCACGGTCCAAAGGTCGTGGTTGTGGATGGGCGAGAGCACCATGCGCAGCAGCGCTTCGCCTGCGGCGGGCGCGGGCTTGTCGGTTTCGCGGGTGGTCAGAACCTCGGCGGGCTCGCCGAATGTGTCGTGGATGGCAGCGAACATGCTGTTTCCTTTCAGGTTGGGAATTGGCCCCCAGTGGGGGAGAGTTGGGCAGAGGTTTCAGCGCGCGCCATGCGCAGGGGCGCATCGCTGCGCGCCAGTTTGGCCAGCACCGCAGCGCCGAGCCATTTCGCATAGAGCATGCGGGCTGTGGTCTCGGGGTCTTCGAGCACCCGAACGGTCCCATCCTCTGCGCCTTGGCGCAGCAATTGGGCAATCCGGGCGACCAGAGCATCGACACCCTGATCCAGCGTTTCGCGCATCGTCTCCGACAGGTCGGCGACTTCGGATCCGAGTTTCACCACCAAACAAGCGCTGGCGATCCCCGGGGCGCTGGATTGGCTGAGCCATGCATCCCAGAAACTGTCGAGCTTGTCGCCCGCGGTTCCCGGAGCCGCGATCAGCGCATCGACACGGTCGAGATAGGCCTCGACGTAATCGGCCAGCATCGCGGTGCCAAAAGCCTCTTTCGACGCGAAGTAATAGTAGAAAGAGCCCTTGGGCACGCCGCTTTCGCTTAGAATGCGCGACAGGCCAACGCCAGAGAACCCGTGCCGCAGCACGAGGCTGCGCCCTATGTCCAAAATGCGTTGCCGCGTCTGATCTGATTTCTTTGCCTCTGTCATACCGGGGCATCTAAGGAATAATAGACCGGTCGTCTAGTGCGCTCGCGCGAATGTGAGACAGCCAAGTTGAACGAGGCGCCAAACCAGAAAATATCGAAAAAACCTATTCTTGCGCGATCATATATATTAGATTCCACACAACTGCCCGGAGGGCGATGACAGGGATGGAATGAGAAGATGGATCAAAAGATTGCTCTGATAACAGGGGCCGGAAGCGGGGTGGGCCTTGCCTGTGCGCAGCGTTTGGCGAAGGACGGTTTCACCCTCGTGCTGACGGGGCGGCAGCAGGATAAGCTCGACGCAGCCTGCGCGAGGCTCGACGGGCAGGGGCATATCGCCGTGGCCGCCGATGTGGGCGTCGAGGCGGAGGTCGACGCGCTTTTCGAGCGGGTGGAGACGACCTTTGGGCGGCTGGATCTGCTGTTCAACAATGCCGGGCGCAATGGCTCGGCGGTCGAGGTGGACGCGCTCAGCGTGGCGGAGTGGAACGACATCGTCGCGACCAATCTGACCGGGTCATTCCTCTGCGCCCGCGCGGCTTTTGCCCTGATGAAACGGCAGAGCCCCAAGGGCGGGCGGATCATCAACAACGGCTCGATCAGCGCCCATGTGCCGCGCCCGCTGTCGGTGCCCTATACGGCGACGAAACACGCGATCACCGGGTTGACCCGCGCGCTGTCGCTCGACGGGCGGGCGCATGACATCGCCTGCGGGCAGATCGACATCGGCAATGCGGCGAGTGAGATGACCGAGCGGATGGCGGATGGCATTCTGCAACCCAACGGCAGCCGCATGTCCGAGCCGCGCATGGATGTGAACGATGTGGCCGAGACGCTGTCTTACATGGCGAAGCTGTCGCTCGACTCCAACGCCATGTTCGTCACCGTGATGGCCACCAAAATGCCCTTCGCGGGGCGCGGTTAAGCAGTCAAAGCACCTTGCCCGGGTTCATCAAATGGCCCGGGTCGAGGGTGGCCTTGATCTGCGCCATCAACTCCAGCGCGACCGGATCCTTGTACCGGCGCAGCTCGGCGCGCTTGAAGGTGCCGATGCCATGTTCCGCCGAGAAAGAGCCGCCCATCTGGTGCACGATATCATGCACGATCCGGTTGAAGGCCCCGTATTCGGCAAGGAACGCCGCATCCGCCATATCCACCGGGCGCGAGAGATTGAAATGCAGGTTGCCGTCGCCGAAATGGCCAAAGGGGCAGGGGCGCAGGCCGGGCATGTGATCCATACAGGCTTGGGTCGCCTCGCGGATGAAATCGGCCACGCGGGACACCGGGACCGAAACGTCATGTTTGATCGACGCGCCTTCGGGTTTCTGCGCCTCTGACAGGTTTTCGCGCAGCGCCCAAAGCGCGTCTTTCTGCGCCTCCGAGGCGCCGATCACGGCGTCGATGATTTCCTCCGCCTCGAAAGCCGCTTCCAATGCGGCTTCCAGCCGGGCGTCGAGGTCTGTCTGCCCGCCATTGCCGGTAAGTTCGATCAGGCAATAGGCGGGATGCGCCTCGGCCATCGGATCGCTACAGCCGGGCGCGTGGTCGATCACCATTTGCAGCCCCAGCCGGTCGATATACTCGAATGTCGAAAGCGTGTCGGCAGTCTGGCCGCGCATCCGCGCATAGAGCGCGAGCGCCGGATCGGGGCCGGTGCAGGCCACCAGCGCGGTGGCCCGGGCGGTGGGTTTGGGAAAGAGTTTGATCACCGCCGCCGTGATGATGCCAAGCGTGCCTTCGGCCCCGATGAACAGGTGTTTGAGGTCAAAGCCGGTGTTGTTTTTCCGCAGGCCGTTCAGGTCATTCAGCACCCGGCCATCTGGCAGCACCGCTTCGATCCCCAGCACGAGGTCGCGGGTATTGCCATAGCGCAGCACCGCCGTCCCGCCTGCGTTGGTCGAAAGATTACCGCCGATCTGGCAGGAACCTTCGGAGGCAAGCGAGAGCGGGAAGAGCGCGTCGACCTCATCCGCCGCCGCTTGGATATTGGCGAGGATGCAACCCGCCTCGACCGTCATTGTGGCATTGGTCGGGTCAACCGTGCGGATACGGTTCAGCCGGTCGGTCGTGAGGATAATGCCGCCATCCGGCACACCGCCCCCCGCAAGGCCGGTGTTGCCGCCCTGCGGTGTGACCGGCACCTGCGCTGCGTGGCACAGACGCATGCAGGCGGCGACTTCTTCGGTTGAGCCGGGGCGGATCAGCGCCAGCGCCGTGCCGCGCCGCAGCCCGCGGTCTTCGATCAGCCGCGCGTCGAAATCCTTGGCGTCGGTCACCACATGGGCAGGGCCGATGGCATCGCGCAGCGCGTCGAGCAAGGCGGCGTGGTCTTGCGCGTCCGTATCATCTGCGCGGCGCGGCGCGGTCAGGGTCGTCATCTGGGTCATCCTTCAGCGCTGGTCGGCGTCGACTTTTTTCTGAGCCGCGGCGCGCAGTTTGCTGATCGTGGTGCGGGTCGAGATCTGCTCGGGGTCGGTCACCAGTTCGATCAGCGCCGGACGGCCACTCCCGCGGGCGCGGGTGAAGGCGGCGGCGAAATCCTCGGTTTTGGTCACCCGCTCGGCGTGGGCGCCCAGACCTTCGGCCATCTTCACGAAGTCTTGGTTCTGCAAGGTGGTGCCCGAGATCCGTTCGGGGTGGTCGCGTTCTTGGTGCATGCGGATGGTGCCGTAGATGCCGTTGTTGAACAGCAGCACGATGGGCCGCCCGCCATATTGCGCGGCGGTGGCGAGTTCGTTGCCGCTCATCATAAAGCCGCCATCGCCGACGAAGGAGAGCGTCAGCCGCTTGGGGTCTGCAATCGACGCGGCCACGGCGGCAGGCACGGAATAGCCCATCGCGCCACAGGTGGAGCCGACGATCCGGCCCGGACGGCCAAAGCGCAGGAACCGCTGCGCCCAGCCAGTATGGTTGCCCGCGTCGAGCGTGACCACCACGTCGTCGGGCAGCTCATCGCGCAGTTGAGCAAGGGCCACCCCCATGTCGAGGTCCCATTCCCCGCCATTGGGCGCTTCGGTATCGGTGAGGTAATCGGCATGCAGCTTGTCGCACCAATCACCCCATGCCTCTGCCCGGCCCAGATCGACGCCGTCCAAGGCAGCGGCCACAGCGACGGGCGCCGCGGCGATGCCCAAATCCGGCGAATAGACGCGGCCGATCTCATCCGCTTCGGGGTAGAGATGCACCAGACGGGTCTCGGGGTTGGGCGATTGCATGGTGGTGTAGGTCTTGGTCGTCATCTCGCCCAAACGCGCGCCGATCACGATGAGCAAATCCGCCTCGCGTTGATGCGCGTAGAGGCTGGGCGCGGTGGAGGTGCCGAAATCGCCTGCATAGACCGGCGAGAGGTTGTTGACGATGTCCTGCCGCCGGAAAGAGGTGGTGACGGGGATCTTGTTGGCCTCGGCAAAGCGGGTGATGGCCGCCGCACTCTTATCCGACCAGCCAGAGCCGCCGAGCAGCAGCAGGGGCCGTTCGGCCTGCGCGATCTCGGTCTTGAGCATATCGAGGCTATCTGGCGATAGCCCCGCATGGGTGGCCGTATAGGGCCGGGCATCGGCCACGGAAACCACCTCGGTCAGCATGTCTTCGGGCAGGGAGATCACCACCGGGCCGGGGCGCCCCGAGGTTGCCACGCGGAAGGCGCGGGCCATATATTCCGGCACGCGTGCCGGGTCGTCGATCTGGGTGGCCCATTTGGCGATGGGGCCGAACATGGCGCGGTAGTCGACTTCCTGAAAGGCTTCGCGGTCGGTGGTGTCGCGGGCGATCTGGCCCACGAGCAGGATCATCGGCGTGCTGTCTTGCTGCGCGATATGCACCCCGATGGCCGCGTGGCAGGCACCGGGGCCGCGGGTGACCATGCAGATGCCGGGCTTGCCGGTGAGCTTGCCATAGGTCTCGGCCATATTCGCGGCCCCGGCTTCGTGCCGCGCGTTGATCAGGTTGAAACGGTCCTGCACGTCATGCAGCGCATCCAGCACCTCAAGGTAGCTTTCGCCGGGCACGCAATAGGCGGTGTCGGCACCGTGGATCAGCAGTTGATCCACAAGGACCTGTCCGCCGGTCCGCGCCTTGAGGGAAGTTTTTTGCAGCATGGAGAAGGCTCCGTTTCGTTCGTTCAAAGAGTTAAGTATGTGTGGCCGCTTGGCTCTCGGGGCTGGGGTTCCTGGCCTTTTGGAAGGCCAGGATCACGCCCGCGATGACCAGCCCCGAAGCGGTGAGCCGCAGATCGGGATAGATCAGCAAGAGCGACGCCCCGAACAGCACCACCGACAGCGGGTTGGACAGTCTACCGAAGTAGTAGCGCTGCAAGGCGGCGGCCAGCAAGATCACCCCGGTGGTTGCTTGCAACAGAACCAGCGTGATCTGCGTGACGGAGCCCTGCATCAGGATCGCCGGTTCATAGACGAACATGAAGGGCACGATAAAGCCGGTGGCGCCGAGTTTCACCGCAGCCCAGCTCGCCTCGACGATCTTGGCGTGCGATAGGGTGTTGGCCGCATAGACCGCCATGGCGACGGGGGGTGTGATGGCCGACAGGATCGCGAAGTAGAACACGAAGAGATGCGCCGCTTCGACCTGCACGCCCAGTTTCACCAGTGCCGGCACCAGCAGGGCGACCTGCACGATATAGGCCGGAGTGGTCGGCATCCCCATGCCAAGGATGATGCCCGCAATCATCGACAGGAAGAGCGCGATGACCAGCGTGTCTTGGGCCGCTTCGATCACGAAGTTCGAGAAGGTCAGGCCAAGGCCGGTGATGTCGATCACGCCGACGACGATGCCCGCACAGGCACAGGCCGCGGCAATCGCCAGCACGTTACGCGCGCCACCTTCTAGTGCTTCGAGGATGTTGTCGACGGTGACGTAGTGCCGTGTCGTCTTGCGCAGCGCCGCGACGGGCACGACCGAGACGATACCGCAAAGCGCCGCATAGGGGGCCGAATAGCCCAGCATCAGCACGCCCACGATGATCGCCAGCGGCAAGAACAGATGGCCCCGCTCGACAAGAACGGTTTTCAGCGGCACTTGATCCTCTTTCGGGACCGAACCGATGCCCTTGCGCTTGGCCTCGAAATGGACCGCGGCGAAAAGGGCCACATAGAACAGGATCGCGGGCGCCAGCGCGTATTTCGCAACCGTGAGGTATCCCACGCCGAGGTATTCGGCCATGACAAAGGCCGCAGCCCCCATGACGGGCGGCATGATCTGCCCCCCGGTCGAGGCCACGGCTTCGACTGCGCCGGAGAAGGCGGGTTTAAACCCCATGCGTTTCATCAGCGGGATAGAGAAGGTGCCGGTCGTCATCACATTGGCCACGGCAGAGCCGGACACCGACCCGAAGAGGCCCGAGGTCACACAGGCCACCTTGGCCGGACCGCCGACCTGACGCCCGGTAAGCGCCACCGCGAAATCCATGAAGAGCTGGCCCACGCCCATCCGCTCGACCAAGGAACCGAAGAGGATGAAAAGCACCATATAGGTCGCGGAAACCGCGATCGGGATGCCGAAGATGCCTTCGGGCGTCATGAACAACTGTTCAAGGATCACCGAGGGCAGGGTCGAGGTGAAGGCGAGGCCGTAGCCGAGAAACAGCAGCGCCGTGATCGGCAGCATCGGCCCCAGCATCCGGCGCGTGGCCTCAAGCAACAGGACGACCAGCGTGATCCCCACCACGATGTCCATCGGCATCAGCGGGTCGACATAGAGGAAGCGTTGCGTGATGTAATTGAGGTTGAAGGACGGATAGAGCGCCGCGCCCAAGGCGACCAACCCGAGCACCACGTCATACCAGCGCGGCACATCATTGCGCAGCCCCTTGCGGTTGACGGTCAGGAAGATCAGCAAAAGCGCCAAAGCGACGTGCACGCCGCGCATGATATAGGGGTTGGGCGGGCCGACGAAGGCGACGTAGAGATGCCACACAGCCATGCCGACCAGGATCAGCCTTGCTATGCGGGTAATCAGGGGCATCTTATCCAGAAGGATCGACAGTTGCATGGGGGTTCTCGCGTCTAGAGTGGAAGGCAGCCCTCGCGCGGCGGCGCGGGTGATGCGCGGGCGGCGGGGCCTATGGGGATGTGGGCCGGGCGGAGCGCAGGGCTCCGGCCGACCCGTTTCTCGTCAGGGGTGGATTACATCCCCGAGACGCCACGCTCTGCGTAGAACTCTTTCGCGGCGGGGTGGAAGGGCACGCCGATGTCGGTGGCCATTTCCTCAACCGTCAGGTTCGCCATAGATTTGCTGATTGCGGCGAAGCTGTCGTTGTTGTCGGCAATCGCGGCGAGCACGGATTTGACGATCTCACCGTCATAGTCGCAGGGCGCGACCATATGGGTGTCATAGCTGATCGCGTGCACGGTTTCATCGAAACCGGGGTAGGCGCCCGCCTTGACTTCGCGGCGCTGGAAGGCGGCGTTTTTGTCTTTGAAGTGGGCAAAGGTCTCTTCATCCACGTCGATCAGGCGGATTTTGCGCGAGGAGGCCAGATCCATGACCGAGCCGGTTGGCAGGGACGACCCCAGTGTGAAGAAATCGGCCTGACCGTCTTTCATCTGCGAAGCAGAGTCGGAATAGGACGTGTTGGCGACGCTGTCGAGGTCGTCAAAGGTCATGTCCGCAGTCGACAAAAGCTCGCGCGTCAGGAATTCGCCAGTGTTGCCAAGCTGCTGTGTGGTCAGGCGTTTGCCCTTCATGTCGGCAATGGTCTTGATGCCGGAATCTTCAAGCGCGACGATCTGGAAATACTGCGGATAAAGAATGCCAAGGTTACAGACATTGGTCGTGGCCTTGCGGAACGGCTTTTTGCCCGAAAGGCTGTCCACGGTCGAGATCGAGTTGGCGAAGGCGATGCCGAAGCGGCCCGCATCCACGCCGACCACATTCGACACGCCCGCGCCCGGCGTGACAGTAATGTCCATATCGGGGTTCTCACGCTCCACAATCGCCTTGATCGCGCCGCCCACGGGATACCACGACCCGCCCTGCTGGCCGGTCGCCATGACAAAGCTCTGCGCATGG
This sequence comes from Sulfitobacter sp. 1A13421, assembly GCF_043557285.1. NCBI lineage: Bacteria > Pseudomonadati > Pseudomonadota > Alphaproteobacteria > Rhodobacterales > Roseobacteraceae > Sulfitobacter > Sulfitobacter sp. 1A13421. The sequence goes on from NZ_JBIFFQ010000006.1 coordinate 78,328, forward strand.
GCGGCGGCGCCTGCGACGGCGAAAAGGATGGTGGCCGCTGTGGTGCGGCGGATCGATTTGAAGAACGGTGACATAGAAACTCCTCCCGAGTTTTGACTGTGTGTCGGCAGCTACTGGATGGGTTCCGGGCTCCCCCCTGACATCCTCTTGCCGTGATCCGCAGACTGCGGGGGAATCTTTAGCCTGTCAATTAAAAATACAAATTTACGGGGATTTCATCTTACTTGTAATGTTGTATTCTGGTTGTAATGCTCGGAATGACCCTACCTTCTGATTATTGACAGCTTGTCATACAGGTGGTCCAATCGGCGAAAGGAAGTTGTTATTATGGCTGCAAATCTTCAGGCGACCGCGCCCCTCGTCGATGGTGCCACGCTAAGCGATCAGGTGACCGAGGTACTGCGCCACAACGTGGTGAATGGCGTGTGGAACGTGGGCGATGTGCTGCCCTCCGAAACCACACTAGCGAGCGATTTCGACGTGAGCCGCACAGTGATCCGCGAAGCGGTCTCGCGCCTCAAGGCCGAAGGCATGTTGTCGAGCCGTCAGGGTCGGGGGGCCTTCGTCGCCAGCGATCGGCCCCGTCAGGGCTTTGCCATTCCTGAGCGCGATATGGAAAGCCAGCGCAAGCTTGAGCAGATCCTAGAGCTGCGCATGGGGCTTGAAATCGAAGCCGCCGCCATCGCCGCCGCCCGCGCCACGCCCGAGGCCCGCGCGGAGATCGAGCGTGCCGCTGCGGCCTATGATGAAAGCAACCAGATCGGCGGTCCTGCGGTCGCGGCGGGGGTCAGTGCCGACCTCGGCTTTCACCGCGCGGTCTGCGAGGCGACGGGCAACAGCTACTACCTTAGCCTGTTTAACTATCTTGTTGCCAGCCTGCGCGAGACGATGCTGGCCGGACGGTTGCAGGCGTTGAAACGCGGGGGCGAAAGCCGCGATGCGATACAGGAGCACTACGACATCGCCGCCTCTATCGCTGAAGGTGACGCGGAACGCGCCCGCCGGCGGATGCGCGACCACCTCCAGATGTCGAGCGGGCGGCTTTTGGCACAGCTCAAGACTGAGGACGGGCTGGCAGAGTGACCATTCCTGCCGCCCTCCATGCCGCCCTCGCGCGGCCCAGCTCACTGACCATCGCGCTCAGCGGGGGGATCGACAGCCTGACGCTCTCGGCTGCTGCGGCCAAGGTGCGCGGCGCGGCGGGCGTGACGCTTTGCCATGCGGTCTCACCCGCCGTTCCGGCGGCGGCGACCGCGCGGGCGAAGGATTTCGCCACCACTTGGGGCCTGCCGCTGAAGCTGGTTGACGCGGGGGAGTTCGCCGATCCCGCCTATCGCGCCAACCCGGTCAATCGCTGTTATTTCTGCAAGTCGAACCTCTATGGCACTTTGGCGCGCATGGGGCCGCTGGTGGCGGCGGGCACCAATACCGATGATCTGTCGGACTACCGTCCCGGCCTGCAAGCCGCGGCGGAACACGGCGTGCTGCACCCTTTCGTCGAGGCGCAGATGTCCAAGTCGGATGTGCGCGCCTTGGCCCGCGCGCTCGGGTTGGGAGATCTGGCTGAACTGCCAGCCGCCCCCTGTTTGGCCAGCCGGATCGAGACCGGTCTGCGGGTGGAGCCTGCGGATCTGGCGGTGATCGACCGGGTAGAGACCCTGCTGCGTGAGGTCATGGGCAATATCACCCTGCGCTGCCGACGCCTGCGCGGGGGCTGGGTGGTCGAGCTTGATGCGCTTGTCTATGAAGACCTCTCCGCCCAGAAACGTGCAGCGATATTGACGCAGGTTCGGCGGGCCACGGATGACGGGCGCGCGGTTGATCTGCGGGCCTATTCAAAAGGAAGTGCATTTGTCCATCACTAAGACCGGCCCCGACGGGCATCCAGACGTGACCTTTGATCGGGGCCGCGGGGGGCGTATCGGCATCGAAGAGGCCGTGCTTTGCGAGCATAAATCCGTGGCGCAGATCGCCGCGATCATCGGCGATGCGGCGGCAGAGGAGCGGCGGCTGTTGCTGACCCGGCTGACGGCAGAGCAGTTCGCCGCGCTGCCCGCCGACGCGGCGCAACGGGTCGATTACTGCACCGCCTCGCGCACCGCCATTTTGGGAGAGATCGGGCCTTTGGCCAGCACCCCGCGCATCGCTCTCGTCAGTGCGGGCACCTCTGATTATGCCCCCATGGCCGAGGCGCGGCGCACGCTGGCCTATGGCGGAATGGCGGCGACCGAGGTTTCGGACGTGGGCGTCGCCGGGCTGTGGCGTCTGCTCGCGCGGGAAGAGTTGCTGCGCGATATGGATGTGGTGATCGTCTTTGCCGGGATGGACGCGGCGCTGCCCTCGGTCGTGGCCGGGCTGGTGCCGGGGGTGGTCATTGGTGTGCCGACCTCCGTGGGCTATGGTGTCGCCCGCGGCGGGAGGGTCGCGCTTGATTCGGTACTCGCCAGCTGCGCGCCGGGGGTGACGGTGGTGAACATCGACAACGGCTATGGGGCTGCAACATCGGCGCTGCGGCTGGCCAATATGATGCGCCGCGCCGCGGCGGGAGGGTAGCCGGTGACAGCACCGAAACTGAAGATCAAGAAACGCCAGACCTTGGCCGACCAGCTCTACGGGCAGGTTCTTGAGCAGATCGTGTCGAACAAGCTGGTGCAGGGGGAAAAGCTGCCTTCGGAAAACCAGATCGCCACCGCCTTTGGCGTGTCGCGGCCCGTCGTGCGTGAGGCGCTGCGCAAGCTGCAAGAGGATGGGCTTGTCGAAGCGCGGCGCGGCGTGGGCACCTTCGTGCGGCGGCGGCCTTCGGAAAAGCTGATCGAATATGCCACGGCGGGTTCCGTCGCCGGGCTGATGCGCGCGATGGAAGCGCGGATCACGATCGAAAAGGCCACCGCCCGCATGGCCGCGCAGCGTGCCAGCCCCAAGGATATCGCCCGGATCGAGGCAGCCTTGCAGACGCTGGAGACATCGATGCAGGCGCGCGATCCGTCCTTTGACGCCGATTACCAATTCCACCGCGCCATCGCGGCGGCTTCGGGCAATGAGGTCTTCGTGCAGATGCTCGATTGCGCCCGCGGTTCGATCGAACAGGGGATCGACGTGGCGCAAAAACTGACCCGTCAAGGCTCCCAAGCCCGGATCGACGTGGTGATCAGCGAACATCGGGAAATTCTCGAAGCGATCCGCGCGGGCGACAGCGAAGTCGCGGGCGTGTCGATGGCCTATCACCTTTTGCAGGCGCGGGCCCGGATCACCGACCACGCCGGTATCGCATGACCCAAGCAAGCAGAAAGACCACCCCATGATCTACGACCACCGGACCTATTGTTGCCGCCCCGGCACGATCAAGAAACACCTCGCGCTCTATGCCGAATTCGGCTTCCCGGCGCAGCGCCGCATCTTGGGCGAGCCGGTGATCTATGCGCAGGTCGAGACGGGCGACGTGAATTCCTTCGTGCATATCTGGGCCTATAAGGACGCCGCCGACCGTGCCACCCGTCGGGCGCAGATGGCGGCGGATCCTGAGTGGCAGGCCTATCTCAAGAAAAGCGCCGAGGCGGGGTATTTGGTGAGCCAGACCAACAAGATCCTGATGCCCGTGCCGCTTGAGGGTTAAGCCGCGCCCCGGCCTGAGGGGTCAGGCCGGGGGGTGCCTTCAGGTCACGAGGCAGGCCTCGTCGATGCCGCGCCCTTCGTGGAAGGCGCGGATGTTGCCCGCCCAATGGCCGACCATGCGTTTGAGGTTGTCCTCACTATGGCCGCCGATATGCGGCAGCGGCAGGACATTATCGAGACGCAGCAGCGGGTTGTCCGGCTCCACCGGTTCTTGGGTAAAGACATCCAATGCCGCCCCGGCGATACGCTTGTGGGTCAACGTGTCGATCAGGGCCGCTTCGTCGATCAGCCCGCCGCGCCCGGTGTTCACCAAAAGCGCATCCGATTTCATCCGCGCCAGTGCCGCCGCGTCAATGGTGTGGTGTGACGCATCGGTCAGCGGCATGTGCAGGCTGACGATATCGCAGGTTTCAAGGATTTCATCACGTTCGGCATAGCGCGCGCTGGTGCCTTCGGCGGGCCCCGACCGGCGGTAGTAGAGCACCTCGCAGTCAAAGCCCGTCAGCCGTTTCGCGACCAGTTGCCCGATGGCGCCAAAGCCGATCAGCCCGACCTTCTGACTGCTGAGATCCCGCGCCCCGGGGACGATCTCGGGCACGATCCATTTGCCCGCGCGGGTGTTGTTGTAATGCAGCGGGATGCGGCGCAGCGCGGCGATCATCATGCCGATGGTCAGATCCGCGATGGTAGGCGCGTTGACCCCGGGGCTGCGCGCGACCGGAACACCCATCTCGCGCGCGACATCCAAGGGGATTTTGTCATACCCGGTGCCCCATTGATGCACGAGGCGCACGCTATCGGCCCCCCGCAAGACCTCAGCCGGAAGCCCCCGCCCGCGTGGGACGATATAGGCCGCCCCCTTTGCCGCTTCGGCAAAGTCCGCTTCCGAGAAGGAGGCCGCAAAGCGCAGGTCGAGCCCTTCGGCATAGCCGCGCACCTTGTCTTGCATGTCCTGCGGCATCGCGTCGAGCACGGCGACGGGGCCGATCAACCCGCCGCTCATGCCGAAGCCCCGCGCAGGTCTTCGGGCAATAGCGCCTCGGGCAGGTTCTGGTAGGATACGGGCCGCAGGAAGCGCCGGATCGCCATGGTGCCGACGGAAGTCGCGCCGAAGTTGGTAGAGGCCGGGTAGGGGCCGCCATGCACCATGGCGTCACAAACCTCGACCCCGGTGGGGAAACCGTTCACCAGCACCCGGCCCGCCTTGCGCTCAAGAATGGGCATCAGCGCCTTGGCGGCGTCGGTGTCGCCTTCGTCCATCTGGAGCGTCGTGGTCAATTGCCCCTCGAACCGTTTGGCAAGCTCTTGCATCTCATCGCCCGAGGACACCCGCAGCACCAGACCCAAGGGGCCAAAGACCTCCTCCCCAAGCGCGTGGTCTTGCAGGTAGGTATCGGCGTCGGTTTCAAACAGGTTCGGCTGGGCGGCGCGGCCTTCGCTGTCGTTGCTGACCAGCGCGCGGACGGCGTTGCGCCCGGTGAAACGTTCCTTGCCATCGCGGTAGGCTTTGGCAATGCCGTCGGTCAGCATGACCTGCGGGCCGACCTGCTCAAGCGCCTCTTTCGCGGCGGCGACGAATGCGTCGCCTTCGGCCCCTTTGGCCACGACCGCGATGCCGGGGTTGGTGCAGAACTGCCCCGCGCCCATGGTCAGCGACCCGGCCCAGCCCGCGCCGATCTCAGCGCCCCGATTGCGGGCGGCATCGGCCAAAACGAACATCGGGTTCACCGATCCCAACTCGCCAAAGAAGGGGATCGGCTCGGGGCGTTGGGCGCAGAGATCAAAGAGCGCGCGCCCCCCGCCGAGCGATCCGGTAAAGCCCACGGCCTTGATCAATGGATGCTGCACCAGCGTCTGCCCCACCTCGCGGCTATTGGCGTGGATCAGGGAGAAGACGCCGGGGTGGATGTCGCATTTCTGGATCGCCGCGTGGATCGCTTCGGCCACAATCTCCCCCGTGCCGGGGTGGGCGGAGTGGCCCTTGACCACGACCGGACAGCCCGCCGCCAGCGCCGCGGCGGTGTCGCCGCCCGCGGTGGAGAAGGCCAGCGGGAAGTTCGACGCGCCGAAGACCGCGACCGGGCCGATGGGGCGCTGGATCATGCGGATATCCGGGCGCGGCATCGGCTGGCGTTCGGGCAGGGCGCCGTCGACGCGCCGGTCCAGATGCGCGCCTTTGCGGATGTGATCTGCAAAGAGGCGCAGCTGCCCGGTTGTCCGCCCACGCTCGCCCTGAAGGCGGGCTTCGGGCAGGCCGGATTCGCGGGTGCCGATCTCGGTAATGGTCTCGGCACGGGCCTCCATCTCATCCGCGATGGTGTCGAGGAAGGCGGCGCGGGTCTCGCGGCTGGCATAGGCGTAGGACCAAAAGGCCTCCTCCGCCGCTTGGCAGGCCCGGTCGACATGGGCCGGGGTGCCGCTTTGGAATTGGTCGCTTTCGCCGGTGGCGGGGGAATTGGCGAAGGTCTCTCCGCCGCCGACCCATTCGCCGGCGATCAGATGCTTGCCGTGGGGGTGAAATCTCTTGTTGTCCGCGGTCATGATCAATCCTTATGGGTTTGCTGTGTCAAAGTGGGGGAGGGCTGCGCCATGGTCTGCACCAGCGCATCCATCTGCCGCGTGAGCAGCCAAGCGTCGCCAGCGATGGCGACGAATTCGATACCCTCATCAAAGTACCGTTGCGCAAGATCGGCACCATAGCCGAGGATGCCCGCAGGCAGCCCGGCGGCATGAATGGCCTCGACCGCCTCACGGATCTTCTCTTGGACATCGGGGTGCATCGGGTTGCCGGTATGACCCATCGCGGAGGAGAGATCCCCCGGCCCGATAAAGATCGCATCGACCCCCGGCACGGCGGCGATGGTGGGGATTTCGGCCACCGCTTCGGGGGTTTCGACCTGCACGATCACGCATTGCGCCTCTGCATAGGTGCTGAGGTAATCGGTTTGCCGCGCGTAATCATTGGCGCGGATCGTGGCCGAGATGCCGCGCAGCCCTTCGGGCGGGTAGCGGGTCCATGATACGGCTTGGCGGGCGGCCTCGGCAGTCTGGATCATCGGGAACATCAGGTTGCGCACGCCGATATCCAGCAGCCGTTTGGTCATCGTCTGGTCCGAGGATGGCATGCGCACGATCATCTGCGCATCGGGATTGGCACTGCCTGCCGCGCGCAGATGGTCGGTGATTTGGCTCAGGTCGTTCGGCGCATGTTCCATATCGAGCAGCAGCCAGTCGACCCCGCTGCCCGCCGCGATCTCGGTCACCGTAGGAGAGCAAAGCGAGAGCCAAAAGCCCGGCAGGCGGCTGCCGGGGCGGAGCGTTTGTTTCAGTGGTTTTCCCGACATTTTCGCGGCTCCTCCCTCAAATGGTATCGACAATTGGGGTGATACGGTAATATATCAGTTCGAGCAAGATGTGTTTTCCAACCTTTTTGTGATGATGTTTTAGCTGGCGAGGAATCCATGACCGAGACCAAGAAAACCGCCGATCAGCTGCGCAGCGCGCGCTGGTTCGCCCCCGACGATCTGCGCAGCTTTGGCCATCGGTCGCGCATGATGCAGATGGGTCTGGGCCCCGAGGATTGGGAAGGCCGCCCGGTGATCGGCATCCTGAACACTTGGTCCGAGATGAACCCCTGCCACCTTCATTTTCGTGACCGTGCGGAGGACGTGAAGAAGGGAATCGCGCAGGCCGGGGGGCTGGGGCTTGAGATTCCGACGATCTCGATCGACGAGAGCTTCACCAAGCCGACTTCGATGCTCTACCGCAATATGATCGCGATGGAGACCGAGGAGACGATCCGCTCGCACCCGCTCGATGGTGTGGTGCTTATGGGCGGCTGTGACAAATCCACGCCCGGTCTGACCATGGGGGCGATCAGCGCAGGCGTGCCGTTCATCTTCTTGCCCGCGGGGCCGATGCTGCGGGGCAATTACGCGGGCCGGGCGCTTGGCTCTGGCTCGGACGCCTGGAAGTTCTGGGACGAACGCCGCGCGGGCACGATCTCGGCCGAGGAATGGGTCGGCGTCGAAGGCGGCATTGCGCGGTCCTACGGGCATTGCATGACGATGGGCACCGCCTCCACCATGACCGCGATTGCCGAGGCGATGGGGCTGACCCTGCCGGGGGCGACCTCGATCCCCGCTGCCGATGCGGGCCACAAACGGATGAGCGCCTCTTGCGGGCGGCGCATTGTCGATATGGTTTGGGAGGACCTGACGCCGGACAAGATCATCACCCCCGCCGCCGTGCAAAACGCGGCGACGGTGGCCATGGCAACGGGCTGTTCGACCAATGCGGTGGTGCATCTACTAGCGATGGCGCGCCGCGCCGGTGTGGCGCTAGAGCTGAGCGATCTGGACGCTCTGGGCCGCACCACACCCCTGATCGCCAATATCCGCCCCTTGGGCAGCAGCGAATACCTGATGGAGGATTTCTATTTTGCGGGCGGTCTGCGGGCGCTGATGGACCAGTTGGGCGACAAGCTTGACCGGTCGGCCATCACCTGCACCGGCAAACCGCTGGAGGAGGGGATCGCGAATGCGCCTGTCTATAATGACGACGTGATCCGGCCCCTGTCGAACCCGGTCTATAAAGAAGGCTCGCTTGCCGTGCTCAAGGGCAACCTCTGCCCCAATGGCGCGGTGATCAAACCGGCGGCCTGCGATCCGAAGTTCCACCACCACGAAGGCCCGGCGTTGGTCTTTGACAGCTACCCCGAGATGAAGGCCGCCATCGACGACGAAAACCTCGATGTGACGCCCGACCATGTGCTGGTGCTGCGCAACGCAGGGCCGCAGGGCGGGCCGGGGATGCCGGAATGGGGGATGCTTCCGATGCCCAAGGCGCTGCTGAAACAGGGGCACCGCGACATGCTGCGGATCTCGGATGCGCGGATGTCGGGCACCTCTTACGGCGCTTGCATCCTGCATGTCGCGCCGGAGTCTTTCGTGGGCGGGCCGCTGGCGCTGCTGAAGACGGGGGACATCGTGCGCATGGATCTTGAGGCCCGCACCCTCGACATGCTGGTGGAGGAGGACGAACTCGCCGCCCGCCGCGCCGCGTGGAAAGCGCCCGAGCCACGGTTCGAGCGGGGGTGGGGCTATATGTTCCAGCGCCATGTGGGGCAGGCCGATCAGGGCTGCGACTTCGACTACCTTACCGCGGGCTTCGGCCAAGCGGCGGGCGAGCCGGATATCTTCTGAGAGGGGCTGGCAATGACACATGATCTTTCGAAAGCGCTTACCGGCATCTCGGGCATCCTCGTGACCCCCTATGACGCGGGCGGAGAGATCGCGCCGCGCAAGCTGGCGCCGATCATTGACCGCGCGCTTGCCGCCGGGGTGCATATCCCGGTGGTGAACGGCAATACCGGCGAATACTACGCGCTGACCAATGACGAGGCCTGCACCATGGTGCGCGAGGTGGCGCAGATGGTCGATGGCCGCGCGCCGCTGCTCGCGGGGGTCGGGCGCGGCATTCGCGATGCCTGTGCGCTGGCCAAAGCAAGCGCCGAGGCGGGGGCGGATGCGCTGATGATCCACCAACCGCCGGATCCCTTCGTCTCCCCCCGTGGCACGGTCGATTATGTGCGCGCGGTGCGGGATGCCTCGGGCGGGCTGCCGGTGATGCTGTACCTGCGCAACGATGCGATGGGGCCCGAGGGCATTGCGCGGCTGTGCGAGGTCGACGGGGTGAAGGGCGTCAAATGGGCCACGCCGAACCCGTTGAAACTTGCCCGCGCGATCGAAGCCGCGCCGAAAGACATCGTCTGGGTCGGCGGTTTGGCCGAGGTCTGGGCGCCGCCGCTCTATGCCGTGGGGGCGCGGGGCTTCACCTCGGGCCTCATCAACGTCTGGCCCGAGCGCTCGGTCGCCATCCACGCGGCACTCGACGCAGGCGACTACGGCGAAGCGAACCGCCTCATCGCCGGGATGCGCGCCTTTGAGGACATCCGCGCGGAAGAGCATAACGGCACCAATGTCACCGGCGTCAAAGCCGCCCTTATGGCCATCGGACAGGATTGCGGCCCCACGCGCCCGCCTTCCGCATGGCCGCTGACGGAACAGCAGCAGGCGGTGTTGGATCAATTCGTGAAAGACAATCAACTGAAGGGAGAGGCGGCATGAGCCCCGAACTAAGCGAGAAACTCCAAGCGGTCTCGGTCGCGACATTGGCGACGGCGCTGTATAAGCGCGGGCTGCGCAATCAGGTGGTGCAGGGGGTCGGTCCGGTTGCCGCCAAGGGGCGCAACATGGTCGGACCGGCCTTCACCCTGCGCTATATGCCCGCCCGCGAAGACCGCAACCAACTGGTCGAATTCCGCAATCCCGAACATCCGCAGCGCGTCGCGATCGAGACCTGCCCGGAGGGCCATGTGTTGGTGATGGACAGCCGCAAGGATGCCCGCGCCGCCAGCGCCGGTGACATCCTGATCACCCGGCTGATGATGCGCGGCGCGGCGGGTGTGGTGACCGACGGGGGCCTGCGCGATGCGGCGACCATCGGCGCGCTTGAGATCCCCGCCTATCACGCGCGGCCCTCCAGCCCCACGAACCTGACGCTGCATGAGGCGATTGAGATCAACTGCCCCGTGGGCTGCGGCGATGCCCCGGTCTTTCCCGGTGATATCGTGGTGGGCGACGACGACTGCGTGATCATCATCCCCGCGGATATCGCCGAAGAGGTGGCTGAAGAGGCCGTCGAGATGACCGCCTATGAGGATTTCGTGGTGGAGCAGGTCAAGGATGGCGCCGGGATCATCGGGCTTTACCCCGGCACCAAGCAAGAGAACCTTGATAAGTTCGCCGCGTGGCGCAAGGCCAACAACCGCTGAGTTAGGGCTTTTCCGGGGTGAAATACTCCGGGAAAGCCGCCCGTTTTTCGGTCATCCGGTCGACGGTGCGTTGTAGGTGCTGGCGCAGTGCCTCCATCGCCGCAGGCGCATCGCCCGCTTCGATCCCGTCGAGGATGCGGCTGTGGCCGCCGATCACGTCCTTGTTGTTCAGAATGCGTCCCGCCTCATCAATGTCGTCCAGATGCAGGCGGCGCAGGCGTTCCAAATGGCCCGCATGGCTGCGCATGATGCGCTGGCTCTGCACATGACCCGCCGCCACGAAAAGGGTCTGGTGAAATACTTCGTCCAGCTCTTGAAAGGTCGGCACATCGCCGGGCTGGTCCGAAATGCTGCTTTGCAAGGCGACGATGCTGCGCAGACGGGTTAGGGCTTCGGGCGCGATCTCATCGGCCAAACGGCGCACGACTTCGGTTTCCAGCGCGATGCGCATGAACTGCGCCTCGCGGATCGCCGACATGTCGATCGGCGTGACCAATGTGCGCGACTGGGGGTAGATTTTGACCAGCCCCTCTTTCGCAAGCTGTTGTAACGCGTCGCGCAGCGGCGTCAGGCTGACGCCATGGGTTTCGGCCAGTTCGGCACGCAACAGCGGCGTGCCGGGCGGCAGGTCGAGCCTTACGATCTGATCGCGCAGCGTGGCGTAAACCCCGCGCCCCGTCGGCCCGCCCTCGAACAGTCCCAAGTCGGCCCCACCGCCAAGGATGCTTTTGGCAAGGGTCTGTGCGCTCTGCGCGGCGGGTTTCTTCGATGCGGTCATGCGGGCTCTTCCATAGCTGTTAAATCTAATATATCAGTTAATGACATCTTACCGAAGCGGTTTTTTCGACACCCGAGGGAGGGGGAGCATCCGATGGACAGCCAGACCATGCAAGAGGACAGACGCGCAAAGGTGATGCTGCTGTCACCGACGGATAACGTGGTCGTGGCAACCGCGGCGGTTCCCCGTGGCGCGGTATTGCCGCAAGACGGGCTGCGTGCCAACCATGATACGCCCCAAGGTCACAAGATCGCGATCCGCCCGATCCAACGCGGCGCGCCGATCCTAAAATTCGACACGGTGATCGGCTATGCGGCAGATGAGATCGCCGCAGGCGATTGGCTGCACAGCCATAACATCAAGTTCGACGCGGTCGACAAAGACTATGCCTTTGCCCGCGATTATACCCCGACCAAGCTGCTGCCACCGCAAGAGCGCGCGCAGTTCATGGGCATCCGCCGCGCGAATGGCCGGGTGGGCACGCGCAACTACATCGGGCTTTTCGTCACCGTGAATTGCTCGGCCACCGTGGCGCGCAAGATCGCCAATTACTTCGACGAAGAGCGGATGGAGGCATGGGAGAACGTCGACGGGGTGATCCCCTTCATCCACGAATCCGGCTGCGGGATGGAGCTTACGGGCGAGCCGATGGACCTGCTGCGCCGCACGCTCTCGGGCTATATCCGCCACCCCAATCTGGCCGGGGCCGTGGTCCTGTCGCTGGGTTGTGAGCGCAACAACCTCGCCCAGTTCTTTCAAGAGGAGGGGTTGGCCGAGGGCAAGATGCTGCGCTGCGTCACCATGCAACATGTCGGCGGCACGGCCCGCGCGATTGCCGAAGGCAAAGAAGCGGTGCGCGAGATGCTGGATCAGGCCAATGCCGTCCGGCGTGTGCCCTGTTCGGCGGAACATATCACCATCGGGATGCAATGCGGCGGGTCGGACGGGCTTTCGGGGCTTTCGGCCAACCCCGGTCTGGGGGCGGCGGCGGATATCCTCGTGCGCAACGGCGGCACGGCGATCCTTTCGGAAACGCCCGAGATTTTTGGCGTCGAACACCTGCTGACCCGGCGCGCCTGCAGTGAAGCGGTGGGGCGCAAGCTGGTCGAACGCATGGATTGGTGGCTGGACTATACCAAGGGCCGCGACACGCAGATCAACGGCGTGGTCAGCCCCGGCAATCAGGCAGGCGGGCTGGCAAATGTGCTGGAAAAATCGCTCGGCGGGGCCAAGAAAAGCGGCAGCACGGGGCTGATGGAGGTCTACCGCTATGCCGAACCCGTGACGCAAAGGGGGCTGGTCTTCATGGATACGCCCGGCTTCGATCCCGTCTCGGCCACCGGGCAGATCGCGGGGGGCGCGAACCTGATCTGCTTTACCACCGGGCGCGGGTCTTGCTTTGGCTCTTACCCCTCACCGACGATCAAGCTCGCCTCCAATACGCCGATGTTCACCAAGATGCAGGACGATATGGACATCAACTGTGGCACCGTGATCGACGGCGCGCAGAGCCTAGAGGAATTGGGGCAAACGATCTTCAAGCGTATCCTGGCCATCGCCTCGGGGGAGCAAAGCAAATCCGAAGCGCTTGGCGTGGGCGAAGAGGAATTCGCGCCTTGGCCGATTGGGGTCACGGGGTAACAGATGTCGAAGGGGACAACGCAGATGAAACCGAACTATGTGAAACTGGTCGAGGATACGCCGCTGCCGCGCATGGCGCTTTGCCGTCAGACCTTTGCCGCGACCCAAATCGACGACCCGCGCGCCGCCGTGGCAGAGGCGATGCAGGCCGATTGCGCGGGCAAGATCAAGCCGGGCATGTCCATCGCCATCACCGCAGGCAGCCGCGGGCTGGCGAACCTGCCGGAACTGCTGGCAGCCATCGTGGCCGAGGTCCGCGCGCGCGGGGCGCATCCCTTCGTCGTGCCCGCCATGGGCAGCCACGGCGGCGCCACCGCAGAGGGGCAAACCGCGCTGCTGGCGAAACTGGGCGTGACCGAAGAGAGCCTCGGTTGCGAAATCCGCTCGTCGATGGAAACCGATGAGATCGGCGTGCTCGACAACGGCATGTCGGTGCGGATGGACCGCCACGCCAATGCCGCCGATGGGATCATCCTGTTCAACCGGATCAAGCCGCATACCTCCTTCCGCGCGCCGAACGAAAGCGGGCTGGCCAAGATGCTCTCAATCGGGTTGGGCAAGCAATCGGGGGCCGAAACCTGCCATTCGCGCGGGATCGACAACGTCGGCATCTTCGTGGCCAAAATGGCGCGCATGAAGCTGGAACGTTGCAAGGTGCTTTTCGGGATCGGCACGATTGAGAATGCCTATGACGGGCTGGCGCAGGTCGTGGCGCTTGACAGCGACGGGATGTTGGAGGCGGAAGCGCCCTATCTGCAAGAGGCGATGCGCAACATGCCCCGTCTGCCGCTGGGGCCGCTGGATGCGCCTTCGGCCTCGGGCGATCTGGATGTGCTGGTGGTGGATGAGATCGGCAAGGAGTTCTCAGGCACCGGGATGGACCCCAATATCACCCATCGGTTTTCGAGCGAGAAGATGCAGGTCCATCTGCATATCTCGCGGCTGGTGGCGCTTGGCCTGTCGCCGCGCAGCAATGGCAACGGCAATGGCGCGGCGCGGGCGGATGTGATCACGCAGCGGTTGGAGCAGGATTTTGACCGCGAGGCGGTCTACGCCAATGCCATCACCTCGCAGGTGCTAAAACAGTCGAAAATCCCGATGGTCATGCCCTGCGACCGCACCGCGATTCAGACGGCGGTCAAGACCTGCGGGGCCGAGGATATCACCAAGGTCCGGCTGCTGCGCATCCCCAACACGTTGAAGCTTGAGTATCTCTATGCCTCCGAGGCGATGCTGCCGGAACTGCGCGACCGTCCGGGGCTGGAGGTGATTGGCGATCTGCAAGAGATGCAGTTCGACGGCGGCCTGCTGCGCAACCCTTGGCCGGAGGGGCATTGATGCAGGGGCAGGGGCTTCACCTACACCTCGACCCCGTTGGCGGAGCGGCGGGGGATATGTTCATCGCAGCGATGCTCCATGCCTTCCCCGATCTGGCCGAGCGCGCCTTGGCCGATGTCGCCGCCGTGCTCCCCGCCGAGGTGGGCCATGCGGAACTGAGTGAACATGTCGCCTCGGGCATCACGTCGCGGCGGTTTGAACTGGTGCTGACAGCACCCGACGCGGGCAGGCGGCACGGGGCCGAGACGACCTATCGCGTCATGCGCAACTTGCTGGAAAACGCACCGCTGTCCGAGGGCACGGCGGAGGCCGCCTGCGCGATCCTTCACCGGATTGCCGAGGCCGAAGCGCAGGTGCATGATATCCCCATCGACCGGGTGCATTTTCACGAGATCGCGGATTGGGACGCGCTGATGGATGTCACCGCCGCGGGCAGCATCTGCGCCGCGCTGGCGGGAGCGACCGTCTCGCTAGCAGCACTGCCCCTCGGCGGTGGGTTGGTCGAGACGGCGCATGGCAAACTGCCGGTGCCCGCGCCCGCCACGGCGCTGATCTTGCAAGGCTATGACTGGCATGACGACGGCGTGCCGGGCGAGCGGGTGACGCCCACGGGGGCCGCGATCCTTGCCCATCTCACCGGCGGTAGCCCCATCGCCAGCCGTCCACCGGGGCGGCTGCGCTGTACCGGATCGGGCGCGGGGATGCGGGTGATGAAAGGCCTGCCGAATATCCTGCGGGTCAGCGTTTTTGACACCGCCACGGCGGGGATCGCGCAGGACAGTCTTGTGCAATTCGCCTGCGATATCGACGACATGACGGGCGAAGAACTGGGCGCGGCGGTGGATCGGTTGCGCGAGATGGAGGGCGTGGTCGATCTCATGATGTTCAGCGGGCAGGGCAAGAAATCCCGCCCCGTCACGCGGCTTGAGTTGCTGGTCCAGCCGCAAGAGGCTGAGGCGGTCGCGGCCCGGGTCTTCGATCTGACCTCGACCCTCGGCCTCCGCCGCAGTCTTGTCGACCGGCTGATCCTTCCGCGGGAAAGCGATGACAGCGGCCCGCTTCGGCGCAAGCGTGCGCAGCGCCCCGGTGGGCATGAGACGGTAAAGGTCGAAAGCGACGATCTGGCTGAGGCCGAGACCCTGCACGCCCGCCGCAGCCGCGCGCGCGCGGCGGAGGTGTAGGGGCCGGTGATCTAACTTGCTTATCACCGGCGCGCGTGTGAAAACCCTCTGACGTCAGTTCAGGGGGCCGCATGGAAACGCCACTCACCGCCACGTTGCGCCAGTATGAGGTCTTCGTCGCCATCGCGGAAACGCTGCATTTCGGTCAAGCGGCGGCCGCGCTCGGCGTGGCGCAGCCGGCGCTGACACAGCAGCTCAAACATCTCGAAACCGCCTTTGGCGGTGAGCTTCTCTTTGACCGCAACCGCCGCCGGGTGATGCTGACCGACTTCGGCAAGTCGCTGCTGCCCGAGGCCCGCGCGCTGCTGCAACAGGCCCGGCGGGTCGAGGCATTGGCCGAAGCGGCGCGCAACGGTCAGCGCGGGCGGATCGAATTGGCCTATGTCGGCTCGGCCTCCTACGCGGGGATCCTCGGGCGGCTCCTGCGCGAATTGCGCGCGGGCGCGGCAGAGGTGGATCTGATCCTGCGGGAGTTGGATATGGACCTGCAAATCGCCGAGATCGTGGCGGGCAGGCTCGACGCGGGTTTCGTGCGCCTGCCGCTTTCCGGCGTGCCAGAGGATTTGGCCACCCGCGCGGTTCATACCGAGGATATCCTGCTGGCCGTGCCGCCCGATCACCGCCTTGCCGAGGTGCCCTCCGTTGCCATGGCGGCGCTGCGCGAGGAGAGTTTTATCTTCAGCCACCTTGGCCCCGACATGGGCTTTGCCGCCTGCGCCTATCAACTCTGCGCCGATGCCGGTTTCGCCCCCCGCGTGGCCCATCGCGCGCCGCAGTTCACCGCCATCGTGAATTTCGTCTCGGCGGGTCTCGGGGTGGCTTTCGTCCCCGCCTCCGCCGCGCGGATGAAGGATGCGGGCGTGTCCTTCCTGCCGATCCGCGACGCCAAAGTGCAAAGCCGGATCGGGCTGGCCTATCTGCGCAATGCGCGCAATCCGGTTCTGCGCCGGCTGCTTGAGGCCCTAGAGCCCGAGGGCTGATTACCCGACCGCCGTGCCACCACAGACAAAGACCGTCTGCCCAGTGATAAAGCCACTGCGCGGATCGGCAAAGAAGGACACCGCCTGCGCCACGTCTTCAGGTGTTCCCATCCGGCCCATCGGCACCGCATCGACAATGGCGCGGGTTTCCGGCGCGTCTTCCGGGTTGTTCTCCCAAAAGGCGGTGGTGGCGATGGGGCCGGGGGCGACGCAGTTCACGGTGATCCCGTCGCGCGCCAGTTCCAGCGCCCAAGTCCGCGCCATTGACTGGATCGCGCCCTTGCTCGCGGAATAGAGCGTGCGGTCGATCTTGCCCTTGGTCACGCGGCTGGTGTTCATCACGATCCGCCCAGCCCCCGCCGCGCGCATCCCCGGCACGACCAGTTTCGCGGCCAGAATGCTGGGGCGCAGGTTCAGATGCATGATGGGGTCGAAATCGTCGAGGGCGACAGCGTCGAAAGATGCAGGTTTCACGATGCCGACGTTATTGACCAGACAGGTGACCGGCCCCTGCGCGAGGATGCGTTGGAGGGCAGCCGTGGTCGCCCCGATGTCCGTCAGATCCACCCGCTGCGCATCCGCCCGAAGCGCGGGCTCTTCCGGTTCTTCGATATCCAGCACGAAGACACGCCAGCCGTCCTCACGCAGCCTGCGCGCGATGCCAAGGCCGATGTTGCGCGCCCCGCCGGTGACGAGCGCATGGCGCGGAGAGGGGTCTTGGGTCACGGGGCGGCATCCTTTTTCCTATTCGCTGTTTACTTATCACTACGCTCTGGTGATAAGTAAACAACTGATATCCGGGAGGGGGATCACATGGCCAAAGGCATCATCATCGTGGGGGCGGGCACGATGGGCCAATCCATCGGCAGGCTCTTTGGCCAGCACGGCTGGACGGTCCAAGCGGTCGACCCGACCGAGGCCGCCCGTGAGGCATTTTTGGCCACGGTCCCGGGGTCGACCGCCTGCACCGCGTTGGAGGAGGCAGGGCAGGCCGATGTTGCATTGGAATGCGTGCCGGAAGACCTCGCGCTGAAACGCCGTGTGCTCGCCGCTTTGGAGGGGGCCGTGCCGGAGGGTGCGCCGATCTTGTCCAACACCTCTGGCCTGAGGTTGGAAGAGATGACGACGGATATGGCTCGGCCCGAACGCGCCGTGATCACGCATTTCTTCAACCCCGGCGATGTGATCCCCGCCGTCGAAGTCGTCGCTAGCCCGGACGCGCCCGAGGGGCTTTGCGCCGAGGTCATGACCCTGCTGCGCGGGTTGGAGCGGCGTCCCGTGCGGCTGGATCACGCGCCGCCCGGTTTCGTGGCCAATCGCATTCAGCATGCCATCATGCGCGAATGTCTGCATTTGGTGGACCAAGGGGTCGCCAGCCCGGCGGAGATCGACGAGATCGTGCAATGGTCCGTCGGCGTGCGCATGGCGCTTTCCGGCCCGTTCCGCCAGCGCGATCTGAACGGGCTGGGCACCCATCTGAGCATCGCCGAATACCTCTACCCAGACCTTTGCGACCGGCACGACCCTTCGCCCAGTCTCACCGCATTGGTCGAGCGGGGGCATCTTGGCAAGCGCAGCGGCAAGGGGTTCTACGACTGGCCCGAGGGGGAGAGCTCAGGCCCGACGGAGGGAGCCCTCCGCCGTGTCATCGCCCTTGCCCGCGACAGCGCCGATTGATTTTCCAGAAAGCCGAGGACACCCATGACCGATAACCCAGCCATCATCTGCGTGGCCATCACCGGATCGCTGCCGACCAAGGCCGACAACCCGGCGGTGCCGATCGACATTAGCGAGCAGATCGAAAGCACCCATGCCGCGTTCGAGGCCGGGGCGACGATCTGCCATGCCCATGTGCGCACCGCCGATGGCACCCCCACGGCGGACCCCGACCGTTTTGCGCGGCTGCAAGAGGGGCTGCGGGAACACTGCCCCGGCATGATCGTGCAATTCTCGACCGGCGGGCGTTCGGGCGCGGGCAAGAACCGGGGCGGGATGCTGCCGCTGCGGCCCGACATGGCCTCGCTTTCGGTGGGGTCGAACAACTTTCCCAACCGCGTCTATGAGAACCCGCCCGAGCTTGTCGATTGGCTGGCGGAAGAGATGATGACCTATAGCGTGCTGCCCGAGATCGAAGTCTTTGATCTCAGCCACATCCTACAGGCCAAGGCGATGGCCGAAGCGGGCAAGATCCCGGCCCGGCCCTATATCCAATTCGTCATGGGCGTAAAAAACGCCATGCCAGCGGATCGGGAGGTTTTTGATTTCTATATCAAAACCGTCAAACGGCTCTTCGGCGATATCCCGTGGTGCGCCGCCGGGATCGGGCAGCATCAGGCCGAGTTGAACGCATGGTGTGCCGCCGCGGGGGGCCATCTGCGCACGGGGCTGGAGGATAATATCCGGCTGGACAAACAGACCCTCGCCCCCTCCAATGCCGCCCTCGTGACCCGCGCGGCCGAGATCTGCGCAGAGGCCGGTCGCCCCGTCGCCACCGCGCAGCAGGCGCGTGAGATTCTGGGGCTGGCCTGAGGCCGCCCGGTCCACCGTGATAGATCAAGGAGATCGAGATGAAGAAACTGACATTCGCCCTCGCCACCTTTGCCGCACCGTTGGCGGCGCATGAGGGCGCGCATGTGCATCCCCATGGCAACGATCCCTTCTGGGCGGTGGCGATGCTGTCGCTAGCGATCTTGATCCTTGCGGCGGCGGTGCTGCGCCGCAAGTAAGGCGTCAGCGCCGATCAGCCACCAAAGCCGCGCGATCCGCCCGCCCGGCCAAAGCCGCCGCGCGATGCGGCGGTGGCGCGGGTCATCGGTGTTTTGCCGATGGTGGTGCTGGGGCGGGTAAATTGCGAGGTGCTGAGCTTGGCCGCACCGCGATTTGTCGAATAGGTGCTGGAGCGCGCGGCATTGGTAAAGCGCCCATCGGAGGTTTTGTAAAGCGGCTGCGCCGCCGCCATGCCGGCGCGGTTGCTCATCATATTGCCGATCAGATAGCCCGCCAGCAGGGGCATGAATATGCCGCCCGATCCGCCTTGGGTCGCTGTCTCTTCCGAGCCGCAGGCGCCTGCGCCATGCTGTTCTTCGCAGACCTCAAGACTGTCGTAGCGCGGTGCGGATTCCACATGAAGGGTCTGGGCCGCGTCAAAGGCGGTTTGGCATTCCTGTTCGCTGTACATGCCGCCACGGGCGGCGTCGGCAAGACAGCTTTGCAGGTCGGGGAAGGCGGCGGCGTCGACCTTTTCCTCCTCACAGCCGGCAAGGGTGAAGGCGGCGGCGCCGACGATGGCGATGGAAACCCGTTTCGAGCGTTTGGTCATGATGGTCGTCTTTCTGCCAAGGGGCGGCGGAGCGGTGGGCTATGCCAGAATGTAGTGCGGTTTGAAGCGTGACAAATCCTGCGTGATGCGCGATCGGTCTTCGCGGATGCCGATGCCCGCGCAGGTCTCGCCCACGATCCACGAGCCGATCACCGGGCGGAAGCCGTCGAAGGTGGGCAGCGGGGCATAGGCCTGCACGATGCGCGGATGTTCGGCGTAGTCGGCGTTTTGCGACTGTTCGATCACCTTGCCAGATTGGTGGATCGTGACCGACGCCCCCTCGCGCGAAAGGATCGGCTTGCGCACATGCGCCTCGGCCAGTTCCGCCGCGGCACGGTCAAAGGCGTCGGCGCAGGCGGGGGCGGCGGGGCCGCGTCCGGCGAGCGCATCGGCCACATCGGCCTCGAAAAACGCGGGCAGCAGATTGGGGTGGCCTTCGAACATCTGCCATAGCACCGGCAGAAGGCCCTTGTTGGACAAAAGCGCTTTCCACGCAGGCTCCAGAAACAGACAGCCCGACCCTTGGATATGGGCGGCGTAGTCGTCGCGCAGCAGGTCTTCCCAAGGGTAGAGTTTGAACAGAACGGCAATGCGGCGGTCTTGATCATCAAGGAAGTGGCCATCGTCGCTCAGCCCGATCTTGTCGAGATCGCAGTAATGCGCGCCCAGCCCCGCCTCCCGTGCGGCCCAGCCCATGGCTTCGACAGTGCCGTAGTCTTCGGGGTTGTCGGCCACGGCGGTGAAATGCAGATCGCTGTCCGGCGCGAAGACATCGCCAAAGCGGGCGACCAGCGCCTCATGGATCCCGTTGAACTGATCCGTGCCCTCGGACAATGCGCCCGCTTTCAACTGGTCCTCAAGCCACTGCCACTGAAAGGCCGCGCTTTCGTAAAGCGAGGTCGGCGTGTCGGCGTTATATTCCAACAGTTTGGCCGGGCGCGTGCCGTCATAGGCCAGATCGAAACGGCCATAGATCTCAGGATCGCCCCGGCGCCAGCTGTCGGCCACAAGGTCGCGGTGGGCATCTGGAATGGCGAGGCGGGTCATCAACTCTTCGCTGGCGATGATCTTGGCCACGGCCTCGCGGCACATGGCGTGAAGCTCGGTCGAGGGGTCTTCGATGTCATTCTCGATCTGGGTGAGGGTGAATTCATAGGCCGAGGTTTCGTCCCAATAGGGTTCGCCATGCATATCGGCAAAGGTAAAGCCCACCTCTTGCGCATGGGCGCGCCAGTCGGGTCTTTCGGGCAATGTGATCTTTTGCAACGGTTCGCTCCCCCGGTTTCACCGTCGCTTCTAATCGGCTTTGGGCCAAGCGGCCAGAGGGGGCGGCGGATGGACGCGGCTGTGCTGCTTAAAGCCCCGTAATCATGGTTATGTAACTAAAGTACGCTGCCCCAGCTCCACCGGCCACACCCGCTTGCCGCTCATCCGCGCCGCCCTACGTCCCGAGGAAGCCGATAGCCGGAGGGGTCTGCCCCTCCGCCCCCATTTAGCCAAAGGAAATTGCCGTGGAAACGAATCTGACCATCAATGGCACGAAGCAGCGGCTGGATCTCGATCCCCGCACGACGCTGCTGGATGCGCTGCGCCACCATCTTGGACTGACCGGCAGCAAGAAGGGCTGCGATCACGGGCAATGCGGCGCCTGCACGGTCATGGTGAACGGTCGCCGGATCAACGCCTGTCTGACATTGGCCTGTATGCATGACGGCGATGAGGTGACCACCATCGAAGGCATCGGAGCGCCCGGCAACCTTAGCCCGCTGCAAGAAGCCTTTGTCAGCGAAGACGGGTTCCAATGCGGCTATTGCACGCCGGGGCAAATCTGCTCGGCCACCGCGATGCTGAAAGAGATCGCAGAGGGCTGGCCTAGCCATGTGACCGATGACCTGAGCGGCAAGCCTGCGCTGACGACGGAAGAGATCTCGGAACGGATGAGCGGCAACCTCTGCCGGTGTTCGGCCTATCCCAACATCGTCGAGGCGATCCGAAAAGCGGCGGGAGAAAGCGCATGAGACCATTCGACTATACCCGCGCCGAAAATACCGAAGCCGCCGCGCGGCAAGCAGCCAGCGGTGGCACCTTCATCGCCGGGGGCACCAACCTTCTCGATCTGATGAAGCTGGAGGTCATGACCCCCGAGGCGCTGATCGACATCAACCGGCTCGACCTTGGCGAGATCGAAAAGACCGAAGATGGCGGGCTGCGCATCGGGGCCTTGGTGACCAACAGCGATCTGGCCAATGACGCCCGTCTGCGCAAGGGCTGGCCCGTGCTGAGCCGTGCGTTGCTGGCCGGGGCCAGCGGACAGTTGCGCAACAAGGCGACAACGGGCGGCAATTTGCTGCAACGCACGCGGTGCCTGTATTTTTACGACCGCGCCATGCCCTGCAACAAACGCGAGCCGGGCACGGGCTGTTCGGCGAAGGAGGGGTTCAACCGCATCCTTGCCGTCTTGGGCACCTCGGAGCATTGCATCGCCACCCATCCCAGCGACATGGCCGTGGCCATGCGGGCGCTCGGGGCCGAGGTGGAGACGCTGAAAGAAGACGGCAGCACGCGCCGGCTGACGCTGGATGAACTTTACCTGCTGCCCGGAGAGCGGCCAGACCAAGAGACCGTTCTTGAGCCGGGCGAATTGATCACCGCCGTGGTGCTGCCTGCGCCGGTGACGGGCAACCAGACCTATCGCAAGGTGCGGGACCGGGCTTCTTATGCCTTTGCCCTCGTCTCGGTCGCCGGGATCGTCGAGATGAAAGGCGGGCGGATCACCCGTGCCGATCTGGCCTTTGGCGGGCTGGCGCCGAAACCTTGGCGCAATGCCGAGGTGGAGGATCTGCTGACCGGCAACGCGCCTTCCGAAGACCTTTTCAACAAAGCCGCCGATCTGCTGCTGGCCGAGGCCAAGGGCTATGGCGCGAATGATTTCAAAATCCCCCTCGCCCGCCGCACGCTGGTGTCGGTGCTGAACGAACTTACTGCGGAGGCCCAGCAATGACCGAGCAATTCAAGATGGACGCCCCCGCCACCGCCCGCAGGCTCGATGATATGGCGCAGGGTCTTGTCGGTGCGCCGCTAGACCGCCCCGAGGGTCCGCTGAAAGTGACCGGCACGGCGACCTATGCCAACGAATGGCAGGTCGAAGGCATGGTGCATGGCGTCATGGTCCGCGCGCCGGGCAATAGTGGCCGCGTGGTCTTGGCCAACCGCGATGCCGTGGCGAATATGCCGGGCGTGCTGGCCGTGATCCAAGACGCGCGCCTGCTGCGCAATCCGGCCCAAGGCACCGCGAACCAAGCGCCGATTCAAGGGCCGGGAGAGGCCGCCTACCTCGGGCAATTGATCGCGGTGGTGGTCGCGGAAGAGTTCGAACAAGCCCGCCATGCGGCACAATCGCTGAAGGTGGAATTGGAAAACGGCGAGGTCATGCCGGTCGATCCCGCCACGGCGGCGGTCGAGCCGCAGGAGGCGAAGACGCTGGATCAGGGCGATCTGGAGGGTGCTATGGCGCAGGCCGCTTTCTCGGTCGATGTGACCTATACCACCCCCTCACATTCCAGCACGCCAATGGAGCCGCATGCCTCAATCGCCTCATGGGACGGGGAAGACCTGACCCTGCGCGGCAGCTATCAGATGCTGAAATACAACCGCAATGAACTGTCCGATGCCTTGGGCATCCACCCCGACCGGCTGCGCATCCTGTCGCCCTATGTCGGCGGCGGCTTCGGGTCGAAACTCGGCATCGCGCCCGAGGCCGTCGCGGCGGCGATTGCCGCGAAAGAGGTGGGCCGCCCGGTCTCTGTCGCGCTGCATCGCCAGCAGGTCTATGAGGCGACGATGCGCCGGTCCGAGACCACGCAGCGGGTGCGCCTTGCCGCTGATGCCGAAGGTCGGCTGACCGGGCTGGGCCATGACGCGCGGGTGTCCAACCTGCCCGGAGAGAGCTTTGCCGAGCCGGTCTTGCAGGCGTCGCATTTCCTCTATGCCGGGGCGAACCGCAAGATGTCGATGGATTTGGCGCGGGTGCACCGGCTTTGCGCAGGCTCCGTCCGCGCGCCGGGCGAGGCGGTGGGCGTCACCGTTTTCGAAGGCGCGATGGATGAGCTGGCCGATAAGATCGGGATGGACCCGGTCGAATTGCGCCGCCGCAACATCCCCGAGAAAGACCCCGAAAGCGGCAAGGAATTCTCCTCTCGCCGTTTCCGAGAGGCGCTCGACAGCGGGGCCGAGACATTCGGCTGGGCCGATCGCCCGGGCGTCAAGGAGCGGCGCGAGGGGGAATGGCTGATCGGCTATGGCATGGCCTCTGCCGCGCGGGTGAACGTGTTGATGGAGAGCCAAGCCCGCGTGACGCTGATGCCCGATGGCCGCCTGCGGGTCGAAACGGATATGACCGATATCGGCACCGGCACCTATGCGATCTTGGGCCAAATCGCGGGCGATATGATGGGTCTGCCGCGCGATGCTGTCGATGTGGTCTTGGGCGATACCTCCCTGCCCCCGGCTTCCGGTTCCGGCGGGTCATGGGGCGCGTCGTCGAGCGGCACCTCGGTCTATCTGGCCTGCGAGGCGATCCGCAGACAGCTCGCCGCGCGGCTGGAGGTGGAAGAAGGTGACCTCATGCTCAAGGACGGCATGGCGACCTTTGACAACCAGACCCGCAGCCTGAGCGATATCCTGAACGGGGATGAGATTGCCAAAGTGGGTCACGTCCAGCCCGGCGATACTTCTGAGGCGGTGCGGCAGGCCACCTTCGGGGCCTATTTCGCCGAGGTCGCGGTGCATGCCGCCTCGGGCGAGACGCGGGTGCGGCGGATGCATGGCACCTTTGCCGCCGGTCGGATCCTGAACGCCAAAACGGCGCGGTCGCAATGTCTGGGGGGCATGACCTTTGGCATCGGCATCGCACTGACCGAGGAGTTGGCCTTTGACCCGCGCGACGGCCATGTGGCCAACCACAACCTCGCGGAATACCACATTCCGGTGAACGCGGATGTGCCGCAACTGACCGTCGATCTGCTGGAGGAACGGGACGATTGGGCCAATCCGCTACAGGCGAAAGGGATCGGCGAATTGGGTATCTGCGGCGCGGCTGCGGCGATCACCAATGCGATCTACAACGCCACCGGCGTGCGGGTGCGCGACTACCCTGCGACCTTGGACAAGGTAATTGCTGGGATGTGAATGGCAAAGGGGCGGCGTGATGGGCCGCCCCTTAATGCCTGTCTTGCGCTTGATGCTTACGGCGTCAGCCGCTTTTCCCAAGCCGCGCGGTATGCGGCATAGCGTTCCGCATAGGCTGCCGTAAGCGCGGGGTTGGGCGCAATGCTTTTGCGTATCTTCGGGGGGCGGATCACTTTGCCCTCCGCCTCGCCACAGCCCAACATCGCCAGTCGCGCCGCGCCGAGCGCCGCGCCCTGCGCGCCGCTTTCGGGCACGTCGAGGGTCAGCCCGGTGATGTTGGCGATCATCTGCAACCATGTCTCCGACTGGCTGCCGCCGCCCGCCACGCAGACCCGTTCGGGCAAGGAACCACAGTGGTCGAGGGCGCGACAGCAGTCGGCAAAGGCGAAGCCCACGCCCTCCATCACCGCCTGCACCATATCCGGCAACCCATGCGCGCGGCGCAGCCCGTGAAAGGCCCCGGCGGCATCGGGGGCGTTATGCGGCGTCCGCTCGCCTGAGAGGTATGGAAGGAAGGTGATCGCGGAAGGCTGTTGCAGGTCCTGAACCATGCCCGCCAAGGTCGCCGGGCTTTGCCCCGTGATCTGGCCAAGCCATGCCAAAGCGTCGGTGGCCGATAGGATCACCCCCATCTGGTGCCAGGTTTTCGGCACCGCGTGGCAGAAACTATGCACCGCGCTTGCGGTGTTGCTGGCGAAACGGTCGGTCACGGTGAAAAGCACGCCAGAGGTGCCGAGCGACAGAAACCCCTGCCCCGGCTGCACCAGCCCCAGCCCCACGGCGGTGGCGGCATTGTCCCCCGCGCCGCCCGCGACAGTGACGTTGCCGACACCCCACTCAGCGGCAAGTTCGGCCCGAAGCCCGCCCGCCCGCGCGCTGCCTTCGACCAATCGCGGCATGTGATCGCGGCTAAGCTCCGTGGCGGCGAGCAGTTCATCCGACCAATCGCGTTTTTCCACGTCGAGCCAGAGCGTCCCCGCCGCGTCGGACATTTCCGAGACATGCTCCCCCGTCAGCCAAAGACCGACATAGTCCTTGGGCAGCAGGACCTTGCGGACCTGCGCGAAAATCTCCGGCTCATGTTTCTGCACCCACCGCAGCTTGGGCGCGGTGAAGCCCGCCATGACGATATTGCCACCCAGCACGCGAAAATCGGCGCGTTCTTCCAGTTCCGCGCATTCGGCATGGGCGCGGCCATCGTTCCACAGGATCGCCGGGCGCAGGGGCTGATCGTTGGCATCCAGCAGCGTGGCGCCGTGCATCTGGCCCGAGACGGCAATGCCGCGCAGCGCCGCAAATGCCTCCGGGGCCGCGGCGCGGACCTCGGCGATGGCGCTCTCGCAGGCGGTGATCCATGAATGGGGGTCTTGCTCGCTCCACATCGGGTGCGGGCGCTGAACCTCCAATGGGGCATGACCCTCGGCCGAGGGCCGTTGGCCTTCGTCGATCAAAAGCGCTTTGACGCCGGAGGTGCCAAGGTCCAAGCCGAGATAGGTCATGCGGTACTCGTTACTTCACAAATGAGAGGGAGCCACCGGCAGGCTGCCGGTGGCCTTGGCCATTAGAACGGGCTGTCGGGATAGTAGAAATCCATCGCGTTCTCTTGCGTCACCAGCACCGAGCCGATCACGAAAGTGCCCGAGACCGGCGCGTTGGAGGTGAGGCCCACGGCGGTCAGTTCAATCGCGGTGGCGATCATCGACGGCGGGTAGGTCACATTGGCCGGGATCATCTCATCGCCATCGGCGGTGCGCTTGATCATCTCTTTCATACCGGCCCCGCCGAGCACGAATTTCACATCGTCACGCCCCGCCGCTTCGATCGCGGCCAGCACGCCAATCGCCATATCGTCGTCTGAGGCCCAAACCGCGTCGATATTGGGGTATTTCGACAGGAAATCCTGCATCACGGTAAAGCTGTCGTCGCGGTTCCAGTTGCCATGCTCCATGTCGAGCACATTGATGCCGGAGCCTTCGATCGCCGCGTTGAAGCCCTCGACACGCTCGTTGTCGATGGTGGTGGGGATGCCGCGCAGCACGACGATGTCGCCGCCATCGGGCATTTGCTGGGCCATGAATTCACCCGACACCTTGCCAAAGCCGCTGTTGTCGCCCGCAACGTAAAGGTCTTGGATTCCCTCAACGGAAAGGCCACGGTCCACCACGGTAACCCATGCACCGCTGTCGGCAACGGCTTGCACCGGCGGAGTCAGCGGGTCGGATTCAAAGGGCAGCACCACCAGCGCGTCGATGTTGCGCGTGGCGACCATGTCTTCGATGTCGTTCACCTGTTTGCCGGGGTCCGACGCGGTGGCGAGAACGAAGTCGAGATCGGAATAAACCTCTTCCAGACGTTCGACGGTTTCCTTGGCGTGGAAGTTCATGCCCCCCGCCCAACCGTGGGTCGCCGCCGGGATCGACACGCCGATGACTTTGGTGTCTTGGGCAAAGGCGGCGGTGCCAACAGCCGTGGCCAGCGCGGTGGCAATGAATGTCTTGGTAAATGTCATATTTGCTCCTCCCATGAAGCGTTCAACTACGGCTTAAAGCGCCGTCTTCCTTTCGCGCTGTAGGATCACAGCGAGAATGATGATAATCCCTTGGATCGCACCGTTCAGATAGGGCGACACGAAATCGGTGAGGTTCAGGATATTGCCGATCAGGCTGAGGATCAGCACGCCGATGACGGTGCCCCAGACCCGACCGAAACCACCCTTGAGCACGGTGCCGCCGATGATCACGGCGGCAATCGCCTCCAACTCCCACAGCACCCCGGTGGAGGCCGAGGCCGAGCCGAGGCGCGGCACATACATGATCGTCGCAATGCCCACCAATATGCCCAATGCGGCATAGGAGATCAGACGGGTGCGATTGACGTTCACGTTGGAATAATGCGCCACATGTTCGTTCGACCCGGTGGCGGCGCAGTGGCGGCCATAGACGCTGCGCGACATGATGATCTCACCAATGATGACCACCAGCGCGAAGACGATGATCGGCCAGCTGATCCCAAGGATGCCATCGAAATAGACGGGCCGGTAAAAGCTGCGCAGACCGAAATCGAGCGACAGGGTGCCGCCATCCGCCAGCCAAGTCACCAGCGAGCGGTAGATGCCCATTGAACCGAGCGTGACGATGAAGGCTTCGATGCCGAGGGCGGTGATCAAAAAGCCGTTCAACAGCCCCGCCAGCAGCCCCGCGACGATGGCCGTGAACATGCCCAAGAGGATGATCGGCACGCCGACACCGAGGCTCGGTAAAGCGGCGTTCATCACCAAGATCATCAACCCCGCGATAAAGGCCGCCATCGACCCCACCGACAGGTCAAGCCCGCCCGCCGTGATGACAAAGGTCATGCCCACCGCGATGATCCCGATAAAGGCCGAGCGGGCGAGGACGTTGGTGATATTCGCCGCACTCAGGAAGTTGGAATTCAGTGCCGTGCCGATCAGCAGCAGAACGATCAGCGCGATGATCGGCCCGAGGACAGACATCGACGGCATCCGGAAGCTTTTGGTTTGAGGTGTGGTTACATCTGTCATCTTCGGTTTCCTTAGGCCGTCATCGGCATTTGTTCGGCGCTCAGCCCCATGGAGAGGCGGACAATCGCGTCTTCTGTGATCTCGCCCGCGTTCAGCGTGCCGCTGACCTCGCCCAAACGCATAACCATCACGCGGTCGGCAAGGCCGATGAGTTCGGGCATCTCGGAGGTGATCACGATAATGGCGTGGCCCTGATCGGCTAGTTTGCGCAGGAAGGCATAGATTTGCTGCTTGGTGCCGATGTCGATGCCGCGGGTGGGTTCATCGACGATCAGGATGCGCGGCTCGGAGAGCATGATCTTGGCCAGCAGCAGTTTCTGCTGGTTGCCGCCCGACATATTGCCGACCCGCACATCACGGCTGCCCGCGCGAATGTCGAAATCGCCAATGGCCTCTGTCAGGGCGGTTTCCTCTGCGTTGCGGTCGATCAGGAAGCCGCCGAATTTATGCAGGTTTTGAAGGGTTAGGTTCTCACGCATGCCGCGTTCCAGCAGCAGACCGCGCAGCTTGCGATCTTCGGTCAGATAGCACAGCCCGGCCTGTTGCGCGTCGCTTGGCCGCTTGAACTGCACCGGCTCCCCAAAGAGCGTGACACGCTCGGCATTTGCCGGGCGCAGCGCGGCCAGGCCTTCCATCACCTCGGTCCGGCCAGAGCCGATCAGCCCACCCAGCCCAAGGATCTCCCCCTGTCGCAGCGAAAAGGACACATTGCTGGCAAAGCCCGGCACGCTGAGGTTTTCGACCGAGAGCATCTCTGGCGCGTCCTCCTCCACACCGGGTTTGGCGGGGTAGAGGTCAGAGACATCGCGGCCCACCATGGCGGTGGCCATTTCGTCTTCGGTGATCTCAGAGGTCGGGCTGGATTGCACCACCGCGCCATCGCGCATGATGGTGACATGGTCCGAGATCTCGGCCACTTCGTCCAATTTATGGGAGGTGAACAAGACCGCCGTTCCCGCCGCGCGCAGGGCCGCGACCTGTTTGAACAGCACATCGGTCTCGCGTTTGGTCAACACCGCCGTCGGCTCATCCATGATCAACACCCGCGCATCGCGCGACAGGGCCTTGGCGATCTCGACCATCTGTTTGTCGGAATTCGACAGGCGCGAGACCAGCGCATCCGGAGAGACGTTGCAGGCCACCCGATCAAGATAGTCCCGCGTGCGCCGCCGCATCTCGGCCTTGTCGAGCAGCGGCCCGCGTTTCAACTCGCGGCCCAGAAAGATGTTCTGCTCAACGGTCAACTGCTCCGCCAAGTTGAACTCTTGGTGGATCATCACGATCCCGGCCATCTCGCCCTCGTGCAGACTGTCGAAACGGACCGCTGCACCGTCAAGTTCGACAGCACCTTTCGAGGGCAGTTGATAGCCCGCCATGATCTTCATCGTCGTCGATTTGCCCGCCCCGTTCTCACCGATCAGCGCATGAACGGTCCCCGGCTCTAGTGCGAGGGTCACGCCGTGCAGCACTTCGATCGAGCCGAAGCTCTTGCTCACGTCGCGCAGGGCAAGAACGGGGGTGGCACTCATAGCTTGGTCCACGCCGCATCATTGGCCGAGGAGGTGACGCAGGCGTTGATGAAACGCATCCCCGCCATGCCCGCCGTGATGTCCGGCAGCACGCCCATGGCGCTTTCGCGGCTCGCCCCGCCCTGCACCGCGCGGATCGCATCGGCGGCCTCGTTATAGATCGTGGCAAACCCTTCGAGGTACCCTTCGGGGTGGCCACCGGGAATGCGGCTTACCGATTGCGACGCCTCAGACGCCCCTGCCCCGTTGCGGGTGATCAGACGCTTCGGCTCTCCCAAAGGCGTGAACCACAGGTAATTGGGATCCTCTTGCGACCATTCCAAACCGCCCTTGTCGCCATAGATACGCAGCTTCAGCGCGTTCTCATTGCCGGGGGCAACTTGGCTTGACCACAGCATGCCGCGCGCGCCACCGGCGAACCGCAGCATCATATGGGCGTTGTCATCCAGCTTGCGCCCCGCGCCCCAGCATTGCAGATCGGCGGCAAGGCTTTCGACCTCCAGACCGCTGACAAAACAGGCGAGGTTATGGGCATGGGTGCCGATATCGCCCACCGAGCCGCCCGCGCCCGAGCGTGCGGGATCGGTGCGCCACTCGGCCTGTTTGACGCCTTCGTTCTCCGCTGGGGCAGTCAGCCAGTCCTGCGGATATTCCGCCTGCACGATGCGGATCTCGCCCAGATCGCCTGCCGCGACCATTTCGCGGGCTTGGCGGATCATCGGATAGCCGGTGTAGTTATGGGTGAGGATGAAAAGTGCCTCGGCCTCCGCGACGCTGGCCGCCAACGCCTCCGCATCCTCCAGCGTGGAGGTCAGGGGCTTGTCGCAGATCACATGGATGCCCTTGGCCAAGAACGCCTTCGCGGCAGCAGCATGGACGTGGTTGGGCGTGACGATTGAGACCGCCTCGATCCCGTCCTCGCGGGCGGCTTCTGCCTCGGCCATCTCTTCGAAACTGCCGTAGGAGCGCGGAATGCCCAATGCCTCCGCACTGGCGGCGGATTTCTCGGGGGTCGAAGACAGCGCGCCTGCCACCAGATCAAACCGGTCGTCAATGCGCGAGGCGATGCGGTGCACCCCGCCGATAAAGGCGTCATTGCCGCCGCCCACCATGCCAAGTCGAATACGTGCCATCAGTCGATCCCCAGCATCTTGCGGTTTGCCGCCTCATCGGTGCCGCCATCGGCGAAGTCGTCAAAGGCTTTGTCGGTCACGCGAATGATGTGATCGGAAACGAATTGCGCCCCCTCACGCGCCCCGTCTTCGGGATGTTTGAGGCAGCATTCCCATTCCACCACGGCCCAGCCATCGAAATCATTCGCCGCCATTTTGGAAAAGACAGCGCCGAAATCAACCTGCCCGTCACCCAGCGACCGGAACCGCCCGGCGCGGTCTGTCCAGCTTTGATAGCCCGAATAGACCCCCTGACGGCCCGTCGGATTGAACTCCGCATCCTTGACGTGGAACATCTTGATCCGGTCTTTGTAGATGTCGATGTTATCAATGTAATCAAGACATTGCAGGACGTAGTGGCTGGGATCATAGAGCATGTTGGCCCGCGCGTGATTGCCCGTACGCTCCAAAAACATCTCATAGGTGATGCCGTCATGCAGGTCTTCGCCGGGGTGGATCTCATAGCAGACGTCGACGCCGCAATCCTCGGCATGGTTCAAGATCGGCAGCCAACGCGCGGCGAGTTCGTCAAAGGCCGTCTCAATCAGCCCCGCCGGGCGCTGCGGCCAAGGGTAGACATAGGGCCAAGCCAAAGCGCCCGAGAAGGTCGCATGCGCCCCGATCCCCATGTTCTTGGAGGCCGAAAGCGCCAGTTTGACCTGCTCGACCGCCCATTCCTGCCGCGCCTTGGGATTGCCGCGCACTTCTTCGACGGCGAATCCGTCAAAGGCCGTGTCATAGGCCGGATGCACGGCGACCAACTGGCCCTGAAGGTGGGTCGAAAGCTCGGTCACCTCCACGCCGTTTTCGACCGCCTTGCCCTTGAACTCATCGCAGTAATCCTTGCTCGACGCCGCCTTGGCCAAATCGATCAGCCGCGCGTCCCAACTGGGCACTTGCACACCTTTGTAGCCACAATCGGCAGCCCATTTGGTGATGCTGTCCCAAGAGTTGAAGGGCGCGTCATCGCCCGCGAATTGCGCCAGAAACAGCGCCGGTCCCTTGATCGTCTTCATAATGTTCCTCCCTTTCCCCGGCTCAAACGAACCGGTTCACGATGTTCTCCAGAATTTCCTGCCGGCCCGAGCGGGGCTGCGGGTTAATGCCGTCTTGGACGACCTGCGCGGCGATCGAGGCCAGATCCCCCTCCAGCATCGCCTTGGCCTTGGGCGTCTCCCACCCCGCGTAGCGCTCGGCGCGCATGGCCTCAATCGTGCCATCCTCCAGCATGGCGGCGGCGGCTTTGAAGCCCCGCGCGCAGACATCCATCGCGCCCGCATGGGCCGCAACCAGATCGACCGGATCGAGCGATTGCCGACGCAGCTTGGCGTCGAAATTGGTGCCGCCGGTGGTGAAACCACCCGCCTTCAGCACCTCGTAATAGGCCAGCGCCACTTCGGGCACGTTGTTGGGGAATTGATCCGTGTCCCAGCCCGATTGATAGTCGTTGCGGTTCATGTCGATCGAGCCGAATATCCCCAAGGACGCGGCCAGCGCCAGCTCATGTTCGAACGAATGGCCTGCAAGGATCGCATGGCCCTGTTCGATGTTCATCTGAACTTCGTTCTCCAGCCCGAATTCCTTGAGGAAACCATAGACCGTGGCGACATCGAAATCATACTGATGTTTAGTCGGCTCCTGCGGCTTGGGTTCCACCAGAATGGCGCCTTCGAAGCCGATCTTGTGTTTGTACTCCACCGCCATCTGCAAGAAGCGCCCGGCCTGCTGGCGTTCGCGTTTCAGGTCGGTGTTGAGCAGCGTCTCATAGCCCTCGCGCCCGCCCCAGAGGACGTAGTTCTGACCGCCCAACTTATGGGTCGCATCCATGCAGGCTTTGACCGTGGCGGCGGACCAAGCGAAAATCTCAGGGTCGGGATTGGTGGCCGCGCCCGACATAAAGCGCCGGTGACCAAAGAGGTTCGCCGTGCCCCAAAGCAGCTTGGTTTTGGAGCCTTCCATCTTGGTGCCGAGATAATCAACGATCTCTTCGAAATTGCGCAGGCTTTCGGCGAATGTATCCCCCTCGGGGCGGATGTCGGCATCGTGCCAGCAGAAGAAGGGCGCGTTCAGCAGATCGAACATCTCGAAGGCCACATCGGCCTTGAGCTTTGCCAAATCCATCGTGTCACCGAACCACGGGCGATCGAAGGTCTGCCCGCCAAAGGGATCGCCGCCCGGCCATGCGAAGGAATGCCAATAGGCCACGGCGAAACGCAGGTGATCTTCCATCCGTTTGCCCATGACGATCTCGTCAGGGTTGTAGTGGCGAAAGGCCAGATCGGCTCCCTCGGGATCATAGGTGAGGGGCTTTATATCTTTAAAGAAATCAGTCATCTATCTTGGCCTTCATCTTATCGGTCAATGTGTCGGCGGGCAGATTGTCCCGCACGTAAATCGTCGGCACGAGGTCCGGCATCGGCGGCAATTCCTTTTGGTCGATCAGCGCCCGCAAGACGGTGAAGGCGCGGTTGATCTCGACATCCGGGCGTTGGTCGATCACCAGATCGATATGCCGATCAAGCAGCGCCTGACGCGAATGCGCGACCAGTTCATGCACCACGCAGAAAGGCCGTGTGCCCCGCCCCTCTTGCAGGGCGGCGATCAACCCGCTGTTGCCCGCGCCCACGTTGTAAAGTGCTGTCAGCTCCGTCTGGCCGAGCGCCTGACGCGTCTGCGCGTTCAGCACCTGCGCGTCGTCCTTCGTCATGATCGGATCCAGCAATTCAACCTGTGGGAAATCGGCCTGCAACACTTCGCGAAAGCCGGTCAGACGCTCTGCGTGGTCGCGCGCGTCCAGCGAGCCTGCAAAGGTCTGCACCCGCCCGCCCTGCCCGCCATGGGCAAGCCCCACCATACGCCCCGCCGTGCGCCCGGCGGCGATGTTGTCGATCCCGATATAGGCGGCGCGGGCGGCCTGCGGCAGGTCGGAGACGAGGCCCACCACGGCCACCCCCTTTTCCCGCAGGGCGGCCAAAGGCGCCTCAAGCGCGGCGCTTTGCAAGCCGACGATGGCGACACCGTCGAAATCCCGTTCCAGCAGGTCCGAAATGCTGTCTTGCAGCCCTTCGACGGCGAAGGCCGCGACCTCGATCACCTCGGCGGTGACGCGTTCGGTGGCCTGATGGGCGGCGGTATGTTCGATGTGTTGACGGATGCGGTTGAAAAAGGCGTTGGAGCCGCGGGGGATCAGGAAAGCGAGCCGGTAGACCCGCCCGCGTGACAGGTTCGCCGCGGCGACATTGCGTACATAGCCAAGCGCCGCGACCGCTTCGCGCACCTTGGCGATGGACTTTTCCGCCACGTTGCCGCGGTTGTTGATCACCCGGTCCGCGGTGGCATAGCTCACCCCGGCAGCGCGTGCGACATCGCTTAACGTCGGACTTGTCATGGCCCCTCCCCCGCGCGCTGGCCCTCCCAGCCTGCGCATCTCGGGGCCTATCTAGGGGGATATTTTGATATACGTCAATCATTTTTGATAGACGTATATCATTTTTCGGGAATAGGGCGGGGCGGTGGCGAACGCAAACCGCCCCTAAGAGGCTGATTATTTTGAAATTTTCACACCAAGGCTGCCCACAGACTTACAGCGCCGCGGTCTCGCTGGCTTGCAGCGGGCCGGGGTGAATGCAAGCGACCTGATGCAGCGACTCGCCCGGTTGCGGCACCACCTGCGCGCAATCGGCCTGCGCCCGCGGGCAGCGGCCGCGGAAGACGCAGCCCGAGGGCGGGTTCATCGGCGAGGGCATGTCGCCGCTCATCGGCACGATCTGCTTGGCGCGCTCGGCGATCGGATCCGGGATCGGCACCGCGGAAAGCAGCGCCTGCGTATAGGGATGCTGCGGGTCGTCGTAAAGCTGCGCCTTTGGTGCCTTCTCCATAACGCGGCCAAGGTAGAGCACCATGACCTCGTCCGAGATGTTCTTCACCACGCTGAGATCATGGGCGATGAAGATCATCGCCAGCCCCAGATCGCGCTGCAACTCTTTCAGAAGTTCAATCACCTGCGCCTGAATCGAGACGTCGAGTGCCGAAACCGGCTCGTCGCAGATCAGGAGCTTCGGCTCCACGATCAGCGCACGGGCGATGCCGATGCGCTGGCACTGGCCGCCGGAAAACTCATGCGGGTAGCGGTTGATCATCTGCGGCAGCAGACCCACGCGCTCCATCATCTGCGCCACCCGGGCGCGGCGCTCGCGGGCGGGCACGTCGGGGCGGTGGGTCTTCAGCGGCTCGGCGATGATCTGGCCCAGAGTCATACGCGGGTTGAGCGAGGCGAGCGGGTCCTGAAACACCATCTGGATCTCGGACCGGTAGGGCTTCATCCGGCGCGGGGAGAGCGACAGCAGGTCGGTCTCGCCCTGCCACATGACTTGTCCTTCGGCCGGAACCATCTGGATCAGCCCGCGGGCGAGGGTGGATTTGCCGCAACCGGATTCACCGACGACGCCGAGGGTCTTTCCGGGCTCCAAATCGAAGCTCACACCGTTCACCGCATGCAGGATGCGCGGCTTGGTCCATGGCATGTCGCCCGCGCGGATGATCGGGAATTTGACGTGCAGGTCGCGGACCGAAAGAAGCGGGCTCATGCGGTGACCTCCGCGATGGGACGGTGGCAGGCGCGAGCGCGACCCGCGTCGAAGGGTGCGAGCGGCGGCATCACGCGGCAATCGTCACCGGCGTAGTTGCACCGCGGGCGGAAGGGACAGCCCTCGGGCGGGGCAGCCATGTTCGGCGGGTTGCCGGGGATCGCCTTCATCGTGGCATCTTCGTCATCGACGCGTGGCACGGCGGCGAGAAGGCCGCGGGTGTAGGGATGCGTGGGCTCAGCAAAGAGCGGCTCGGTCGGCCCCTGCTCCATCACCCGGCCACCATACATCACCAGCACCCGCTCGCAGAAGCCTGCGACAACGCCGAGGTCATGGGTAATGAGGATCGTGGCCATGCCGAAATCCTTTTGCAGATCGCCCAAGAGGTCCATGATCTGCGCCTGTACGGTGACGTCGAGCGCAGTGGTCGGCTCATCGGCGATCAGCAGATCGGGTTTGCACAGCAACGACATGGCGATCATCACCCGCTGGCGCATCCCGCCTGAGAACTCATGCGGGAAGAGGCGGATACGCTCCTTGGCCGCCGGGATTTTCACCGCGTCCAGCATCCGCACCGATTCCGCGAGCGCATCGCGTTTTGACAGGCCTTGGTGCAGGGTCAGCACCTCGGTCATCTGGTCGCTGATCCGCATGTAGGGGTTGAGCGAGGTCATCGGGTCCTGAAAGATCATCGCGATGCGCTCGGCCCGGATCTTGTTCAGCACCTTGGGCTTGGCGCCCAAAATCTCCTGCCCGTCAAAACGGATCGACCCGCCGGTGCGCCCGTTCGGCGCCAGAAGGCCCATGATCGAAAAAGCGGTCTGCGACTTGCCCGAGCCGCTTTCGCCAACGATGCCGAGGGTCTCGCCCCGGTTGATGGCGAGCGACAGGTCATTGACCGCGTGAACGGGGCCGTCGTCGCCCTCGAAGGTGACGTTGAGCTTGTCGATTTCCAGCAGAGACATCAGCGATCCTTGGGGTCGAGCGCGTCACGAAGCCCGTCACCGATAAAGAACAGGCCGAAGAGCGTGAGACAGAAGAACAGCAGCGGGAAACCCAACTGCCAAGTGGTGCCATAGGCGATGGTGCCCGCCCCTTCGGAGATCAGCGCCCCGAGCGAGGTCAGCGGTTCCTGCACACCAAGGCCGAGGAAGGAGATGAAGCTCTCCGTGAGGATCATCAGCGGGACCAGCAGCGTGGCATAGACGGCGATAACACCCAGAAGGTTGGGCACGATGTGGCGCAGGATGATGACCGGGGCGGAAACGCCGGTGGCGCGGGCCGCCTCGACGAATTCGCGGCCCTTGATGGTCAGGGTCTGGCCGCGCACGATGCGGGCCATCTCCATCCAAGAGATCAGGCCGACACCGGCGAAGAGGATGGTGATCGAACGGCCATACATGACCAGAAGCAAGATCAGCACGAACATGTAAGGCACGGCCATGAAGATATCGACAAGCCGCATCATGATGCTGTCGGTACGCCCGCCGAAATAGCCCGCGACCGCGCCGTAGAGCGTGCCGACCACACAGGCGATCAACGCGCCGACGAGGCCCACGGCGAGGCTGATCTGCGTGCCCTGCACGGTGCGTGCAAAGAGGTCGCGGCCCAGATCGTCGGTGCCGAAGTAATGGCCGCTCTCGATCGACGGGCCGCCCAGTTCGACGATCTGGCCCATGACGTTGTAGTCGAGTTCCTCGTTCGACCATTGCGCGAAGCTGTTGCCGAAAAGCGCGAAGGCCACAACGAAGCCGAGGATCACCAGACCCATCAGCGCCGCCTTGTTGCGGAAGAACCGCCGCCGCGCGTCAGCCCAGGGGGAGCGGCCCTTGGCGGCGATCTTGCTGGTCTCGACCCGTTGTTCGGATGTCATCACCATGTCAGTACCGGATCTTGGGGTCGATCCACCCGTAAAGGATATCGACCACGAGGTTAAAGAAGATGGTCAGCGCACCGACGAGGATCGTCACCCCCATCATCACCGCGTAGTCGCGGTTCAGCGCCGAATCGACGAAGGCCTTGCCGATGCCGCCGGTGGAGAAATAGATGTCGACCACCACGGAGCCGGTGATCATCGCAACGAAGGCAGGTCCGAGGTAGGAGATCACCGGCAGCATCGCGGGCTTCAGCGCGTGGCGCAGGATCACCCGCCGTTCGGGCAGGCCCTTCGCGCGGGCGGTGCGGATGTGGTTCGAGGTCAGCACTTCCAGCATCGAGGAGCGCGTGATCCGCGCGATCGAAGCCATGAAGGACGTGGACAGCGCGATCACCGGCATGATCCAATATTCCGGCCCCTGCCAGCCGCCACCCGGCAGCCAGCCAAGCCAGAGCGTGAAGACCAGCACGAGGATCGGCGCCATCACGAAGTTCGGCAGCACCTGCGCCCCGATGGAGACGCCGACGGCGGCATAGTCCAGCACCGTATTGTGCCGCACGGCGGCGGCGACGCCGAGGCCCACGCCGACGATGACCGCCACGGCGAAGGACAAAAGGCCGTAGGTCAGCGTGATCGGGAAACCTTGGGCGATGATCTCGTTCACCGAACGGTCCTTGTAGACGAAGCTCGGCCCGAAATCGAACTCGGTGACGATGCCCCAGACGTAAGTTGTGATCTGCTTCCACAGCGGATCATCGAGCCCGTATTTCGCATTGAGATTGGCCAGCACCTGCGGCGGCAACTCGCGCTCGGAGGTGAAGGGGCCGCCGGGCGCGGAATGCATCAGCAGGAAGGAGATGACGATCAAGACCAGAAGCGTCGGAATAGCGATGGCAAGGCGCTTGAGGATGTAACTGAGCAAGAGGCGCGCGCTCCGAATACGGGGTTTGTGGGGGTGTAGAATAGAATCGGGCAGCCCGTGCCATAACCGCCGGGTTGCCCGAATGTCGAGAGGTTACTCTGCGGTACGGTAGAGGTCTTTGCCGTACCACGTGTTGTTCACGTTGTTCTCCGGCAGACCCTCAATGTCTTCCGCGATCATGTCGACGTTCGCGTAGTGGTAGATCGGGATGATCGGCATTTCCTCGGCCAAGATCTTCTCTGCCTCTTGATAAAGCGGCTGCGGATCCTCGGCGGTCTTGCTGTCCTTCATGAGCTTGTCATAGGCGTCATTGTAGAACTCGCCGTTGTTGTGGCCCGAATAGGAAGTCATGAGGTCGAGATAGGTCGAGGCCTCGTTGTAGTCACCGCACCAAGCGTAACGCGCCATGTCGTAGTCTTGGTTCTGCATCCGGTCGGTGTGGACCTTCCACTCATAGTTGTCGAGCGTGAGGTTCACGCCGATCTGCTTGAGCATTTGCGAGGCCGCGATGGCGATCTTCTTGTGATCTTCCGAGGTGTTGTACTGCAGCGTCAAATCCAGCGGGTTGTCGGGCCCGTAGCCTGCCTCGGCCAGCAGCTCCTTGGCCTTCTCCACGCGCTGCGCCTGATCCATGTTGTCGGCCCAATCCAACTCGGGACGCTCGAAATCGGCGATCGCCCAGTGGGTCCAGTTGTACGAGGGCTTCTGGCCGCCTTGTAGGATGCGGTCGACGATGATGTCGCGGTCAATGGCATAGGCCAGCGCCTTGCGCACATTGACGTTTTTCAACGCCTCCGGCCCCTTCTCGCCCACGTTCAGCATGTAGATGTAGGAGCAGTTATAGGGGGTGGAGACCGCCTGTTCGGGATACTCTTTCTTCAGACGCGGATACTGCCCGGCGGGGATGTCCACGCGGTCCAGCTCACCGGCCAGATAGCGGGTCAGGGCTTGGTTCACGTCGTTGATCGTCAGCGCGATGATCTCTTCCATCACCACGTTCTCGGCGTCCCAATAGGTGTCGTTCTTCTCCATCACGACACGCTCGCCCAGCTGGTGTTCGACCAGCGTATAGGCGCCGTTGCCGACAAGCGTGCCTGCATCGGTCCAGTCGTCGCCATGTTCCTCGACCACGCTTTGCAGCACGGGGAAGGTCGAGCCGTGCACCAGCATCTGCGGGAAATAGGGCAGCGGCGTGGTGATCTTGACCTCAAGCGTGTGGTCGTCGATGGCGCGGATGCCCAGCTCCTCAGGGGACTTGTCCCCGGCGATGATCTCGGGCGCGTTTTCGACCTGCATCAACTCCATGTACCAAGCGTATTCCGAGGCGGTCGCCGGGTCGGCCAGACGGCGCCATGAATAGACGAAGTCATTCGCCGTGACCGGCTCACCGTTGGACCACTTGGCGTCGTCGCGCAGGTTGAACGTATAGGTCTTGCCGTCTTCCGAGACTTCGTGATCGAGCGCCACACCGGGGACCAGCTCACCGTTGCCATCTTCGTTGTAGAGCCCTTCGAAGAGGTTGCGCAGCACGTCAGAGCCTTCGACGTCGGTATTGATCTGCGGGTCCATCGACTTGATCGCGTCGAGCAGCCAGAAGGTATAGGTCTGGTCTTCGGCAAGGTTCACGCCATCGGGCACATCGGCGGCATGGGCTTGAAATGCAAGGCTCAGCGCCAATGCGGAGGATGCGAGTGTGGTGCGTAGCTTCATGGTGACTCTCCGTTGTTTGAAAGTTCGTGTTCTGATTGAAAAGCAATCAATCGAAAACCAAGAGCACATGCAAGACGTTGCCTCGCGTCAGCCAAACACGGCGGCTTCGCGCCGAGGCGCCGCGAGGTTGTAAAGACTGGCCCCGCCCCCGGTCTGCCCGAGGGTCGGGGTTCAACGTGGCAACGGGCGCGCCTAGCCGCGCGCGCCCCAAGTATCGGACAAACGGTAGCCGCCCGGCCAAGGGTCATCGGGGTCGAGCATATGTTGGTGGATGCCCGTGACCCAGCCCCGGCCCGACAGTTCCGGCAGGATGGCCATATGTTCGCCCACCCGCGTCTCGCCCAAGATACGCCCCGTGAAGGTCGACCCGATCAGCGACACGGTGGTCAGACTGTCCTCCAGCCCCATTTCCCCCCGCGCGTGCAGCAGGGCCATCCGCGCGCAAAGCGCTGTGCCAGTGGGCGAACGGTCCACCTTGCCCGGCTGGATCGCCACCGCCGCCCCGGCGCGCAGGCCGGTCTCATCGCGGGTCACCGGACCGGCGAAAAGACAGAAAGAGAAATGCTGCCAATCAGGGTTCTCAGGGTGGTCGAACCGCATCGCCGCATTGGCCGCATCGGTGATCCGCACGCCAAGCCGCGCGATGTCATGGGCCTCATGCGCCTCTAGTGAAAACCCCATGGCGGCGGCATCGACGACCACGAAACTGTCGCCGCCATAGGCGGTATCGACAGTGAGCGTGCCCAGCCCTTCGACCTCAAGCGGCACATCCAGACGCGCCGCGAAGCTTGGCAGGTTCTGCACGAAAATACGCTCCGCCTTGCCATTGAGACATTCGGCGCGGACCTTCACCAGCCCGCCCGGCGCTTCGAGGGTTAGCTCCGTCACAGGCTCCGTCATCGGCAGGATGCCTCCGTCGAGCAGCACGGTCGAGACGCAGATCGAATTGGAACCAGACATCGGCGGCGTGTCCTCCGGCTCCATGATGATGAAGGCCGCATCGGCGCGGGGGTCTTTCGGCGGGACCAGCAGGTTCACATGGCGAAACACCCCGCCGCGCGGCTCGTTCAACACGAAGTTGCGCAGAGTCTCATCCCGCGAGATCCAGCGGCTTTGCTCCCACAGCGTCTCGCCCGGCGGCGGGGTGACACCGCCCACAATCACATCGCCCACCTCACCCTCGGCATGGGCCGAGATCACATGAACCGTCTTGCTGCTACGCATCCTTCGTCTCCTCCTCGGTCAGCCATCTCGGCAAGACTTCCCCCGCCTGCCCCGACACGGCGGCCTCCACACAATCGGCGATACTGCCAAAGCGCACGGCCCGGCCCGACAGACCGGGGGCGTAATGAGCGTATTTGCCCGAGTTGGTCATCAGCACCTTGGCCGAGGGCGGGAAGACCGGCTCGGAAATCGAGCACCAGCAGATGTCGGGCACCACCTGCACGCCCGCGGCCTCCAGCCGCGCCACGGTGCCGTCATCGCGCGCCGCTTGCAGTGTGTCTTGGCCGAGCGTCACGATGACAGCCGTATCGGCATGGCGCTTGCGCCCGGCGAGGGCGGTGTCGAGCGCGCGGCATTCGGCGTGCGAGAAATGCGGGCTGCCAAAGGCCACGAGGTCAACCTTTGCGGCCCCGGCGTTGAACTGCCGCCAAACGCGGCGCAGGTCATCGGATGTGAGGCGAACCGTATCGGCCTCTGCAACAGGGGGCAGATCGGCTTCGGGTGTAATCCCAGCCACATGCAGCATCGGGGCTGCGGAGGTGGTGCCGAAGGCCGCGCAGAGCGCTTTGAGGTCATCCTCATTCGGGGCGGCCCCCTCCAACCCGCGCAGGACCGGGATCCGGTCCGGCGCGGCCTGCCCCGCGAGCCAGCCAAGCATCGGCCAGATCGCCTCGTCATACTCCGCGGGCAGCGCCACTTCGATCACCCGGCGCGGGGCGCGATGTTCCTCCAGATAGACCCCTGAGAGCGGCGCGCGCGCGGTGAGCGCGATGCACAGGTCGAGGAAATCGGGATGTTTCACCGTCCGCGCGCCAAGCACGCTATTGGCATAGATCACCGCGTTGGACTCCGACCACGCGATGAACTCGTCGCGTTCGGGCGGGGCGGGCAATTGGTAGGGCGCGCAGGTGAAACTGGGCCGCGCGCCCATCGTGACATAGGCGTCGGCCAAACGGCTGGCGGGCAGGCCGAAATCCGGCGGCACGCCTTGATCGCGCCAATTGCCGTGATCGACCGAGATCGCGTTCATCGTCGTCGGCACGCGCACCTTCGAGCCCATATCGGCCATGGTCTGGGCAAAGAGCAGGTTGGCGGGGCTGGCGTAGATGCAGCCGTCGATATGCACGCGCGTCACATCGACCAGCCGCTCGGCCCCCTGCCCCCGCGCCATGGTGCAGGTGATCTCCATCGCCAGTTGCACGGCCTTGCCCTCGGCCCCGTCCAGCATCGCCTGATCCTCGGCGGTGAGATGCAGGGCGCGGGCGGGCCTGTCGGACAGGGGCAGATCCCAGTCATCGGTGCTAAGCATCTCAGGCGTGATCCGCGCGCTGCGGGATTTGGCAAGCAGGTCGTAATCCTCGGCCCCGAGGCGCAGCACCGCGAGCGGCTTGTCGAACATCTTCCCCGCGATCAACGCGCCCAGGGTCAGGATGTCTTCGGCCTCGCGAAACACGAGGGCAGCAGGGGCATGACCGTTCAACGCCAGTTCCAGCAGCACGCCGCTGCCGGTGCAGGAGCCGCGGCTGGTGGGCATGAGCAGGATCTTCCCCGCCAGCGACTGACCGCAAAGCGGATGATGCGCGTCGATGACCTTGCCCGTGGCCGGATCGACGCCGCCCCAGAAACTCAGCCCCTCGGAGGAAGCCAGCACCGCGCCATGGGCCGCGGCGGGAACGATGATATGCGCCATGGGGAGCCTCTTTAAATCAGGTGACGACAAATCCGTGCGCGAAGGGGTCACGCTCGTCGATGAAAATGGTGTTAAAGCCCGTCACCCGCGCCCAACCGGCGATGGAGGGGATGATCGCGGGCCTGCCCGCCACCTCTGCCGCCGCTTCGACACGGCCTTTGAACATGGAGCCGATGATGGATTCATGCACGAAATCATCGCCGACATTCAGCTTGCCCTTGGCCGCCAGCTGCGCCATCCGCGCCGAAGTGCCGGTGCCGCAGGGGGAGCGGTCGATCGCCTTGTCACCGTAGAAAACCGCGTTGCGGGCATCGGCCTCTCCCGCGCGGGGGGCGCCGGTCCAGAGGATATGGCTCAGCCCGTTGATCGCGGGATGTTCGGGGTGGATGAACTCATATTTCGCATTGAGCGCGGCGCGAAGTTTCGGGCTCAGACCGACCAGTTCGGAGACCGAGAAATCCGCCATATCGCGGAAGTTCTTCTGCGGCTCGACGATGGCGTAGAAATTGCCGCCATAGGCGACATCGACCACCACTTCGCCCAAACCCTCGACCTCCGCCGTCAGCCCTTCGGCGTGGAGGAAGGCGGGCACGTTGGTCAGGCGCACCTCTTCGACGAAACGCCCCTCTTGCCGGTAGGTCACATCGACCCGCCCAGCAGGGGTTTCAAGGCGCAATTGGCCGGGGGTGGCGGGGG
Source organism: Sulfitobacter sp. 1A13421 (assembly GCF_043557285.1). Taxonomy (NCBI): domain Bacteria; kingdom Pseudomonadati; phylum Pseudomonadota; class Alphaproteobacteria; order Rhodobacterales; family Roseobacteraceae; genus Sulfitobacter; species Sulfitobacter sp. 1A13421. The sequence continues at coordinate 122,145 of NZ_JBIFFQ010000006.1, forward strand.
TAACCAGCCCGTTTTCAAGTGCGATGGTGACGGTGCCGATGGTGCCGTGGCCGCACATCGGCAGGCAGCCCGAGGTCTCGATGAACAGCACCGCGATGTCGCAATCATCCCGCGTCGGCGGGTAAAGGATTGCGCCCGACATCTGGTCGTGCCCACGCGGCTCGAACATCAAACCGGTGCGGATCCAGTCGTATTCCGCCAGAAAATGCGCGCGCTTTTCCAGCATGTTCGCGCCCTTCAACAGCGGCGCGCCGCCGGTGACGAGCCGTACCGGATTGCCGCAGGTATGGCCGTCGATACAGGGAAATGTGTGTTGCGTCATGTCAGCCTCTAGAAACGGGCGGGAGAGAAGGGGGTCAGGTCGATGCCGGGGTCTTGACCGGTCATCAGATCCGCGATGATGGTGGCGGTGCCCGCCGATTGGGTGAGGCCCAGATGGCCGTGGCCAAAGGCGCAGAACACATCCGGGCGGCTTGGCAGCGCGCCGATGGCGGGCAGGCTGTCGGGCAGTGAGGGGCGGAAACCCATCCATTGCGTGCCGCCCGAGGTGTCGAGCCCCGGCAGAAAGCGCTTGGCCTTTTTCAGCATCGCATCGGCGCGGGCAAAGTTCGGCGGCAGGTCAAGCCCGCCGAGTTCCACCGCCCCGCCGACGCGCAGCCCGTGGCCCACCTTGCTGATGACAAAGCCATGGCCGCCAAAAGTGATCTGGCGCTTCAGGTCGAAGGCACCGGCGGGCAGGGTCGTGTTATAGCCGCGCTCGGTCTCCAGCGGGATTTTCACGCCAGCGGTCCGCGCGAGGTGATGCGAATGCGCACCCGCGGCCAGCACCACGCGGCCCGGCATCAGGCCAGCGGCGGTCTCGACCCCGCCTGCGACGAGACGTTCGGCGCGGGTGATGGTGATCTCCCCGCCCCCGGCCCGGAAGCGTTCGGCCATCGCCAGCACATAGTCGCGCGGGTCCGAGATTGACTGCCATTCCGGGGTGAAGGTCGCATGGGTGAAGCCGGGCGCAAGACCGGGTTGATAGGCCGCAATCTCATCGCCCTTTAGATGCGTGAAGGCGATCCCCGCCTCTTCGCGGGCCTGCCATCCAGGGAGGGAGGCGCGGAACTCGGCCTCGCCTTCATAGACCTGCAACTGCCCGTCATGGCGCAGCATATAGGCCAGACCGCTCAGCGCCAGATGCGGGTCGAGCGCGGCTTGCGAGAGTTTCATCAGCGCCGTCTGCGCCACGGTCGAAGCCCGCACCTGCGCGGGCCAGCTTGCTTTCCAGAAACGCCACATCCACGGGGCGATCCGCCCGGCATAGCGCGGCGGCACGGAAAGCGGCCCCAACGGATCCAGCAACCACTTCGGCGCCTGCCGGATCATCCGGGGCGAGGCGAGCGGCAGGATCTCGGTAAAAGCAAAGGCACCCGCATTGCCCGCCGAAGCGCCCGCCGCCGGGCCTTCACGGTCGATCACCCGCACGGGCAGCCCGCGCGCCTGAAGTGCCAGCGCGATGGACAGGCCCACCACGCCCGCGCCGACGACCGTCACCGGGGTTTGGTTCATTACCGCACGCTCGACAGGAATTGACGGGTCTCTTCTTGCTGCGGATCGCCAAAGATCTGATCCGGCGCGCCGATCTCGGCCATGACGCCCCTGTGAAAGAAGGCCACACGGTCCGACACATCGCGTGCGAAACTCATCTCATGGGTGACACAGATCATCGTCATCCCTTCATCTGCCAGCAATTTGAGCGTGTCCAGCACCTCGCCCACCAGTTGCGGGTCGAGGGCCGAGGTCACCTCGTCAAAGAGAATGTAATCGGGCGACATCGCCAATGCACGCGCAATCGCCATCCGCTGCTGCTGCCCGCCCGACAGGCGGCTGGGGTAAACATCAAGCTTCTCGGCCAGACCAACATGCGAAAGCTGCTGCACCGCGATCTCTTCGGCCTCTTTTCGGGCGATGCCTTTGACTTTGCGCGGGGCCAGCGTGACGTTTTCCAGCACCGTGAGATGCGGAAAGGCGTTGAACTGCTGGAACACGATGCCGATCTTGCGGCGCAGCTTGTTCAGGTCGGTGTCGCGGGCGTGAACCTCGGTCCCGTCGACGACGATGCGGCCACTGTCGATCGGCTCTAGCCCGTTGATGCAGGTCAAAAGCGTCGATTTGCCCGAACCTGAGCCGCCGATCACCGAGACGACCTCGCCTTTTTGCACGGTCAGGTCGATGCCCTTGAGCACCTGAAGCGCACCAAAGGATTTGTGGACGTTTTCAATCTCAATCATTTTCTTGCCACCTTTTTTCCAAGCGGCTGCCAAGCCGGGCAATGGGGAAACTGAGCGCGAAGTAGATCGCGCCGGTCACGAGCAGGATGAACATCGGCTCTTGCAGGCGTGTCACCAGAATTTGCGAGGCACGCAGCAATTCGATGATGCCAAGCCACATCACCAGCGCGCTGTCTTTCATCACGCCAAGCGTCAGGCCGATCCAACTGGGCAGGCCGACCCGCAGCGCCATGGGAAAGACGATCTGCGTAAGATCTTGCCCCCAAGTCATGCCGAGCGAGCGCGCCGCACGGCGGGTGACCGAAGGCACCGCCTCGATCGCGCCGCGCACGATCTCGGTGCAATAGGCCGAGGTATAGAGCGCCAGCACGATGCAGGAGGTCACGAAGGGCGAAATCCCCCAACCCGCGATGGCCTGAAAGGCGTTGGCGAGAATCAATTGGATCAGCAGCGGAACCGAGCGGAAGATATCCAGCACGAAGGTCAGCGGCAGCGCCGCCCATGGGCTGATCTGGCTGCGCAGCACCCCGAAGAACACCCCCAGCAGCGTGCCGCCCACCACCGCGAAGGCGGTGACCGAAAGCGTCACCCCTGCGCCTTTGAGCATGAACAATAGGTCGTTGAAGGTCAGAGCCGTATCAAACATCTATTCTCTTCCTTCAGTAGCGAAACAGGCGGGCCGCAAGCAGCCGTGCGCCAAGCATCACGGTCTTGGCGATCACGTAGTAGATCACCGCCGCCAATGCGAAGAATTCAAAGGTTCGGAAGCTGCGCGCGTTGAGGTCTTGCGTCACCCCGGCGAGATCCGAATTCAGCCCCACCGTGACCCCCAGAGAGGTCATCAAGATCGCCCAAATCATCTGGTTCGTCGTCGGCAGGAACGAGATGCGGAACATCTGCGGCAGGATGATCAAGCGAAACGCCTTGGCCTGTCCCATGCCCAGTGACCGCCCGGCGCGCAGCTGCGTGCCCGGAATGGCGCGCATCGCGCCGCGGAACGTCTCGCAAAGGTAGCCCGCGTTGTTGAAGGCGATCCCCGCCAGCAGCGCGGCGTAGGGGCTGAGATAGACCCCGAAAGACCCTAGCCCGAAATGCGCCATGTAAATCTGAAACAACGCCGGCGTGTTGCGCGCCACTTCGACCCATGCGGTGGCAGGCGCCCGCAGCCAAGCCGATTTGGCATCCCGGCCCACGGCCAGCAGCACGGCGATGGCAATGCCGATGAGCATCGACAGGATCGATATTTGCAGCGTGACCAGCGCGCCTTCCAGCATCTCTGGTAAGGCGCGAAAGGCCTGTCGCCATTGAAAGGTATAGTTGCCCATCTCTTGCTCCGATCAGCGGTTATCGGCAGGGGGGCCGCAGGTCGCGGCCCCCGCATTCATCAGCGATAGGCTTTGGCGATGGTCAGGTCCGGCGCCTCGCCGCCGACCCATTTGTCGAACAGTTCCTGATAACGGCCCGAGCGCACCTGCTGGTTCACGAAGAGGTCGAGATAGTTCAGCAGACCGTATTCCTGACGCAGGCCGATCAGACCGACATAGTCCACGTCAAACGGCGCATCGCCCGCGATGGTCAGACCGTCGAACTTGCCGCTCGCCACGATGGAGGAGGCCACGGTGGAGGTCACGACCGTCGCGTCGATCTGGCCTTGGGCCAGCGACAGGAAGACATCCGCTTGGCTTTGGTAGGAACGGAAGCTGCCTTCGTCCCATGCGTCGACCTGCTCTTCCAGCGCGATGGCTTCGAAAGTGCCCGCGACGGAGCCCACGGTCTTGCCCTTGAGGCTTTCAAAGCTGTCGACGCCCGCGTCTTCGCGGGTCAGCACGACGTTGGTGAAGGCGAAATAGGGCACCGAGAAACCAACGGTCTTGGCGCGCTCCAGCGTGTCGGAGGTGGAGGCAACACCCACATCCGCGCGGCCCGAGACGAGGGCGGGGATACGGTCGGGGAAGGGCGTCTCCACGATCTCGGCTTCGACGCCAAGGGCGGCGGCCAGATCGTTGCAATAGTCCACGTCGAAGCCGACGGGCGTATTGCTGTCATCGCGCGAGCCCATGGGCGGGAAGTCCAGCACCACGGCGCAGCGCAGCGTGCCCGAAGAAATGATGTCGTCCAGTTTGTCGGCCTGAGCGGCTGTGCCGATCACGGTCGCAGCCACGAGGCTCCCGGCGAGTTGCGTGAATTTCATAGGTATCTCCCTCTTGGGTTGGTCGCCCCCGACTCTCTCTGGACGGGGTGCGGGGTGATATGAAGGAACAATGTCTTCATTAAGAATACAATATGTATTTTTAACTTTTACCGGCATGTCGACATATTTTTGAAACATTCCTGCCTTGCCAACATGGTCGTGAAAGAGCAGCCGGTTGGGCTGTTCCCCCACGGCGTAACAAATGCGAAAAGCCGGGCGCGCGGCCCGGCTTTTGCGATCTTAGATTATTCCGCCGCGTCTTCCGGCAGCAGCGCCTCGGGCAGGTTCTGATAGGACACGGGCCGCAAGAAACGGCGGATCGACAGGGTGCCCACGCTGGTCGCGCCGAAGTTGGTGCTAGCCGGATATGGCCCGCCATGCACCATGGAATCCACCACCTCGACCCCCGTCGGAAAACCGTTGGCCAGCAGGCGACCCGCCTTGCGCTCCAGCACCGGCATGAGGTCGCGCGCGGCGTCGACATCCGCGTCATCCATATGCAGGGTGATGGTCAATTGCCCGTCCAGTTCCAACGCCAGCGCGCGCATCTCTTCGAGCGAAGAGACCCGCACCACCAAGCCTAGAGGGCCGAAGACCTCTTCGTGCAGCGCCGGATTGGCCTTGAACTCTTCGCCCGTGGTTTCGAACAGGGCCGGCGCGGCGGTGCGGCCTTCGCTGTCGGCCAGATGCACTTGGCGCAGGCTTGGCGCGGATTTGAACTTGTCCCGCCCTGCGCAATAGGCCTCGGCGATACCGTCTGTCAGCATGACCTGCGGGGCCACGTCTTGCAGCGCTGTGGCCGCGTTTTGCACGAAGGCGTCGGCGCCCCGCCCGTCGATCACCACGGCGATGCCGGGATTGGTGCAGAACTGGCCCGCGCCCATGGTCAGCGATGCCGCCCAGCCCTTGCCAAGCTCCTCGGCCCGTGCCGCCATCGCGGCGGGCAGCATGAACATCGGATTGACCGAGCCCAACTCGCCGAAGAAGGGGATCGGCTCTGGCCGCGCGGCGCAGAGATCGAAGAGCGCCCGCCCCCCGGCGAGCGAGCCGGTGAAGCCCACGGCCTTGATCCGCGGATGCTGCACCACGGCCTGCCCCACGGCGCGGTTGCCGCCTTGGATCAGCGAGAAGACCCCGCGCGGCATGCCGCAGCTTTCAACCGCCGCATGGATCGCTTCGGCCACGATCTCTCCGGTGCCGGGATGGGCGGAGTGGCTTTTGACCACGACCGGGCAGCCCGCCGCCAGCGCCGCTGCGGTGTCACCGCCCGCCACGGAGAAAGCCAGCGGGAAGTTCGACGCGCCAAAGACGGCCACGGGGCCGATGGGGCGTTGCACCATGGTGATCGCGGGCCGCGGGGCGGGCTGGCGTTCGGGCATGGCCGCATCGAAGCGACGGTCGAGGTAGTCGCCCTTTTCGATATGCGCCGCGAACAGGCGGAGTTGGCCCACGGTCCGGCCCCGCTCCCCTTCGAGCCGCGCTTCGGGCAGACCGCTTTCTTGGCTGCCGATCTCGGTGATCTCGGCCCCGCGGGCGTCGATCTCATCGGCGATGGCGTTGAGGAATTTGGCGCGGGTCGCGCGGCTGGAATAGCCATAGTCCCAAAACGCTGCTTCGGCGGCTTCGCAGGCTTGGTCAACCAGTTCCACCGTGCCGACCGAGAAGTCATGCGCCGGCCCATGGGCAGGGCTAGAGCTGAAGCGGTCATCCGTGGCGATCCATTCGCCAGCGATCAGGTGTTTGCCATGGGGGGTAAAGGCCATCGTCTATCCTTTCATGCGGGCCGCGGCCCGGTGTCAGCTTGCGTCTCTCCACATCTGCATACATGATGTATGCATGATTGCAACCCAAGCCCTGTGAGGATCCAGATGGCCGACACAACCCTCTCCCACGATGACCTGACCGCGATGGTCATTCGGATTTTCCAAGGCGCGGGCCTGTCGCCCCTGAATGCCGCCGCCCTCGCGCGGGTGATTGTCGCGGGCGAAGGCGATGCCTGTAAATCCCACGGCATCTACCGGATCGAAGGCTGCCTGCGCACGATCAAGGCGGGCAAGGTGGTGCCCGACGCGGTGCCACGGGTGCATCATGACGACAGCGCCGTGGTGCGCGTGAACGCGGGCGGCGGGTTCTCTAACGCCGCCTTCGAAGCAGGCGCACCGGTGCTGGCCGAGCGTTGCCGCACCACCGGGATCGCCGCCATGGTGATCAACGATTGCACCCATTTCGCCGCGCTCTGGCCCGAGATCGAGGCGCTGACCGAGATGGGCCTCGCGGCCATGGCCATGTGCCCCAGCTATGCCAGCGTCGCCCCTTCTGGCGGCACCGACCCCTTGATGGGGACCAACCCTTTCGCCTTTGGCTGGCCCCGGGAAGGGGGCGACCCTTACGTTTTTGACTTCGCCACCAGTGTCGCCGCGCGGGGGGAGATCGAATTGCACCGCCGCGCGGGCACGCCCCTGCCCGAAGGCTGGGCCATCGCACCCGATGGCAGCCCGACGACCGATCCCGAAGCCGCCCTCGCCGGGGCTATGCTTCCCTTCGGCGGCCACAAGGGGTCGGCCATCTCGACCATGATCGAATTGCTTGCCGGGGTGATGATCGGTGACCTGACCAGCCCTGAAGCGCGCGATGCCTTGGGCGCGCTCACCCTTGCGCCCGCGCATGGCGAATTGATCATCGCCTTCGACCCCAAAACGTTTGCCGCAGGCCGCCCCGGCGATCCCTTCGCGCGGGCGGAAACCCTCTTTAATGCGATCACTGGCCAAGGCGCGCGGCTGCCCTCACAGCGCCGGTTCAAGGCGCGTGCCGAGACGCGGGCCGAAGGGATTCCCCTGACGGATGCCGAGATGCGCAGCCTTGAGCGTTTGCTGGCCGAAGGGCTCGACGCCGTCTGACCCCCACCGCGCGCCACCCTCCCGCGGGGGTGGGGCGCGATCCCGCCCAAACACGCCTCAAAGCGCCGCAAAATCTTGCCGCTACCGCAAGGCGATTGTCACAAAAAAGCGGCGATCCTACGGAAATCAAGGCGAAATTTTTTGCAGCCTCCGCCGCGCAGCAGGCGGATCGGCGGTTTTCCGCGCTGCCCTGCGGCATTCCGCTGATAGTTGCAATATCAAGTTTCCAGCCTCCGCAAAAAGATTAGATAGGGAAAAAATTGCGCACTCTTAACGTGTCTTCTGAGGTATTGTTTTGCCGAATTTCCCGACTGCACGACCGATTGAACAGCGGTCCGAAACCCTAGAACGCCGCCAGTTCCTCACCCTCTCCGCCGCGTCCTTTGCCGCCGCGCTCATGCCGCGGCACAGCGCGGCGCAGGAGGTGCCCGCCGCCTCCTTCACCTTCGACGGGCTGGTCGAAGATATGCGGCGATTGGCCCAGACCTCCTATATGGCCCCGAAGCCTGTCGAAGGCTTCCTTGCCGATCTGGATTACGACGCCTACCAACGCATCCGGTTCCGGCCCGAGCAGGCCCGCTGGCAGGAAAAGGGCGTGGCCTTCAGGCTGCACGCTTTCCACCCCGGCTGGCTGTTCAAGGAAGCGGTAAAAATCAACGAGATCCGGGGCGACGCGGTGGAACCGATGGGCTTTACCACCGCCGATTTTGAGTATGACGACGAAGAACTCGCCAAGTCGATCCCGCCCAATGCCGAGATGCCGGGCGTTGCCGGTTTCCGCCTGCACACCCCGCTTAACCGGGCCGATATTTTCGATGAATTGATCGTCTTCCAAGGAGCGAGCTATTTCCGCGCCTTGGGCAAGGACACGCTCTATGGGCTGAGCGCGCGGGGATTGGCCGTGAACACCGGCCTGCCGGAAGGTGAGGAATTCCCCCGCTTCAGCGAGGTCTGGCTGCGCCGCCCCGAACCGGGTGACAGCAGTGCGACGATCTATGCCGCGCTTGATAGCCCCTCGGTCACCGGGGCCTATCAGTTTGTGATCACCCCGGGCGAAGACACCACCGTCGAGGTCACCATGCGTCTGTTCCTGCGCGAGGACATCAAGCAGCTTGGCATCGCACCGCTGACCTCAATGTTTTTGCACAATGGCGCGGATAAGGGGAATTTCGACGACTTCCGCCCCGCGGTGCATGACAGCGAAGTCTTGGTGCTGAACACAGGCAAGGATACCACCCTCTGCCGCCCGCTGAACAATCCGCCGCGTTTGGCGAGTTCCTATTTCGGAGCGCAGAGCCCGCGGTCTTTCGGGCTGGCGCAGCGCAACCGGGACTTTGAGCATTACCTCGACGCGCAGGCCCATTACGAACGCCGCCCCTCGCTGATGATCGAACCCATGGGAGACTGGGGCAAAGGCACACTGCGGCTGGTCGAGATACCTTCGGATCTGGAAGGCAATGACAATATCGTGGCCTATTGGATCCCCGAAGGGGAGACCCGCGCGGGCGATGAACTGGCCTACGGCTACCGCATGCACTGGGGGATGACCCCGCCGGGCGCGACGCCGCAGACCCTTGGCCGCGTGGTGCGGCTGCGCTCGGGCCATGGCGGGGTGGCGGGTGTTGAGGCAGACACCGAGACCCGCAAATTCGTCATCGACTTCGCAGGCGGACAGCTCAGCGATATGCCGAGCGACGCCGAGCTTGAACCCGTCACCAGCGCACAAAACGGCGAGATCGTGGAGGCGATCCTAAGCCGGGTGGATGGCAGGGACGAATGGCGGCTGGTGCTGGAACTGCGCGCCGAGCCTGACGCCATCGTCGAAATCAAGGCAGTTCTATCGGGATATGACCGCAATCTGACAGAGACATGGGTGTACCAATGGATCAACGCATGACCCTTCAAGACGCGACGACCCCCACTTCCGCAATGGCTGGCGAGGCCGAGAACTGGATGCCGCCCGCCGCCCCGCTTGCGATGCCACGGCAGAGCTTGGAACGGCGCGGCCATCTGGCCGGGCTGGCCGACCTTGCGCGGGCATTTCTGCTGCGGCGTAAGGCCTGAGCACCATGACCTCCCAGCACAGGCAGATCGCGGCGGATGGCCCGACCCGTTTTGCACGGGCGGTCGCCCTGCTGTTGTCGCTCGGCTCCGCAGGCCTTGCCGCGACCCTTTTGGCGGAGGCCGCGGCGCGGGATGGGTTCAGCGGCTGGGACGGCCTCCGCGCCCTGCTCGTTTTCGCCACCACCGCTTGGTTGGCTTGGGGGGCTTCGCTGGCGCTGATCGGGCTTTTCGGCGGCAGATCGACGCCGCCCCGCCCCGCGCTTGAGGCACCGCAGCCGCGCACGGTGATCGCGGTGCCCATCTGCAACGAAGACCCGCTTACCACCTTCGCCCGCATCGCCGCGATTGACCGCTCCGTCGCCCGGGCCGGGGTTACGGCGGATTTTGTCGTTCTGTCGGACACCCGCGATGACGCGCTGGCCGGGAAAGAGCAATTCGCCTTCGCCCGCCTGCTGCGCGAGACCGAGGGCCAAGGGCGCATCTTCTACCGCAGGCGGCAGGACAATGCGGGCCGCAAGGCGGGCAATATCGAAGAGTTCATTCGCAGCTACGGCGGGGCCTATGACTTTGCCGTGATCCTTGACGCCGACAGTCTGATGGAGGGCGAGACGATCCGCGCCATGATCGCGCGGATGCAGGCCGATCCGCAGCTGGGGCTCTTGCAAACCCTGCCCAAGATCATCGGCGCGCGGTCTTTCTTTGGCCGCGCCTTGCAGTTCGCCTCGTGGTTCCACGGGCCGATCTTCACCCGTGGCCTTGCCCGCATGCAAGGGGCGACGGGGCCGTTCTGGGGCCATAACGCGATCATTCGTGTGCGCGCCTTTGCCGAAAGCTGTGGCCTGCCCGAACTCTCCGGCCCGCCCCCCTTGGGTGGGCATATCCTGAGCCATGATTATGTCGAAGCGGCCTTGCTCGCCCGCGCCGGTTGGAAGGTCGAGGTGGATGAGACCTTGAGCGGCTCCTTTGAGGAGGGCCCCGAGAACGTCCTCTCCTTCGCGCGGCGCGAGCGGCGCTGGTGCCAAGGCAACCTGCAACATGCGCGGCTGATCTTTGCGCCCGGCTTGGCGGGGTGGAGCCGCTTCGTCTTTTTGCAGAATGTGACCGCCTATGTGGTCTCGCTTCTCTGGGCGGCTTTTCTCATCACCTCGGCGATCAGCACGCTCTACGCGCCGCCGCCGGAGTATTTCCCCGGCCCCTATCAGCTTTTCCCCGTCTTCCCCGATACCAGCGCGCGCGAGATCACGCTGCTGGCCTTGGGCGTATTGGGGCTGTTGGTGGTGCCAAAGCTGCTGATCCTGATCCATGCGCTTCTGACCGACCGCGCGCGCGACTTTGGCCGCGCTTTGCGGATGGCGCTCTCGGTGCTGACCGAGATCGTGTTGACCACGCTTCTGGCCCCCCTGATGCTGCTCTACCACAGTCGCGCAGTGTTGCAGGTCCTCTCGGGCCAAGACGGCGGCTGGCCCGCCAACCAGCGCAACGAGGGCCAGCTGAGCTTGGCCGATGGCTGGACGGCGGGCCGGTGGATCGTGTTCATTGGCGCGGTGATCCTCGCGGCGGTGCAATGGATCGCGCCCGATCTGACCGTCTGGCTGCTGCCCGTGGCGGTCCCGATGCTGCTGGCGCCGCTGCTCATCTCCTGGACCTCCCGCCCCCTGCCCCGCAGGCTTTTCGCCGTGCCCGAGGATGCCGCGCCGCGCGATGTCGTCGCGGAATACGACAGTATATGCGATGTCTGGCGGCTGACGTGGAATGACGAGCATCTCATGCCAGAACCCAAAGCGGCGGATCTGCCCCATGCCACCGCCTAACACCGGGCTATCGCCCGCCGCACGGGCTGTCGGCGCGGCTCCCAAATCCGCCCGCGATCCGCGCATCGACCTGTTTCGCGGGCTGGCGCTGGTGATGATTTTCATCAACCACGTCCCGGGCAACCCCTATGAGGCCCTGACCATCCGCAACCTCGGTTTCGCCGACGCGGCGGAGGCGTTCTTTCTCATGTCCGGCATCGCCGCAGGCTTGGCCTATACGCCTCGTTTCATCGCGCGAGGCAGGGTTCGCCACGGCCTCTGGCGCGCCATCGCGCCCCTGTGGAAACGGGCGTGGTCGCTTTATGTGGTGCAACTTCTGCTCTCAGCAGTGGCCTTAGCCATCTTCGCCGCTGCCTTCCAGATTACGACAGAGGCCGCCTTCCTGACCAAGATCAACATGCGGCAGGTCTTCCAAAATCCGACCCAAAGCGTGATCGGCATTCCGCTTTTGACGCATCAGTTCGGCTATGTGAACATCCTGCCCGCCTATTCCGTCTTGCTGGTCTGCGCCCCGGCGGCGATCATGCTAGGGCTGCGCTGGCCGCGCCTGCTTCTCGCGCTGTCGCTGTTGCTTTGGCTGCTGACGGGTGTCTTCCGGCTGAACCTGCCGAACTACCCCAACCCGGGCGGCTGGTTTTTTAACCCCTTCGCATGGCAAGCGATCTTTGTCTGCGGATTGCTGGTGGGCCTGAGCCAACGGCAGGGCTACCGCTTTTTCCCGAACTCGCAGGCGCTGTTCTGGCTGTCCGTCGCCGTCCTGCTGGGCGTCCTCGCATGGCGCTATGTGCCGGGTTTGGGCCGTTTCCTGAACCTCCAAATGCATCATATGAGAGAGGCCGGGGTGCCCTTCAACATCACTTCGCACGACAAGACCTATCTTTCCGCCCCGCGGTTCGTTCATATCTTGGCCGTGGGGTATTTTCTGTCACAGTTGCAGACCGTCACCCGCCTTTCGGCCCATGCCGTGGCCAGCCCCGTCCGGCTGATCGGTCGGCATGGTCTGCTGGTCTTTGCCAGCGGCACCGTTCTGGCGCTGATCTGTCAGGTTGCGATGATGGCGCGGCCAGAGGCGCAGTGGATGCCGTGGGTTCTGCCTGTTGTCGGAACGGCGGCGCTCTATGCCATCGCTTGGATTGCAGAGACCTCGCGGCAGGTGCTTGCCGCATCGGCCGACCCCAAACCCGCACCCGTCTCGCTTAAAGCACCAACCGTCGAAGCCGCCCCGTAACCTTCACGAACGCCGGTCGTCGCTGCGCCCCCATTTGCGCCAGGCAAGCCACGCAAGCCCCAGCCCGCCCGCAATCAGCGCCATGTGCCGCGGGCGAATGCCGCGCCCAGTGGCGGTGTTTTCGCCCGGATGGTAGCGCGGGTCAAGCAAGCGGGTATTGGCGAGAAAACCACCGACGACAGTCTCGCTGCCCCGGAACACCGCCCGCAGGCCACGGCCCTTCTTGCGGTTAAGGGTTTCGATGGTCCCGATCATCGACTTCTTCTCTGCCATCACCTCGGCCACACGTTCGGGCGGCAGGCCGAGGTGTTCGGCAATCAAGCGGGTTCTGAACCCTTCGATCACCTTCGCCGGGTGTTCGATCGCCACGTCACACTCGGTATCAAACCCCATGGAACGGTTGTTAAGGTTGCTGGAGCCGAGGCGCAAAAGATGATCGTCGATAATCATGATCTTCGCATGAACATAGATCGGCTCCCCCTCCTCGGTGACGGGGAAATAGATGCGAAAGCGATTTTGGTGATCGGCGCGTTTCAGGTCTTCCACAAGCCGCTCACGCAGCACATGCATGGCGTCATCTTCCAACTGGGATTCCGCATCGCGCGGGTTGATGATGACGACCTCCGGCCCATCCTCTTCGGCCAAACGCGCCTTGAGCGCATCACAGACCGAGGCGGCAGCGAGGTACTGCGATTCAATATAGATATAGTCACGCGCGGATTGGATCCCCGCGATATAGAGGCGCTCGATCTCATTGATCAGCGGCTCTTCGTCGAAAGGCGGCTCGGTCCGGGCGATGCCCACCTCGACCCCTTCGGCATCAATCGGCAGGTCTTCGGGCCATTCGGACATGGGCGCATCCTCAGGGCGCGCGATCTCATCCCCCGTGGCGCGGAACCAACGCCGACGCGAAAGCTCACCCAAGGCGGCGGCGGCGGGGCCGGACATGGCCGAGGTCGCGTCATGCCAAGGGTCGGAAGGCGTGCCATCCTTGCGTAGGCGGCGCGGGTCGTGCGGCAGGTGGTCGGGCGTGTCCCACCGGTCTTCGGTCGCGTCGATCCCGCCGCAAAAGGCCAGAGCATCGTCGGCCACGACGATCTTTTGGTGGTGGCAGGCGCCGAAGGGGTGATGGCCGTCTAACGCGAAGTGAATCCGGTCGCCGCCGAATAGGCTGAGCGCCAGTGAGGGCACCAACCGTCCCGGCGCGGCCAGCACAGCGCCGTTCCATTTCAGCAGGTAGACATGCAGATCCGGCGTCCGCTCCACCACCGCCTCGACAAAGGCGCCAAGCTGGTTGGGATAGCCGTCGGGCGCATTGCCGTCTTCGTCACTTTCGCCCGGCAGCATCTCAAGCTCGAAATCGAAATCCCAGCCGATCAGCATCAACTGCTGCCGCGCCCCGAGGAAAATCTCGCGCAGGACCCGGAAATAATCCGCCGCATCGACAATAAGGCCAAACCGCTCGGCCCGGGCGACGCGCCATGTGGTCTTGTCATTGAACAGGCTTTGGCTGTTCGCCCCTTGGGTCGACTCCGCGTGGTTCGCCTTTGCCATATCCAAATCGCCCTGCACGTTTTCGCCCCTTTCCACTCAATCCTACATGACTAAACGCCCATTGTAGCGCGAAGTTGCATCGATGCGTAAATATTGGGCAGGCTCAGACCGGTTGCGCCTCAGACAGCTCGGCCTGAAGCCGGGCTTCTTCGGCGGCTTTGGGCGTGGTGAACCGCGCCAGCAGGAAATAGGCGACGGGGGTGAGATAGAGGGTCGAGAGCGTGGCCATGCCCAGCCCCCCGACGATCACCCAGCCAAGCGCCTCGCGCGCCTCGGCCCCAGCACCCGCCGAGAGGATCAGCGGCACGCCGCCCAAGACGGTCGAGGTCATCGTCATCATCACCGGACGCAGGCGGATGGTAGAAGCGCCAAAGATCGCCTCGTGGATATCCGCCCCCTGATCGCGCAATTGGTTGGCAAATTCGACGATCAGAATCCCGTTCTTGGCCATGATCCCGATCAACATGACCAGCCCGATCTGACTGTAGACATTGAGGCTTTGCCCCGTCATCAGCAGCGCGAATATCGCGCAGGCAAGGCCCAGAGGCACCGTAGCCATCACCACGATGGCAGAGATGAAGCTTTCGAACTGCGCGGCGAGGACAAGGAAAACCACGAGGATCGCAAAGCCAAAGGTCACGAAAAGCCCCGAACTGGTTTGATCCAAGGCGGCGGCCTCGGCCAGCGGCACGATCAGGTTTTCATCGTCCAACACCTCTTGCCCGACCGCGCGCACCTGTTCCAACGCATCGCCCAATGACAGACCCGGGGTCAGCCCGGCAGAGATCTCGACCGAGCGGTTCTGGCCCTCCCGGTCCAACTCGGGCGCAACGGCGCGCTCTTCGAGGGTGACAAAACTGGCCAGCGAAATCATCTGCCCGTTGCCCGATTGGACAAAGACGTTCTCAAGGTCGCGCGGGTCGTTCACCGGGTCCGAGGTCGACAGCATCTGCACGCCATAGCTGGTGTCGTCGATAAAGACCGATGCCACCTCGCGCCCGTCGAGCATGGCCTGCAAAGCCTGCCCCAGCCCGGTGATATCGACGCCGAGGTCAGCGGCCAGCGTCCGGTCGATCTGCACGAAAAGCTGCGGCTGCGTGCGTTCATACTCCAGCCGCACCTGCCCCATCGCGGGGTTTGTGCTCAGCCGGTCCACCATCGCCTGTGCGACTTGTGACAGTTGCTCGTAATTATTGCCTGTGATGGCGAATGACAGGCCGCGCCCTGCGCCGCGAATCCCGAGGGAGTTCGGCTGGATCGCAAAGGCCCGCACGCCCACGATGCCGCGCAGCTTGCCGTTGATCTCGCCCACAATCTCATCTTGGCTGCGCGCGCGGTCTTCCCAACCGGCGAGCGTGAACACCATGAAACCCCGATTGTCCGCGCCAAACCCGGTGATGGAGAAGATATTCGTCACCTCTCCGGCGTCTTGCAGCGGGGTAATCAGGTCTTCGATCTCACGCATCTTGCTTTGGGTATAATCAAGCGAGACGCCCTGCGGGGCCGAGACGCTGAGCAGCGCCACGGCGCGATCTTCGCGCGGGGTCAGCTCTTGCCGGATCTCGCCCGAGACCAGCACCGCCGTCAGCGCGACGAAGGCCGCGATCAGCACCACGACATAGGGCATCGCCAGCGCCCATCTAAGCGTCGCCGCATAGGCGCGGTACAGCAGGTTGCCAAGCCACACGACGGGGCCGCGCGGGTTCTCGGCGGCGGGTTTGGTCAACAAGCGGCTCGCTAAGACCGGGCAAAGGCTGAGCGCCACGACCGAGGACAGCATCACCGCGATGGCGAGGGTAAAGCCAAACTCCCGAAACAGCCCGCCCGCCTGTCCGGGCAGGAACGACAGCGGGATAAAGACCGCCGCCAGCGTGGCCGTGGTAGTGACGACCGCAAAGAAGACCTGCGACGTGCCCAGCACCGCCGCCGCGCGCGGCCCCATGCCCGCCGCCCGTTGGCGCACGATATTCTCCAGCACCACAATCGCGTCATCCACGACCATCCCGGTGGCCAGAACCAGCGCCAGAAGGGTCAGGATATTGATCGAAAAGCCCACCAGATAGATCGCCGCCAAAGTGCCGATCAGCGCCACGGGCAGGGTCAGCGCCGGGATCAGCGTGGCGCGGAAATCCCGTAGGAAAACGAAGATCACCGCCACTACGATGCCCACGGCAAAGGCCAGCGTCGAGAGCACCTCGCGGATCGAGCCTGAAATAAAGGTCGCATCGTCCGAGGTCACGAAAATGCGCACGTCCTCGGGCAGGGTCTCGTTCAATTCCCCCACCACGGCGCGCACATCGCGCGAGATCTCAAGCGTGTTCGACGTGGCTTGCCGGATGATGCCAATGCCGAGACCCAATTGCCCATTGGCGCGCAGTATCGTCTCCCCTTCGGCGGGGCCGAGCGTGACGCTGGCGACATCGCCGAGCCGGACGTTCTGCTTGATCTCCATCGCCTCGAACGCCTGTGTGGTAACGACGCTGGCCGTGGTGCGCACGTTGATCGACTGACGGTCGCCCGCCAGATCGCCCGCGGGCGCGTCATAGGCCACATCGGCCAGGGCGCGCTGGATATCGCCTAGGGTGAGGCCCCGGCTGGCCAGTTCCAACTGATCGATATCGACGCGGAAAAACGGCTCACGGTCGCCGTAGACCTGTAAATCCGCCACCCCGTTGACCGAGATCAGCCGGTCTTCGACCCGGTCCTGCACCAGTTTGGTCAACTCCTCCGGCGAGCGGCCCATGGAAGTCACGGCGATGCGCATGACCGGTTGGGCGTTTGCATCGGCTTTGACGATTTGGGGCTGGTCCGCCCCCTCGGGCAATTGGTTCACGATCCGCGCCACCGCATCGCGCACATCGGTCGCGGCCACGTCAATATCGGTGCTGTCGTTGAACTCCAAGGTGACCCGGCTGCGCCCGAAGCGCGAGTTCGATGAGATCGCCCGCACGCCCGAGACCCGGCCCACGGCCCCTTCGATCCGCCCCGTGAGCTCCTGATCGACGGATTCCGGGGAGGCGCCCGAGAAGGTCGTGGTGACCGTGACCACGGGCCGGTCGACATTGGGCAGTTCGCGGACCTCCGCACCGAAAAGCGCGGCGATGCCTGCCAGCACGATCAGCGCGTTCAGTACGAAAGCAAGGATCGGGCGGCGCACGAAAAGCGCGGTGCCCGAAGCGGTGCTCGCGGGCGGCGTGGCGTCTTCGGTCGGGGCGGCGCTCATAGGGTTGTCTTCTCAGCCGGGGCGGCATCTGACTGCACGCTGCTCGCGCGGTTGACCTCGCGCACCTCGCCGCCTTCGCGCAGGGTTTGCACGCCTTCGGTCACCACCACATCATCGGCGGTCAGATCATCCGACAGGACGAGCACCGAATTGCTGTTGCGCTGCGCGATCTCGACCGCGACCTGATGCGCCTTGCCCTCCCGTACCGTCCAGACAAACGGCCCGTCCGAGGACCATTGCACCGCCAGCGGCGGGATCGCCAGATAGGGGTCGCCCACAAAGGTCAGGCTGACCGAAAAGGCCATGCCCGCGCGCAGCTGGTCGCCTTCGTTCGGCACGCGGCCCTGCACCAGAAGCGTGCGGCTGGCGCGGTCGATCACGCTGTCGATGGCGCTGACTTCGCCCGTCAGGGTCAAATCGCGCATGCCAAGCGGGGTGACGGTGATTTCTTTGCCCAAGGAGAGCTTGCTCACCACCCGTTCAGGCACGCGGAAATCGATCAGGATCTCGCTGCGGTCGGTGATGGTGGCGAGTTGATCCTGCGCATTGACGCGGTCGCCTTCTTCGATATCGGTGATCCCCACCCAGCCTGAGATCGGCGCGAGGATGCGGCGTTGCGACAGATCGAACTGCGCTTGGCTGAGCGCAAGCTCGGCGCTTTGCAGAGCCAGTTCCGTCTCGCGCAGACGCACTTCGCTGACCGCGCCGGTGTTTTGCAACCGCTCCACGCGGTCTTGCTCGGTCTGGGCGTTTTCAAGCTGCAATTCGGCTTGCTTCAGGGCGATCTGCTCGGCCTCATTCTCCAATAGGGCCACAACGGTGCCCGCCTCGATCAACTGTCCGGCGGGCAGGTTCAGGTCGGTGATGACCCCCACGGCGTTGGAACGCAGCGTGACGGAGCGGCGCGCGCGCCCGTCGCCGATGGCGGTGATCCGATCGGCCAAAGTCTCTTCGCTGACCGCGGCGGTGACGACCAGCGAGGGCCCGCCGCCGCCCCAACCCCGGCCAGAGCCCTGTGGCGCCTCCGCGACCTCCTCGATCCCCAGAAGATCGAGCAAACCGGTCTCCGCCACATAGGGGCGGGAGGCGGGGACATAGGTTAACATCGCGTAAAGACCCGCAACGAGAACCAGCAGAAATACGAAAAATTGGCGCAGGGCTTTCACGGGGGATGCGCTTTCAAAATAAGTTACGAGGCGCATAATTGAGCATCGGCCCCAAAAAGGCACGTCAATTCTGCTTGATCACTGGCTGGGCATTCCCCGAAGGGACCGCTGGCTGCTACCACTATGGCGCGGAAGCCTGCCCGGTGGAAGGGCAATGGGGTTGATTACTAGAAATTCCGTTTCCGCCGCACATATTCAGGCCCAAGCAGGATCAAAGACCAAGGGGACATCATGCGCGCGACGGTTCTACCACTGGCGACACTGCTACTGGGCTTTTCGCTTTTGCAGATGAGCAACGGGTTGCAGGGCACGCTTTTGGCCGTGCGCGCGGGGCTTGAAGGGTTTGGCGGGGCGACCACCGGCCTTATCATGTCGGGCTTTTTCGCGGGGCTGAGCGTGGGGTCCTTCGTGGCACCGCGGCTGATCAGCGGGGTGGGCCATATCCGCACCTTTGCCGCACTCGCCTCTATCGCCTCCGCGGCGGCGCTGATGCATTTGGCTTTCATCGACCCTTGGGTCTGGATCGCCGTGCGCTGCCTGACCGGCTTTGCCTTTGCCGGGTTGATCATCGTGACGGAAAGCTGGCTCAACGCTTCTGTCAGTTCCGCGCAGCGGGGCAAATTGCTCGCGGTCTACGGTATGGTCGGCATGGCCTCAGGCGCGGCGGGGCAGTTCCTGCTGAACCTCGGGGATCCGGCTGAGTTCATCCTCTTCGTGCTCGTCTCCATCGTGATGTCGCTGTCGCTGGTGCCGATCTCGCTTAGCCGTGTGGAGGGGCCGCGCTCGGAAGGCGCGCAGGAGCCGCCTTCGCTGCGCCGACTGTGGGGGCTGTCGCCCTACGGGGCGGTCAGCGCAGGGCTGGTCGGGGCCTCTATCGGGACGTTCTACGGTCTGGCACCGCTCTTCGCGCAGGAGATGGGCTATACCCAATCGCGCATCGCCCTGCTGATCGCGGCCTTCACCATCGGCGGGCTGATCCTGCAATTCCCGTTGGGCTGGGTTTCCGACCGGATGAGCCGTCGGGGCTTGGGCGTCGGACTGGCTGTGGCGGGCGGTGCTTTGATGATGCTGACCCTGCCAATCCCCGCCCCTTCGGGGTCGATGTTGCTGGTGCTGGGCTTTGCCATTGGCGGGCTGGTTCTGCCTGCGCAATCCATCGTCATCGCCCATGTCAACGACCGCGCCCCCGGCTCGGCGGTGGTGGCCGTCTCGGGCGGGCTGGTGCTGATGCAGGGGATTGGCGCCGCAATCGGACCGCTGCTGGCGGGTGTGCTGCTGGATACGCTGGGACCGCGCGGCCTGCCGCTGGCGCTTGGCGGCTTTCAGTTGACCATCGTGGCATGGGGGCTGCTGCGCATGACCCTGCGCAGCGATCCCGAAACCCAAGAGCGTCACGCGGCGCCGCCGCTGACCCCCAACTTTGTCGAAGGCGAGCTGAGCCGCGAGGAATAGCGCGGCTTAGCTCTGGGGCCAGCTTTCTGGCACGTTGCTGCGCAGCTCTTCCAGCCACGGGGTGGCGACGGAGTCCGACGGGGCGCGCCAGTCCCCGCGCGGCGACAATGCCCCCCCGGCGCTGACCTTGGGTCCATTCGGCAGAGCCGAGCGTTTGAACTGGCTGGTGGCAAAGAAGCGATGCAGGAATTTTTCGAGCCAATGGCGGATCGTCTCCAGATCATAGGCGTTGCGTTTGCCCTGCGGAAAGCCCTCAGGCCAGCGCCCCGCCTCGACATCATGCCAAGCGTGCCACGCCAGAAAGGCCACCTTTGACGGGGCGAGCCCGTAGCGCATGGTGTGGAAGAGGAAGAAGTCGTTCAACTCATAGGGGCCGATCATCGACTCGGTGCTTTGAATCTCTTCATCTTCGCCCGCGGGCACGAGTTCGGGCGAAATCTCGGTGTCGAGAATGGCTTGCAGCACCTTGTCCGTCTCCGCGTCGAACTGCCCCGAGCGGGTGGCCCAACGGATGAGATATTGGATCAGCGTTTTCGGGACGCCGGTGTTCACCGCATAGTGGCTCATCTGGTCGCCCACGCCATAGGTGCACCAGCCAAGCGCCAATTCGCTCAGATCGCCGGTGCCGATGACAAAGCCCTGCCGCTGGTTGGCGAGCCGGAAGAGATAATCGGTGCGCAGACCGGCTTGGACGTTTTCAAAGGTGATGTCATAGACCGGCTCCCCGTCCGAGAAGGGATGATCCATATCCTCAAGCATCTGGCGCGCGGCAGGACGAATGTCGATCTCATCCGCAGTGATCCCCATGGCCTGCATCAATTTCCACGCGTTGGATTTGGTGCCCTCGGAGGTGGCGAAGCCGGGCATGGTAAAGCCGAGGATCCGGTCACGCGGAATGCCCATACGGTCACAGGCTTTTGCCGCCACGATCAGCGCATGGGTCGAATCCAACCCGCCGGAAATGCCGATGACCATGGTCTTGCCCTTGGTCGCCTCAAAGCGGCGGCGCAGCCCTTCGACCTGAATGTTGAACGCCTCGTAGCAGTCTTGGTCGAGATGGCTTTCGCGGTTCGGCACATAGGGGAAACGGCGCACGGGGCGGATCAGACCGGCGTTTTCGTGATGCGGCTGATGGACAAAGGTCACCCGGCGGAATTCCGGCGCGCGGTGCCGCGCGGCATCATGGAAACTGCCCGTCCGCATCCGCTCAGACTGGATACGCCCGCAATCCACATCGGCGATGGTCAGCTCCGGCTCCAGCGGGAAGCGGGTAGATTCGGCCAGAAGATCGCCCAACTCATGGATCATCCCCTGCCCGTCCCACGCCAGATCGGTCGTGCTCTCCCCCGGCCCCGCGGCGGAGTACACATAGGCCGCGAAGGCGCGCATGGATTGCGAGCGGCACAGCAGGTGACGGTCAGAGGATTTGCCGATCACGATGTTGGACGCTGACAGATTGGCGAGGATCAAGGCGCCCCCGAGAGCGGCATCCGCCGAGGGCGGCGCCGGCGTCCAGAGGTCTTCGCAAATCTCGGCATGGAAAATCAGACCGGGCAGGTCCGTCGCCTCGAAAATCAGGTCATCGCCAAAGGGCACTCGCCGGCCCGCGACAGTGATCTCTCCATCGGTGTCACGGCCATGGGCAAACCAGCGTTTCTCATAGAACTCGCGGTAATTGGGCAGGTAGGATTTCGGCACCACGCCCAGCACCTGCCCGCGTGAGATTGCGATGGCGCAATTGTAAAGCCGCCCCTCACGGCGCAGTGGCGCGCCGAGCAGGATCACGGGGGTCATCTGGGCGCTGGCCTCGATCAGGTCGCCGAGCGCCTCTTCCACCGCCGTCAGCAGCGCATCCTGCATGTGCAGATCGTCAATGGCGTAGGACGAGAGTGACAGTTCGGGGCAAACCAGCAAATCCACCCGCGCCGCATCGGCCCGGCGCATTTCGTCCAACAGGCTGTCGCGGTTGAAGGCCACATCGGCGGGCCGCACATGCGGTGTGCAGGTCGCGACCCGGACAAAGCCATGACGGTGGTAGGCGGTAAAGGCGGCGGCTTGGCTCTTGCTCACGTCAGGCTCTCCTCCAACATATCCAAAATCGTTTCAAGGCATCGCTGCCGGATCGCATCCCGGCCAATGGCGCCAAAGGACTCGGCCCGATGAACCGTGTTACACCCCTCGCGTGCAAGCGCAAAATGCACAAGCCCCTCTTCATCCTCGGCGCTGCCCGGCCCGGCAAACCCGGTGGTCGAAACGGCGATCTGCGCGCCGGAACGGTGCTGCGCGCCTTCGGCCATGGCAATCGCCACGGGGCGCGAAACCGCGCCGCAGCGGTCCAAAAGCGCCCGGTCGACGCCCAACAGCTCATGCTTGGATTGATCCGTATAGGTGACGAAACCCCGCTCGAACGCATGTGAGCACCCTTCGATATCCGTGAGCAGCGCGGCGACCAGCCCGCCGGTGCAGCTTTCCGCCGTGGCGATGTGAATGTCGCGGTCGCAAAGCACTTCCAAAACGGATTTCGCGCGATCTGCGATGTCGGGCTGCGAGAGGGGGTCACTGTTCTGCATCTTCGCTCCGCAAATTGGTGCATTGTTAAGCAAAAACCCCCGCAGGCGGCTGTGGTTCCTTACGTTGACCCGCCGCAAACCGCCTGCTTAACATTGCAAGAAACCGAAACGCACCTCTGCATATGGGACCGAAGCGATGATTGATTTCTACACATGGACCACCCCCAACGGCCGCAAGGTCTCGATCCTGCTCGAAGAATTGGGAATCGACTACAATGTGCACGCCATCAACATCGGCAAGGATGAGCAGCACGCGCCCGAGTTTTTAAAGATAAGCCCCAACAATAAAATCCCCGCCATCGTGGACCATGACACTGGGGTAAGCCTGATGGAATCCGGCGCGATCATGGTCTACCTCGCCGAGAAATATGGCCGCTTCCTGCCCGAGGGGCAGGCGGCGCGGGCCGAGGTGATGCAATGGTTGATGTGGCAGATGGGCGGCTTTGGCCCGATGGCTGGGCAGGCGCATCACTTCTTGCATTTCAACCCCGGCAAGGCCGCCTATGCCGAAGAGCGTTTCGGGGCCGAGGTCAAACGGCTTTACGGCGTGCTCGACAAACAGCTTGAGGGGCGGGACCACATCTGCGGCGAATATTCCATCGCGGATATGGCCTGCTGGCCTTGGGTGTCGCGCTATGAATGGCAGCAGATCGACCTTGCCGACTACCCCAACGTGCGTGCGTGGTATCAGCGCCTGCGCGCACGAGACGCGGTGCAAAAGGGCTACCATGTGCCCAAGGTGATGGGCGAGATTCCCGAGGGCTGACATCCGCCCCCCGCCGCGGTTGCAACGCAGGCGGGAACCAAGAGACAAGTTGAACGGTTGCACTCCCGAAGGCAGTGCTGCCACGCGCGCAGGCTGCCCGTTTCACGAATGGGGGGCAGTATCGTGACGCTTGATCTCAAAGGTGTATCCTTGCGCGGCTATCGGGCACTGCCATGAACAGTGCGCCGCGTTTCGACCCTTTTCCGCCCCAGTCGCAAAGGGATATCCTTTCGCAATCTGCCCGAAAGGCCCTGCGCCACGCGGCGCGGGCCGAAGAGGCGGGCACCGCCCCGATCAGCGGCTCTATCGACATTCTGCGCGACGCGGGGCTGATGCTGGAAGATGGCGCCACGGCGCCTTTGCGCACCACCCATGCGCTGATGCAGATCGGTGCCGCCAACCTCAGCGTCGGCCGCTTATGGGAGGGCCACGTCAACGCGCTGCGCCTGATCCGCCTATACGGCAGCGCGACGCAGACAGAGCGGGCGAAACAGGTGATCCGGCAAGGCGGGCTTTTGGGCGTTTGGGGGGCCGATGGCGGCAATCCTGCGACTTTCGAAGCGGGCGTTCTGCAGGGAGAGAAGATCTTCGCCTCCGGCCTCGGCACCGTCACCCACGCGCTCGTGTCGCTCAATTCCGGCCCTGAGGTGCAGCTTGCGCTGATCGACGTGACGGACCCCGCGCGCGGCGACGCCTCGCAATGGGACATGCTGGGGATGCGGGCCACGGCGTCGGGGACGTATGATTTTTCTGGTCTGCCACTTGAGGATGACGCGCTTATCGGCGCCCCCGGCGATTATCTGAAAGAGCCGCATTTCGTCGGCGGCGTCTGGCGGATCGCAGCGCTTCAGGCGGGCGCGGCGGCGGGGTTGATCGATGCGGCGGCCACTGCTCTGCGGGACATAGACCGGCTTGAGGCCGAGGCCCAATTAAGCCGCCTGATGCAGGTGCTGATGCGGGTCTGGGCCGGAATGGCATTGGTCGAACGCGCCGCTCTCGCCAACGCGAATGACCACGCGGAGGAGACGCTCGTCAGCACCTCAATCGCCGCGCGGATATATACCGAGGAAGTCGCCCTCGACGCGATCAAAGCGGTGGAGCAGAGCCTTGGGTTGCGCCATTTCACCGGAACCTCCGAGACGGGCCGCATGGCGCGGGATCTCTCGGTCTATCTGCGCCAAGCCGCGCGCGATGCCTTCCTGCAACGCGCCGCCCGCCATGCGCTTTCAAGCGACCAGACGGTTTGGGGTGTCTTTGGATGAGCCATAACGCCCCCCTCGCCGAGGCTCTGTCGGGCCGCGAAAAGATCGTGGTTCTGGCACCGCATCCGGACGACGAAACACTCGGCTGCGGCGGGCTTTTGGCGCGCGCTTTCGCTGGGGCCGGGGCGCATGTCATCTGCCTGACCGATGGCGGCGTCAGCCACCCCGGTTCCCGCGCATGGCCTCCGGCCCGATTGGCCGAAAGGCGACGCGCGGAATTGGCCGAGGCGCTTGATCTCCTTGGTGGCGGCGCAGCGAATTTGACATGGCTCGGCCATCCCGACAGCCGTTTGCACGAGGTGCCTGCCGACGCCATCCTGACTGAGCTGAGGCAAGTGATCGACGCGCAAACGGCACGCCACGTCTTCGTCCCGGCCCGCGAGGACAAACATTGCGACCATAAAACCACCGCGTCACTGGCCGACGGCCTGCGCGCGCAGCGCCCCGATCTGCATTTTCATAGCTATCCGGTGTGGAGCCGTTTCGATGATCCGAACTTTGCCGAGCACACAGCAGGCTACGCCCCCCTCACCCTCGACACCGCCGCCTACCGCGACGCCAAGAGCGCCGCGATCCGCGCGCATCGCAGCCAGCTTGGCCAAGTCGTGCAAGACGATCCCGAGGGCTTCGTTCTGCCCGAGGCGATGATCGACCTCTTCGCGCAGCAAGACGAAATCTTTTGGAGGATGCCGTGATGGGTGTGGGGTTGGATCATCTCCAAGGTCTCTATGCCGAGACGAGCGATCCTTGGGGGTTCGAACATAGCGCCTATGAGCAGGCCAAATTCGCGGCGACGCGCGCGGCGCTTTCGCAAGATGGCTACCGCTCGGCCTTTGAGTTGGGCTGCGGCAATGGGCAATTGGCACGCCACCTGATCGACATCTGCGCGCGCTATACCGGGATGGATGCAGTCGCCAGCGCCCTGACCGCCGCGCGCAAAGCGGTGCCGGAGGGGCGCTTCGTCCAAGGGTTCTATCCCGGCCCCCTGCCCGAGGGGGATTTCGATCTGCTGATCCTCTCCGAAGTGCTCTATTTTCTGGATCACGCAGGGTTGGCCCAACTGGCGACCGACATCGCGACCCGCTGGCCGCAGGCCGAGATCATCTGCGTGACTTGGCGCGGTGACACCGGCAATCCGTTGCAAGGGGAAGAGGCGCTGAACGGCTTTGCCAAGGCGCTCGACACCCATGCCTTCACCTGCGTCAGCAAGACCGAGAACTACCGCATCGACCGCGCCTTTCCGGAGGGTGACAGATGAGTTTCGAGCGCTGGAAAGACACCGCGATCATCATCCCCGCCCGGAACGAAGCGGAGCGGATCGGCGATTGCCTCACCGCCCTCGCGCCCCAGTGCAACGACCGTGTCCACGTGATCCTTGTGGTGAACAACACCGATGACGACACCGCCAAGATCGCCACGGCAGCGGCGGGGCGGCTTGGCATCGACCTCACCGTGCTCGACCTCACTTTCCCCCCCGGCATGGGGGTCGGCGCGGCAAGACGGAAGGGCTGCGCTGTGGCCTTGGAACAGATGCCTCATTTGCGCCAGATCCTGACCACCGATGCCGATTGCCGCGTCAGCCCCGATTGGGTCGCGCGCAGCATTCACCACCTCCAACGCTTTGATGCCCTCTGCGGCAGGGTCACGCTGAACCCCGAAGAGGCCGCCTGTTTGTCGCAGCAAGACCCCATGTTTGAGGCCCGTGAAATGGCCTACCGCCGCTTGGTGCTCACGCTCTACGCGCGGCACGCCCCGAACTGCGCCGATTTGCAAGGCAGCCACGGCGAAGCGCCGGGGGCCAGCCTTGGCTTTACCCGCGACGCCTATGAGTCCGTCGGCGGTTTCGCCCCGATCCCCTGTGGCGAGGACCGCGCGATCATCCGCGCCCTGCGGGCCGCGGGCCGCCGGGTGCATCACGCGGATGATGTCTGGGTCGAAGCCTCTTGCAGGCTTGTCGGGCGGGCGGCAGGCGGCATGGCCGATACGCTGCGCACTCGGCTGAGCGGGGCGGGCTATCTGGCCGATGACTGTTTGCCGGATGCGGGCTGCTTGCTGGAGAAACTGCGCCGGGGGGCCTTGGGCTGCTGGCCGGTGCAGGTGCCAGAGGCTGAACGCATTCCGGTCGATGAACTGCCCGCGCATATCGCGCTGCTGCGGGGCTTTTTGGACAAGTCCGCGGCCCGTGAGACAGCCGCCCCCCTCGCACCGGAGGCGGGAGGTCCCCGCCCGCGCGAGAACTTTCCCGCCCGCCGGGCAAAAGCATCGGAACCCCTCGCCGCGGGGGTGGTTGAACTCTCATAGGGTCGGGCAATCACCGCCGGCACTGGAGCGGCCCTCTCGGCCCGCCACATATTAGCAACAAATCCTCCCGATTATATTCCGGGGGCGCTGTGGAGAAAGATCATGACAGACAAAGCACTTGGCAAAGGCGGCGAACCCCGCCAGCAAACCACGGACCGCGAAAAGACGATGACGACCGCGCAGGGCGGCCCGATCGCGGATGATCAGAACTCACTCAAAGCAGGTCCGCGTGGCCCGGTCTTGATGGAAGACCATGTATTCCGCGAGAAGATGTTTCATTTCGACCATGAGCGCATTCCAGAGCGTGTCGTTCACGCCCGCGGCTACGGCGTGCATGGGCATTTCGAGCTGAAAGAAGCGATCCCCGAACTGTCCTGTGCCGATATCTTCCAGCGCGTCGGCGAAAAGACCCCGACCTTCACCCGTTTCTCCACCGTGGCAGGCAACAAGGGCTCTTTCGATCTGGCCCGCGACGTGCGCGGTTTCGCGACGAAGTTCTACACGCAAGAAGGCAACTGGGACCTCGTCGGCAACAACATCCCCGTGTTCTTTATCCAAGACGCGATCAAGTTCCCTGATCTCATCCACTCCGTGAAACCCGCCCCTGACCGTGGCTTCCCGCAGGCCCAGTCGGCGCATGACAACTTCTGGGATTTCGTCTCGCTCTCGCCCGAGGCGATCCATATGACGCTGTGGCAGATGTCCGACCGGGCGATCCCGCGCTCGTTCCGCTTTATGGAAGGCTTCGGCGTGCATACCTTCCGGCTGGTCAACGCCGAAGGCAAATCGCATTACGTCAAATTTCACTGGAAGCCCAAGCAGGGTCTGCAATCGGTGGTCTGGAACGAGGCGCTCAAGATCAACGGCGCGGACCCGGATTTCCACCGCCGCGACATGTGGGATGCGATCGACGCGGGCGACTATCCGCAGTGGGATCTGGGCATTCAGGTCTTCGACGATGAATTCGCCGATAACTTCGAGTTCGACATCCTTGATGCCACCAAGATCATCCCCGAAGAGCAGGTACCGGTCCGCATCATCGGGACGCTGACGCTTGACGCCAATGTCAACAACTTCTTCGCCGAGACCGAGCAGGTGGCCTTTTGCACCCAGAACATCGTGCGCGGGATCGACCACACGAATGACCCGCTGCTGCAGGGGCGGAATTTCTCCTACCTCGACACGCAGCTTAAGCGTCTTGGCGGGCCGAACTTCACTCATATCCCGATCAACGCGCCGAAGTGCCCGTTCCACCACTTCCAGCAAGACGGGCATATGGCGATGCACAATCCCAAGGGCCGCGTGAACTACGAGCCCAACAGCTGGGGCGAGGATGGTGGTCCGCGCGAGAACCCCGAGATTGGCTTTCAAAGCTACCCGGCCGAGGTCGAAAGCACAAAACAGCGCGTGCGGTCCGAGACATTCGCCGACCACTACAGCCAAGCGCGGCAGTTCTACATCAGCCAGACCGAGATCGAGCAGCAGCATATCGCGGCGGCCTATACCTTCGAGTTGTCGAAATGTCAGGAAGAGCGCATTCGCCTGCGGATGCTCTCGCATCTGATGAACGTGCATGACGATCTGGCGAAACAGGTGGCCGAAGGCTTGGGCGTGACCGAGATGCCGGAACCCGCCAAACCCGCGCGGAAGCCGATCACCGATCTGCCGCCGTCGGATGCGCTCAGCATTCTAAAGAACGCGCCGAACAGCTTCGCGGGCCGCAAGTTGGGTCTGTTTCTGACCGAAGGCGCGGATGCCTCGGTGGTGGAAGCCTTGGAAAAAGCCTTTGCCGATGAGGGCGCGATGGTCGCCATCGTGACGCCGCATATCCAAGGGGTGACCCTTTCGGACGGCAGCACCCGCGAAGCGGATGAGAAGATCGACGGCGGCCCCTCGGTGGTCTTTGACGCGGTGGCCTTGGTCTTCGGGAATGAGAAAGCCGACAAGATCGCCAAGAACAAACCGGCGCAGGATTTCGTCTCGGACGCCTTTGCGCATAACAAATTCATCGCTTGGACCACCGCCGCCGATCCGCTGCTCAATGCCGCCGGGGTGGAGAAGGACGAGGGCACGATGGAGGTCTCTGCCGATAATGCGGACACGTTCCTTCAGACCTGCCGCAAACTTCGGTTCTGGCAGCGCGAAGAAAAGCTGAACTGGGAATAAGAAAACATCGGGCCGGGGCAGAAATGCTCCGGCCCTTTTTCTAGCGCCGATGCACCTGTGATGAGGGCGAAATCGCGTTCGCCGTGTCCTGAAGGCGCGGCAGAATCTCGGCCCTGATCCGCTCTCGCGTCCAGGTATGCGCCGAGACCGAACATTGCACCGCCGCAAAGGCCCGCCCATCGGGGCCGGTAATCGGACAGGCCACCCCGATCTCTGACAAAATCATCTGATCGCTGGAGATCGCATAGCCCTGCTGCACGGCCTCACCGATGCTGTTGCGGATCGTGGCGCGGTCCATCGTGGTGCGCGCGGTAAAGGGTTTGAGCGGCCAAGTCTCGATAGCTTCTTCCCGGTCCTCGGGCGAGAAGGTCGAGATGATCGCCCGCCCCGCTGACGTCGAAAGCGCAGGCAGCCGCCGTCCGATGACCGTCGCCGCGAAATAGGTTCGCTGGCAGGGCAGTCGGCTAACGTAGATGATGTGATCGGTCGAAAGCTCGGCCAGGTTCACCGTCTCCCCGATCTCTTGGCTGAGGTCGATCAGCTTGGGAATCGCCTGTCCGACCAATTGATCCGACCAGTAATAGGCATAGGCCAGCTCCAACCAAGCATGGGACGGACGGTAGCGCCGCGTGGCTGGATCCTTTTCCAACATCCCCTCGATATGCAGCGTATTCGCCAGCCGTTGAACCGCGCTTTTGTCCAATCCGCTGCGGGAGGCAAGCTCGACCAACGACAATTCCGTATGCGATTCATCGAAGGCGCGGAGCAGCCGCAGCCCCTTGGCAAGCGACCCGACGTAGAGGGTCTTTTGCTTCTTTTCCAATCACCTACCCCGAAATCTGGCCCAATTGTTCAAACCGGGGCTTGACGTATGTCGATCTGATTGCGTTTATTAATCGTATTGCGATATCAAGTATTATTATATGATACGAGACGCAAGTCAAAAAGATACGGAACCGAATTCGTTAACCAGCAGGGGAGTTGACCATGAAATCCACGGTCCTGAAATCAACCATCACCGGGCTTGTCCTGGCCGCCGCCACGGGCGCGGCTTGGGCGGACAAAGCCAATGACACGCTGAATGTCGCCTTCACCAAAGAGCTTGAGAACGTCGACAGCTACTTCAACTCGTCCCGCGAAGGCGTGGTGCTGCAACGCGCGGTCTGGGATGGTCTGATCTACCGCGATCCGGTCACCAACGAATACATGGGCAACCTCGCCACCGAATGGGAATGGGTCGACGACACGACCATCGAATTCAAACTGCGCGAAGGCGTGAAATTCCACGACGGGTCGGACTTCACCGCCGATGACGTGGTCTTTACCGTGAACTACGTCGCCGATGAGGCCAATGGCGTGAAAACGCAGCGCAACGTGAACTGGATGAAATCGGCTGAGAAGGTCGACGACTACACCGTGCGCATCATGCTGAAAGAGAAGTTCCCGGCGGCGATCGAATTCCTCTCCGGCCCCGTTTCGATGTATCCCAGCGACTACTACGAAGAAGCCGGCCCCGAAGGCATGGGCCTGAAACCCGTCGGCACTGGCCCTTACAAGGTGACCGAAGTCGTCCCCGGCCAGCACTTCAAACTGGAAGCCTATGAGGGCTACCACGACAGCCCCAAGGGCAAGCCCAGCATCAAGAACATCGACATCCGCACCATCCCGGATGTGAACACGCAGATGGCCGAACTGTTCAGCGGCTCGCTTGATCTGATCTGGCAGGTACCGTCGGACCAAGCCGAGAAACTGGCCGAGCGGGATGAGTTCCAAGTGTCCAACGAATCCACCATGCGTGTGGGCTATCTGACGCTGGACGCGGCAGGCCGGTCCGAGGACAGCCCCTTCACCGACGTGCGCGTGCGGAAGGCCGTGAACTATGCGATCAACCGCCAGGAACTGGTCGACGCGCTGCTCAAAGGCAAATCCAAAGTCGTCTACACCCCCTGCTTCCCCAGCCAGTTCGGCTGCGACGAAGACGCGGCGGTGAAGTATGAATACAACCCCGAGAAGGCCAAGGAATTGCTGGCCGAGGCGGGCTACGAAGACGGTTTGACCATCGACTTCTACGCCTACCGCGACCGTGAATATGCCGAGGCGATCACCAGCTATCTGAACGCTGTGGGCATCGATACCAACTTCAAGATGTTGCAGTATTCCGCCCTGCGCGAGCAGAACATGAAGGGCGAAACCGCCGTGTCGTTCCAGACATGGGGCAGCTATTCGATCAACGACGCCTCCGCCATGGTCAGCCAGTTCTTCAAACATGGCTCGCTCGACTACGCGATGGACGACGAGACGCTGGAATACCTCAACATCGCCGACAGCTCGACCGACCCCGAGGTCCGTAAAGAGAACTACTCCAAGGCGATCGAACGCATCACCGAGGAAGCCTATTGGGCGCCGATGTTCTCCTACAACACCAACTACGTGACCACCAATGAGGTGGAATACACACCCACAGCCGACGAAGTCCTGCGCTTCACCACGGCCAGCTGGAAGTAAACCAACCGGCGGGGGCGCCCTGATCGGTGCCCCTGCCCTTCTCCCCTTCCGCACCCAACCCAGACCCACGCGGCAGGCCCTCGCCTGCGGCGCAGCCTCAAGGTAGTTGCACCCGTGCTTCAATTCATTCTCAAACGATTGGGACTGGCCCTTCTCGTGGCCTTCACCGTGTCGTTTATCAGCTTTAGCCTGCTGTTCCTGTCGGGCGACCCCGCCGCCGCGCTGGCCGGTGAAACCGCCAGTGGCGAAGATATCGAGGCCCTGCGCCGTCTCTATGGTTTTGACCGGCCCATGCTGGTGCAATATGGCGAATGGCTGTTCTCGGCCCTTCAGGGCGATTTTGGCGAAAGTTACTATTTCCGCCTGCCCGTCGCCTCGCTCATCGCCGACCGGTTGAGCGTGACCATGACGCTCGGGGTCTGCGGGATCACCTTCGCGTTGCTGACCGCCGTGCCCTTGGGCGTGGTCGCCGCGATCCGCCCCAATTCGATCATCGACCGTGTGGCGCTCTTCATCTCGGTTGCCGGTCAGGCGATGCCGAGCTTCTGGTTCGGCCTCATCCTGATCGTGGTCTTCGCCATCCAATTGGGCTGGCTGCCACCCTCGGGCACCGACACGTGGCGGCATTTCATCCTGCCGACGGTGGTGCTGGGCTATTACGCTATGCCTGCCATCATGCGCCTGACGCGCGCGGGCATGCTGGACGTGCTGAACTCCGACTACATCCGCACCGCGCGGGCCAAGGGTGCGAACGAGCGCCGGGTGCTGTTCCGCCATGCGCTGCGCAACGCGATCATCCCCGTGGTCAGCCTCGCCGCCGTGCAGATGGGCTTCATGCTGGGCGGCTCCATCGTGGTCGAGTCGATCTTCGCGCTACATGGCGCGGGCTATCTGGCGTGGGAGAGCATCGCGCGCAACGACCTGCCCACCGTGCAGGCGCTGATCCTGATCTTCTCGATGTTCTACATTGTTTTCACCTTCCTCGCAGACGTGCTGAACGCATGGCTCGACCCCCGCATGAGGAGCAGCTGACATGGCCACGGCAAGCACACATGACAGCCTTTTGGACGAAATCACCGGCCCGACCCCCGGCCAGATGCTGCGCAAGCGCATCTTCGGGCACCAAGGTCTGCTGATCGGGGCGGTCGTTCTGATCATCCTCACGATCATCGCGATCCTCGCGCCCTGGATTGCCCCGCATGATCCCTATGCCCAAAGCCTGATGACCCGGATGGAGCCCCCCGTTTTCATGGGCGGCACGTGGGAGCACCCCTTGGGCACCGACCATCTGGGCCGCGATTACCTGTCGCGCCTCATCTACGGCGCGCGGATTTCGCTGCTGATCGGGGCCGTGGCGGCGCTGATCTCGGGCCTCGTCGGTACCGCCATGGGAGTGGCCGCGGGCTATTTCGGCGGCAAGGTCGATGCGGTCGTCACCTTCCTCATCAACGTGCGTCTGGCGATGC
Organism: Sulfitobacter sp. 1A13421; assembly: GCF_043557285.1. Classification (NCBI taxonomy): domain Bacteria; kingdom Pseudomonadati; phylum Pseudomonadota; class Alphaproteobacteria; order Rhodobacterales; family Roseobacteraceae; genus Sulfitobacter; species Sulfitobacter sp. 1A13421. The sequence continues at coordinate 155,043 of NZ_JBIFFQ010000006.1, forward strand.
CGGTGGTACTGGTGGCGCTGGCTGTGGTGGCGATCCTTGGCGGATCGCTACAAGTGGTGATCATGGTACTGGGCCTGCTCTTGTGGGACCGTTTCGCGGTGGTCATGCGCGCCTCCACCATGCAGGTGCGGCGGCGCGAATATGTGGCCGCGGCACAGGTCATCGGCGCCTCCACCCCGCGCATCCTCTTGTCCGAGATCATGCCCAACATCGCCAACAACCTGATCGTCGTCGTGACGTTGGAGATGGCCCATGCGATCCTTCTGGAAGCCGCACTGTCCTTCCTTGGCCTCGGGGTGCAACCGCCGACGCCGAGCTGGGGGCTGATGGTCTCCGAAGGCAAGAACATGATGCTGTTCGAGCCGTGGCTCGTGCTGATCCCGGGCGCCGTGCTCTTCGTGCTGGTGCTGGCGATCAACCTGATGGGTGACGGTCTGCGCGACGTCACCGCCCCCGAAAACCGGAGCTGACCCATGACAGAATCCCTTCTGAGCGTCCGCAACCTGCGGCTCGACATTCCCACGGGCAGCGGCACCCTGCATGCGGTGCGCGGGATCGACTTCGACCTCGACCGCGGCGAGACGCTGTGCATCGTCGGCGAAAGCGGCTCGGGCAAATCGCTCACCTCGCTGGCGCTGATGGGCCTTCTGGGCAAGAACATCAAACGCAGCGCCGACCGGATGACCTTCGACGGGACCGAACTGACCACCGCCAGCCAAGGCCAGATGCGCAAGCTGCGCGGGGCGCGGATGTCGATGATTTTTCAAGAGCCGATGACCTCGCTCAACCCGGCCTACACCATCGGCGACCAATTGGCCGAAGCGCTGCTGTTGCACCGCAATGTCAGCCGACAGCAGGCGCGGGCACGGGCCATCGAGCTTTTGGAAAAGGTCGGCATCACCGCCGCCGAGAGCCGCTTGTCGCAATACCCGCACCAGCTGTCGGGCGGTCTGCGTCAACGTGTGATGATTGCCATGGCGCTGATGTGCGAGCCGGAACTGATCATCGCGGATGAGCCGACAACCGCGCTCGACGTGACCATTCAGGCGCAGATCCTGCGGCTCTTGCACGATCTGGGGCGCGAGATGAACATGGCCGTGATCCTGATCACCCATGACCTCGGCGTGGTGGCCCGCGTGGCCGACAAGGTTGCGGTGATGTATGCGGGCGAACTGGTCGAGACGGGTCCGGTCGGAGACATCTTCAACGCCCCCTCGCACCCCTACACCCGTGGGCTTCTGCGCTGCATCCCGCTCCCGGGCAAGACCGCCCGCGGCGCGAAACTGGGCACGATCCCGGGCATCGTGCCCTCGCTGGTGGGCGAGGTTGAGGGCTGCGTCTTCCGTACCCGTTGCCCCCATGCGGTGGCCGAATGCCGTGGCGACATCCCCAAACGCGAAGACGGCAACCACGCCTTCCGCTGCATTTTCCCCGATGGCAAACGCCATTCCGAGAAGGAGCTGACCGTATGAAGGACAGCGTGAACACACCCCCGGTGCTGGAGCTTTCCGGCGTCAGCAAGACCTACCGGGTGAAACAGGGCATGTTCGGCAAGGTCAAACCGCTGACGGCGGTGAATGACGTGTCGCTGCAATTGGGCAAGGGGGAGGTGCTGGGCCTCGTCGGTGAATCCGGTTGCGGCAAATCCACCCTTGCCAAGATCCTCTTGGGGCTGGAGGAGCCAACCGCCGGTCACGTTAAGATCGACGGTGAGGAGATCACGCAGCAGGGCCGTTTGGCGCTGGCGCGGCGGATCCAACCGATCTTTCAAGACCCCTATTCCTCGCTCAACCCGCGCAAGAGCATCTATGACGTGATCTCTCTGCCGCTGCGGGTGCACAACATCGGTGATGAGGAGAGCCGCAAGAAAAAGGTCAAAGAGATCCTCGACGTTGTGGGCCTGCCGCAACGGGTGATCAACACCTACCCCAGCCAGATGTCGGGCGGCCAGCGCCAGCGCGTCGCCATCGCCCGCGCGCTCATCATGAAGCCCGAGGTGGTGATCTGCGACGAGCCGACCTCGGCGCTGGATGTGTCGGTGCAAAGCCAGATCCTCAACCTTCTGGGCGAGCTGCGCGAGGAGTTCGGCCTTACCTATCTCTTCATCAGCCATGATTTGGCGGTGGTCGAACACCTCGCGACCCGCGTGGCGGTGATGTATCTGGGCGAGATCGTCGAGCAGAACTCGGTCGCCGGGCTCTTTGACGCGCCGCGTCACCCTTACACCAAGGCGCTTTTGAAATCCGTGCTGACGCCCGAGCCCGGTTTGGGTGTGCCCGACACCCAGCTTGGCATGGCCTACCCGAACCCGATCGCGCCGCCGCCCGGTTGCCATTTCCACCCGCGCTGCCCGCGTGCGACGGATCTGTGCAAGCAAAAGGCACCGCGTCACACCCCGATCCCGCAGGGGCATGTCGCCTGCCATCTGCACGATCCGGAAACCCCCATGTACGAACAAGAGTAATCCCATGTCATCGAACCTGTCGCACAGCAGTCAAACCCGCAAAACCGTCATCGAAACCGAACATGGCGTCGTCGCCGCCCAGCATCGGTTGGCAGCAATCGCGGGGGCCGAGGTGCTTGCGGCAGGGGGCGATGCGGTGGATGCGGCTGTGGCCACCTCTTTCGTCATCGGCGTGCTGGAGCCTTGGATGAGCGGCCCTGCGGGCGGCGGAGCGATGATGCTTTGGCGTGCGGAAGAAGGCCAAGCCCATGCGCTGAACCACGGCATGCGCAGCCCCGGCGCGCTCGACTCGGCGAATTATCCGCTGAGCGGGCGGGGCAAGGCGGGCGATCTCTTCCCGTGGGAGCATGTGGAGGGGGACCGCAACGTCCAAGGCGCCACCGCCATCGCCGTGCCCGGCGTGGTCGACGGGCTGGGCCAAGCCCATGAACGTTTCGGCAAGATGCCTTGGGGCGAGCTGCTTGGCCCGGCGGTTGAACATGCCCGCAAGGGTCTGTTGGTGGATTGGTACGCCGCGCTGGTCATCGCCTCTTGCACACGCGCCCTTGCGCAGGATGCGGATGCGGCGGACCTCTTTCTGGAAGACGGGCAGTGGCCCACGATCAGCGGCTGGACCGCGCTGGCCGAAAAACGGCTGGACCAGTCGCGCATGGCCGACAGCCTTGACCAGATCGCGCGGCACGGGGCGCGCGCCCTCTATGATGGAGACCTTGGTGCCGCGATGGCGCGGGATGTGCAGGACAAGGGCGGCTGCCTCAGCCACGACGACCTGCAAGCCTACCGCGCCGAATTCAGCGCGCCGCTCGACTTTGCCTACCGCGACGCGCGCTTCCATGTCGTGCCGGGGCTGACCGCCGGGCCGACCTTCCGCGATACCTTTGCCTCTCTCGCCACTGAAGACCTCGGGAACGCCCCCGGCCCCGACAGCTATGCCGCCATGGCCGAGGCGCTCAAAGGCGCCTATGCCCGCCGTCTGGGCTCCATGGGCGATACCGGCGAAAGCCCCGAGGCACCGGGCTGCACCACCCATTTCTCGGTCGTCGACCGTCACGGGAATATGGTGGCGCAGACCCAGACGCTCTTGTCGATCTTCGGCTCCCGCGTCGTCTCGCCCTCCACCGGCTTTTTGATGAACAACGGGATCATGTGGTTCGACCCGGTTCAGGGCCGCCCGAACTCGCTGGGGCCGAACAAACGTTGCCTGATGAACGTCTGCCCTGTGATCGGCGAACAGGGCGACAAACGCTTCGCCTTCGGCGCCTCCGGCGGGCGCAAGATTTTGGGCGCGGTGGCGCAACTGTCCTCCTTTGTCACCGATTTCGACATGTCGCTCGAAGACAGCTTCCACGCGCCGCGCATTGACGCTTCGGACGCCAACCAGCTCATCGCCGATGAAAGCCTGCCGCGCGATGTGCTCGACCGGCTGCGCGAGAACAACGCGGTCGCCGAGACCAAACGCACGATCTTTCCCTACGCTTTCGCCTGTCCCGCAGGCGTGATGCGCGCGGGCAGGCAGAATTCCGGCTGCACCGAGATTATGTCGCCTTGGGGCGACGCCATTTCCGAAGATATGACAAAGGACATTGAAGCATGACCCGCGATCAAGCGATCGAAGCGATCTCGACCTATTTCGATGAGGGGACGTTCCAAGCCGAACTGGCCAACCTCGTCTCTTATGAGACCGAGAGCCAGAACCCCGACCAAGCCACCGAACTGAAACGCTATCTGGTCGAGACGATGGAGCCGCGGCTGACGGCGATGGGCTTTGCCTGCAGCTTTCACGACAATCCTGACCCGCGCGGCGGCCCCTTTCTGGTGGGCGAGCGCCGCGAGGGGGACGACCTGCCCACCGTGCTGACCTATGGCCACGGCGACGTGATCCGCGCCCAGACCGACCAGTGGCGCGAGGGGCTGCATCCTTTCAAACTGGTCGAAGAAGGCGACAAGCTTTATGGCCGCGGCACCGCCGACAACAAGGGCCAGCACCTGATCAACATCGCCGCCATCGAAGCGGTGCTGAAGACCCGCGGCAAGCTGGGTTTCAACTGCCGCATCGTGATTGAGATGAGCGAGGAGACCGGCAGCGCGGGCCTGCCCGAGTTCTTTGCCGAACACCGCGAGGAACTGACCGCCGACGTGCTCATCGCCTCGGACGGGCCGCGGCTGCAACCCGAAGTGCCGACCATGTTCATGGGCTCGCGCGGGGGCGTGTCGTTTGACCTGATCGTCGACAAACGCGAAGGCGCGCATCACTCGGGTAACTGGGGTGGCTTGCTGGCTGATCCTGCAATGATCTTGGCGCAGGCCCTATCGACCATCACCGACAAACGCGGGCAAATCCAGATCCCCGAGTGGCGGCCCGACAGCCTGACCCCCTCGGTCCGCGCGGCGTTGAAAGATCTGCCGATCGAAAGCGATGATGGCCCCGCCATCGACACCGACTGGGGCGAAGAAGACCTAACCCCGGTCGAGCGCGCCTACGGCTGGAACAGCTTTGCCATTCTCGCGATGAAAAGCGGCGTGCCCGAAGCGCCGGTCAACGCGATCTCGGCCCATGCGACGGCCACCTGCCAATTGCGCTATGTCGTCGGCACCGATCCCGAAGACATCCTGCCCGCCCTGCGCCGGCACCTTGATAAACAGGGGTTCGAGGATGTCCGGATCGAACCGCATGACCGTGGCTTTTTCCGCGCGACGCGGCTGGATGCGGATCACCCTTGGGTCAAATTCGTGGCTGATTCTCTGACGAAAAGCGCCGGGAAAGCGCCGCATATCCTGCCCAACCTCGCAGGCTCGCTGCCCAATGACAGCTTCAGCGATATCTTGGGTCTGCCGACCGTCTGGGTGCCGCATTCCTATCGAAGCTGTTCGCAGCACGCGCCGGATGAACATGTGCTGAAACCCGTCTGCCGCGATGCGCTGCGGGTGATGGCGGGCGTGTTCTGGGATTTGGGCGAAGGCAACACGCCGCCGCGCGCCGCGTAAAACTGCCGGGCGGGGGCCGTGGCCCCTGCCCGCTACATTGCCGCGCGGATGCAGGCTTCGAGGGTTTCCGCCTCAAGCACGCAAGGGTTCGCACGCATGGAGGAAGAGGCCGCCGCCTCGCGGGCCGTCTCGCCCAGATCCGCATCTTCGGGGATCCAACGATTCAACCGGTCCAGCCCCCAATCGTCGAGCATGGCGGTGAGCGCTTTGAACGTGCCATCCGCGGGCAGGTCGAACCCGTCGGAGAGCCACATCTGCACCTCCGAAAACCGGGTCGAGGCCCCCATCGCATCCCTGTTTGCGGCCAAAACCGGCCCGAGCAAACGCCCGCAGATCAGCCCATGCGGCGCGCCGAAACGTCCACCGATCACACCTGCCAGCCCATGCACGGCCCCGAGGCCCGCATTGGCCAGTGCCAAACCGCCCGAAAGGCTAACATAGGCCAGCGCATCCCGCGCGGCTGGATCCTCTCCCGCAGCCAGACGCTTGAGCGCGGCGATGCCCTGCGGGATCGCGGCGCGGCAGAGCGCATCGGTCAGCGGGTTGGCTTTGCTGGACAGATAGGGCTCGATCACCTGCACCAGCGCGTCGAGACCGGAGCCCAAAGTCACCCCGCGCGGCGCGCCATCGGTCAGCGCCGGGTCGACCAAGGCCAGACGCGGCAGCATGCGGTCGTCGCGCAGGCTGACTTTTCGCGCGGCCTCCGGCACGGCGATGACGGCGTTTTTGGTCACCTCGGCCCCTGTGCCTGCGGTAGTGGGGATCGCGATCATCGGCAGGGGATCGGCCTGCAAGGGCTTGCCCGCGCCCACGACTTCAAGATGCTCCATCACGTCGCACTCCGACGGGATCAGCGCCGCTGCCGCCTTGGCAAGGTCGATCACCGCGCCACCGCCCACGCCCAGCACCACATCCGCGCCGCGCCCCGCCGCCACGGCGGCGCGCACGTCTTCGACCGACGGCTCGCCGCTGCCGCGCAACTGGGTCACCTCGCAGCCCGCCGCCGCCAAATCGCGCGCCAGTTCATCGACCCAAGCGACCGAGCCGCCGCGCAGCAGAAGCACCTGCCGCCCATAACCCCGCGCGGCTGAGGCCGCTTCACCCGCCACACCACGGCCAAAACGGATGCGTCCGGCGGTGGCGAAACCGAAAGGAGAGATCGTCTGCATCAGAACTGCAACGTCGCCTGAACAGCCCGCTGCCAAGCGCCGTATTTCTCTTCGCGCGCGGCCTCGTCCATCTCAGTTTCAAACCGCCGGTCGAGCGCCCATTCGCGGGCGAAGCCTTCCATATCGGGGTAGATGCCCGCCCGCTGCCCGGCGAGCCACGCGGCCCCAAGTGCTGTGGTCTCCAGCACATCGGGGCGGTCCACCGAGGCGCCGATCACGTCCGAGAGGAACTGCATCGCCCAGTCACTGGCGCTCATCCCGCCATCGACGCGCAGGGTCGCAATCTCGCCCGGCTGGCCTTGGGCGGCCCAATCGGCCTGCATCGCTTCCAAGAGGTCACGGGTCTGGTAGCCCACGCTTTCGAGCGCCGCGCGCGCGAGTTCCGCGGGGCCGGAGTTGCGCGTGAGCCCATAGATCGCGCCACGGCATTCGGCGTTCCAATATGGCGCGCCGAGGCCCACGAAAGCAGGCACCAGCACCACATTCTGATGCGGATCGGCCTGCTCGGCCAGAGCCTGAGTCTCGCCCGCCTCGCGGATCATTTTCAGCCCGTCGCGCAGCCATTGCACCACGGCCCCGGCAACGAAGATCGAGCCTTCGAGCGCATAGGTCGGTTTGCCATCAAGCTGGTAGGCGATGGTGGTGAGCAACCGGTTGGTCGAGGTAACCGCCGTCTCGCCCGTGTTCAGCAGGGCAAAACAGCCGGTGCCATAGGTCGATTTCATCATGCCGGGCTGGAAACAGGCTTGCCCGATGGTCGCCGCCTGCTGGTCGCCCGCGACGCCGAGGATCGGGATCTCGCGGCCAAAGAGGTCGGGCCGCGTGGTGCCGAAATCGGCGGCGCAGTCCTGCACCTCGGGCAGCATTTCGAGCGGCACGTCGAACATCTTGCAGATCGTCGTGCTCCAGCGGCCTTTGTGGATGTCATAGAGCATGGTCCGTGCGGCGTTGGTCGCATCGGTCACATGGCGCGCGCCGCCAGTGAGCTTCCAGATCAGGTAGCTGTCAACGGTGCCGAAAAGCAGCTCGCCCGCCCGCGCCCGCTCGCGCGCGCCTTCGACATTGTCGAGGATCCATTTCAGCTTGGTGCCCGAGAAATAGGGATCGGCCAACAGGCCGGTGCGTTCGGTGATGATCTTGTCGTCGCCGCTTTCGCGCAGCGCGCGGCAGAAATCGGCGGTGCGGCGGTCTTGCCAGACGATGGCGTTATGCACCGGCTTGCCGGTTTTCGCGTCCCAGACCAGCGTTGTCTCGCGCTGGTTGGTGATGCCGATGGCGGTGATGTCATCGGGGCGCAGACCGGCCTTTTCGATCACCGCGCGGCAGGTGCCAGCGGTCGTCGACCACAGATCGCCCGGATCATGTTCGACCCAGCCGGAGCGGGGGAAATGCTGCGGAAATTCTTCTTGGGCCGTGGCCGTCACCGACATGTTGCCGTCAAAGATGATCGCCCGCGAGGAGGTGGTTCCCTGATCAATGGCGAGGATATGGGTCATGGCGCGGCCCCCGGATGTTGGATGAAACGAAAAAGGGGCCGGAACGCTGCTGCGTCCCGGCCCCCGAAAGTTTGGCTTACTGCCAGGACTTGATCAACTCTTCGTAGCTGATGGTCTCGGGCTCGGGGTCTTCGTTGTCGAGCTTGGCAACGGGCGAACCTTCCTGCTCAAGCCAGTAGGAGGCTTCACGCTCCTCGTTCATTTTCGGACCCAGATCACCTTGGACGCCTGCGCGCTCAAGACGTTCCATGACCTTTTCTTGCTCGGCGCAGAGGCTGTCGAGCGCTTCTTGCGGTGTCTTCGCACCCGACATTGCGTCGCCGATGTTCTGCCACCACAGCTGCGCCAGCTTGGGGTAATCCGGCACGTTCGTCCCGGTGGGCGACCATGCGGTGCGCGCGGGCGAACGGTAGAATTCCACCAGACCGCCGAGTTTCGGCGCGCGCTCGGTGAAGCTTTCGTGCTGGATGGTCGACTCGCGGATGAAGGTCAGACCGGCATGGGCCTTTTCGACGTCCACGGTTTTCGAGGTCACGAACTGCGCGTAAAGCCATGCGGCCTTGGCGCGGTCGACGGGCGTGCTTTCCATCAGCGTCCAGCTGCCTACGTCCTGATAGCCAACCTTCTGGCCTTCTTTCCAATAGGCACCATGCGGGCTGGGGGCCATACGCCACTTGGGCGTGCCGTCTTCGTTCAGCACGGCCTTGGCGCTGTCGTTGACCATGTCGGCGGTGAATGTGGTGTACCAGAACATCTGCTGCGCGATGGCCCCCTGCGCGGGCACTGGGCCTGCTTCGCTAAAGGTCATGCCCGCGGCTGCGGGGGGCGTGTACTTCTCCAGCCATTCGATCGCTTTGGTGATCGCATAGACCGCCGCTGCATCGTTGGTGGCGCCGCCGCGTGCCATGCAGGACCCGACAGGCTGGGAGTTCTCGTTCACCCGGATGCCCCATTCATCGACCGGCAGGCCATTGGGCTCACCCACATCGCCGCCACCCGCCATGGACAGCCACGCGTCGGTGTAGCGCCAGCCAAGGCTTGGGTCTTTCTTGCCATAGTCCATGTTGCCATAGACTTCGACGCCATCAATCGTGCGGCCAGTGAAGAATTCAGCAATGTCCTCATAGGCAGACCAGTTGACCGGCACGCCCAGCTCATAGCCGTATTTTTCTTTGAATTCAGCCATCAGCTCAGGATCGGTGAACCAATCGTGGCGGAACCAGTAAAGGTTTGCAAATTGCTGGTCGGGCAGTTGGTACAGATCACCATCCGGGGTGGTGGTGAAATCAAGGCCGATGAAGTCGTCCAGATCGAGACCGGGGTTGGTCACGTCCTTGCCTTCATTCTCCATCCAGTCGGTCAGGCTGCGCGCCTGTTTGTAGCGCCAGTGGGTGCCGATGAGGTCCGAGTCGTTGACATAGGCGTCATAGATGTTCTCGCCCGACTGCATCTGCGTTTGCAGCTTTTCAACCACGTCGCCCTCGCCGATCAGGTCGTGGGTGATGTTGATGCCGGTGATCGCGCTGAAGGCCGGGGCCAGCACGTTGGCTTCGTATTCATGGGTGGTGATGGTCTCGGACACGACTTTGATGTCCATGCCTTTGAACGGCTCGGCAGCGTCGATGAAGAATTGCATCTCCGCTTCCTGCTCTTCGCGGCTCAGCGCGGAGCGTTCGATTTCCTCGTCGAGGAACTTCTTCGCGGCTTCCATATCCGCGAATGCTGGCCCGGCGAGCAGACCGAGCGTGACCGCCAAAGCGGTACTCGATTTCATGACAGATCGTTTCATTATGTCCTCCCTAGACATTTGGTCGTGTCGTATGGCGGCCCGGGTTGCCCGGGGTCCGCCGTGATAGCGCCTAGACCCAGCGAAATACGGCTGCGGCATAGGCAAGGCAGACCAGCAGCGCATAGGGCTGCGGACCCGCCTCGAAACCCAGCCAGATCAAATTGATAAAGGCCGAGCCGAGAAGCGTGATGAACAGACGGTCACCACGGGTTGTCTCAATTCTGAGGATGCCCACACGGGGCGTCTCAGGGAATTTGATCGCGAGGATCGTGAAGGTCACGAGTAACAGCGCGATGACACCGAAGAAGATCGCGGTGGGCATGGTCCAAGCCATCCAAGACATGGGCGGTCTCCTCTCTTATACCCGCCCGAGGGCAAAGCCCTTGGCGATGTAGTTGCGGACGAAATAGATCACCAGCGCCCCCGGCACGATGGTCAGCACACCCGCCGCGGCCAGCACGCCCCAGTCGAGGCCGGAGGCCGAAACGGTACGGGTCATGGTGGCGGCGATGGGTTTGGCATCGACCGAAGTGAGCGTGCGCGACAGCAGCAGTTCCACCCATGAGAACATGAAGCAGAAGAAGGCCGCGACCCCGATACCGGAGGCAATCAGCGGGGTGAAGATGCGGACAAAGAAGCGCGGGAAGGAATAGCCGTCGAGATAAGCCGTCTCGTCGATCTCCTTCGGCACGCCGCGCATGAAACCTTCGAGGATCCAAACTGCGAGCGGCACGTTGAACAGGCAGTGTGCCAGCGCCACGGCGATATGCGTGTCAAAGAGGTTGACCGAAGAGTAAAGCTGAAAGAACGGCAGCGCGAAAACGGCGGGTGGTGACATGCGGTTCGTCAGCAGCCAGAAGAACAGGTGTTTGTCGCCCAGAAACGTGTAGCGCGAGAAGGCATAGGCCGCCGGCAGCGCCACGGCGAGCGAGATCACCGTGTTCATCACCACATAAATCAGACTGTTCACATAGCCCATGTACCAGCTCGGATCGGTGAGGATCTTGGCATAGTTCGCCAGCGTCAGGTCCCGCGGATAGAGCGAGAAGGACCCGAGGATTTCGGCATTGGTCTTGAGGCTCATGTTGATGAGCCAATAGATCGGCAGCATCAGGAACAGCAGGTAGAGCGTCATCACCACCACCGAGCCCTTGGGCCGGAAGCGGCTGCGCCGGGTGCGTTTGGCAGCGGTCACGTCACCCGGAATGGGCGCGGCGCCGGGGGCTTGCGCGGTTGTGTCGGTCATCACACACCATCCCTTTTGTCGAGGTTGACCATCACGGTATAGAACACCCATGAAATCAACAGGATAACGAGGAAATACATCAGGCTGAACGCCGCTGCGGGGCCAAGGTCAAACTGGCCGATGGCCATTTTCACCAAGTCGATCGACAGGAAGGTCGTGGCATTGCCCGGCCCGCCGCCGGTCACGACGAACGGCTCTGTATAGATCATGAAGCTGTCCATGAAGCGCAGCAGAATGGCGATCATCAGCACGCCGGCCATCTTGGGCAGTTCGATGTAGCGGAACACGGCCCAACGGCTGGCTTGGTCGATCTTGGCCGCTTGATAGTAGGCGTCCGGAATGGATTGCAGACCGGCATAGGCCAAGAGCGCCACCAGAGAGGTCCAGTGCCAGACATCCATGACCACAACCGTAATCCACGCCGAGGTGATATCTTGGGTGTAGTTATAGGTGATGCCCAGCTTATCGAGCGTATAGCCCAGAAGACCAATGTCGACGCGGCCAAAGATCTGCCAGATGGTGCCGACCACGTTCCACGGGATCAGCAGCGGCAGGGACATCAGGACAAGACAGAAGCTGGCCCAGAACCCGTTTTTCGGCATGTTGAGCGCAACGAAGATGCCAAGCGGGATTTCGATTGCCAGAATGACCCCCGAGAAGATCAACTGACGGCCAAGCGCGTCCCACATCCGGTCGCTGTCGAGCATGTCAGAGAACCACTCCAGCCCGGCCCAGAAGAATTCGTTCCGGCCAAAGGTGTCTTGTACGGAGTAGTTCACCACGGTCATCAGCGGGATCACGGCCGAGAAGGCCACGAGGATCAGCACCGGCAGGACAAGGAACCATGCCTTTTGGTTGACGGTCTTGTTCATGCGGCCTCTCCCTCTGCGCTGATGCGCCAGTCGTCGTCATAGACGTTGATGCCCGCCGGATCGAAACTGATCGCGGTGTTTTCGCTTGGCACTGTTGCGCCTTCCTCGGCGATGGCGCTGACCTGCTGGCCTGCCACGTCGAGACGGATGATCTTGTGACGGCCCACATCCTCGACACGGGTCACCTTGGCCGGAAGGCCCAGACCTTCGCCATTGATCCGAACGAATTCGGGCCGGACGCCCAGTTGCGTTTTCTGTCCCTTGGGGGCGTAGGTCTTGTTCAAATTGACACTCGTGCCCGCGACCTGCGCCGCATTGCCCGCGATCTGCGCGTCAAAGAGGTTCATCCCCGGCGAGCCAATGAAATAGCCCACGAAAGTATGGGCAGGCCGCTCGAAAAGCTCCTGCGGCGTGCCGATCTGCACGACGCGGCCATCATACATCACCACCACCTTATCGGCAAAGGTAAGCGCCTCGGTCTGGTCATGGGTGACATAGATCATCGTATGGCCGAATTCGTGGTGCAGCGATTTCAGCTGCGTGCGCAACTCCCATTTCATATGGGGGTCGATCACCGTGAGCGGCTCGTCGAACAAGAGCGCGTTCACATCCTCGCGCACCATGCCGCGGCCCAGCGAAATCTTCTGCTTGGCATCCGCCGTGAGGCCCCGCGCCTTACGGTTCAGCTCATCCTCCATGCCGATCATCTTGGCGATCTGTTGGACGCGGGACGCTACATAAGAGGCATCCGCCCCGCGGTTGCGCAGCGGGAAGGCCAGATTGTCATGCACGGTCATCGTGTCGTAGACGACCGGGAACTGGAAGACCTGCGCGATGTTGCGCTCGGCGGTCGGCGCATGGGTAACGTCTACATCATTGAATAGGATGCGCCCCTGCGAAGGCTGCAAAAGCCCCGAGATGATGTTGAGCAGTGTGGATTTGCCACAGCCCGAGGCGCCCAAAAGCGCATAGGCTTCGCCGTCGATCCAGTCGTGGTTCAATTCCTTGAGGGCGAAATCATCCTCACCGCTGGGATTGGGCAGATAGGAATGGGCGAGGTTATCAAGCGTGATCTTGGCCATTATGCCGCCTCCGCATAGGGCGCGGCCGAGACGAGCGCCCCGTTCGCGTCAAACAGGTAGATATGCGCCGGGTCTAGATAGACCGGCAGCGGCTGGCCGGGCTGCAAATGCTGGATGCCATGCACCAGACCGACCCATTTCGCGCCGTGGTAATCGAGGTGGATAAAGGTCTCCGACCCCGTGATCTCGGTCACGTTCAGTACCGCGTCAAAGCCGATGGCCTCCGGCGCCTGCGCGCTCAGCGTGAGGTGGTTGGGGCGAAAACCGGCGGTATATTCGCCGTCACGCAAGCTGGCCATCGTGGCGGGCGCCGCCATCTCACCGCCGTCGAAACGCAGTGTGTCGCCCGATTTGGTCATGCTGAGGAAGTTCATCGGCGGGTCAGAGAACACCCGCGCCGTGGTCGCATTCTCGGGCCGGCGGTAGACGCTCGGCGTCGGGCCGAATTGCGTAACGCGGCCTTCCCAGAGCGTCGCGGTATTGCCGCCCAGAAGCAGCGCCTCTTCCGGCTCGGTCGTCGCATAGACGAAGATCGACCCAGCCCGTTCAAAGATACGTGGGATTTCGGCGCGAAGTTCTTCGCGCAGCTTGTAGTCGAGGTTCGCCAGTGGCTCATCCAAGAGCACCAGCCCGGCATTCTTGACCAGCGCCCGCGCCAAGGCGCAGCGCTGCTGCTGGCCGCCCGAAAGCTCCAGCGGTTTGCGGTCGAGCATCGGGGTGAGCTGCATCAGCTCGGCGGTTTCGCGCACGGCACGATCGATCTCATCCTTCGACTTGCCCACCAGCTTCATCGGAGAGGCGATGTTGTCGTAAACCGTCATCGAGGGGTAGTTGATGAACTGCTGATAGACCATCGCGACCTTGCGGTCCTGCACCCGCATGCCGGTCACGTCTTCACCGTTCCAGATGACCTGGCCCGTACCCGGCACATCGAGCCCCGCCATCAGACGCATCAGCGACGTCTTGCCCGAGGACGTAGGCCCCAAAAGCACGTTCATCGTGCCTTTTTCCAAGGTCAGGTCGGTCGGGTAGATATGCGTTTGGCCGCCTACCGTCTTCGACACGTTCTTCAGGATCAAACTCACGTTCGACCTCCCCTCATTCCGCCGCAGAGGCGGCTTGTTTCGCCGCGCGCATCTGCATCCATTCATCAAGACGCGCGATCTGCGTCTCGTCCATTCGCAGGCCCAGCTTGCTGCGGCGCCAGACGACGTCCTCTGCGCTGAGGGCATATTCCTTGTTCATCAGCCAAGCGGCCTCGCGCGCGGTGAGGGTGGCCCCGAAATGCTCGCCCATATCCGCCAGCGTCTTCGCCTCGCCCGCCATCGCCCAAGCATCCGTACCATAGGCGCGGATCAGCCGGGCTGCCCAGCTTTCATCCAGAAAGTCATAATCCGCTTTCAGCCGCGCGATCAACTGCGCCACGCCGTCCACCGGGAAATCACCGCCGGGCAGGGCGACGCCTGCGGTCCAATGGCCCGACAGCCCGTCGAAATGCGGCGCGATCAGCTCCAGCGCGTCTTCGGCCAGTTTGCGGTAGGTCGTGATCTTGCCGCCAAAGACATTGAGGATCGGCGCGCCGCCGGTCTTGTCGACCTTGAGCGTATAGTCCCGCGTCGCCGCCGTGGCGCTGCTGGCCCCGTCGTCATAAAGCGGACGCACGCCGGAATAGGTCCAGACGATATCTTTGCGGGTGATGTCCTGCTTGAGATAGCCGTTCACGAAGTCGATCAGGTAGTCCTGCTCTTCGGGCGTGCATTCCGGGGTGACGGACGGATCGGGGTGATCCGCGTCGGTGGTGCCGATCAGGGTGAAATCCTGCTCATAGGGGATCGTGAAGATGATCCGCCCATCGGTGCCTTGGAAGAAATAGCATTTGTCGTGATCGTAGAGCCGCTTGGTCACGATATGGCTGCCGCGCACCAGCCGCACCCCTTCGGAGGAGTTCAGCCGCGCGGTGTTATGGATGATGTCGCCGACCCACGGGCCACCCGCGTTGACCAGCATCTTGGCGTGGATCACCTCGCGCCGGCCATCCGCGCCATGCTCTACCGTGACCGCCCAGCCATCGGCGCTGCGGTCGGCAGAGACGACTTTGGTCCGGGTCATGATACGCGCGCCGCGCAGTTCGGCGTCGCGGGCGTTCAGCACCACGAGGCGGGAGTCTTCGATCCAGCAATCGGAGTATTCAAAAGCCTTCTCGAACCGATCCTCCAGCGGCGCCCCTTCGGGCGTGCCGCGCAAGGACAGGCTGCGTGTGGCGGGCAGGATTTTACGCCCGCCGAGGTTGTCATAGAGAAACAGGCCCAGCCGGATCAGCCATGCCGGACGGCGGCCCCGCATCCACGGCATGAACAACCGCAGCAGTTTAGAGGTCGGCGTATCGCCCTCGAACCGCATGTCGCGGTGATAGGGCAGCACGAAACGCATCGGCCAAGAGATATGCGGCATCGCCTTCAGCAGCACCTCGCGCTCGGTCAGCGCATGGCGCACAAGGCCGATCTCGAAATACTCAAGGTAACGCAGCCCGCCGTGGAAAAGCTTGGTCGAGGCCGAAGAGGTCGCCGAGGCCAGATCGTTCATCTCGGCCAAGATCACGCTCAGCCCCCGGCCTGCCGCGTCGCGCGCGATCCCGGCGCCGTTAATGCCACCACCGATGACGAATAAATCGACCGGGGCAGCGGCCATATGGCTATCGGGCTGTTGGTTCACGATCCGGCCCTCCCCCAGCTCAGACTGTCCAATTTGGGGCAGTGTTACGAAACGACTCCCATCTGCACAAGAATTATTTTCGTTTATGTTCGTTTCACCAGCATAGCGAACATGTTAAACGTGTCTTGCTGCGCGATTGCTTGCGTTAGCCAAAACACTGGAGATAATGCGCCAACAGCAGGCAGGAGCGACGCCCATTTCACAGACATTCCGCCATCCCGACATTCTTGAAATCGCCCGGCGCGAAGGCAAAGTCACTGTCGATGGGCTGGCCGAACATTTCGGCGTGACCCATCAGACCATCCGCCGTGACCTTACGGAACTGGCCGACAGCGGTAAGCTTGAGCGGGTCCATGGCGGTGCGGTGCTGCCCTCGGGGGCCAGCAACATCGGCTATGCCGAGCGGCGCAATCTGCATGAAGAGGCCAAGAATCGCATCGCCCGCGCCTGCGCCGAACATATCCCCGACGGCTGTTCGGTCTTTCTCAACATCGGGACCAGTACCGAGGCGGTGGCCCGCGCCTTGCTCCACCACCGGGATTTGATGGTGGTGACGAACAACATGAACGTGGCGAATATTCTGGTCGACAATCCCGAATGCCGCATCGTGCTGACCGGCGGCGCGCTGCGCCGGATGGACGGCGGTCTGGTCGGCAATCTAACGATCGAGACGATCCGCCAGTTCAAATTCGACATCGCGGTGATCGGCTGTTCGGCCATGGATGCGGATGGTGATCTGCTCGACTTCGACATCGAGGAAGTGGGCGTCAGCCAGTGTATCATCGCGCAGTCGCGCAAGACTTTTTTGGTGACCGATCATTCCAAATTCAAACGCTCTGCCCCCGCGCGGATCGCCTCGGCGCGGGAGGTGGATATGTTCTTTACCGATCTGGCGCTGCCTGCGGGCCTTGCCGAAAAATGTAGCGGTTGGGAGACCGCGGTGGTCTATGCGCCGGAAGAGTGACCCCCGCCGCTAGGCGTCTGTCCATTCCCGCGCGCGGGGCTTGACCACGAGCGTCGGCTTGCAGGCTTTCAAAGCGTCGACAAAATGCTGGCTCCAGAGGTTCACATCCGTGGCCCGCACCTGCGCCATGCAGCTTGCATGGCGGCGCTTGCGCTCTTCCAGCGGCAGGGCGAGCGCGGTCTTGAGCGCTTCGCTCATGTCTTCGATGTCATAGGGGTTGACCTGAATCGCATCTGTAAGGTCCTCGGCAGCGCCGGCCATATGCGACAGGATCAGCACGCCGGGGTCTTCGGGGTCTTGCGCGGCGACATATTCTTTCGCCACAAGGTTCATCCCATCGGCGAAGGGCGTCACGATCCCGACCCGCGCCCGGCGATAAAGGCGGGCCAAAAGGTTGCGATCAAGGTTGCGGTGGATATAGCGCAGCGGGGTCCAGTCGATCTCTCCATGCTCCCCGTTCACGCGGCCGACAAGCTCTTCCAACTCGTAGCGCAACTCGCGATAGGCGGCGACTTCCTCTCGGCTGGGCGGGGCGATTTGGACCATGCTTACCCGGCGTTCCCGCTCATCCCGGGTTTCAAGATAGCGGCCAAAGGCGCGGAAGCGGTTGGGCAGACCTTTGGAGTAATCCAGCCGGTCGACCCCGATCACGATGTCGCCTGCCATATCGTCGGCCAGACGGTCCTGCGCGCTGCCGCCCTGCGCGGCCTGCACAAAGGTCTCCACGTCGATGCCTATGGGGAAAGACCGCAGCGCCACCGCGCGGGAGCCGCATTTGATCGTGCCGTCCATTAGGAATTCGGAATCGGTTTCGGCCCGGAACATTTCAAGACAGCGGGCCACATCGGCGCGGGTTTGCAGGCCCACGAGGTCATAATCCGCCAGCCAATGCGCCAGATTGGCCTCCCGCGGGAGGGCGCCCATATCGCCCAAGGCGGGAAAGGGAATATGCAGAAAAAACCCGATCTTGCCGGTGAAGCCCAGCTTGCGCAGCTCTGTGGCGAGTGGGAAGAAATGATAGTCGTGAACCCAGATCATATCGCCTGGCTCGGCCACCTCCATCACCTGCCGGGCGAGGCGCGCGTTGACGGCGCAATAGCCCCGCTCAAACCCGCGGTCGAGCTTGACCAGATCGCCGCGGCGGTGACAGACGGGCCAAAGCACCGAGTTCGAGAAGCCGAGGTAGAAATTCTTGTAATCTTCGGGGGTTAGGCTAAAGCTCAGCCGGGTGTAATTACCCTGATCGCCATATTCACTGAGACTTTTGGCGGGGGTTTCCGTGGTTTCGGGGTGCGACCCGATCCAGATGCCGCCGATCTTGCGCAGGGTTTCATGCAGCGCATAAACCAGCCCACCGGAAGGGGCGGCCTCCGATGGGATGCGATTTGAGATTACAATTAATCTGCCAGCCATTTTATGCCTCGGGAACAATCATTTTCGGTCGCCGAGCCTGATTAGGCGGAACGCCGACCACCACTAACGGTTTAATGGTTTAGGTCGGTAAAGGTTCCCAGCTTGAGCGCCTTTGGTCAAATCTTTTGCAGGTGCAGCATGTCCAAGGGCCGGAATTATTTTCTCAGCGCCCAAGAAAGAACCACGCGACCCCCACAGGCAGCAGCGACATGAGGATCATCGACAGGATGACCACCCGCCCGTCGCGCATCAGATAGCCCGCCGCGAAGATGGCGATCATCGCCGACGCGATGGAGCCGGAAGTGGGTACGACTTCCATGAAGGGCATGAACATCGACAGGGCCATCACCATGAACAGGGGCAGGTAAATCCACGGGCGGTGCAGGATGAAGGTCGAGCGCTCGTGCAGATAACGGTCCACGAAATCCACCGGGCGGCGCAGCCACCGCACCCCCTCGCGGAGCTTTTTTGCCGCGATGTCGCGGCGCATGACGAAACCGGGCAGCCAGAGGCTGTCGCGGCCAAAGATCATCTGCACCACCAGAAACAGCACCACCAGTCCGATGAAAGCCGTGATCCCCGGAATGCCGCTGGCGGGCGAGGTTGAGATCAGGCTGAAGGCAAGAATAGTCGAGGCAAAGGAATGTTTGCCCAGACAATCGATGATCTCTTCCACGGTGATTTGCCGATCCGCGCCGCCGGAAAGATGCTCCATCTCATCTAGGACGCCGCTGAGGGTTGGCCGACCTGTGTCGCTCATGAAATTCTAGTCCTTCTAACGTCGGGCGATAGCGCTATTCCTGTTAACAATGCGTGAGCGCGGTGAAAGTTCGCCCGAATTGTCAGTTCAAGTTCACGTCTTCGCGCGCAGAAAGGCCAGCAGCCCCCGTTCGGCTTGGGTCATATCGTCGATATCGGGCGGGTCCGGCAAGTCTTGCGGGGTCTGGCAAAGTTCGATCACCTGCGGATGGATATAGCTGTTACGCGCGATGGTGGGCGTGTTGTGCAACCGTTCGGCGGCGGCTTCGGCCATGGCTTTGATGCTGGGTTTGTCCTCCTTCAGCGCCACGTCGAAGGCGGCGACGGACCCGGCCCAAGTGCGAAAGGTCTTGGCCGAGAAGCCTTCGGTGCCAGCGGCCTCGGCGATGTAATCGTTCAGCGCGGTTGAGGTCAGACTGCGCGGCTGCCCCTCTTCGTCGAGCCATGTCAGCAGGTCCGCGCCGGGCAGGTCGCGAATTTTCTCAAGCGCGCGCATTAGGGTGCGGTTGGCGATCTGGCGGCGAACCCGTTTTCCGCCCTTCGCCATGAAGGACGCCTGCAACTTGCCGTCGCGCAGGACCAGATGCCGCCGTTTCAGGGTCAGCGTGCCATAGGTGCGGTTGGTTTCGGCATAGACCTGATTGCCAACGCGCAGCGACAGCCGGTCGATCATCGCCACGGCGGCGGCCAGCGCAAAATCACGTTCGCCCAACTCCTCCTTGAGATCACGGCGCACGCGGCGGCGGATGCGCGGCAGAGTTTCGGCAAACTCGGGCAGGCTTGCGTATTTCTCCTGCGCCTGCGCCTCGGACCAGAGCGGATGGTAACGGTATTGCTTGCGGCCTCGCGCATCGAAGCCGGTCGCCTGAAGGTGCCCATTGTCATAGGGACTGATCCAGACCCGCTCATAGGCCGGGGGCACCGCCAGTTTCACCAGCCGCGCCCGCTCGGCCTTGTCCTTGATGCAGCGGCCATCGGGCGCGTGATAGGAAAACCCCCGCCCGCAGCGCCGCCGAGCGATGCCGGGTTTGCTGTCGGGGTAGTACCTGAGCGTCGATGGTGCGGTCATCTGGGCTTCCGATTGCGATAGGCGGGGTGGCGTCTGGGGCCTGCCCCCGTTTTGACCAACGCGGGCGCATCGGCTGGGTTCCCGCGGCGCACATCGCGCATCTCTGCGCAGTTGCAGCATAAATCCGTTGATTTCGCTGCGCTGGCGCATAGGTTTCTGGGGGAACGCCCGTGCAACGAAACGGATAGACCGGCCCCTATGGATAGCACCACCCTGTCGCCCCGCAATCTGCCGCCCGTGATCCCGGTCGAGCGCCATGCGTTCTTCCTTGATCTCGACGGCACGCTCGCCCCCATTGTCGACAACCCCGAAGACGCCTGTCTGCCGGAGGCGACCCGCCATCTGCTGACCCGTCTCGTCGCAAAGACCGATGGGGCGGTGGCGGTGGTCTCTGGCCGGGCCATGGCGGATGTGGACCGTATCTTGGGTGCGCTGCGCCTGCCGGTCTCAGGATCGCATGGGCTGGAGCTGCGGCTTAGCACCGCGGAGGATCACGCGCCGGAGCAGAGCGCGGGCATCCCCACCCCGGTCATCGACCGGGTTGAGGAATTCGCCGTACTGCATGGGGTCACGTCCGAGCGCAAGCCCGGCGCGATCGCGCTGCATTACCGCAAGGCCCCGGAGCAAGAAGACGCCTGTCGCGGCTTCGTCGATACGCTGGTCGGCGAAGACCCCAGCCTGCGCGGTTTGCATGGCAAGATGGTCAGCGAGGTCGCCTTGAAAGGTGTCGACAAGGGCGGCGCGGTGGCGCGGTTCATGGCCTCCCCCGCCTTTGCAGACCGCCTGCCCGTGATGGTCGGCGATGACGTGACGGATGAAGACGGCTTTCGCGCGGCGCAGGCCATGGGTGGCTTTGGCATCAAGATCGGCCAAGGGCCGACCGAAGCCCAACATCGCATCGAAGACGTGGCCGGTTTTGCCGATTGGCTGGAAGAGATTTTGCGCTGATCCGGCCCGCCCGGCAGTCGCATCATGAATAGAAAAGAGGGACTTATGGATCTGGGTGTCATCGGGAATTGCGCAGTTGCGGCGCTGGTCAGCCGCGAAGGGGCGATCAACTGGTTCTGCCTGCCGCGTTTCGACGGCGATCCGGTCTTTCACAGCCTGATGGGCCATGGCGCAGGCAAAGAGGGCGACGGGGAATTTGCCGTCGAACTCGAAGACATGACCAAGAGCGAGCAGAGCTATCTGCCCAATACCGCGATCCTGCGCACCGTGTTGCGCAGCCCGAAAGGCGCAGTCGAGATCGTCGACTTTTGCCCCCGTTTCACCGCCTATGGCCGCAGCTTTCGCCCGCAGATGCTGGTGCGGCAGGTGCGGCGTATCGAAGGCTCTCCCCGTGTGCGGATGCGGCTAAAGCCGCGCTTTCAATGGGGGGAAGTGGCCCCCACCCTCACCCGCGGCTCCAACCATGTGCGTTTCGTCGGGCCAGAGCAGAACATGCGCTTGACCACCGACGCGCCGATTGACCATGTACTCGACGGGCGGATGATCAACCTCGAAGGTGAGATGACCTTCATCCTCGGCCCCGATGAGACCCTGTCGGACAGCCCTGAGCAGATCGGCACCACCTTCCGCACCAAGACGACCCGCTATTGGCAGCGCTGGACCCAGCGTTTGGCGATCCCTTTCGAGTGGCAGGAGGCCGTCATCCGCGCCGCGATCACGTTGAAACTGTGCAGCTATGAGGCCACGGGCGGGGTGATCGCCGCGATCACCACCTCCCTGCCCGAGGCGCCGGATTCGGGGCGCAACTGGGATTACCGCTATTGCTGGGTGCGCGATGCCTTCTTCACCGTACGCGCGCTCAACAGCCTCGCCGCGACCCGCACGTTGGAGCATTATTTCCAATGGTTGATGAACGCCGTGGCCGATGCCGAGGGCGGGCATATCCAGCCGGTGCTGGGGCTGGGGCTTGAGACGGCGCTGACCGAACGTATCTCGCCCAGTCTACAGGGGTTCCGTGGCATGGGGCCGGTGCGGATCGGCAATCAGGCGCATGAGCATTTCCAGCATGACACCTATGGAAACATCATCCTCGGCGCCGCTCCGGCATTTTTCGATCACCGGCTGCCGATGAACACAGGGCGCACCGCCTATGAGCAGTTGGAGCCCCTCGGCGAACAGGCCTGGGAGCTGCACGACCAGCCCGATGCGGGCATCTGGGAATTGCGCAGCCGCGCGCGGATTCACACCTCGTCGTCGCTGATGTGCTGGGCCGCCTGCGACCGGCTGGCCAAGATCGCGCGGCATCTGGAATTGGACGACCGCGCCACCCTCTGGGCGGAGCGGGCCGAGGTGATCCGCGACAAGATCCTCGACAACGCATGGTCCGAGGAACGCGGCGCCTTTGTCGAAAGCTTCGGCGGTAGCACCCTCGACGCGAGTGTCTTGCTCATGGGGGAGGTCGGTTTCCTGCCGCCGAAAGACCCGCGATTCATCGCCACGGTCGAACGTCTATCCGAAGTGCTGGGCCGCGGCCCCTTCATGTTGCGATACGAAGAGGCTGACGATTTCGGGGTGCCGGAGGTGGGCTTTAACGTCTGCGCCTTCTGGCGCATCGACGCGCTGGCACGGATTGGCCGCGAAGAGGAAGCGCGCAAACTGTTCGAAGAGCTGCTGGAGGCCCGCAACCACCTCGGCCTGATGTCCGAAGACACCGCCTTTGCCACTGGTGAGGGCTGGGGCAACTTCCCCCAAACCTACTCCATGGTCGGCATCATCAACGGCGCCATGCGCCTGTCGCGCCGGTGGGAGGCCGAGCTTTAACGCGCAAGCAGCAGCCGCAGCCCCAAAAGCCCCAGCACAGCCGAGGCAATGCGGTCGAAATAGACCTTCGCGCGCAGGTAGCCTTGGCTGACGGCGGGGCGGCTCATGCCGAAGGCCAATGCGGTGTAGAAGGCCAGTTCGATGATCAGGTGATTGGTGACGATCAAGAGGTTCTCGCTCAGCCGCATCCCCTCGGGGAAGATGACGACCAGCACCGCGGCGGCGAAAAGCACCGATTTGGGGTTCAGGATATTGATCATCAGCCCCTGCCGGAACGCATGGCGGGCGGGTGTCACTGTGCTTGTCACCGGTGCCCGCGCCCCGCGCCACATGCCGTAAGCCACATAGAGCAGGTAGGCTGCGCCCACGGTTTTCACGATGGCATAGGCCCATGGGAAGGCGAGGAAAACGGCCTCCAACCCCAAGAGCGCGGCAAGGGTCCAGAACGACGCCACAAGGCCGAGGCCAGCCCCCACGGCAACGCCCGCCTGCCGCCCCGAACTCAGCGTCGTTTTCAACGCGATCAGAAAGGCCGGGCCGGGGCTGAGGATCGACGCGATGAGCGCGATGTTGAAGGCGATGAGATGCGAAAGTTCCATGGCGGCGGTCCCCTGTGACTGCGCCCAGCTAGGCGCGACGCGAACCCATGGTCAACTGCGATGCAGGCGCCGGAGGCCGCTCTGTGCGTGATCCGCCCCGCAACCGCTCAGAAAACGGGCGCTTCACACGAAAGACCGCACCGTGGCGATGGCCCCGTCGAGCGCCTTGCCTTCGGCATCCTGCAACGCCGCCTCGCGCAGTCGTGCGATCCACTCCGCCGCGTCGTCACGCCCGCGGAGCAGGTCGGCGGCATCCATCACGCGGTCGAACTTGCCCAGACCCCGCGCATGGGTGTCGGAGTAGCCCTTGATCAGGCGGCGGCATTTCACCAGTTCCACGGCGAGGGCGTAGTCAGTCTCCACCTCCGCAAGGCAGCGGCTTAGCCAGTCCTCCAGATGCGCGACCTCAAGGGCATGGCGATGGGTGCGCAGCCGGTAGCCCTTCAGGCCGCCGAGGAAATGCAGCATCAGGAAGGCGGGCAGCCGGTCGGTGCGCAGACGGCGGCCCTTGTCGAACCAGCGGTTCAGCCGGGCCATCCACGCCTCGCTCGCCTCCACCTTGGCGCCGAGCCGCGCGGGCATGAGCCCGGCGATCTCTTCGGCGCGCGGGTGGAAGTATTCGGTCAGTTGCAGCAGGTTCTCGCCGCCCGCGCGCATCTCTTGGCGGATGTGCGACAGACGCGGCGCGCGGGTCTTGAGGTCCGCCACGCGAATGATGTCGTCATAGGCCATGGCATTGGCGATGTATTTCGCCGCCGCCGCCGAAAGCGCCCAGTCGTGTGCAGCATCATCGCGGGCCAACACGGTATCGAGCCGGTCGAGATAGAGCGCGCCATAGGCGCAGTCCTGAAAGTTCACCACCTTGGCGAGCCCGGCAAGCGCGAGGTCACGCACCGGCTCAGGCAGGCGGTCGGCCCGGTCCACAAGCGCGGCCCATTCGGCCTGCAACTTCTCCGGCCCGACAAGGCTGAACGGTTTGATCTCTTCCTCGGGCGCCTGCGGTGATTCGGGCAGCTTGCCCTGTGCCGCGTCAAACCCCACGGCGAAGGCGCGCAGCGAGGGTTCGACCCCCTTGCCGCCGGCACGGATCGCGTTCTCATAGGCCTCACGCGGAAACGGCAGCGCGCCGGAGCCTGCAAGCGCGCCGAAGAGCGAGGCCGAGATGACCGAACCCGCGCCGACGGCCAGCCCTTCCATATCTTCGAGCACCAGCTTCTGCGCCGCGATCTCGGCCGCCGCGCGGACCTCATCGGCATCGGCGATGCCGTCGCCGGGTGCCATCTTCTCGCTCACCGCCAGCGCGCGGTGGGTCGAGCCGATCAGCGTCGTCCGGTCCGGCGTCACGAAACCGCGCATCACGGCGCGGCCCACTTCCATCATCTCGGCGGCGATCAGCACGTCCACGTCGCCCGCTGCCGGGGCCAGCGCGAAGACGGGGTCGAGCGCGCTCTTGGGGGCCATTTCGACGTAGTAGATGGTGGCCCCGGTGCGCTGCGCCACGCCGGCGACCGAGGTCGCCTGACAGACATAGCCCTCGGCCCGGGCCATCGCCTCGATCCAGCTGGTGAGCACGCCGCCCCCCTGCCCGCCCACGGCCATGACCGCGAGTTTGATGATCTTCTCGACCCGCGCGTCCGGGGTCTTTTGCGGCAGCACCATGTTCATGTCGCCACTCCTTCGTTGCGCAGCCGTTTCGCATCGCGCCGGCGTTGCAGCCAACCGATGATCTTGCCCGATACTTCGGCGCGCCAGCGCTCGAAACGGGTCGGGTTATGCACCACGTCGGCCTGATAGAACGACGGGCAAAGCACCGCTGTATCCGCCACTTCGCCGCAGTTGCCGCAGCCGACGCAGGTCTGATCGATATGCGCCACCGGGTCGTCGCGCAGCGGATCGTCGAGCCGCTTCAGCGACAGCGAGGGACAGCCCGAGAGGCGGATACAGGCGTGATCGCCGGTGCAGACATCCGCATCGACGCCAAAGCGCGGCACCTCCATGCGGCGGCCGTCCTTGATTGCCTGATTGCGTTTCGGCTTCTCGCGGCGCTGCTTGTTGAGCATGCATTCCGAGGAGGCCACGATCACCTTCGGCCCCTTGTAATCGGTGGTCAGCGCCTCGCGCAGAACCTCGCGCAGCTTGCCCACGTCATAGGTCCGGTCGATCTGGCGGACCCATTCGACCCCGACGCCCTTGAGCGCCTTGGAGATCGGGTTGTTGGTGCTTTTCGTGTCGTTATGCGCGCGCGACGACATCACGTCCTGCCCGCCGGTGGCGGCGGAATAGTAGTTGTCGACGATCACCGCGACGCTGTCGGACTTGTTGAACACCATGTTGCCGATCGAGGTCGACAGACCATTGTGCCAGAAGCCCCCGTCGCCCAGAATCGAGATCACCCGCTTGTCGCCGCCGCCGTCAAAGGCCGCGTTGGAGGCGGGGCCGAGGCCATAGCCCATGGTCGAGCCGCCGATCTCGAAGGGCGGCAGGCAACCGAAGAGATGGCAGCCGATGTCGCCGGTGATCTGGTGCTTGCCCAACTCCTGCTCGGTCAGTTTCATCGCCGCGAAGATCGGGCGTTCGGGGCAGCCGGTGCAGAAGCCCGGCGGGCGGATCGGCACGGTCTGCGTGAGATCCGGGATCGCAGGCGCCTCGGCGTTCGGGGCACGCACGGCACCGGGCAGCATCTCGGGCGCGGCGATCTTGAGGAAGGCCGTCAGACCATCCAGCAGCACCTGCCCGGTGTATTCCCCGGCCATCGGCAACACGTCCTTGCCGTGCAGCTTCACCCGGCGGTCGAGCTTGTAGAGGTAGGAGCCGAGTTGTTGCTCGATGTGGTCGGGCTGGCCTTCCTCGACCACCAGCACATGCTCCTTGCCCGCGCAGAATTCGTCGAACTCGTCCCGCAAGAGCGGGTAGGTGACGTTCAATACGTAAAGCGGCACCTCGGTCTGGCCGTGTATGTCCGCGAGCCCGAGCCGCTGCAGCGCGCGGATCACCGAGTTGTACATGCCGCCCTGCACCACGATGCCCAGGGGCGCCTTCTCGGGGCCGAAGAATTCGTTGAGCTTGTTGTCGCGGATGAATGTCTCCGCGGCCGGCCAGCGGTTCTCGATCTTGTCCTTCTCATGCAGGTAGGACATCGGCGGCAGCACCACGCGGTTGAAGTCCGACTGCGGGTTGGCCGCGGCCTCGGCCACGGTGAGTGGCGGGCGTTGATTGTCGCGGGTCTCGAAACTGCCCGTGACATGGCAGGACCGGATGCGCACCATCAGCATCACCGGTGTGTTGCTGGCCTCGGACAGCTCGAACCCGTCCTTCACCGCCTTCGTGATCGACGGCAGGTTCGGACGCGGGTCGAGCATCCAGAACTGCGATTTCATGGCAAAGCCGTGGCTGCGTTCCTGCATGATCGAGGAGCCTTCGCCGTAGTCCTCGCCCACGATCACCAGCGCGCCGCCGGTCACGCCCGACGAGCTGAGATTGGCGAGCGCGTCCGAGGCCACGTTGACCCCCACCGGACCCTTGAAGGTCACCGCCCCCCGGATCGGGTAGTGAACTGACGCGGCCAGCATCGCCGCCGCCGCGGCCTCGGAGGCGTTGGCCTCAAAGCGCACGCCCAACTCGCCCATCAGCTCCTCGGCGTCGGCCAGCACGTCCATCAGGTGGCTGATCGGCGCGCCCTGATAGCCACCGACATAGCCCACGCCGTTCTCCAAAAGCGCCTTGGTGATCGCAAGGATGCCCTCGCCGGTGAAGACGTCGCCGTCTCCCTTGCGCAGATGTTCCACCTCTGCCTTGAACGAACGTTCGGCCATCGGACCCTCTCAGAAATCGTGTTTTCGGATGTTGCGCAGCATGGTCTGCAAGGTGGCCACGAAGGCCGCCTTCTCCTCCGGGCCGATGCCCTTGAACATCGCCTCATAGGCCTGCGCCATATGCGGCCAGAGACGCGCATAGGCCTCGCGCCCCTGATCGGTCAGGTAGACCCGCGTGGCGCGGCTGTCGTTGGCATCGGTCTCGCGCCTGACCAGACCGTCGCGCACCAGCGCGTCCAGCGCACGGCTCAGCGTCGATTGCTGCACCACCGCGTAAACCGCCAACTCGCGGATCAGGATGCCATCGGTCACCGACAGCACCGCGAGCGAGCGCATCTGCGGCGTGGTCAGGCCAAGTGCCGCCATCTCCGCCGACAGGGCGGCATTGTACCGCCCCATGATCCGGTTCATCAGATAGGGCGCGAAGTTATCGAGCCCCATCCGATCCAGCGGCGCGTTCTCGGCCCCGGAAGGTGGTGTATCTGTCACCGATCAGCCCTTCGGCACCAGTGCCAGCGCCCGAATGGGGCTACCGGTGCCGTTCTTGATCTTCAACGGCGCGGCGATCAGGATCGCCCCCTTGGGTGGCAGTTTGTCGAGGTTGGCCAGTGACGCCAAACCAAAACAGTTGTTCTTATGAAGCAGGTTATGCGCCGGATAGGGCGGCTCCATCCCGCCCGCTTGCCCCGCATCGGTGCCGATGCATTGGGTGCCCCAGCCGACGATCTTCTTCTCCATCAGGTACTGGATCGCATCCGGGGTCGGTCCGGGGCTGTGCGGCCCGGTCTCATCGGCGTTAAGAAACCGCGCCTCGTCATCGACGCGCGCGTCCCAATCGGTGCGCATGACAACCCATTCGCCTTCGCCGATCTCACCATACTCGGCTTCCCATTCCTTGATGCCCTTGGCATCAAGCAAGAAATCCGGGTCTTCCTGCGCCTGCTGCGAACAATCGATCACATTGACCGGGGCGACCAGACGCTGCACGTCGAGCGTATCAGTGAACCCGTCGTCATAATCCTTGCCGGTGATCCAATGATGCGGCGCGTCGAAATGCGTGCCCGAATGCTCACCCAGCACCATCCAGTTCCAAGCAAAGAAGGGGCCGTCTTCGTCATATTCGCTAATCTTGTGAATCTCGACCTTCGGCGTCGGCTTGGCGAAATCAGCAGGCAGTTGCAGGATCGGCGTATCCGGCCCCAAAACGCCTGAGCAATCCACGACCTCGACCCCGCCCGAAGCCAGCATCGCGCCGAAATCGCGCATTAAATCCGTAGCACTCATTTCAATTAATCTCCCTCAAATGGCGCACCCACTCCCGATGCGTTATCCCTGCAAAGATGCTAGTCACATTTATATGCGTTTGCAATTATCTTCTTCGAAAGGCTTGCCACGAACGCAAAAGGCCCGCCGCAAATGCGACGGGCCTGCCCAGCCGGGGAGAGGTGGCTAAGGAGATTAAGCGGCGTATTTCGCGACCGCCCCGCCCTGCTGGCTCCAATCGGCATACCATGTGCGGAAGAGCTTATACTGCGCCTCGGCATAGCCGCGCTGGCTGTCGGTCAGCGCGTCGGTCTCATTAAAATGCAACGCATATTCCGCATGGCCTTCGAGCACCATCAGATGCTTATAATAAAGCACGAGGTCCGGCCCTTCATCGAAGGAGGACAAAACACCAAGGGCCGCGTCAAGCTCCTGCGCGCGCTGACGCGCCTCGGCATCGCCCGCCGCCGCGGCTTGGCTCAGGGCGACCAGATGCAACACTTCGCGCGGCAGCACATTGCCGATCCCGGTGATCGCGCCGGTGGCGCCGCAATTGACAAAACCGTGGAAGACGGTGGTATCCACACCGATCATCAGCGTGACCTCATCATCCCGGCTGGTGATATTCTCCGCCGCATAGCGCAGATCATCCGCGCCGCCGAACTCCTTGAAGCCGACAAGGTTGGAATGCTCGGCCCGCAGCGCAAAGAACAGATCGGCCCGAGTGGCGAAACCGTAATAAGGGCTGTTGTAGATCACGGCAGGAAGCTCAGGCGCCGCCGAGAGAACCTTTTTGAAGTGGTCTTTCTGCGCGGCAACCGACGTGCCGCGCGACAGGATGCGGGGGATCAACATCAGTCCCTTGGCGCCGACCTTTTGCGCATGCGCCGCATGTTCGGCGGCCAGCTTCGTATTCACGGCCCCCGTGCCCACAACTACCGGCACGCCCGCTTCGACCAGACGTTCGACACCTTCCATCCGCTCTGCATCGGTCAGCAGCGGCCAATCACCCATGGACCCACAGTAAACCACCGCGCTCATCCCATCGGCAATCAGCTTTTTGCCCATACGCACCAAAGCGTCGAAGTCAGGTTTCCGGTCTTGGGTGCAGGGGGTCATCAGGGCCGGGATGCAGCCGGAAAAAATCGAAGGGGTCATATATTTCTCCATCATAGAAACCGGCCGCGATACCGCCGGGCTTGGCTGCATCTTAGCTATTGTATTTTATTTGTCGACATAAAATCTGCACAACCCCTATGACCGGCCGATAAAGGCGCATTTACCTATAGTTACAGGTCGATATGCTGCCGCCGATCCCGCGAAATCAGCGCCTGAATCTGTCGCACGATCTGATCCGCATGGGTCGCGGCCAGGGAATCCGCCAAGGCTATGTCGCGCGCCTCGATGGCCGCAATCAGATCCTCATGCTCCTGCACATACTCACTGGGAAGCTGATCGTCGAAGGACTGGTAATACATCCGCAGCAACCGGCGCCCCTCATCCAACAGCCGCAGGCAAAGCGATTCGTAATAAGGGTTGCGCCCCGCCCGGGCGATCTCGGCATGGAATTCCCGGTTCGTCGCGATCATCGACAGCGCGTCCTGCGCCGACACGGCCTTGGCGAACTCCACCTGCCGCGCGCGAATATTGGCCATATCCGCCGGCGTATGAAACTGCGCCGCAAGACGCGTGGTGACACGGTACATCAAGGTCATCGCGTCAAAGAAGGTGTGCAGGTTCATGAAATCGATATTCGACACGACCGTCGACCGGTTGGGCAGCGTGGTCACCAACCCCTCGCTCGCCAACCGCACCAAAGCCTCGCGGATCGGCGTGCGCGACATCGACAGCCGCTCGGAAAGGCGAATCTCGTCAATCGGACTGCCCGGCAACAGGGTCAGGTCGAGTATCTCATCACGCAGGATGGAATAGACAAATTGCGCCCCGGACCCGCGCTTGCGTTCCGCCGTTTTTGGTTTGCTGGTCATGCGGGGATGCCGCCCTTTCGATGTTCATGGCTCCCCCTCGATAAAGCAACAAATCCCCCGCCCTACAATAGCGCTATCGCCCCTAGAGCGCGCCACCCCCTTCATTTCATCCTTTCTCAAATACCTTCCGCACTCTCCCCAAACGCCACCCCGCGCCAACCGCCCACCCAACCGTCGCCACAGATCGCCCAAAAATCAGGCATCACCGCCGATATATCAGGCACAATTCCCGCCAAAAGACTGACCCAAAAAGGCTTTTCCAAAAACTGTAATCCCCGGATTGACAGCGCGAAAGCTGCAACCGCATACTCGACCAATCTGATATTGGTTCAAGAAAGCGGTCCATTGCCCAGCCCCGACACCGGTCCCGACAAGGTTTTGCTCGAAGTGCGTGACTTCAGCCTGCGCTTTCGCGGCGCGCCGAGCGACCAAATCAACCATGTGAATTTCACGGTCCACCCGGGCAAGACACTCTGTGTCGTCGGGGAAAGCGGCTGCGGGAAAAGCGTGACCTCGCTGGCGATGATGGGGCTGCTGCCGGCCGGTGCGGCGACAATCCGCTCGGGCGAAATGGTTTTCGAAGGTCAGAAGCTCGACCTTGCCGACCATACCGCCATGCGTAAACTGCGCGGCAGTCGGATGACGATGATTTTCCAAGAGCCGATGACCTCGCTCAACCCCGCCTTCCGCATTGGCGAGCAGATCACCGAAGCCGTGCGCGCGCATAGCGATGCCAGCAAATCCGAGGCCGAGGACAAGGCACTGGCGATCCTCAAGCGGGTCGGCATTCCGGCGGCGGAGAAGCGGATGCGCGACTACCCGCATCAACTTTCCGGCGGCATGCGCCAGCGGGTGATGATCGCCATGGCCTTGGTCAACGACCCCGCGCTTTTAATCGCGGATGAACCGACGACCGCCCTCGACGTGACCATTCAAGCGCAGATCCTCGAATTGATCCGCGACCTTCAGGCCGAGACCGATATGGGCACGATCATGATCACCCATGACCTT
The DNA here is from genome assembly GCF_043557285.1 of Sulfitobacter sp. 1A13421. Taxonomy (NCBI): domain Bacteria; kingdom Pseudomonadati; phylum Pseudomonadota; class Alphaproteobacteria; order Rhodobacterales; family Roseobacteraceae; genus Sulfitobacter; species Sulfitobacter sp. 1A13421. The sequence continues at coordinate 186,505 of NZ_JBIFFQ010000006.1, forward strand.
GGCGTGGTGGCCGAAATCGCGGATACCGTCGCCGTCATGTACGCGGGCACGATCGTCGAAACCGGCCCTGCGGAACGCATCTTTAACGACCCACAGCATCCCTACACGATCGGCCTCATGTCCTCGATCCCGCAGCTCAGCGGTCCGCGCGGACGCTTGGCGACCGTGCCGGGCATGGTGCCGACAACGCAGAACATGCCCCAAGGCTGCCGTTTTGCCACGCGCTGCCCCTTCGTCCAGCCCATCTGCGCGCAGGAGCCGCCGCTTGCACCGCTGGAGGGGGGCCATGCCGTGGCCTGCCATTTCGCCCCGCTGGAGACACATCTGGAGCAGAGCGCATGAGTGACACGATCCTGACAGCGCGCGGGCTGAAGAAACATTTCAAAACCTCGGGCGGCGGATTGGCCAAAGGGGCTACAGTCAAGGCGGTCGATGACGTTTCCTTTGACGTGCGCCGGGGGGAGACCTTTGCCATCGTCGGCGAATCCGGTTGCGGCAAATCGACCCTCGCGCGGCTCCTGATGCGCTTGCTGACGCCGACCGAGGGCGATGTGCAGTTCGACGGCGCGGATGTGCGCAGCCTTTCGGGGCGCGATCTGACCGCCCTGCGCCGGGACATGCAATTCATCTTTCAAGACCCCTTTTCATCGCTCAACCCGCGCATGAGCGTCGGCAAGCTGGTCGGTGAGCCGCTGGAGACCCATTTCCCCCAGATGTCCGCCGCCGAGCGCCGCGGCAAAGTGGCTGAGCTGCTGGCCAAGGTCGGGCTGCGCCCCGAACATGCCGAACGCTACCCGCATGAATTCTCGGGCGGTCAGCGTCAGCGGATCGGGATCGCGCGGGCGCTGGCCTCGGGCCCGAAACTGGTGATCGGGGATGAGCCGGTCTCGGCCCTCGACGTTTCGGTGCAGGCGCAGGTGATCAACCTGCTTGGCGATCTGCGCGATGAATTGGGGCTCACATTGGTCATCATCGCCCATGACCTCGCCGTGATCCGCCATATGAGCGACCGCGTGGCGGTGATGTATCTGGGGCAAATTGTCGAACAGGGCGATGTCGACACGGTCTATAACCACCCGCGCCACCCCTATACCCGCGCGCTCTTGTCGGCCATTCCGGTGGCGGCCCATGGCGCGCGCACGCCGCAGACCGCGCTTGAGGGTGAGATGCCCAGCCCGGCGAACCCGCCCGCAGGCTGCCGCTTCCACACCCGCTGCCCCTTTGCCAAAGAACGCTGCGCGAGCGAGCCGCCCTCTCTGCGGGAGACCCGCGCGGGCGTGGACCATGTCGCCGCCTGCCATTACTTCGAAGAGATCGCCGCCGCCACGCCGGACCTCGGCCTTGCCGATGCGCCCGAACGCGCCCCCGGGGCCGCCGCGCGCTTTGCGCTTTACCAAGACGCCATGCGGGACCGGACCACGCTCCGCCCCCGCCAAAACCAAGAATAACAGGCTGAACCAGACTCATTGAAACGACAGGAGAGTTCGACATGACACTGACCAAAATGACACTTGCCGCTGCATTGCTGGGGGCCACGACCCTCGGCGCGCAGGCGGCTGATCTGCGCATCGCGCTGCAATCCGATGCCGATGTGCTGGACCCCGACCAGTCGCGCACCTTCGTGGGTCGCATCGTCTACGCGTCGCTCTGCGACAAGCTGGTGGACATCACACCCGACCTCGAAATCATCCCGCAGCTGGCGACCGAATGGTCTTTTTCCGAAGACGGCAAACAGCTGACCATGAAGCTGCGCGACGATGCGGTCTTCCACGATGGCACACCCTTTGATGCCGAGGCCGTGGCCGCCAACATCGACCGCAGCCAGAACATGGAGACTTCGCGCCGCAAGTCCGAGCTTTCCTCCATCACCGGCGTCGAAGTGCTGGGCAGCCATGAGATCCGCTTTGATCTGGCCGATGCCGATGCCACGCTGATGGCGCAATTCGCCGACCGCGCAGGGATGATGGTCTCCCCCACCGCTGCTGAGGCTGCGGGCGATGACTTTGGCCTGAACCCGGTCTGCTCCGGCCCCTACCAGTTCAAAGAGCGTGTGGCCCAAGACCGCATCGTGCTTGAGAAATTCGCCGACTATTACGACGCCGAGGAATACCACTTCGACACCGTCACCTATCTGCCGATCCCCGATACCACCGTGCGTCTGGCGAACCTGCAATCGGGTGACATCGACATGCTTGAGCGTCTGGCTGCGACCGACCTCGCGCAGGCCGAAGGTGACGACAGCATCAATGTGGAAAGCGCCGTGTCGCTCGGCTATCAGGGCATCACGATCAACGTGGCCAATGGCGAAAAGGGCGACAACCCTTGGGGCAACGACAAACGTCTGCGTCAGGCGCTGAGCTATGCGATCGACCGCGAAGCGATCAATCAGGTCGTCTTCAACGGTGCCTTCGCCGCGGGCAACCAGCCCTTCCCGCCAAACTCCCCTTGGTACAGCACCGATTATCCCGTGCCTGAACGTGACGTGGAAAAGGCCAAGGAACTGCTGGCCGAAGCCGGTTTCGCCGATGGCATCGACCTTGAGGTGCAGGTGCCCAACACCACGATCCCGCTGCAGCTGATGCAGGTCGTGCAGTCCATGGCTGCCGAGGCGGGGATCAACATCTCGATCACCTCCAAGGAATTCGCGACGCTGCTGGCCGATCAATCGGCGGGTGACTATCAGGCGAGCCAGATCGGCTGGTCGGGCCGTGTGGACCCCGATGGCAACATCCACCAGTTCATGACCACCGAGGGCGGGATCAACGATTCCAAATACTCCAACCCCGAAGTGGATGAACTGCTCGACAAGGCGCGCAAGTCCAACGACCAAGACGTGCGCCGCGAGAGCTATACCGCTGCCCGCGCGATCCTGAACGAAGAAATGCCGATCGTGTACCTCTATCACCAGACATGGATCTGGGCGCTGGATTCCGACATCACCGGTTTCACCCCCTATCCTGACGGCATGATCCGCCTTGCGGGCATGAAAAAAGAAGAAGGCTAACCCTTCTGCATCCGCACCGCCGGGCCGGTTCCGGCGGTGCCCCTCCCCTGAGCGAGACGTTTCAAAATGCTGTCCTTCATCCTGCGCCGTCTGGTGATCGCGATCCCGACGATCATCCTGATCTCGGTCTTTGTCTTCACCTTGCAAAAGCTGCTGCCGGGCGACCCGGTGCTGGCCATGGCCGGCGAAGAACGCGACCCGCAGGTGTTGGAGTTCCTGCGCGAGAAATACCGTCTGAACGACCCGATCCCGGTGCAATATTTCACTTGGATCGGCAATGCGCTGACCGGTGACTTGGGCATTTCGCTGCGCACCAACCAGCCGGTGCTGGAGCTGATCGGAGAGAAACTGCCCGTGACCATCCAACTGGCCACGATGGCGATGATCTTTGCCCTGTTGATCGGCGTGCCGGCGGGCATCTTCTCTGCCGTCAAGAAGGGCACCGTGACCGATTATGTGGCCAATGTCGTAGCGCTTTCGGGCCTGTCGATCCCGAACTTCTGGCTGGGCATCATGCTGATCCTGCTGGTCTCGGTGAAATGGAAACTGCTGCCCGCCTCGGGCTATGTGCCGCTGAGCGAAGACCCCACCCGCTCCATCACCGTGATGATCATGCCCGCCTTCGTGCTGGGCACGGCGCTCGCGGCCACACTGATGCGCCACACCCGGTCGGCCATGCTGAGCGTGCTGAGCAGTGACTACGTCCGCACCGCCCGCGCCAAGGGTCTGGTCGAGCGGCGGGTGATCCTGAAACACGCCTTTCGCAACGCGCTGACGCCGATCGTCACGCTGACCGCCCTGCTCTTCGGTGAGTTGATCGCGGGCGCGGTGCTGACCGAACAGATTTTTACCATCCCCGGCTTTGGCAAGCTGGTGGTCGATGCCGTGTTCAACCGCGATTACGCCGTGGTCCAAGGTATCGTGCTCGTCACCGCCGTCGGCTTCATCTTTATGAACCTGCTCGCCGATGTCGCCTATGTGCTGCTGAACCCCCGCCTGAGGAAGCAATAATGGCTCAACCTGCCACACCCATCACCATCGACGCCGAAAGCGCCGCCGATCCGGTCCTCTCCGCCCGTCCCGAAAACCGGGTTTGGAAGAAGTTCCGCACCCATCGTAGCGCCATGCTGGGCGGCGTGCTGGTGGTCTTCTTCTGCGCCATCGCGCTTTTGGCCCCGCTGCTGCCAATCCCCGACCCCGCCGCCACCGATTGGGGCGCGGTGCGCAAGGGCCCTTCGGCAGCCCATTGGATGGGCACCGATGAGTTGGGCCGCGATGTGCTGAGCCGTCTGGTCTGGGGCGCGCAGGCCTCCCTGCTGGCCGGGGTTGTCTCGGTCGCCATCGCCCTTGGCCTTGGCGTGCCTTTGGGCATCGTTGCGGGCTATTTCGGAGGTTGGACCGACGCGGTGATCTCGCGTTGCACCGAAGCATTGCTTGCGGCACCCTTCCTGATCCTCGCCATCGCGCTTGCGGCCTTCCTCGGGCCGAGCCTGACCAACGCGATGATCGCCATCGGTATCTCGGCCACGCCGATCTTCATCCGTCTCACCCGTGGTCAGGTGCTGAGCGTTGCTGCCGAGGATTACGTCGAAAGCGCCCGCGCCATCGGCCTGAGCACGCCGCGCATCCTGCGCCGCTACATCTTCCCCAACGTTTTACCGCCCGTGCTGGTGCAGGCCACGCTGACCGTCGCCACCGCCATCATCGCCGAGGCGTCGCTTTCGTTCCTCGGCCTTGGCCAGCAACCGCCCGCCCCATCTTGGGGGTCGATGCTGAACACGGCGAAGAACTTCCTCAATCAGGCGCCGTGGATGGCGCTTTGGCCCGGCATCGCGATCTTCATGGTCGTGCTTGGCTTCAACCTTCTGGGCGACGGGCTGCGCGATGCACTCGACCCACGCGAACACTGACCGGAGACGACATGCCCCCCTTCACCACCCGCCCCGAGATCCGCGGCTCCTTTGGTGTCACCACTTCGACCCATTGGATCGCCTCGACCGTGGGGTTCGGCATCCTTGAAAAAGGCGGCAACGCCTTTGACGCCGCTGTCGCCGCGGGCTTTGTCCTGCAAGTGGTCGAGCCGCATTTGAACGGCCCGGCGGGCGACCTGCCGATCATCTTTCACGACGCGGCAAAACAGGCGACCAAAGTGGTCTGCGCGCAAGGGGTCAGCCCCGCCGCCGCCAAGCTGGAGCACTTCGAGGCTCTGGGGCTCAAGCTGATCCCCGGTTCGGGTCTTCTCTCCACCGTGGTGCCCGGTGCCTTTGACGGCTGGATGCTGATGCTGCGCGACCATGGCACCATGGGTCTGCGCGAGGTGATGCAACCGGCGATCGACTATGCCCGCGACGGGCATCCGGTGCTGCCGCGCGTGTCGAACACCATCAAGGGGCTGGCCGAATATTTCGCCGCCGAATGGCCCAGCTCCGCCGCGGTCTGGACGCCCGGCGGCGCGGCGCCTGAGCCGAACGCCAATTTCAAGAACCCCGATCTGGCCGCGACCTATGAACGCTTGGTCAGCGAGGCCGAAGCCACAGGCGAAGACCGCAGCGCGCAGATCGAAGCGGCGCGCAAAATCTGGTCCGAAGGTTTCGTGGCAGATGCGATTTTCGACTATCTCGAAGATGCCTGCGTGCATGACGTGTCCGAGCAAAAGAACAGCGCCCTTCTGGCGCGCGAGGATATGGCCAAATGGCAGGCCAGCTATGAGGACACGCTGACCTACGAATACCACGGCTGGACGGTGCATAAGACCCACGCATGGTCGCAAGGGCCGGTCTTCTTGCAGACCCTCGCGATCCTCAAACATTTCGATCTTGCCGCGATGGACCCGATGGGCGCCTCCTTTACCCATACGGTGATCGAGGCGATGAAACTCGCCTATGCCGACCGCGAGGCCTATTACGGTGACCCCGAGCAGAGCATCATCCCGATGGAAGAACTGCTTTCCGACGCCTATAACGCGGAACGCGCGAAGCTGGTGAACGGCAAGGCATCGCTTGAGCAGCGCCCCGGCGTGATCGCGGGGCTGGAGCATCTGGCCGAGCGCTATATCGAACGGGCAGCCCGTGATTTCGGCGTTCAGAACGCCGCCCCGCAAGAGCCGACGATGGCGCATCTGACCGAGAAACGCGGCGATACCGTGCATCTCGATGTGATCGACCGTTGGGGCAATATGGTTTCGGCCACGCCCTCGGGCGGGTGGTTGCAGAGCAATCCGGTGGTGCCGGGGCTTGGCTTTCCACTGAACTCCCGCGCGCAGATGTTCTGGCTTGAGCGGGGTTTGCCCACCTCCCTCGCCCCCGGACGCCGTCCGCGCACCACGCTGACCCCCTCTTTTGCCCAACATGCCGATGGGCGGCAGTTGGTCTTTGGCACGCCGGGCGGCGACCAGCAGGACCAATGGCAGCTGATCTGGTTCCTGCGTTTCGTGCACCACGGCCTCGACCTGCAAGAGGGGATGGATGCGCCGCTGTTCCACACGCTGCACTTCCAAAGCAGTTTCTTCCCCCGCCAAGCCCTGCCCGGCGAGATGATGATCGAACCCAATGTTGGCCCCGCGGTGATCGACGCGCTGCGCGCCCGGGGGCATATCGTTACCGTGGCCGAGCCGTGGTCGGTGGGGCGGATGACCGCCGCGCTGCGCAACCCTGATGGCAGCCTTCACGCCGCCGCGACCCCCCGCCTGATGCAGGCCTATGCCGTAGGACGCTGACCCATGACCTATTCCATCATCGCCCGTGACCCTGACAACCAAGAGATCGGCATCGCCGTGGCCAGCCGCTTTTTCGCCTGCGGTGCCGCCGTGCCCTACATCGGGCGGCGCGTCGCCGTGGCCACGCAGGCTTTCGTCAACCCGCTCTGGGGGACCGAAGGCCGGCGCATGTTGGAAAGCGGCGACCCCGCCGAAGCACTGCTGAAGGAATTCGCCGCCCGCGATGCGGGGCGCGACATCCGCCAGTGCCACATGCTCGATGCCCAAGGAAACTTCGCCGCGCATACCGGTGCGGGCTGTGTCGATTGGGCCGGGCACCGTGTGGGGACCATGCACTCCGTCGCGGGCAATATGCTGACCGGGCCGGAGGTGGTGGAGGCCACGTTCGAGGCCTACGCCGCGCGCCATGATCTGCCGATGGCCGAACGTCTGCTCGCCGCCATGCGCGCGGGCGAAGAGGCGGGCGGCGACATGCGCGGGCGCCAAGCGGCGGGGCTGGTGATCCACCGCGGACAGGACCATGCCTATCTCGACCTGCGCGTCGATGACCATGGCGACCCGCTGAGCGAGCTTGACCGGCTGCTCGACGTCGCCGGAGAGCGCTATCTGCATGTGGTCGAAGCGATGCCGAGCCTCGACAATTTCTCGGGCACCTCGGACCGCGCGCCGATTGATGCGGCCATCACGCGCGCCGAAGAGGCGCGCAAGGCAACAGGCAAACCCAGCCGGTCGCTGGCGACAGATTTAGAGACAAAGAAAGATTAACCATATGAACGCGCTCGATTTCGGCCAGCTTCTGCCCCTTCTTGCCATTGCGGTTTCCGCCGGGATCTTTGGCGGCATCCTTGCGGGGCTGCTTGGCGTTGGCGGTGGCATTGTGATCGTGCCCGCGCTGTATCTCGCGTTGTCGACGGCGGGAATGGATCCGGCGATCACCATGCAGGTGGCGGTGGGCACCTCGCTAGCAACCATCGTCTTTACCTCGCTGTCATCGGGCTATGGCCACTTCAAACGCGGCGCGATTGATATGGACCTTTTGAAACTTTGGGCGCCGTCGCTGCTGATCGGCGTCGTGATCGGCGCGCTTCTGGGGGGCTATGTCTCTGGGCTGATCCTTGTGGGCGTCTTTGCCACCGTGGCCGCACTCGTTGCCCTCGACATGATCTTTCGCAAAACCAAGGACGACCCCACGCCGCGCGGCTTTGCCAAGCCGATCTGGGCGATCCTCGGCGTCGTCACCGGCGGGCTGTCTGCGATGATGGGCATCGGGGGCGGCACCATCGGCGTGCCGCTGTTGAACTTTCTGGGCTATGACATCCGCCGCGCCGTGGGCACCTCTGCCGCGATCGGTTTCATCATCGGGCTGCCGGGTGCGGTGGTCTATGCGCTCACGGGCCTCGGGGCCGAGGGGCTGCCGCCCTTCTCGCTAGGCTATGTGAACCTTGCCGCGGCGGCCATCATCATTCCGCTGACCTCCAGCTTTGCCCATGTGGGTGTGAAACTGGCCCATAGCATCCCGCGCCGGGCGCTTCGGTTTGCCTTTGGAATTTTCCTAATGGTAACCTCTCTGCGTATGTTCATTGATTTATTTGAAGCGTTTTCCATCTCATGACACAGACCCCACAGTCCGCCCCAAGTGAAGATGAATTGGCCGAGCGGCTGCGCGGAGCGATCCGCCAAGGGGACATCCTGAACGACGGGCGGATGCCGCCCGAACGGGCGCTGGCCGAGCATTTCGGCGTGAGCCGCGCGCGGCTGCGGCTGGCGCTTGGCCTGTTGCAAGAGGACGGCACGATTTACCGCCGCCACGGCCAAGGCACATTCGCCACACCGCCCCCCGCGACCAATGCCGACAGTCTGCGCCACCTTGCACGACAGGTCACGCCAAGCGACGTCATGGAAGTGCGGCTAGAGGTCGAACCTGCCCTTGCCGCCCTCGCCGCCGATCGCGCCCGCCCGCAGGAGATCGAGCGGTTGGACCAGTTGATGCGCGCCACGCTCAACCTCAGCGACCCGGACGCCTATGAGGCCGCGGATGACATGTTCCACTACAAGATCGCCGAGATGGCGCGGAACCCGTTGTTCCTGACGGTCTACGAATCCATCCGCGCGGTGCGCCGCGAAGTGGCATGGACCTCCCGCCGCCGGACCTATCACGCCCCGGAAACCCTACAGGTTCTGGGCGAGCAGCACATGACCCTGAACGACGCCATCGCCCGGCGCGATACGCTCGGCGCTGCCGCCGCGATGGAGCAGCATTTGCTGACCGTTTCCAAGACCCTGCTGCGCGACCGGGTGCGCAAGATCGAACTCGATCTCTGAAGCCCCCGTTTCAACTGGTTAAACCGCGCCCTGACCTTCCCGCTTTGCGGCGGAAGATGTTACAGCTTTGTGACAATTTTGTCCGCCGACGCGCCGGAACAGCTTGCAAACGAAACTGTTCGATGTTCGTATCTGCGCATTATTGTATTTCGCGCCAGATGCGCGGATTCTCAGGGAGGAGAACGCAATGTCTCATAAATACCTATTCGCCGCAGGTCTCACCGCGGCCTTCACACTGACGGGCAGCCTTGCCTTCGCGCAAGAGGATTGCGAACGCGGCGCCTTGGACAAGATGTTCTGCGACGCCGATGGCGATCTGGTCGCCGATGCGCCGACCAATCCTGATATGCTGAAAGACCCCTCAACGCTGGTTTTCGCCTATACGCCCGTCGAGGACCCCGCGATCTACGAGGACATTTGGACCCCCTTCATTGAGCATCTCGAGGACGTGACCGGCAAGGACGTGCAGTTCTTCGCCGTGCAGTCGAACTCCGCCGAGGTTGAGGCGATGCGCTCGGGCCGCCTGCATATCGCCGGTTTCTCAACCGGTCCGACCCCCTTCGCCGTGAACCTCGCGGGCGTCGAGCCCTTTGCCATCATGGGCGCCGAGGACGGCCAGTTCGGCTACAAGCTGCAGGTCTACACACAGGCCGACAGCGACATCAAGGAGATGAAGGACCTCGCCGGCAAGCGCATCGCGCATACCTCGCCCACCTCCAACTCCGGCAACCAAGCGCCGCGCGCGCTTTTCCCCGATCTGGGCGTCGTGCCGGGTGAGGATTACGAAGTGACCTATTCCGGCAGCCACGACCAGTCCATGCTGGGCGTCGTCGCGGGCGACTATGACGCGGCCCCGGTGGCCTCTGAAGTGGTCGACCGCATGGCCGAGCGCGGTCTTTACGACCCCGAGGACGTGCGCATCGTCTGGGAAAGCGATCCCTTCCCGACAACCTCCTACGGTGTCGCGCATGACCTCGCGCCCGAACTGAAGGAAAAGATCAAGGAAGCCTTCTTCTCCTTCGACTTCGAAGGCACCGCACTGGGTGAGGAATTCGCGGGGGTGAGCAAGTTCGTCCCGATCACCTACAAGGACCAGTGGGCGGTGATCCGTCAGATCCAGAAGGCGAACGGCGTCGAGTACACGCCGCAGGGCCTCGCGGCTGAATAATCGTTCAACACCGGGGGCCGACCAAGCGGTCGGCCCCACGTTTAAGGTACATTAAATGCTGAAAATCTCCGACCTCGTGAAACGCTATGGCAGCGGTGATCCGGTGCTGAAGAACCTCGACCTGACCATCGAGGGCGAAAGCGTCGTTTCGATCATCGGTTCCTCCGGCGCGGGCAAATCGACGCTGCTGCGCTGCATCAACCGACTGGTGGAGCCGACCTCGGGGTCGATCATGCTCAATGGCACCGAACTGACCAACCTGAGGGGCAAAAACCTGCGCGCCGCGCGGCGCAAGATCGGCATGGTGTTTCAGGGCTTCAACCTCGTCGACCGCCTCACGGTGATGGAGAACGTCCAGTCCGGTCGCTTGGGCTACATCTCGACATGGTCCGCCGTGACCCGCCGCTATGCCAAGGCCGACATCCGCCGCGCCTATGAGCTGATGGAGCGCGTCGGCATCGCGCAATATGCCAACACCCGCGCCGACCAGCTGTCGGGCGGCGAACGCCAGCGCGTCGGCGTAGTCCGCGCGCTGATGCAGGACCCCGACATTCTGCTGGCGGATGAGCCCACCGCCTCGCTCGACCCCAAGACTTCGGAGCAGATCATGGGGCTGCTGCGCGATCTTGCCGGGGAGCTGAAACTGCCGGTGCTGATCAACATCCACAACGTGACCGAGGCCAAGGAATACACCGATCGTATCGTCGGCATGCGCTATGGCCGGATCATCTTCGACGACAAGCCCGCCAAGCTCGACCAAGAGGCGATGGATCAGATCTACGCCGGCAGCCCCCATGCGGACCGCGCCAAAGATGGGGCCGCGGCATGAGCGCGCCACGGGACAGTTGGAAAAAACCACCCTTCATCGCCAACCCGATCCTGCGGTGGGCCGTGATCCTCGGCGCCGTCGCCTATTTTGGTTGGGTCGGGCTGACCATGCCGATTGACTGGAACCGCGTGGCCGAAGGGCTGGGCCGCGCCGGGCGCATCTTCGGCGGGGCGTTCCCGCCAAGTTTCGAACGCTCGGGCCTGTTGATCGACGGCTTTCTTGAGAGCCTCAAGATCGCCATCCTCGCCACCGCAGGCGGGGTGCTTTTGTCGATCCCCATCGCCTTTATGTCGGCGCGCAACGTGGCACCGAAACCGATCTTCTACCTTGGCCGCGCCATCATCATCGTGGCGCGCAGCTTTCACCCGGTCATCGTGGCGATCCTCTTCGTCAAGGCCGTGGGCTTTGGCCCCTTCGCGGGCGTGCTGACGCTGATCGTCTATTCCATCGGCTTCGTCGCCAAGATGCTGGCCGAACGGATCGAGGAGATCGACTTCGGTCAGGTTGAGGCCATGCGCGCCGCCGGTGCGCCCTATTTCTCGACCCTGATCTACGCGATCTTTCCCCAGATCATGCCGCGCCAGATCGGCCTCACGATCTACCAGCTCGACAGCAACCTGCGCGCCTCGGCGGTGGTGGGCATCGTCGGCGCGGGCGGCATCGGGGCGACGCTCGCCAATGCCTTTGGCCGCTATGACTATGACTTTGCGCTTGCGATCACCATGGTCATCGTCGGTGTCATCCTTGTCTCCGAAGCCGTCAGCGGCGTGATCAGAAAGCGCATCCAATGACGACGATTGCAGAGAAATTCGGCCGCGACGACTGGACCCGTTTCACCCTGCGCCAACGCCTCACGCGCTACGGCGTGCTTCTGGGCTGCGCCCTCGCCATCGCTTGGGCGCTCACTTCGATCGAGGTCATCTGGGCCTGGGTCTGGGGTGCGCCCGAGCAGATCGGTGACCTTTTTGGCCGCATGTATCCGCCCGACCCCAGCAACCTCGACACGATCCTCAAGGTGTTGTGGGACACGGTGAACATCGCCACTTTCGCCACCACCTTTGCGGTGCTGCTGTCGCTGCCGGTGGCCTATATCGCGGCACAGAACACCACGCCCAACCGGGCCACGCTCTGGCTCGGACGGCTGATCCTCGTGACCTCGCGGTCGGTCAACACGATCATCTGGGCGCTGCTCTTCGTGGCGATCTTCGGCCCCGGCGTGGTGGCGGGCATTCTCGCGATCATGTTCCGCTCCATCGGCTTTATCGGCAAGCTTCTGGGCGAGGCGATCGAGGAGATCGACAAACGCCCTGTCGAGGCGCTGGAGGCCACGGGCGCGTCGCGCTTCAAGGTCATCGCCTATGCCATCGTGCCGCAAGTCATGCCGACCTTCTGGGCGGTCTCGATCCTGCGGTGGGACATCAACCTGCGCGAGTCGACCGTTCTGGGCCTCGTCGGTGCGGGCGGCATCGGGATCATCCTGCAAGGTGCCATCGACACCTTCAACTGGCCCGAGGTCGCCACGATCCTCATCGCGATCATCGTGTTGGTGATCATCGGCGAGGTGATCTCGGCCTTCCTGCGCCGCCGCATCCTGTGAGTGTCGCCATAGACCCCGCGCAGGCGCTGGCCGAATACCAGCGCCTGCGCCCCCGCCTGCCCGCCTGCGACAAGCTTGGCCATGGGGTGGAGGCCGCCCGTTTCCTCGATATCGTCGCGCCCTATGAGTTGATCCTGTTCGACGCCTACGGCGTGCTGAACGTCGGCGAAACCGCGATCAAAGGGGCCGCGCAGACCATCGCCGCTCTGCGCGAGATGGGCAAATCGGTCATGGTCGTCAGCAACTCCGCCGCCTATCCCAAGGCGCATATGATGGACCGCTACGCGCGGCTTGGCTTTGATTTCGCAGCCGACGAGGTGGTCACCAGCCGCGAGGCGCTGCTGCACCGCGTCGCGGAAGAACCCGCGCGCCGCTGGTGCGTGATGCTGAACCCCGATAAGGACATGGGAGAGATCGCCGACCTCGGCGCGACCGTTCTGGCAGATGATCCGGCTGTCTATGACGGGGCCGAAGGTTTCCTCCTCGTCGGGGCGGATGGGTGGACAGAGGCGCGGCAGGCCCTGTTGGAGGCCAGTCTGAGCCGCCAGCCCCGGCCCGTCTTCGTCGGCAACCCCGATCTCGTCGCCCCGCGTGAGGATGGTCTCTCGCTCGAACCCGGCTGGTTCGCGCATCGTCTGATCGACGCGACCGGCGCGGCGGTGCATTTCTGCGGCAAGCCCTTCCCCGATATCTTCGACTTGGCCCTCGCCCGGGCAAAGCCCAGCGATCCGGCGCGCGTGCTGATGGTCGGCGACACGCTGCACACCGACATCCTCGGCGGCGCGCAGGCGGGTTTCGCCACGGCGCTGGTCACCGGCCACGGCTCCCTCTTGGGGTTAGAGGTTGCTGCGGCAATCCAAGGCTCGGGCATCGCGCCCGATCATATCGTCACGGAAATTTAGCAGCGCTTTGCTGTGGATTCATTGTCCACAAAGCGCCCCTCCCCCATTGCCATTCTGAACATCCGCCGCTAGCAGTTTTCGTGACCTTGTTAATAAGATCGCTGGAGGATACAAAATGTTCAAAATCACCAAGCCCACGGCAATTTTCGCCACTTTGGCCGCGCTCACCGGAGGAGCCCTGAGCGCCGAGACCGAAGTCAAGATCGGCTACGCCCTCGCCCCCGACAGCCACTACGGCGTCGCAGCGCAGAAGTGGCAAGAGGTCGTTGAGGCCGAAACCGACGGCAAGTTCAGCTTCCGCCATTTCCCCTCCTCCGGCTTGGGCGGTGAACGTGAGGTCGTCGAAGGTCTGCAACTGGGCACCGTCGAGGCGACCATCGTCTCCACCGGCACGCTAAGCAACTTCGTCCCCGCCACCGGTGTGACCGACATCCCCTTCCTGTTCCGCAGCCTCGACCACGCGCGCCGCGTGCTCGACGGGCCGATTGGTCAGGACATCTTGGCCGAGTTCGACGGCGCGGGCATGGTGGCCTTGGCTTGGGGTGAGCAGGGTTTCCGCCACATCACCAACAACCGCAACGCCATTGAGACACCCGAAGACATCGCGGGCATGAAGCTGCGCACCATGGAAAACCCGGTGCACCTCGAAGCCTTCAACGCCGCTGGTGCCGCCCCCACCCCGATGGCCTGGCCCGAGGTGATCAGCTCGCTGCAGCAGGGCACCATCGACGGGCAGGAAAACCCGCTGTCGGTGATTGTCTCCGTCAAGCTCGACGAGGTGCAGAAGTACCTGACGCTGTCGGGCCATGTCTATTCGCCCGCCATGCTGCTGGTCTCCAAACCCTTCTGGGAAGGACTGTCGGATGAGGACAAAGCCGCCTTCGAGAAAGGCGCGACCGAGGCCGTCTCCGCCATGCGCGCCTTCGTCGATGACGTGGAGCAAAGCGGCGTCGAGACGCTGAAAGAGCGCGGCATGGAAGTGAACGAGCTCAGCGAAGACCAGAAAGCCGCCTTCCGCGCCTCCATCGAGAGCGCCTATGAGGGGTACTACGAGACCTACGGCAAAGAGCTGATCGACCAGATCGCCGCGACCGAGTAAGCGCCGCGACGGAAAGACGGACGGCCGGGAGCAGTGCTTCCGGCCGTTTTGCACGGGAGGGAAACCATGCGCAGATTGGAACAGCTATTCGTCAAGGTGAACGCCGCCGTGGTGATCGCCTGTTTGACGGGGATGGTCTTGGTCGTGGGGGCCAATGTCGCCCTGCGGTTCAGCACCAACCATTCGCTGTCGTGGTCCGATGAATCCGCCCGTTACCTGATGATTTGGATGGCCTTTCTGGGGGCTGGCCTTGCCCTGCGGCAGGGCGGCCATGTGGCCATCACCAATCTGCATGATGTGATGAACACCCGGATGCAGCGCATCCTGCGCGGGATCATCGTTTTGATTTTGCTATTCTTCTTTGCCTTCATGGTCAAAGTCGGCTGGGACTATATGCAGCGCGCGCAGTATCAGATGACCCCCGCGATGCGCCTGTCGTTCCGCTATGTCTATGCCGCCATGCCAGTCGGCTTCACACTGCTGATCGTACATCTGTTGCTGATCGCGCGGCCCTTCATCATGGCGGGCCGCTATCACCAGCCCGAAGGTCTGACCGAAAACATGCCGGGAGCCGCCAATGGCTGAGATCCTCTTCATCTCGCTTTTCGTGCTTATGGTGCTGGGGCTGCCCGTCGCCTTTGCCATGGCCATTTCTGTCTTCGCGGCGATCGGCTTGGGCAGTTCCTACCCGCAGATCGTCGTGGTGAAAGAGATGTTCTCGGGCCTCGACAGCTTCCCGCTTTTGGCCGTGCCCTTCTTCATCCTCGCCGCCGAGATCATGACCGGCGGGGCGATTACCCACACGCTTTTGCGTTTCGCGGCGCAATTCGTAGGCCATCTGCGCGGGGGGTTGGGCTATGCCAATGTGATCTCTTCGACAATGTTCGCAGGCATCTCCGGCTCGGCGCTGGCCGATGCCGCAGGCCCCGGCGCGATGATGATCCGCATGATGGAGAAAGGCGGCTACGACCGCTCCTACGCCGGGGCGCTGACGATCTCTTCCGCGGTGGTGGGGCCGATCATCCCGCCCTCGATCGTGATGATCATCTATGCCTTGCAGGATCAGGAAGTCTCGGTCGGGTCGCTGTTCATGGCGGGCGTCATTCCGGGGCTGCTGCTCGCCGGAGGGAGCCTTGCGGCCAACGGTTGGGTCAGTTGGAAACGCGATTACCGCAGCAATGAGGCCCGGCCCGAGCGGGCGCAGATGTGGCGCAACAGCCTAATGGCGCTGCCCGCCCTTGGGCTGATCGTGCTGATCGTCGGCGGCATCCGGGGCGGCATTTTCACCCCGACCGAAGCCTCTGTCATCGCCGTGTTCTATGCGCTGTTTTGCGGGTTCTTCGTTTACCGCGCCCTGCGCCTGCCCGATCTGCCGGGGCTGATCCTACGCGCGGCGCTGATCTCATCCGCGGTGCTGCTGATCCTTGGGGCGGCGCGGGCTTTCGCATGGGTCTTGGTGATCGAAGGCGTGCCCCAGTTTCTGGCCGAGACGATCATCGCGTGGGAGTTGTCGCCGATCCTGTTCCTCTTGGCGGTGAACGTGCTGTTGCTGCTCTTTGGTCTGTTCATGGATCCGCTGCCGGGGGTGATGATCCTCGTCCCGATCCTCGCGCCGATCAGTCACGCGCTCGGCATCGCGCCGGATCATTTCGCCATCGTGGTGATCGTGAACCTGACACTGGGGCTGACGACGCCACCGGTGGGGAGCCTGATCTTCGTGGTCTCCTCGGCGGTGAACCTGAAGCCCGCCGCGTTGATCCGCGAGATGCCGCCGTTCTTTTTGGCGAATTTCGTCGTGTTGATGTTGCTGACGTTTGTGCCAGCAATTTCGACATGGCTGCCAAAGGTCAGCGGTTTTTAGCAATTTACCGCCCGGCATCAGACCGGGCGGCGCCGCGCTGAGCTTGTCCTTACTCGGTCTGGATCCAAACCGCCTTGGTATCCAGATACGCCTGCAGGTGCTCCACGCCACCCTCCTTGCCGTAGCCCGACATCTTCAGCCCGCCAAAGGGCACCGCCGGGTCGATCGCGTGGTACATGTTCACCCAAACCGAGCCCGCCTTCAGCTTTTTCGCCGTCCGATGCGCCACCCCGAGATCGCGGGTGAATATCCCCGCCGCCAGCCCGTAGGGCGTGGCATTGGCGCGGGTCACGACCTCCTCCATCGTGTCGAAGGGCAGGACCGAGATCACGGGGCCGAAAATCTCCTCCCGCGCGATGGTCATCTCGTCCTTCACATCGGCAAAGATCACCGGTTCGAGGAAGTTGCCGCCCGCGTAGCCTTCCCCCTCGGGCCGACCGCCCCCCGTGACCAGCCGCGCGCCCTCGGCCTTGCCCTTGGCGATATAGGCTTCGACCTTCTCGGTCTGCACGGCGTTGATGAGCGGGCCGAGATCGGTACCTTCGTCGAGGCCATGCCCGATCTTCAGCCCGCGCGCGAAGGCGGTGAGCTTCTCGATAAACTCATCCTGAATCTCCCGCGCCACGAAAAGCCGCGAGCCCGCGATGCAGATCTGGCCCGAATGCGCATAGACCGCCATCGCCGCCACCGGCACAGCCTTGTCGAGATCGGCATCTTTGCAGATGATCAGCGGCGACTTGCCCCCAAGCTCCAGCGTGATCCGCTTGAGGTTCTCCACCCCGGCCCGTGCGATGGTCTTGCCCGTCGCGGTCGAGCCGGTGAAGACCACCTTGTTAACATCCGGATGTTCGGCCAGCCGCGCGCCCGCTTCGCGCCCCGTGCCGGTGACCACATTGACCACCCCATCGGGCACGCCCGCCTCCTGCATCAGCCGCGCGATCATCAAGGGCGTCAGCGGCGCATCTTCGGAGGGTTTCAGAACCACGGTGCAGCCGGTGGCCAGCGCCGGGGCGATCTTCCAGATCGAGGCGGCGGTCGGGGCGTTCCAAGGGATGATCGCGCCCACCACGCCGACCGGCTCTCGGGTGGTGAAAGACAGCATCGACTGCGAGATCGAATTCTCGATCACGTCGCCATGCAGCGCTACCGCTTGGCCGGCGTAGAAGCGCAGCATCCCGATCACCCGCCGCTTGTTGCCAAGGGTGCGCGCTAGCGGCAGTCCCATGTCGGCGGTATCGGAGATGCAGAGCTTCTCCCAATCCCGCTCCATCACATCGGCGATGCGCAACAGCACCTCCTGCCGGTCGTAGGGCGTGAAGGTGGACCAGACGCCTTCGAAGGCGCGGCGTGCGGCATCCACGGCCAGATCGACATCCCGCGCCCCGCCGCGCGGCACTTCCGCCAGCTTGCGGCCAGATGCGGGATCTTTCACCTCGATCACCGCGCCGGAGTAGGCGGGCACGTCCTGACCATCGATGAACATCGGGCAAAACTGCCCATGGTAAAGCGTTTCGGCAATCTGGTGGGGGTCGCGGGTCAAAGTCATTTCAGCCTCATTCCATTAATGCGCCATTCCTATCAATCGAATTGTCGGTTTCAAATATACAAAGCCCTGTTTGGGCAAGAAAATCCGGCCCTGCCGCGTTGCACCGTGCCGGGTGGATCGCTAGAACTTTCCCCAAGGGAACCGCGCGCAGGGGTGGCGGTGGCAAGCGAAGGAAAATCCATGAAAATCGGTATGATCGGTGTCGGCCTGATGGGCCACGGAATTGCCCGCAACGTGATGCGGCGCGGGGGATTTGCGCTTGGCTATTTCGACCACCCCGGCAACCAGCCGACCGATGAATTGGACGGGCTCGGCGCCACGGCCTTCGACAGCCTGAGCGATCTGGCCGCCGCCTCCGATGTGATCATCCTCTGCGTCACCGGCTCGCCGCAGGTCGAAGGGATCCTGGCCGGAGAGGGCGGCGTCATCGCGGGGCTGAAGCCGGGTGCGGTTGTCGTCGATTGCTCAACCTCCCTGCCCGCGTCGACGCTGAAGATGGCCGAGGCGGTCAAAGCGGCGGGGGGCGATTTCGTCGATGCGCCGATGACCCGCACCGCGCAATTCGCCCATGAAGGGAAGCTGAACCTGCTGATCGGGGGTGACGCCGCGGTGGTTGAAAAGGTCTCTCCCGTCCTCGCCTCCTTCACCGAAGAGGTCAAGCATGTCGGTGAGGTCAGCGCGGGCCACCGGTTGAAACTGCTGCACAACTACGTCTCGGTTGGGTTCATGTCCCTGCTCGCCGAAGCCGCCGCGCAATCGGCGGACGCGGGAATTGATCCGCAGAGTTTCGTGGATGTCTTGGCGGGCGGCGGCGGTGCCAGTGTCGCGCTCGACCGGCTGTCGCCCTTCATCACTAGCGGCGACCGTGAAGCGCTGCCCTTCGCCATCAGCAACGCGCTGAAGGATTTCGACTATTACCGCCAGATGTCCACCGAAGCGGGCGCGCAGGTCGAGATTGCCGATGGGGTCTATCGCGCCCTATCCCAAGTCGTCGAAAAGGGCGAGGGCGACGCCTATGTCCCTGAATTGGTGCAGCATTTCCGAAAGGGTTAAGCCCGAGGGGTCAGAGCGTCAGCGTCCCGATGCTCGACCCGCCGCAGACGAAAAGCGTCTGGCCGGTGACGAAACTACTGGCCGGATCGCAAAAGAAGAGGAAGGCGTTGGTCACATCCTCCACCGGCCCCAACCGCCCCACGGGGATGCGCTTGGCAAGTGCCGCTTCGCGTTCGCTTTCTTTCGGGATGATGCCCCAGAAGTTATCCGTCTGCACCGGTCCGGGGGCCACGAC
>NZ_JBIFFQ010000026.1:0-2009 GCF_043557285.1 Sulfitobacter sp. 1A13421
TGGGCGAGCCGGAGCATTGGCGCAGGTGGGAAGGCCGCGCCGCCTTCGAGGAGATGGAGAACGTCAGCCTCATGCCCCTTGATGTGACCGATACGGCCTCCGTCTCGCGCCTCGCCGCTGAGATCGGTGGCAAGGTCGACATCCTGATCAACACCGCCCAATTCATCCGCCCCGGCGGGGTGCTGGGCAGTGACACGGTCTTTGCCCGCGAGGGGATGGAGACCAATGTGCTGGGCCTGATGCGCTTGGCGCAGGGCTTTGGCCCCGCGATGGCCGCGCGCACGGCGGATGGGGTCAATGCCGCGGTGGCTTGGGTCAATCTCCTCTCGGTCGGGGCCTTGGCGCCCGAGGCGGGGTTCGGTGGCTTCGATGCCTCCCAAGCGGCGGCGCGGTCGCTCAGCCAGACGATGCGGGCAGAATTTGCCGGATCGGGGCTGCGGGTGATGAATGTCTACACCGGCCCGGTTGATGACGAATGGCACCAACCTCTGCCGCCGCCCAAAGTCGCCCCCCGCGCGCTGGCGCGGACAGTGGTGCGCGGGCTGGTCGACGGGTTGGAAGAGGTCGCATGCGGTGACGTGGCCAAGGACGCGCTGGCCCGCTGGCTGGACGATCCGGCCTTGATGGAACGCGAAACGCGAGGGGGCGGCGCATGAGCGATGCAATCATGACACTGGCCGAAGCACTGGCAAGCGGTGCCGCAAAGGTCGTCGATCTGACCCATAGGCTCGACCCGGACTTCCCGGTCATCGTCCTGCCGCCAGAGTTCGGCCAATGTGCACGGTTCCGGATGGAGGAGGTCTCGGCCTATGATCACCGCGGCCCGGCGTGGAAGTGGCATAATCTCACGCTGAACGAGCACACCGGCACCCATTTCGACGCGCCCATTCACTGGGTCTCGGGCAAGGACGTGGCCCATGGCGCGTTGGATGAAATCCCGCCCGAAGCCTTCATCGGCCCGGTCGTGGTGATCGACTGTTCGGCGGGGGCGGCGCAGAACGACGACTTTGAGCTGACGCCCGAGATCATCCGCGATTGGGAGGCCCAGCACGGGCCGATCCCCGCAGGCGTTTGGGTGTTGATGCGCACCGATTGGTCGAAACGCAGCGGGGCGGATTACCTCAACATGCGCGAGGATGGCGCCCATTCGCCCGGCCCCACCCCCGCCGCCATCGAACTGCTGCTAGAGCGCGGCATTCGCGGCTTTGGCACGGAAACGGTCGGCACCGACGCGGGGCAGGGGATGCATTACGACCCGCCCTTCCCGGCGCATTACCTGCTGCATGGGGCGGGGAGATATGGGCTGCAATGCCTGTGCAACCTCGACCAACTGCCGCCCACCGGGGCCATGCTGATCGCACCGCCGCTTAAGATCAAAGGCGGCACCGGCAGCCCCTTGCGGGTGCTGGCGCTGATACCGGGAGAGAGACAATGACCGAATACACCGCCGTCATCACCGGGGGCAGCAAGGGCATCGGCGCCGATCTGGCGCAGCGGTTGCTGGGGCGAGGCTATCGCGTGATCTCGATCGCGCGGGGCAAGCCGGAATGGGAGGCGGAGGGCTGCGAGCATATCGAAGCCGACCTGCTCGACCCTGCCTCCGTCGCCGCCGTTGCCGCAGATATCGCCGCGCGCCATGAGGTGACCCATCTGGTGCATAACGCGGGGCTGATCTGGCCCAATCTGGTTGAAGAGGCCAAGCCCGACGACATCACCGGCCTTGCGCAACTGCACCTCGGCTCGGCCCTGACGCTGCTGCAAGCCTTCCTGCCCGCGATGAAAGAACGCGGCTTTGGTCGGGTGATGTTCAACGCCTCTCGCGCCGCCTTGGGCGCGCCGACGCGCACGGCCTATTCGGCCTCGAAAGCGGGGATGATCGGCATGGCGCGCACATGGGCGCTGGAGCTTGCACCGCATGGCATCACCGTCAATGTCGTGGCCCCCGGACCGGTGCAGACGGATAACTTCTGGGGCATCATCCCGAAAGAAAGCGAACGCGAAGCGGCACT
>NZ_JBIFFQ010000007.1:0-190089 GCF_043557285.1 Sulfitobacter sp. 1A13421
ATCCACATCAGTGTAAGGGGGTCATTTTTGGACGCCGATCACCCCTCTACGGGGTCAAAATTGCATGCTTGTTCACAGTAAGGTATGAGCGAATTCATCATTGAGGCGTATCGCGACGCAGCCGCCAATACGGCTGGCAGGATCTACCCCTTGGTACGGGCCGCCAAGCTGAAGTCTGACTTCGCACGGGTATTCAGCGCCCATTTGGGACACCTGATCGGTGGTGGGCGTTTCGAAACTGAAGGGCTTATGGTGACCGGACCATCCGGTACTGGTAAGACCACTGAAATCGGTGCGCTGATCCGTCAGTTCAACTCAGACAAGATCGCGCTTCCCGATGGATCGCCCGCGCGGTTCGCAGAGTGTATTCTGAGGGGACTTGGAAGCTGGAAAGATCTCGGCAAGGCAACCGCCACGGCCATTGGCTATCCTGTGAGCTCTAAGGCAAGGCTGACTCAGAGTGAAATCTGGGATATTGTCGTTCGGGAAGCCAAGCTCGCCGGTGTCATCGGCATTCATTTTGATGAAGCACAACATATCTTTCGCGAGAAGAGTGATGCAGACCGGTTCGCGGTTCTCGACTCCTTCAAGACTTTGATGAAATCTCATGACTGGCCCTTGATGCTGATCTTTTCAGGTGTTCCTGACCTGAACGACTACATCGAGATGGAGCCTCAGCTCCATCGGATGCTTCACCGCATTCGTTTCGACGATATCAATATCCCGGCCGACTACCGGACCATTCATGAAATCGTGGGCAGCTACGCACTTAGGGCGGAAATGAACGTTGACCCTGACCTGATGTCGCAGGACTTTTTCGACCGCTTGGTCGCAGCTTCTGCTTATCGATGGGGGCTTTTAATAGAGGTCACAGAGGGTGCGGTCGCGGAAGCGGCAGTCACCGTAGCGAACACTCTGATGCGGGATCATTTTACGGATTGGTGGGTAGGAAAAACCGAGGCCTCAAGGGTGGCAACTCCGTTCACCCACAGTGATTACAAGGCGCTGTACCGGAAAGATCATCCCTTTAAGAAGGCCCTGGCCAACTAGCTTCGTTTGACCTGATGATTAAGGCTTCAAAGCCCGCCTCTCTGAGGCGGGCTTTGTCGTGCGATAGGACAGCCCGGCAACGATCAAAAAAATCTAAAAAAATTTGCGCAGACTATTGGTTTCTTGCGCAGACTACGTCTTTTCGATTCGTTTTCATGAAGGCGTAAGTTATTGATATGTCAGTAACATACGGCACCAGTCCTTCTGGAGTTTTTTCACTTTGCGCATACATTCGCTTTCGTTGGCAGTAGGGCGCTGCCGACCATCCTCACCCCCTTGTGCCTTGAAATCCCCATCCTGTCTGTCAGATTGCCCCAGATATAATCAGGAATGGCAGAGGCTTTGATGAAAACAGGAACTTTTGTGATCGGGGCGGCCTCGCTGGCCGTTGCCGGGTGTACGGTACCGGCGAGTGGGCCGCAGGGCGGTTCGGCCCGTGTGGGCAATCTGCCGGAGGCGGTGGTGAGCCTTGCCGCGCCGAACCAAGATCTGTCGACGGCGCGTTTGCTGCCGGAGGATGGCTGCTATTGGTATCAGCACAACGGTCCGGTCGAGACGACGCTGGTGCCGCTGCGGGCGGTGGGTGGCAATCCGATCTGCACCAAACGCCAAGCCTGACATAAAAACGGGGGCCGCCAAGCGGCCCCCGTTTTTCGTTCCAGCTTAGCTGCTGGCAACAACGCTTTCTTCCGCCGAATAGAGATAGGCAGTCGAACCGGTCTGCACATTCGGGTAGAGCTGGTTGATATGCGCCATGATCATCCGCACACAGCCTGAGCTTGCCCGGCCCCCAATGCTTTGTGGCTGCGGGGTGCCGTGGATGCGCAGATAGGTGTCGCGGTTCCCTTCAAAGAGGTAAAGCGCCCGCGAGCCGAGGGGGTTTTCCGGGCCGGGCGGCACGCCGTCTTCAAGGCCCGCGTAAAGCTCGGGATCGCGCTTGATCATGTTTTGGGTGGGCGTCCAATGTGGCCATTGCACCTTGCGCTTGATCGTATAGGTGCCCGGCTCATAAAGATTGCCACGGGCAATCGCCACGCCATAGCGCATCGCGGTGCCGCCCTCTTCGATATGATAGATATAGCGTGCCACCGCATCGACGTGGATGTCACCGACGCGCAGGTTGTCATTCGCCACGACCCGCTGCGGCAAGAAGCGCGGGTGGACGCCCCAAGGGTTGCTCGTCGCCGGGTCAAAGCCTGCTGGGGTGACTTGTGCGTCCCAAGCGGCCTTTTCTGCCGCGCTCGGGCGGGTGCGCGCCATCAAGGGGGTGGCAATCGCGCTGGAAAAAAGCGCCGTGGTGGTTTGAATGAAATGACGTCTTGTCAGCATGTGGTCGCTCCGTGGTTGACCTCTCTGCGCAGGGCAGGGTCGTATGCGTGTATGAAAGACTAACGGCCTTTCTCCGCTGGAGGTTCAAGGAAGAAGGCGGTTGCTGAAGATATTGTGATCTAAAACACACGGTTTTCACCGAAAAAACGGGGCGCGGGCGGGTGGGCGCGTGCCCCGAATGCTGCGGGGTAGGAGGTAGGAAGGGCTTGGTCAGCCGCGGCCCCGGTAAGGCGGGACCCCTTGATCGGGGATCCAGACGCCCTCGGGCAGGGGGCCGGTCTGCCAGAACACATCGATGGGAATGCCGCCGCGCGGATACCAATAGCCGCCGATGCGCAGCCATTGCGGATCAAGGAACTCGGCCAGCCGCCGGGCGATGGAGACGGTGCAATCTTCATGAAACGCGCCGTGATTGCGGAAGGAGGTCAGAAACAGCTTGAGCGATTTCGATTCCACCAGCCACGGGCCGGGCACATAGTCGATTACCAGATGGGCAAAGTCGGGCTGGCCGGTCATCGGGCAGAGCGAGGTGAACTCCGGCGCGGTGAAGCGCACGTTATAGGCCACATCGGCCTGTGGGTTCGGCACCCGCTCCAGTTCGGCTTCTTCGGGGCTGGCGGGAATGCGGGTCTCACCGCCGAGTTGTTTGAGATTGCTGTAGATGTCGTCGGACATGGGTGTCTCCATCGGTCAGACGCCGCGCTTGTTGCCCCAGATCAGGACATGAAGCTGCGGCAGGATACGGGGGGCGAACCAGTGATCGGTCATGGCAAGCTCGGTTAGCCAGCCCAAACGGTCGGCCAGCGCCTGCGGGTCCACCGGTGTGGCGGGGTCGACCTCGGGGTTGCCGGGTTGAAGGTAGAGCGGGATATCGAGGTGATGGGCATGCACTTCGCGCGCCCAATGGTAGTCGATCTCGTCAAAGATCACGATCTTCATCACCTGCTGCCGCGCCTGTGCGCCGAGGGTCCGGCAGGCGTCGAATGCGTCCCAATCGACGCGCTCACCGCTTGATGGCGGTTTGGGGGAGAGCACGAGCGTATCGAGATCGGCAAACCATGGCCGCGCGATGGAGCCTTGGGTCTCGCAGGCGAAACGATAGCCCGCGGCTTTGCCCATGCGGATCAGGGGGCCGAAATCCTGTATCGCCGGATTGCCGCCCGAGAGGGAGACGGTCAGCGGCTGGTCCTTGGAAAGCTTGCGGATCTGGCGCCAGATGTCCTCGGTCGACATGGGGGTCCAGCTATGGCGGTACTGGCTGTCGACGGCATGCAGGCTGTCGCACCAGCTGCACCGATAGTCACAGCCGCCCGCGCGAATGAATACTGTCGGCTCCCCGATCAGCGCTCCTTCGCCCTGAATGGTGGGGCCGAAAATCTCGGCGATGCGCAGGGTCATGGCCGGTATTCCGCCCATGTTTTCGGGGTCTCGCTGACCAGCACGGCAGAGGTCTCGGGCCAGCGGGCGGCGCACCAGTCGTGGAAATGTTTCGCCATGTTCTCGGCTGTGGAGGGGCCGTCCAGCACATCGTTCAGATGCCGGTGGTCGAAGTGATCGTCGATATAGGTCTTGAGCGGCTTCAGTTCGTGATAATCGCGCACGAAACCGTCGGCATTGAGCGTCTCGGCGGCCATTTCGACCACGACGATATAGTTGTGCCCATGCAGCCGCGCGCATTGGTGATCGTCGGGCAGGTGGGTCAACTGGTGGCTGGCGGAAAAGTGGAATTCCTTGCGAATACGGAACATCAGCCTTTCCCCCGTGCGGCAAGGGCCTCGGTCCAATAGTCGGGATCGGCATAGACCGTCGGGTCGCTGACCTCGGCCAGGTGAAAGGCTTCGCGCCGCTCGACACAGGTGCCGCAGCGCCCGCAATGGACCGCGCCGCCCTTGTAGCAAGACCACGTCTCAGCGAAGGGCGTGCCGTGCTGCGCGCCTTGGCGGACGATCTCGGCCTTGCTGTGCTCAACGAAGGGCGTGTGCAGCCGCACATTGGCATAGCCGTCGAGCGCGGCCTGCTGCATCGCATCGAAGGCGCGGGTGAAACCGGGGCGGCAGTCGGGATAGATGAAATGATCGCCGCCATGCACGGCAGTGGCCACGGCCTCGTCCCCCTGCGCGGCGGCAATGCCAAAGCCGATCGACAGCATGATCGCATTGCGGTTCGGCACGACTGTGATCTTCATCGTGTCTTCGGCGTAATGCCCATCGGGCACGTCGATATCATCGGTCAGGGCGGAGCCCGATAGCGCCGCACCGATCCCGCGCATGTCGATCAGGTGAAACGGCACGCCCAATCGTTCGGCCGCCGCCCGGGCGAAATCGACCTCTTTGCGGTGACGCTGGCCATAGTCGAAGGAGACGAGCCGGGTGAGGTGGTGCACCTCGGCGGTGATATGCGCAAGCGACACGGAATCGAGTCCGCCTGAGCAGATGACAAGTGTTTTCATTTTGGGGCCCTTGTTTTGATGTCCGGGTAGGCTGCGACCGGATGGCGGGGCTTATTTCAGAATTTGCGCGGATTGCAAGCCTGACGCGTTGGCGGGCGGGCAGCCGCCGCTGAGGCAGGAGGGTTTCCGCCAAAAGCCGATAAAATAAGGACTTTGGCCTTAACGATTAAACCTAAGTTAACTTTAGACAATGCCGAATTCGCGCTATGGTGGGGCTATGTTGAAAAGCACCCAAAGCGTCACGCTCGACGCCAGCCATTATGAATTGATCGAGGCGATGACCGATGAGGTGGTCATTCTTGACGCCACCGGCAAGATTGTCGCGGTCAATATGGCGTGGAAACTGTTTTGCGAAGAGAACGGCGGCGATACCGGAACGCATTACGTCGGTGCCAATTACTTTGACATCTGCGAAGCGGCGGCCATGGGTGCCGTGGTGCAGGCGGAAACGGTTCTGGAGGGGCTGCGCCAAGCGCTGAAAACCGGGACTTCCTTTGAGGGGGAATACCCCTGCGATGGGCCGGGGGTGCGGCGCTGGTTTCAACTCAACGCCAACCGCTTGACGATCCAAGGCGCGCCCTGCCTTCTGTTGCAGCACCGCAATGTCACGACACGCCGTATGGCGCATGACGATATCGAACGGGCCCATGTGCAGGCGGAAACCTTTGCTGCCCTCGTGGCCACCACGGCCGAAGCGATCCTGACCTATGACATGGAAGGCCGCATCATCAGTTGGAATCCGGCAGCTGAGCGGCTCTACGGCTATACGGAAGAGGAGGCTTTGGGCCAGTCGGTCGAGCTTTTGTATCCGCCGGATTGGCCGACGCGGGTGCTTGAGTATCGCGATCAGATCATGGCCGGCAAGCTGCGCCAATTCAATGCGGTGCGCGTGGCCAAGGACGGCACCGAGCGCCATGTCACCATCGCCTGCACGCCCATTCGGACACTTTCGGGGGATATCGTCTCGATCTCGAACATCCACCATGATGTGACTGCGACGCGCAAGGCCGAAGAGGTGCGCGATCTCGTCTCGCGTGAGGTCATCCACCGGGCCAAGAACATGCTCTCTCTGGTCACAGCGATGCAGCGGCAGACGGCGAGTTCGGCGGCCTCTCTCGCGGAGTTCAACAAGTCCTTCGGGGCCCGTATTCAGGCGCTGGCCCGCTCCACCGATTTGCTGGTCGATGGCGGCTGGTCTTCGGTGGATCTGGCCGAGTTGGTGCGCGCACAGTTGGACCCGTTTTTGCATTTGCAGGCCAAGGCGGTGGATGTGGATGGCCCCTCTGTCGCTTTGGGGCCGCAGGCGTTGCAACTGATCGGCATGGCGCTGCATGAGCTGGCGACGAATTCCACGAAATACGGGGTGATGAGCGACGGCTGCGGCGATATCCAATGCCACTGGTCCCATACCGAGAAGGGGGGGCTGCGTTTCCAGTGGATCGAGACCGGCATCACCTTTGACCCCTCTGCCAAAAAGGCCACCGGTTTCGGGAGCAAGGTTCTGTCTGTATTGGCCCCCGCGATGGTTAATGGCGCGGCGGAAACGGTGACCAGCGAAAACGCCCTGACTTGGACAGTCACGATCCCTGCCGCGCATCTGGGAAAACTGGCCTGAGCGGCATCGCGCCGGTGGTGCTGCGCCGGGTTGCCGGTTGACCTAAATCGCCCCTTTGAGGAACTCTCCTGCGCTGGAAACTTGTTCCTCCCTTGAGACGTCTTTCGAAAAGCTAAAAGGAGGCTAGGATGGCCGAAGGAAAGGGCAAGACCGCGAAACTCTACCGGATGGTGATGGAGCAACACCTCTGTCCCTTCGGGCTGAAATCGAAAGACCTGCTGGAGCGGCAGGGCTACCACGTCGAAGATCACCACCTCACGACCCGCGAGGAGACCGATGCCTTCATGGCGAAAGAGGGTGTGGAGACCACGCCGCAGACCTTCATCGACGGGGAGCGGATCGGCGGCTACGACGATCTGCGCGTGCATTTCGGTTTAGACAAGCCCAAGGAAGAGCAATCGGACACCAGCTATCAGCCCGTCATCGCCATTTTCGGCGTGGCCTTCCTGATGGCACTGGGACTCTCTTGGTATGCATTCGGCAACATCTTCACACTTCGGGCCTTCGAGTGGTTCATCTCGATCTCCATGTGTTTCCTCGCCGTTCAAAAGTTGCAGGATATTAAGAGCTTTTCGACGATGTTTCTGAACTACGACCTGCTGGCCCAGCGGTGGGTGCCCTATGGCAAGGTCTATCCATTCGGGGAGGCGCTGGCGGGTATTCTGATGACCGCCGGGGCGCTGACCTGGCTCTCGGCCCCCGTGGCGATCGTGATCGGCGCAATTGGCGCGGTTTCGGTCATCAAGGCGGTCTATGTCGACAAACGTGAGCTAAAATGCGCCTGCGTCGGCGGGTCGAGCAATGTGCCGCTTGGGTTCGTCTCGCTTACTGAGAACGTCATGATGCTGGGCATGGGGGTCTGGATGCTGCTCAAGGTCTACGGCTGAGTGGAGCAGAGCGATCCGAGTTCTTGGGCCTAGGGAGCTGTGGGGGGTATCTGGTCGGGCTGAGAGGATTCGAACCTCCGACCCCCTGCTCCCGAAGCAGGTGCGCTACCAGGCTGCGCTACAGCCCGACCGATGTGCAGCGCAATAGCGCAGCTTGGCGGCTTTGGCAATTGGTCAGTTGCAGGGATTTTGCGTGTCGTTTGCGGAAAGCGGGGGTAATTGGGGGCGCTGCCCCCGCAGCCTGCGGCTGCTCCCCCGAGGGTATTTGAGAAAGGATGAAGGGGAGGGGGCGGGGCGTGAAACCCCGCCTTGGTTTTTTTAGAGGCTGACGTCGAGGGCATTGAGGATGGCGTCGCCCATTTCCTCGGTCGTGATGGGGGTGCCGCCTTCGGGGCCCATCAGGTCGGGGGTGCGGGCGCCATCGGCCAGCGCGCGTTCGACGGCTTTTTCAAGACGGGCGGCTTCTTCACCTTGGTCGAAGGAATAGCGCAGCGCCATGGCGAAGCTGAGGATACAGGCGATTGGGTTGGCTTTGCCTTGGCCTGCGATGTCGGGGGCGGAGCCGTGGACGGGCTCGTAGAGGGCCTTGGGACGGCCATCGGCGTTGGGCGCGCCGAGGCTGGCGGAGGGCAGCATGCCGAGACTGCCGGTCAGCATGGCGGCGCAGTCGCTGAGGATGTCGCCGAAGAGGTTGTCGGTGACGATCACGTCGAACTGCTTGGGCGCGCGCACGAGCTGCATGGCGCCATTGTCGGCATACATGTGGCTGAGTTCGACATCCGGGTATTCTGCGTCGCGCACCCGTTGGGTGACTTCGCGCCACAGGATGCCGCTTTCCATGACGTTGGCTTTTTCCATGGAGCAGACTTTGTTGCCGCGGCGGCGGGCGAGTTCAAAAGCGGAG
Source organism: Sulfitobacter sp. 1A13421 (assembly GCF_043557285.1). NCBI lineage: Bacteria > Pseudomonadati > Pseudomonadota > Alphaproteobacteria > Rhodobacterales > Roseobacteraceae > Sulfitobacter > Sulfitobacter sp. 1A13421. The sequence goes on from NZ_JBIFFQ010000007.1 coordinate 8,235, forward strand.
CGGGCGACGCGCTCGATCTCGCTTTCGGTGTAGCGCTGCGTGTTGATGCCGACGCGTTCGTTGCCTTCCTCGAAGATGCCGCGCGGCTCACCGAAGTAGACGCCGGAGGTGAGTTCGCGCACGATCATGATGTCGAGGCCCGCGACCACGTCTTTTTTCAGCGAGGAGAAATCGGCCAGCGCGTCAAAGCATTGTGCCGGGCGCAGGTTGGAGAAGAGGTCCATTTCCTTGCGCAGGCGGAGCAGGCCACGCTCGGGTTTCACGGCGAAGTCGAGGTCGTCGTATTTCGGGCCACCCACGGCGCCCAGCAGCACGGCGTCGACTTCGAGGGCGCGGGCCATCGTGTCATCATGCAGCGGGGTGCCGTGTTTGTCATAGGCTGCGCCGCCGACCAGATCATGCTCTACGTCGAAGGCCAGATCGCGCTTTTCGCCGAACCAGTCGATGATGCGCGTGACCTGCGCCATGACCTCGGGGCCGATGCCGTCGCCGGGGAGGATGAGCAAGGATGGGTTGGCCATGGGAAACTCCTGAAAATACGGTTGGAGATTGGGTAGCCTGCGGGTTCCGGAGGGTCAAGATAGGGGGCGTCAGCGGGTGAGGTCGACCCAGACGAGGGCATGGCGGCTGGCGCTTTCGCCCTTGGGCCAGATGAGGCCAGCGTTACTGATTTCCCAGTCCCGGGAGGGCAGGATGTAGTCGACGCGCATCGGGCCGGTTTGGGGCCAGTTGACCGTGGGGCGGTGCGGCAGGGGGTCTTGTAGCGCAGGATGGGAGAGGAGGGCGGCAATCGCTTCGCCGCGCCCGTCGCCGCGCTGCGGGTCGAGATTGGCGTCGCCCAGCAGGACGAAGGGGGGTGTCGGGGGCGTCCCGATCTTTCCGGCGAGGTGGTGGAGCCAGAAGATGGTTTCGTCATGGTTGCGGCGGCCATTGCGGTCTTCGGGGCCGTCGAAGACCGGCGGGGTGGCGTGGTATGTCAGCAGCGTGACGGGGCCCTCCGGGGTTAGGATTGGCAGGGACCAGTGGCCGTTGGAGGAGAGGCGCTGCGTGGCCTGGGCCTCCACCCCCGCGAAGGGGGCGCCGTCGATCATCGGGTAGAGTGTATCTGGGAGGTCGCGCCAGAGGAGGGTACTGAAATCTTGGAACCCGCCCTCTTGGATCGGGTGGCGTGAGAGGATCGCCATGGCGCCTTGGCCGAAGAAACGGCCATAGCCTTGGGCGTCACGGGGGGTGCCGAGCCTGCCGTCACCGTCGAGGTCGACCCCGCTTTGGCGGCCTGCATTGGGCGTCGCGGCGAAGCGGTGGGGATAGGGTGCCCCCGCGGCGGAGAGGGCATCGGCGAGGGCATTGAGGGCGGCCTGTTCGAGATCGTAGTCGATGCCTTGTAGCGCGATGATATCGGGATCGGCGCTGGTGATGGTTTCGATCACGGAGGCGACGGCAGGGTCGTCCCCGCGTAGGATATCGCGCAGGAGCAGGCCCGGCCCTTTGCGCGACAATTCGGTGTTGAAGGTGGCGATGCGCAGCGGTTCGGCCTGCGCGGTGCCGGTCAGCAGGAGCAGCGCCAGCAGAAAGCGGATCAGGCGGCCTGCATATGCGCTTCGGCGTAGGCGCGGCGGCGTTTGTCGTGGATCATCTCGGCCACCCGCCCCATGGCGATGCCGCGCATGATCATACTGGCCGGAAGGAATGCCCATGCGCTTATTGTCCAGATCATGGTTTGATGATTGCTCAGTGAGATCGGATCTAGCAGATCGGCGGTGGCCTTGACCACTGCAGGGATGAAGAAGGGCAGAAGGAAGCCAAGCGCGATGTTGATCCGCGCGTCCCGTTGCAGCCGGTAGAGCACATCGCCCCCAGCGGTTGGATCGAAAAGTGGCAGGTTCACCCAGACGTTAAAAGCGCCTTGGCGTGCGGGCCAGCCCATGACACGCACCAGCACCACGAAGGTCGCCAATGCGATGAGCGAGATCAGATAGGCCAGTCCCGCCGCCGTGCGGATCAGGTTGACCGCCTCGAGAGGGGCGTCAGCGGGCATCATCAGAACCACGAGGCGCACCGGGGAATAGGGGAAATCGAGCGCATTGCCCAGTATCGTGCCAAGCGCGGTGAGCGCGCCGGTCAGTAGGGTCGGGGCCGTTTGGCCCCGCGCGATAAGCGAGAGGACGAGGATCGTGAAGAGCAGGCTGATGAAGCGGAGCCGATTGAAAGGCGGCGCGTCGCGAAATTCGACGATGCCGGGCTGGCGGGCGTTGTATTCCATGAAGGTCAGGATCGCCGCGATACAGGCGAGCAGCACGGTGATCTGGCTGGATTCCGCATCGGCCCCCGGCAAGAGAAGCGCCGGGATGGCAATCAATAGCGCCACCAATAGGCCACGCGTCGCCGCGCCTGTCATTCGTCCGAACACTGCTCTGCCCTTTCAAACTGGCCAGCCGCGATACGATGCCGCGTGCTTGTTCCAACTTGATGCCCCCGGTTGATGGGGCGTGCCTCATTCTGGTCCAATTTTTGCCTTCTTTCCGCACATGCCTCAAGGCTCCGCGGAGAGAAGAGCAGGATACTGGGGTATTTTGAGGGAGGGGGTGGTGCCTTCTTGCATCAATTCCGTGGCGGTTTGATGGCAGGCGGCAACATCTTGTGGGCGCGCGGTTTGCGCCCACAAGTTTGATCATGCAGGCCGGGCGTTAGACCCAAGGGCGGCTTTCGCCCAGCGAATCCTCGTAGCTGTCAATCGCGGCACCTTTTTCGAGCGTGAGGCCGATGTCGTCCAGCCCGTTGAGAAGGCAGTGCTTTTTAAAGGCGTCCACTTCGAAGGGGAATGTCTCACCATCTGAGGTGGTCACGGTCTGGCCTTCCAGATCGATGGTCATCCGCGCGTTCGATCCCTTTTCGGCGTCTTTCATCAGCACGTCGACCTGCTCTTGCGGCAGGGCGATCGGCAGGATGCCGTTCTTGAAGCAGTTGTTGTAAAAGATGTCGGCGAAGCTGGGCGCGATGACGCAGCGGATGCCGAAATCGAGGATCGCCCAAGGCGCGTGTTCGCGCGACGAGCCACAGCCAAAGTTGTCGCCCGCCACGAGGATCTGCGCGTCGCGGTACTGCGGTTGGTTCAGCACGAAATCGGGGATTTCGTGGCCTTCGCGGTCATAGCGCATTTCGTCGAACAGGTTCACGCCAAGGCCAGAGCGTTTGATCGTCTTGAGAAAGACCTTGGGGATGATCATGTCGGTGTCGATGTTCACCAGCGGCATGGGAGCCGCGGTGCCGGTGATTTCTGTAAACTTTTCCATCGGGGTATCCTTCGGAGAGTGCGGGAACCGCGCCGCCTGACGGCGCGTTCTAGGCAAATGGTGTATCAGGAGGGCATGGCATGTCGTACCAAACCGGCACGAAGGTGGAATGGGACTGGGGCAATGGCACCGGGACCGGCAAGATCGTCAAGAAATACACGCAGAAGATCACGCTGAAGCTGCAGGGCAGCGAGGTGACCCGCAAGGCGAGCGATGACGAACCGGCCTATAAGATCGAACAGGACGACGGCAGCGAAGTGCTGAAGTCCGGCAGCGAGCTGCGCAAGGCCGACTGAGCCCTGCGCAACGCGCCCGGTATCCATCCCCCGGTCGCTCACGCCAGTTCGCGCAGGTCGGTCAGGTGACCGGTGAGTGCGGCGGCGGCGGCCATGCCGGGTGACACGAGATGCGTGCGGCCCTTATAGCCCTGACGCCCCTCGAAGTTGCGGTTCGACGTGGCCGCGCAGCGTTCGCCGGGGGCGAGCTGGTCGGGGTTCATCGCCAGACACATGGAGCAGCCCGCCAGACGCCATTCAAAACCGGCCTCGCGGAAAATATCCGCCAGCCCTTCCTCCTCGGCCTGTGCCCGGACGAGGCCGGAGCCGGGCACCACCATGGCGCGCAGACCGTCCTTGATCTTCTTGCCCTTCAGCACTTCGGCAGCGGCGCGCAGGTCTTCGATGCGGCCGTTGGTGCAGGAGCCGATGAAGACGGTGTCGATCTCGATATCGGTGAGCTTTTGACCCGGTTTCAGGTCCATATACTCCAGCGCACGTTTCACCGCGTCGACCTTGCCGCCCTTGAAGTCTTCGGGCGAGGGGACCGTCGCGTCGATCGGCAGCACGTCTTCGGGCGAGGTGCCCCATGTGACGACCGGTGCGATGTCTTCGCCTTTCAGCGTCACGACCTTGTCCCAATGGGCGTCCTCGTCAGAGAAGAGGGTTTTCCACCAGTCCATCGCCGCTTCCCACTGTGCGCCTTTCGGAGCGTGGGGGCGGCCCTTGCAATACTCGAAGGTCTTCTCGTCCGGCGCGATGAGGCCGGCGCGTGCGCCGCCCTCAATCGCCATGTTGCAGACGGTCATACGGCCTTCCATCGACAGGTCGCGGATCGCCTCGCCACAGTATTCGATGACATAGCCGGTGCCGCCCGCAGTGCCGGTGGCGCCGATGACCGACAGGGTGATGTCCTTGGCCGTGACGCCGGGGCGCAGCTTGCCGGTGATCTCGACCTTCATGTTCTTGCCCTTGCGCTGGATCAGCGTTTGGGTGGCAAGGACATGTTCGACCTCAGACGTGCCGATGCCGTGGGCCAGCGCGCCGAAAGCGCCGTGGGTCGCGGTGTGGCTGTCGCCGCAGACGACAGTCATGCCGGGCAGGGTCCAGCCCTGCTCGGGACCGACGATATGCACGATGCCTTGGCGCACGTCCGAGACCGGGTAGTAATGCACGCCGAACTCACGCGCGTTCTTGTCGAGGGCGGAGACCTGAATGCGGCTGTCCTCGGTCATCGCTTCGGGGTCTTCGCGGCCCTCGGTGGTTGGCACGTTGTGGTCCGGCACGGCGATGGTCTTGTCCGGGGCGCGCACCGTGCGGCCCGACATGCGCAGCCCTTCAAAGGCCTGCGGGCTGGTCACTTCGTGCACCAGATGGCGGTCGATATAGAGCAAGCAGGTACCGTCATCGGCTTCGTGGACGACATGGGCGTCCCAGATTTTATCGTAAAGCGTCTTGGGGGACATGATGGTCCTCTCCCGTGGTTTGGAATGGCTATGGGTGTGGCTGAGAGGGGTGGCTTATAGTCGCGCCAGAACGCTATGCGTCGCGCCGAAAAAGCGTTCGCGCAGACGCGCACGGTCGCAAAGATCAAACACCAGTATCATGGGGCAAGGGATATAGAGCCTGAGCGAGTCTCGCAAGGTGTCGTGATCGTCTTGGAGGCAGGGGGTGGGCTGCGGGTCGTCTTGCCCCGGCGCACAGCCTGTGCGACCGTGATCCTCCCTAGCTGCAAAGGCCGACCATGATCCCTGAAAGCCACCCGTTTTCGAACTTCCTGCTGTCGCTTCAGGCTTTGTTCGATGGGGTGCTCGGCTTTGGGGAAAGCATTTTGAGCCCCGGCTGGCGGCAAAACCAAATCCTGATCCTGCTGGCCTTGGTGGCGCTGGCGTGGGTGTTGCACCGGGTCACCGGCGTGATGTTGCAAAACTGGGTCCGCGCCCGCGAAGGCTGGTCCAAGTGGCAGTTGCGTGTGGTGGTGCAGGTCAAGCGGCGATTGGGACTGATCTGGTTCGCTTTGCTGGCGGGGCTGCTTTATCAGGTGATGCAGAACGTGACTTGGCCGTCGCGGTCCTATCTCATCGGTTTGGCAGCGACGCTGGCGGCGATCTATGTGGGTATCGCTTTCGCCGCGCGTCTGGTGCGCAACCGTCCCTTGCGGCGCATGGTGACATGGGGGCTGTGGATCTATGCCACGCTCTACATGCTGAACGTCGCCGATGATGTGGCCTTGTTTCTCGACGGGGTCGCGCTGACTGTGGGCGAATTCCGCCTTTCGGTGCTGACCATTATGACCGCGCTGGTGGTTGTCGGTGCGCTTTTGACCATGGCGCGGCTGGTCAGCACAACCACCGCCGCGACGATCCGCAAGAACGAAGACATCAGCCCTTCCATGCAGGTGCTGGCCGTGAAGGGGGTGCAAATCCTGCTCTACGGGCTCGCGTTCTTCATCGGCGTGCGGGCGGTCGGGATCGACCTAACCGGGCTTGCGGTGCTGTCGGGCGCAATCGGCGTGGGCCTTGGTTTCGGTCTGCAAAAGGTGGTGTCGAACCTCGTCTCGGGCGTGATCATCCTGCTCGACAAGTCGATCAAGCCCGGCGATGTGATCAGTCTGGGCGAGACCTTTGGCTGGATCCAAACGCTCGGCGCGCGCTATGCATCTGTTGTGACGCGGGATGGCAAGGAATACCTGATCCCGAACGAAGATCTGATCACCGGGCAGGTGGTGAACTGGTCCCACTCCAATGACTTTGTGCGGCTCGATATCTATTTCGGCACGGCCTATTCCGACGATCCGCATATGGTGCGCAAACTGGCGGTGGAGGCGGCCAAGGGCGTCGACCGGGTGCTGAGCTACAAGGCGCCGGTCTGCCATATTGTGGGCTTTGGCGATTCGTCGGTGGATTACATCCTGCGCTTCTGGATCAAGGATCCGACCGGCGGGCTGACCAACATTCGCGGCAATGTCTATCTGGCGCTTTGGGATGCCTTCAAGGAACACGGCATCTCTATCCCCTTCCCGCAGCGCGAGGTAAAAGTCATCGAAGACAGTCAACTGGCCCTGTCGCGCGCCGCGGCATCGCGGGATATGCCTGAGTGAGCGGGGATTTGCGCCGTGGTTAACGCTATGGCTACGCGATCCATTGAAAAATAAACCCCGGGTCGCTAAATTGGGGCTGCTCGGCACCGGGGCAAGCGTTCAGCATTGATGGTGCTATTTACGAAGGAGGACAATGTCCTGTCTCTTAACGTTGACGCAGCGCAGGCTGCTGACCATGGGGCTGCAATGACTGCCGCCTCGCAAATCGCAACCAGCGACGACCTGCTGGCGCTTATTCTTTCCTCGCTGAATGACGACAAGGCCGAAGATATCGTGCAGATCGATCTGCGCGGCAAGACGGCCATCGGCGACTATATGGTGATCTGCTCGGGCCGCTCCACGCGGCAGGTTTCGGCGATCTCGGAAAAGCTGGCGCAGGCCGTCAAAGACGCCACTGGACGTACGTCCAAGATGGAAGGCCGCGAAACCGGCGACTGGGTCTTGATCGACACAGGCGACGTTGTCGTGCATGTCTTCCGGCCCGAAGTGCGTGAATTCTACCAGCTTGAAAAGATGTGGCTGGGCGGCGACGACGCGGCCACAGCGGCACCGCACTGATCCCGCTTTGCGGGCCTAGGTCATGCGGGTTCACATCTGTGCCATGGGCCGGCTTCGCGCCGGTCCGGAAAAATCCCTTGTCGATGATTATCTGACCCGGTTCGACCGGACCGGGCGCGGTCTGGGCCTTGGCCCCGCGCGCGTGGTCGAGATGGAAGACAAGAAGAACGGCGGCATGGCCGCCGAAGCCGTGCTGCTGCGGCGCGCGATCCCTCAAGGGGCGGTGATCTGCGTCTTGGATGAACGCGGCAAGGTCGAAACCTCCCCCGCATTCGCCGAACGGCTTGGCAATTGGCGTGACGCCGGGCGGGGGGATTTGGTCTTTGTCATCGGCGGCGCCGATGGCATCGACCCCAGCCTGCGGGCAGAGGCGGATCATGCACTCTCTTTTGGCAAGATGGTCTGGCCGCATATGCTGGTGCGGGTCATGCTGGCCGAACAGCTTTACCGCGCCGCCGCGATCCTCTCGGGCGGGCCTTACCACCGGGTCTGAAAGGGCGCAGGTCAGGGCAGCGGGATCGTCACCAATTCCGAAGACCAGCCGCTGACGCTGTCGCGCGCTTGAATGCTGACCTCCGTCATCCCGTCGGGGATGCGCACGCCCGAGAGCGAGCGGGTGAAGGGCTGCTCTTTCACATGCGGATGTGCCAGATTGCGGGTGCCCAAGGGTTTGCCATCGGGGTCCAGAATGCGCCAAGCGTCGGCATAGTGGTCCCAGCCACTGTCGTTGTGCCGGATGGTGACGTCAAACTTCCACAAATCGCCCTGTCGATCGACCGCGACATTCAAAATGGCGGGCGGATCGGCGAAACCCGGCGCGGCAAAGGCCAAGAAGGCGAGAATGAGGCTACGTTTGAACATGAGACACCAATAAAACAACGAACTGAATATAGCGCATTTCGGAAAGGTTCCAAGGTAGGCGGAAGTTGGGCCCGGTGCAATTCACCCTGAAGCCGCAATTTAGTGGTGCAATTGCACCAGGCGCGCGGCAAACTGGCCAAACCCGCGCCATAGGCTCTATGCTGCGGGCCAGAGGAGGGACCGCAATGCAGATGCCAACACCCGATGCCGGGATCATTGCGCGCAAGGCGCGGGTCGTGGCGCGGCTGCGCGCGGCGCTGCCCCGCGATGCCGTGATCGACGATGCGCATGAGACCCGCGCCTATGAATGTGACGCGCTGACGGCCTATAAATGCCCCCCCTTGGCCGTGACCCTGCCTGCCAGCACCGAAGAAGTCTCGTCAATTCTGGCAATCTGCCATGAGGAGGGCGTGCCGGTGGTGCCGCGCGGCTCGGGCACCTCGCTTGCCGGTGGGGCCTTGCCCACCGCTGATAGCGTGGTGCTGGGGGTGGCGCGCATGGCCGAGGTGCTTGAGGTCGATTACGACAACCGGCTTATGCGCGTGCAGACCGGGCGCACCAACCTGAGCGTCACCGGCGCGGTGGAGGAAGACGGCTTTTTCTACGCGCCCGACCCTTCCAGCCAGTTGGCCTGTGCCATCGCGGGCAATATCGCGATGAACTCGGGCGGGGCGCATTGTCTGAAATACGGGGTCACCACCAACAACCTCTTGGGCGTCACCATGGTCATGATGGACGGCGAAGTGGTCGAGATCGGCGGCGGTTATATGGACGCGGGCGGGCTGGACCTTTTGGGCGTGATCTGCGGATCCGAGGGGCAGTTGGGCGTGGTGACCGAAGCCACCCTGCGCATCCTGCCCAAACCCGAAGGCGCGCGGCCCGTGCTCATGGGCTTCGACGACAACGCCGTGGCCGGGGCCTGTGTCAGCGACATCATCAAGGCGGGTGTGCTGCCCGTGGCAATCGAATTCATGGACCGCCCCTGCATCGAGGCGACGGAGGCTTTTGCCCATGCGGGCTACCCGATGTGCGAGGCGCTGCTGATTGTGGAGGTCGAAGGCTCTGACGCCGAGATCGACCACCAGTTGGCGCTGATCACCGAGATCGCCCGTCGCCATAACCCTGTGGAGCTGCGCGAGAGCACCAGCGCCGAGGAAAGCGCCGCGATCTGGTTGGGCCGCAAGTCCGCCTTTGGCGCCATGGGGCAGATCAACGACTACATGTGCCTTGATGGCACCATCCCGGTGACCGAATTGCCCATGGTGCTGCGCCGCATCGGTGAGATGTCCGATGAATATGGTCTCAAGGTCGGCAATGTTTTTCACGCGGGCGACGGCAATATGCATCCGTTGATCCTGTTTGATGCCAACAAACCCGGCGATCTGGAGAAATGCGAGGCCTTTGGCGCCGACATCCTGCGGCTCTGCGTCGAAGCGGGCGGTTGCCTGACCGGGGAGCATGGGGTTGGGATCGAGAAGCGCGATCTGATGCATGAGCAATACGGCCCCGCCGATCTAGAAGCGCAATTGGCCGTGAAGGATGTCTTTGACCCGGCATGGCTGTTGAACCCGGCCAAGGTCTTCCCTCTCGACGTGACGGAAGGGCGGCGCGGCAGCGGCGCGTCGGTGGCGGCGTGACGGTGACTTCCGAGGCGGAGCTGGTCGAGGCGATCCGTGGCGCAGAGGGGCCCCTGTCCCTGCGGGGCGGCGATACGCGCGGCATGGCGGGGCCGGGCGCGGCGCTGTCGCTTGCCGGTCTGCGGGGGATCACCCTTTACGAGCCGGGCGCGCTGACGCTGGTCGCGCAGGCGGGCACGCCGGTCTCCGAGATCGAAGCCGCTTTGGCCGCTGAGGGGCAGCGGCTTGCCTTTGAGCCGATGGACCACCGCGCGCTCATGGGCCGCAGCGGCACGCCGACCATCGGCGGGGTCTTTGCCGCCAATGTCAGCGGCCCGCGGCGGCTTGCTGTGGGGGCGGCGCGGGATTTTCTTTTGGGGGTGCGGTTCGTCGATGGGCAGGGGGCCATCATCAAGAATGGGGGCCGGGTGATGAAGAACGTCACCGGCTATGATCTGGTCAAGCTGATGGCCGGGTCGCAGGGCACCTTGGGCGCGCTGACCGAAGTCTCGCTAAAGGTGCTCCCGAAACCCGAAACCAGCGCGACGCTCGTGCTGTCCGGGCTGGACGACGCCGCCGCCATCGCCGCGATGGCGCAGGCCATGCGCAGCCCCTTCGAAGTCACCGGCGCGGCCCATGACCCGGCGCAGGGGCGAACGGTTCTGCGGTTGGAGGGGTTCGAGACCTCGGTCGCCTACCGGATCGGGCGGCTGAAGGATTTGCTCGCCGCCACGGGGGGCGAGATCGAGGTGCTTGAAGAGGGAGCTTCCGAGACCCTCTGGCGTGATCTCCGAGATGTGGCACCTTTCCATGGGTCGGCGGGCGATGTCTGGCGCCTGCATTGCCGCCCGACCGAGGCCCCGGCGCTTGCCGCTAAGACCGGGGCGGAGGCGCGGCTTTATGATTGGGCCGGGGGGCTGCTATGGCTGCGCATGGCCCCCGGCACGGACTTGCGCGCCCACTTGGGGCGGTATGACGGCCACGCGACCTTGTTGCGGGCCGAGGCGGCGGGGACGCTGCCCCGACAGGAACCCGAAGCCCCGGGGGTGGCGCGGTTGACGGCGGGGCTTAGGGCCAAGTTCGACCCCCGTGGCCTGTTCAACGCCGAAGCCTTGGCCCGCAGCGCATGACTTTGGTGCTGGTCTTCCTCATCGTCTTTCTGATCGGCCCCTTTCTGTTCAAGGCGCTGATCGCCGTGCCGCCTTCGCTTAGGGTCATCCGCGCCTTGGCGGCGATGGTGCTGGTGACCTTTCTCATCGCGCTTGCCCTGCGCTATGGTCTGCTGCGCTATTGGGGTGACAGCGCTTGGCTGTTGGGGGCCATCGCCTTGGCGCTCTGGGCCGCTTGGATCGGGGTGATCGCGCTGGTGGTCCAAGCGCTGCGCCGGGCCGATCCGCGCCCGGCGATGCGCCGGTGGAGCGGGGTGCTGGGGGCCGTGGGCACGACGGTGCCGTGGTTCGGCCTCGTCCTCGCCAATCTGATGCGCAGCACATAGGAACGGAGCCGCCATGCAAACCACCTTCACCCCTGAGCAGTTGCAGGATCCTGACACGCAGCGCAGCAATGAGATTCTGCGCGCCTGTGTGCACTGCGGCTTCTGCACGGCGACCTGCCCGACCTATCAGGTCTTGGGCGATGAGTTGGACAGCCCGCGCGGTCGGATCTACCTGATCAAGGACATGCTGGAGAACGACCGCGACCCGGACCCGAAGACGGTTCAGCATATCGACCGCTGCCTGTCTTGCCTCGCTTGTATGACGACCTGCCCCTCGGGGGTGCATTACATGCATCTGGTCGATCACGCCCGCGCCTATATCGAAGAACGCTACAAGCGCCCCATGGGCGAACGCGCCCTGCGCTGGATGCTGGCGCGGATTCTGCCCTATCCCACACGCTTTCGGCTGGCGCTGCTTGGGGCCAAGATCGGGCGGCCCTTTGCCCGGCTGATGCCCGACGCGCGGCTGCGCGCCATGCTGGAGATGGCGCCCAAGACGGTCCCCCCGGTCAGCCGCAACGACGATCCGCAGAGCTTTCCGGCTAAGGGCAAGCCGCTGCGCCGGGTGGCCCTGATGACCGGCTGCGCCCAAAAGGCGCTGAACACCGATATCAACGACGCCACGATCCGGCTGCTGACCCGCGCGGGCTGCGAGGTGGTGGTGGCCGAAGGGGCGGGCTGTTGCGGCGCGCTGACCCATCACATGGGCAAGACCGATGAGAGCCACGCCCACGCCGCCCGCAACATCCGCGCATGGCGGGCCGAGATGGACGGCGAGGGGCTGGATGCCATTGTGATCAACACCTCGGGCTGCGGCACCACGGTCAAGGATTACGGCCATATGTTCCGCAATGACCCGCTGGCAGAGGATGCGGCGCGGGTCTCGGCCCTTGCAAAGGATGTGACGGAACTGCTGGCGGAGCTCGACTTACCCTTCGCCGAACCGGCAGAGCCGGGCATGGTCGTCGCCTATCACGCGGCCTGCTCGCTGCAGCATGGGCAACAGATAAAGGTCACGCCGAAGACCCTGCTGAAACAGGCGGGATACACAGTGGTGGAACCGGCGGACAGTCACCTCTGCTGCGGCTCGGCGGGCACCTATAACCTGATGCAGCCCGAGATTTCGGCCAAGCTGAAAGAGCGCAAGATCAAGACCTTGGAGGCCAAATCCCCGGATGTGATCGCGGCGGGCAATATCGGTTGCATGATGCAGATCGGATCGGGCACCGGGGTGCCGGTGGTGCATAGCGTCGAACTGCTCGATTGGGCCTGCGGTGGGCCGAAACCACCTGCGCTCAGTCGTGATCCCGACCCGCCTGCGCAGGTGCCGCGTTTGCGTTAAGCCTGCGCCGTATTTTCGCCGCAACTCCCCTATATCCGCCAAGGAAACATGGTTTTGAGGTGCATTTTGCGACAATTGTTGGCGGCTATCTTCGGCGTCTTTACCCTTGCCACGGCAGCGCTGGCCCAAGACAGCGCGCTCAAAGCGCTCGACAACGGTGTAGATGCCGCCGCTTGGGAGGCGGTGGGCCGTCTCGACATCGGCGGGACCGGCTTTTGCACCGGCACGCTGATCGCTCCGCGTCTGGTGCTGACCGCTGCGCATTGCCTGTTTGACCGCGAAACCAAGGCCCGGATCGACCATGGTGAGGTGCAGTTCCTCGCCGGTTGGCGCAATGGCCGCGCCGGGGCCTACCGCGACATTCGCCGCGCCGTGGTGCATCCCGATTACGTCTATGACGGTGAGGTCTCCTCGGGACGGGTGCGCAATGATCTGGCGCTTCTGGAACTCTCCCGCCCGATCCGCAACACCACCATCCGTCCCTTCGGCACCGCCGCGCGTCCGCGCCCCGGCGACCGTGTGGGCGTGGTCAGCTATGCCCGCGACCGGGCCGAGGCACCATCATTGCAAGAGGTCTGCAAGGTGCTGGCCCAGCAAGAGGGGGTTCTGGTGACCTCCTGCGCGGTCGATTTCGGCTCTAGCGGCGCGCCGATCTTTAGCTTCGTCGCAGGCGAGGCGCATATCGTCTCTGTCGTTTCGGCCAAGGCCGAGGTCGAGGGCGCGCAGGTCTCGCTCGGCACGGCGCTTGGCGCGCCTTTGGCGCTGCTGCAAGCGGAACTGGTGGCGGGCAAGGGCGTGTTTCTGGATTCCAACCCCGCAGGCAAGCGCATCCGCGTCGGTGAAGAGCGCGGCACCGGGGCGAAATTCATCCGCCCGTAATTCTGCGCGGCAGGACTTGAAAGCGCGCAACCCCTTTCCCACATGAGCTTTGCCGAGGTGCCTCAATAGGGCTTCGGCGCTTGAAAAACCGGGTCTGTCCAATGGTGGAAGGCCCGATATGTCAATCGCTCACTGATGAGGATGAACACATGCGTAGTTTTGATTTCGCACCCCTTTACCGCTCCAGCGTTGGTTTCGACCAGATCGCCAACATGATGGACCGGGTTCTGACAAATGATGGGGCCACCCCCAGCTATCCGCCCTATAACATCGAAAAGCTCGACAACGATGCCTATCGCATCTCGATCGCCGTCGCCGGTTTCTCGGACAGCGATCTGAGCGTCGAAGTGCGTGAGAAGGCGCTGATCGTTTCGGCCCGCAAGGCGGATGAGGATGAGGCCAAGACCTATCTGCACCGCGGCATCGCCACCCGCGCCTTTGAGCGTCGCTTCCATCTGGCGGACCACGTTCAGGTCATCGGCGCGGCCCATGCCAATGGCATGCTGCATATCGAGCTTGAGCGTCAGGTGCCCGAGGCCCTGAAACCGCGTCAGATCACCATCTCTTCCGAGGTGAAGGCGATCGACAAGGACGTGGTTGACGCCAAATCCGTGAACTAAGCGCAACCGTTCCAGCGCTTTGCGAAGGCCCGCTTTTGGCGGGCCTTTTTTGTGGGCGGTCGCCTCCCAAGCTCGACCCGTTCGTGGGTGAATATCTGCCGAAGCCTAGGGGCGAAAACGGCGGCTTTCTGCTGCGCGAGGGGCGGGGTGAAACCAAGCAAAAGCTGTCGGGTTGAGTGGGGGACCGGGCAGGCGTGCCCGGACAACAGCGTGCAGAGTACCGCACGCGCAATGAAAGGAAGAACCATGACGACCTATGCAAATTCCCTACGCAAGCTTTCCCTGACCACGGCTGTCGCGGCTCTTATGGCGGCCCCAGTCGCCGCACAGACGCTGGACGCGGGTGTCGGCACCGATGCGACCACCGATTTGGCGGGCACGGAACTGGACACCACAGCCGGGGCCGAGGCGAATGGCACCCTGACCACCGAACAGGCGATCGACCAAACCGCGACCTCGGACATTGATACGGATGCCGATATCGCGCTGGATGGCAGCACCGTGGCCGTCGCCTCAGATGATACGGTCATCGGCACCATCTCGAACGCAGAGCCGCAAGCGGACGGTTCCATGCGCTATTCCATCGATCTGGCCGAGGAATTCGCCGCCGATAGCGACCGTGCGGTCGTGCAGATCGACCAAGATGTCGACGCCGATGGCCAGCTGCTCATTGGTATGACGGGCGAAGAATTCGCCGCGGCCCTGTCCCAGCAAGTGAATGCGGACGGCGCGGCGCAGACCCGGACCAACTAAGACGGGTCACCCTAGGGCGTTTCTCTCCCCCGCCCGAAGGCCGGCAGCATGAAAGTGCTGTCGGCTTTTTCATGTTCGGGCTGAGGCCATCGGGTTGCAAACTCTCCGGGACAGGGCTACTTCGCGGTGGTTATGATATAACATATCGAATCATGACGCAGGCCAATCCACGGAGAACGACATGCCCCAAACATCCGCATCCCCGCTATTCTTCCTGACGCTCAGCGCGGGCCTTGCCCTTTCGGCCCCGGTCGTGGCCGAGACGAAAGAGGCATCGCATGACCACGATCATTCCCATGCGCATGACCACGCCCACGACCAGAACGACATCTACAAAGGCTACTTTGACGACGCGCAGATCAAGGATCGGCCCTTGTCGGATTGGGAGGGCGACTGGCAATCGGTCTACCCGCTGTTGCAGCAGGGCGCGCTGGACGCGGTGATGCAGCACAAGGCCGAACACGGCGACAAGGCGGCGGCGGAGTACAAGGCCTATTACGAGGTTGGCTATGCCACCGATGTGGACCGCATCACCATCGACGGTAATGCCGTGACCTTCTTCCGGGACGGTGATCCGGTGCAGGGGCGCTATGCCAGCGATGGTTATGAGGTGCTGACCTACAAGAAGGGCAACCGCGGCGTGCGCTATGTCTTTGCCAAAGAGGGCGGCGATGCCGAAGCGCCGGAATATATCCAATTCAGCGACCATATCATCGCGCCGCAAAAGGCCGATCACTATCACCTCTACTGGGGCGACGACCGCGCCGAGGTTTTGGAAGAGTTGACCAACTGGCCGACCTATTTCCCCGCCGAGCTGAGCGCGTCTGAGATCGCGGCGGATATGCAGGCGCATTAAGGGCGGCCCGCGGCATGACTGGTAAAAAGCGAAACCTGCGCAGCGGGCTGAAACAGCGGCGCCGTCAGGGGAACCCGATGGCGGCCTTTGACCAGCTGCCGCCGCCCCTGCGGGCATGGCTTGCGCACGCGGCGCTGCCGTGGTCGCCCCGTTCGGCGCATCGGCTGTGGTGTCGGGCCTTGCAGCGTTGCGAAGGTGATGTCGCGCAGGCGGTCTCGCATCTTTCGCAGGCGGAGCGCCGGATGCTGGCACAGGACCGGCTGACGCAATAGCCCGATGCAAAACGGGGCGCGCCATGGCACGCCCCGTTTCTTTAACTTCCGCCGGTGCTTAGACCGACAGGCAGACGTATTTCATCTCAAGATAGTCTTCGATCCCGTGGTGCGATCCTTCGCGCCCGAGGCCGGATTGTTTGACCCCGCCAAAGGGCGCAAGCTCGGTCGAGATGATGCCGGTATTGACGCCGACAATGCCATATTCCAGCGCCTCGGCGACCTTGTACACGCGGCTGAGGTCCTTGGCATAGAAATAGGAGGCAAGGCCGAAGATCGTGTCGTTGGCCATGGCGATCACGTCATCCACATCCTCGAACTTGAAGAGCGGCGCGAGGGGGCCGAATGTCTCTTCCTTGGCGACCTTCATGTCCTGCGTCACGCCGGTCACGATGGTGGGTCCGAAGAAGTTGCCGCCCATGTCGTCCTTGGCGTTGCCCAGAATGATTTCCGCGCCGTTGTCGACCGCATCCTTGATATGCTCTTGCACCTTGTCCGAGGCTTCGGGGTTGATGAGCGGGCCAAGATCGGTGCCTTCTTCCAGCCCGTCGCCGACCTTCATCTGGCTCACGCGGTCCTTCAGCTTGGCCGCGAAGGCGTCATAGACACCCGCCTGCACATAGATCCGGTTGGCACAGACGCAGGTCTGGCCGTTGTTGCGAAACTTGCACATGATCGCGCCCTCGACCGCCGCGTCGAGATCGGCGTCGTCGAAGACGATGAAGGGCGCGTTGCCGCCCAGTTCCATCGAACATTTCATCACCTGATCCGCGGCCTGTTTCAGCAGGATGCGCCCCACCTCGGTCGAACCGGTGAAGGTCAGCTTGCGCACGGCGGGGTTCTCGCAGAACTCCTTGCCCACGGCGGAGGAGGAGGAGGATGGCACCACGTTGAACACGCCCGCCGGGATCCCTGCGCGTTCCGCGAGCACACCCATGACGATGGCCGACAGCGGCGTCTCCGCCGCCGGACGCGCCACAAAGGAACAGCCCGCCGCCAGCGCTGGCGCGGCTTTGCGGGTGATCATCGCGTTGGGGAAGTTCCACGGGGTGATCGAGGCCGCGACGCCGATGGGCTGCTTCATCACCATGATGCGCTTGTCGCGCTGGTGGCCGGGGATCATCTCGCCATAGACGCGCTTGGCCTCTTCGCCGAAGAATTCGATGAAGGAGGCGCCATAGGCGATCTCGCCCTTGGCTTCGGCCAGCGGCTTGCCCTGTTCGGCGGTGAGGATGGTGCCCAGATCGTCTTGGTTCTCCATCATCAGGTCGAACCATTTGCGCAGCACGGCGGCGCGTTCCTTGCCAGTCCAAGCGGCCCAGTCCTTCTGCGCCTTCTCGGCTTGGGCAATCGCGCCCGCGACCTGCGCGCGGCTAAGGTCTGCGACCTGTGCGATGACATCGCCCCGCGCGGGATTGGTCACGTCAAATGTACCGTCGTCGCCTTCGACCCATTGGCCGCCGACATAGGCGCGGGTTTCAAGCAGGCTGGGGTCTTTCAGCAGTGATTTCAGATCCGTCTTAGCATCAGTCATGTCATCTCTCCGCTATTCTCTATAGCCTCCAAAGCAACAACGAGTATGATTGTCCAGTTAAGTTTGATCAAATCCGGGGTGGGAGACCCAAATGATGCTAGATGACGCCTATGCAAACGCTGCCTATATCGACGGGGCCGACGGCTTTCCGCCCCGCTGGGAAAAGGAGGCAGAGGCATTCCGCGCGTCATTGGGGGCGCGGGCGCAGCTTAACGTGCGCTATGGTCCTTCGGACCGTCAAAAGTTCGACTTCTTCCAGCCCGAGGGGGTGTCGCGGGGCACGGCGGTTTTCGTGCATGGCGGCTATTGGAAGGCTTTCGACAAGAGCTATTGGTCGCATCTGGCCGCCGGTCCTTTGGCGCGGGGCTATGCCGTGGCGGTGCCGTCCTATGACCTCTGCCCCGATGTACGCATTTCCGAGATTTCCACCCAGATCGCCGCAGCGCTGACCGAAGTGGCGAACCGCACGCAGGGCACCATCGTGTTGTCGGGCCATTCGGCGGGCGGGCATCTGGTGGCACGGATGACCGACCCCTTGCTGCTGGGGGCCGAGGTGCGCGACCGGATCACGCGGATCGTGCCGATCTCCCCCGTGGCCGATCTGGCGCCCTTACTGCGAACCGAGATGAACGACACCCTGCGGCTGGATGAGGCCGAAGCCGCCGCTGAAAGCCCGATCAAGATGACCCCGCCCCATGGTGTGGATGTGACCGTCTGGGTCGGCGCGGCGGAGCGGCCCGTCTTCCTCGAACAGGCCGAAAATTTCGCCCGCAGTTGGGGCGCGAAACATGTGGTGGCCGAGGGCAAGCACCATTTCGACGTGATCGATCCGCTGTCAGAGCCGGACAGCGACCTGACCAAAGCGCTGCTGGGCAGCTAAGGCCCGCATTTTGCGGCAAATGTCCCGCCTTATTGCGCGTAAGGCATTTGCCGCAGTGCCGCGGAAACACTATGTCTGTGGGGCAAAGGCCCCAGTCCGGCCGCGCGACCTAATGGAAAGGGCCGAAGATGAGAATCGTTAAATGGGTGTTCTGGGTGACCGTCTGGGTGCTGGTGGGGGCGTTCTTCCACTATACGCTGCCGCAGACCGATATCGTCCGTGTCACGGATACCTATGAAAAGCGTATCGACTTCGGCAACAATTCGATCTTCTGGTCCGGCTCATCGACCGATAGCGCGGGCCAAGCGGTCAACCGCGATGTCTTTTTCATCCAGACCCGGCGCGCCAAGGGCGATGTCATGGTCTACCGCAACGAAGACACCGGTTGGGGCTGGCCGCCCTATTTCAAGTTCGACACCGCCAACCTTCAGGCCGAGGCGGCGGATGCGCGCAGCACCACTGGCGCGCCGCAGTACTATGCGCTGAAACACTACGGCTGGCGCAGTGAGCTTTTGTCGATCTACCCCAATGCCATTTCGCTCCGCCCGGTCGAGGGGCCGGAAGCGAGCAAGGGTATCCCCTTCGTGACCATCATCGTGCTGACCCTCGCCGCGGCGCTGTTCTATGCGATCTGGGTGCGCTGGCGGCGGTTCCGCCGCGCGCGGCTGGACCCAAAGATCGAGGCGATCGAGAATGACATCGCCGCGCGGCGGGGCCGTTTTGCCCGTTGGCGCGCCGAGCGGCGCGCGCGCAAATAACCTCACCACGAACTGCAGGCGCTGAGCGGGGCAAGAAGCGCCCCGCATTCAGGTAAATTCTGGTATTCCATCCTATATGGACATCATCCTCGTCACCACGGTCATCGCGTCGCTCTTTGTCGTCATCGGCTTGGCCGAACCCTTGGCCGCGCGATTGCGACTGCCGTTCAGCGTGATCTTGGCGGTTGTTGGCATCCTCATCGGGGCTTCGGCGATCTTTTTCCTGCGCACCGATTTGACGGATGCGTTGAACCCGGTGGCGGCGGCCATTCTGGGGCTGCCGATCCGGTCGAACGTCTTCCTCTATGTCTTCCTGCCGACGCTGCTGTTTCAGGCGACATTGGGCATGAACCTGCGGCGCATGGTCGACGACTGGGTGCCCATTCTGGTGTTGGCCGTGGTGGCCGTGGTGGTGGCGACGGTCAGCATCGGCTACGCGCTGTTTTGGGTTAGTGCCATTCCGCTGGCGGCCTGCCTGCTGATTGGGGCAATCGTCTCAACCACGGATCCTTCGGCGGTGGTGTCGATCTTCCGCTCGATCTCGGCTCCGCGGCGGTTGGCACGGATCATCGAAGGCGAGAGCCTGCTGAACGACGCCGCCGCCATCGCGCTTTTCGGTCTATTCATGGGCTATGTCATGCTGGGCATTCCCGACCCGGAACTGGGCAGCGCGCTTGCGCAATTCCCGATGCTGATCGCAGGCGGGGCGCTCGTGGGCTGGCTGGGCGCGCGGATCGCGGTTTGGGTCATGGCGCTGTTTGCGCGGCATGAGTTGGCGCAGCAGTCGATCTCGGTCGCGCTGCCCTATCTGGCCTATATCGTGGCCGAGCAAAGCGTCGGGGCGTCGGGGGTGATCGCCGTGGTGGCGGCGGGGCTGACGCTGAACCTCACCGCGCCGGGGCGGCTGCCGCCACAGGCGCTGACCAACCTGCGCGAGCTTTGGGACGTGCTGGCCCATTGGGCGGGGGCACTGATCTTTATCCTCGCCGCTCTGCTGATCCCGCGGCTGCTTGAGGAAGTCCGGCTGGAGGATTTCTTTCTCATCGCCGTGGTTGTGGTGGCTGCTATTTTCGCCCGCGCGGTGATCCTTTTCGGCCTGCTGCCCCTGTTGACGGCGGCGAAGCTTTCGCCCTTGGTCGAGCGGCCCTACCGGGTGGCGATCCTCTGGGGCGGCTTGCGCGGGGCGGTGACATTGGCGCTGGCGCTGGCGGTGACGGAAAGCGTGCGGGTGCCGGATGACATTCAGCGGATCGTGGGTATCTTGGCCACCGGCTTCACGCTCTTCACCCTGCTGGCCCAGGGTCCGACGCTGCGTTGGATCATCGGGCGGTTGGGGCTCGATCAACTCTCGCCCATCGATCACGCGCTGTCGCGTCAGGTCATCGCCGTGGCCCTGCAGACCGTGCGCGAAGACGTGGCCCAAACGACAGAGAATTACGACCTGAACCGCGACATCGTGCGCTCCGAGGCGAAACGGTTTGGCGAGCGGCTTGAGACAGCGGTTAAGACCGCGGAGGAAGCGACCGATATCCTCGACCGCGACCGCATCGCGCTTGGGCTGATCGCGCTGGCGGGGCATGAGCGTGACACGATCCTTGCGCGAGTGCGCGAGCGGACGATCTCGGCCCGGATGGCGGATCTGGTGCTCTCGGATGCGGACCGGCTGATCGAAGGGGCGCGGACCCAAGGCCGCAGCGGCTATCAACGCGCGGCGCGGCGCAGCGTGGCCTATGGGCGCACATTTCGCGCGGCGGCGGTGTTGCACGGGCGCTACGGCGTGTCGGGGCCGCTGGCGCGGATGACGGCGGACCGCTTTGAAATGCTGCTGTCGCAACGGCTGATCCTGCGGGATCTGGGCACCTTCATCGATGGCCGCATTCGCCGGATCCATGGGCGGCGGGTGGCCGAATTGCTGCACGACCTGTTGGCGCGCCGCATCGAAGGGATTGAGACCGCGCTGGAGGGGCTGCGCTTACAGTATCCCGGCTATGCCGAGGAGTTGGAACGGCGTTTCATTCGCCGCACGGCACTACGTTTGGAAGAGCGTGAATATACATTGATGCGCGAAGACGGTCTTTTTGGGGCCGAGGTCTATACCGCCCTGATGCAGGAACTGGCGACCCGGCGCACCGCGGCGGAGGGGCGGCCGGGCCTTGACCTCGCCGTGCGGCGCGGCGCTTTCATCGAGCAGTTTCCGCTGTTTGCGGATCTGGAAGAGGGCGCGCTCAAACGGCTGAGCCGGGCGCTCAAGACCCGCTATGTCGATATCGGCGACGTGGTTTTGCGCAAGGAAAGCCCCGCGCGCAGCGTGTTTTTCATCGCCTCAGGTGCTGTCGAATTGGAAAGCGCGGGTCAGACTTGGCGTTTGGGGCGGGGGGAGATGTTCGGCCAGATGGCCATCCTGACGAACCGCGTCCGTCGGGTGGATGTGCGCGCCATCGCGCCGACCACGCTTTTGGTTCTGGACGAGGACCGGTTCCGCCGCCTGCTGGAACGGAGCGCGGCCCTGCGCGAAGCGGTGCGTGCCAGTGCGGAGAAGCGCGGGATCGATCCGGTGGATCTGGTCTCGGGCGGGCGGGGGTAGGTCGGCGCGTCAAACGCTGGTGGGGCGTTTGGGGGCGGTGTTGTGCAGGGTATTTGAGAAAGGATGAAGATAGGGGGGTGCGGCCGGTAGAGGCGGCCGCACCTTTGGCTGGGGTCAGTCGTCGGGGGTGATTTCGCCGGTGGTGGCGTCGATCAGTAGTTCGCGTTCGCCGGTGGCGTCGGTCAGTTCGACTTCATAGACCATGCGGTCATCTTCATCGTCGAGTGAGACTTCCTCGATCCATGTGCCGTCTTGGCCTTCCAGCTCGGCCAGCGCGGTCATCAGCACATCGCGGGCCGTGCCAGCGGCGCGCAACTCATCCTCTTGGAAGAGGCCGCTGAGGAAGCTTGTGAGCTGCTCTTCGGACTGCTTCATCACATCGCCGGTGGCGGCGTTGACGGTGACTTCGTACACGGATTCGCCGCGGACGAGGTCGATCTCATAGACCAGCGCGTCGCCTTCGGTTTCGATCTCGGCTTCCAGCACGCCGCCGTCGATGCTGCTTTGCGCGGATTTGATGGCTTGGGACATGCTGATCCGCTCGGCCTCGGGGGCGGTCTCTTGCGCGAAGAGGGCTGCGGGGGCGAGCAGGAGCGATGTGGCGAGGGCGGTGAACTTAAGTGTCATGAAGAACCTCTTGCGTTGTGGTTTGCCGGACCGCGGGGCGGCGTGCTTGGCTCAACGCTTGGCGCGGGGGGCTGTTCCAGACGGTAGGGGCGGGCGGCGCTAATCTGCGAAGAGGCCTGCGGGCTGGACGATCGCGCGGGCCTCGTCTTGGGTCACCTTAAGAAAATGGGCGAGGGCTGCGGCGTTGGTTTCGGGGTCGGCGTATTCGGAGAGGCGGCTGTAGTTTGCGAATTGGGCGTCGCGGATTTGGTCGACCTCATGCAGCATGTTCCCGCGGATTGTGGGGAGCAGGCGGGACAGGTTTTCTTGCGATGTTTGCGCGCCGCTGAGGCCGATGCGCCGCGCGTGGCCGCTGAGATAGGCGTCGGTCAGTTTGCATTCGACTTCGAGCATGCGCACCTGCGCGCGGTCCGAGGCGAAATCGCGCAGCAGGTCGAGGTTCGACGTGTCGATGCAGACGATCAGCCGCGTGCTGTCGTAGTAGTCGTAGAGCATCCGCATCAGGGCGCGGCGGTGGCGGGTGCGTTTTTCCAGCGTGGTTTGAATGCCGCCGAGGTCGGGCAGGGGGGTGTCTTCTTCGTTGAAGAGGAAATCCACCGCCGGGAGGCCGGTTTGCTGGCGTATGCGCCCCACGAGCCGTTTTGCCACATGCCATTTCTTGGCGATGATGATCAGCAGTTCACGTTCGCGGCCAAGGCTGGATTCCCTCTCCCAAAAGCGGGGGGCGAAGCGGCGGCCAATGCGGCCCCGCGCGGTGAGGAATTCGAACAGGTTACGGCCTTCGTCGCTGATCTGGAAAGGCACCCCTTGGGCGGCGTAGAGCAGGCCGAGGCGGCGTTTGAGGTCCAGTGCCTCGGGGCTGATTTTGCGGGCGAAGAGGTGGTTCTGGCCGAGCAGCAGGTCATAGTGGTCATTGTAGAAGGTGACCGGCATGCCGTAGTCGGAAAACAGCAGAAAGGTCAGGCTGCGGTTGGCAATTTCGCCTTCGGGGACGAGGTGGCGCACGAGGGTTTGAAAGAAGGTCTCATCTGGGATCCAAGTGCTGCGGAAAAAGCGGATGACATCGGGGCGTTCGTGGCTAAATGCCATCAGCGCTTCGACGGTGCGGCGGCGCAGGCACCACCATTGGCTGCCGATCTGCACCTGAAGGTCGGCAGGGATCTTGCGGGTCAGGCCGAGACGCTTTTGCGCCTCGAACATCGCATAAAAGCGTTTGCGCTGCGTGCGTTCGTTGAACCAATGGCGATAGATCAGCCGCTCTTCTTTCCAGCCGGTCTTGATCCAATCACTTTCGAAGTAATCCACGCTTTCGATGAAATCCGCGTTATTTTCATAAAGGAACCGATGCGCGTATTCGGCGGATTTGATCGCCATGCAATCGCCCGACAGCAGGTAGAAATGCGTGGCGCGCGGGAAGGCTTCCATCGCGGCGGTGAGCGTGTCGAGCGTGGCTTGCACCAGTGACCATTCGCCCCAGCCACAGCGGGTGCGTTTGCGCGGGAAGGCGACGTTGGGGTTGTCGCGCAGGGCCGCGGTGATCTGGGCGTAGTCTTGGGCGCTGGCGGAGGCGTCGAAATGGATCGCCATGTAATCGCCCACCGCGGTCAGCCGCTCGGCTTGCCGGATGATGGCCTCCGGATCCTTGTGGCACAGCAGGATATAGGCAATTTTCGCCATGCAGGATACCGAATGTCCTTGTCGCGGCCCGCTTGCATCGGCCTTTTGTCGTGGATCATCTTCCTAGTTAATCCTGAAGACCGATTGAATAAACAGCATTTCTTTGCTTTTTTGCACCGAGGTCTGACTGTTGCTTAAAACAGCCAGCGCCAGCAGGAGGCAGGACGCGCATGGGTTTTCCCGGAACATGGATGACGGAAAGTGAGAGCATGGTGTACCGCGTGGTGCCGAAATGCGCCTGTTCGACCATCGGCCAGATCATGTATTATTCCGACCATGGCGAATTTTTTGACGGCGACATCCATGATGCCAAGTCAGGCATTCATAAATGGGCTTTGGATGGGTCGCAGGGGCCGATCACCGAGAATGTGACGGCGCGCAAGTCCTATGCCTTTACCTGTGCGCGCAACCCTTACACGCGGATTCTGTCGTCTTTCTTTGACAAGATTTGCGGCATTCAGCGCAACGGGCGGCGCTATCGCGGCAATTTGGTGCCGCTGCTGGTGCAGAAATACGGGATCGACGTGGGCGGTGAGGACGGCAAGGAGGAGTTCGACCAGATCGCGAGCTTCCGGCGTTTCCTGCTGTTTGCCCGCGATACCATTCGTTGGCGGCGGCCAATGGACCCGGACATTCACTGGTCGGCGGTCTCGGGCCATGTCAGCACCTTTATCGTCAACGGCGGCACCTACGACCAGATCTTCTGGACCGAGCGGTTCAACGATGGGATGCAGCAGGTGCTTGATGCCGTGGACACGCCGCACCCCGTCGATCTGGCGGCGATCCCGCGCTTTAACGAGAGCGAGGGCCATGGGCCCAAGCGGGCGCATCCGGTCGAGGATTACTTCGACGATCTGTCCATGCATCTGATGCGCGAGATCTACAAACGCGACTTCGATCTGTTCAAATATGACTTCGACAACCCCGGCAACAAGCACCCCGTGGGTGAGATCGATCTGGATGAGGTGCACGCCAAGCTCGGTGACTGAGCGGCAGCATCTTGCACCGGGGCGGGGGGCGCTCTACATGCTTTGGCATGTCACAGGTCAAATCCAGTTCCAAATCCGATCCGAATTACAAGGTGATCGCCGAAAACCGCCGCGCGCGGTTTGATTACGCGATCGAAGAAGATATCGAATGCGGTATCATCCTTGAGGGATCCGAGGTGAAATCCCTACGCGAAGGCGGGGCGAATATCGCCGAGAGCTACGCCGCCGTGGAGGATGGCGAACTGTGGTTGGTGAACTCCTATGTGGCGCCCTACAAGCAGGCCAAGACCTTCCAGCACGAGGAGCGCCGGCGTCGCAAACTGCTGGTCAGCCGCAAGCAATTGGCCGATCTGTGGAACGCGACGCAGCGCAAGGGCATGACGTTGGTGCCTTTGGTGATGTATTTCAACCATCGCGGCATGGCCAAGATCAAGATCGGCGTGGCCAAGGGTAAGAAGCTGCACGACAAGCGCGAAACGGCGGCCAAACGCGATTGGTCGCGGCAGAAGCAGCGGTTGCTGAAAGATCACGGGTAAGATGCGCGGCAGGCCCGGAATCAAGCCGTAGGCGCCGGGCCATCGCCTGCCCGCCCATCACGCCAGAGGCGTGCCGGAATACACTAGGCGCACCTTTGGTGCGACCGGGCTGGCGATTTGGTGAGGCGGGCGCCTCCTTGACGGCACACATCAAAGCTGAACCATAAAGTGGTGCCAACAGCCCGTAGCATCGCCACCCCGCGGGCAGGCGCTGGCCCTCAGCACGCCACATCCCCCCTTCCACTTGCCAGCATCCCCCGCCGGTTATAGGCATGGGCAACGCCCGCGACGAAGGAGGCCCCCATGGCCGACGATCCCAAGACATTGGTTTCAACCGATTGGTTGGCTCAGCATCTGAAAGACCCAGACCTGCGCATCCTTGATGCCTCGTGGTATCTGCCCGACGCCGGGCGCGATCCGAAGGCGGAGTATGACGCCGCGCACATCCCCGGCGCGCGCTTTTTCGCCATCGACGATATCTCGGACGCGCGCTCGGACCTGCCGCATATGGCCCCGCCGATCGAGAAATTCATGTCGCGGCTGCGCGCCATGGGCGTGGGTGACGGGCATCAGGTGGTAATTTATGACGGCGCGGGGCTGATGTCCGCCGCGCGGGTCTGGTGGCTGTTCCGTCTGATGGGGCAAGAGAATGTCGCCGTGCTGGATGGCGGGCTGCCCAAATGGCAGGCCGAGGGGCGCGAGACCGAAGACATGCCCCCCGTGCCGCGCGACCGGCATATGACCGTGCGTTTCCAGAACCAACTGGTGCGCGACGTGACACAGGTGGCCCATGCCTCCAAACTCGGCGATCCGCAGATCGTCGACGCCCGCGCCGCAGCACGTTTCCGCGGCGATGCGCCTGAACCGCGCGAGGGGCTGCGCGCAGGCCATATTCCCGGCGCGCGCAACGTGCCCTTCACCGAATTGCTCAACGACGACAAGACGATGAAAACCCCCGAAGAGACCCGCGCCATTTTCGAGGCGGCGGGCGTGGACCTGTCGAAACCCGTCATCACCTCCTGCGGCTCGGGCATCACCGCCGCCGTGCTGGCGCTGGCGCTGGAGCGGGTGGGCCACCGCAAATGGTCGCTCTACGATGGCTCATGGGCGGAATGGGGCATGTTCCCCACCGTGCCCGTGGCCACCGGCGCGGCTTAATCCTTTACCGTTACCTTCCAACCGGAGAACCCCATGTTCGAGACGCTCAAGGCGCAACCCGCCGATAAGATCCTCGCCCTTGTACAGGCTTACCGCGAAGACCCGCGCGACACGAAGATCGACCTCGGCGTCGGTGTCTACAAAGACGCCAGCGGCAACACCCCGGTGATGCGCGCCGTCAAAGCCGCCGAGCAGCGCATCTGGGAAAACCAAGACACCAAGGTCTACACCGGTCTGGCAGGCGATCCGACCTATACCAACGCGATGGCCGCGCTCGTTCTAGGCGATGCCGTGCCGCGCGGCGCGATTGCCGCTGCCGCCACCCCCGGTGGCACCGGTGCCGTGCGTCAGGCCTTTGAACTGGTGCGTATGGCCAACCCCGAAGCGCGCGTTTTCGTCTCTGATCCGACATGGCCGAACCACCTGTCGATCCTGTCCTATCTGGGCATGGAAGTGGTGAACTACCGCTATTTCGACAGCGCGACCGGCGGCGTGAACTTCGACGGCATGATCGAAGACCTCAAGACCGCCAAGAAAGGCGATGTGGTCCTGCTGCACGGCTGCTGCCACAACCCCACGGGCGCGAACCTCAACAGCGCGGAGTGGGACGCGGTGATCGAAGTGCTGCAAAGCACCGGTGCCGTGCCGATGATCGACATCGCCTATCAGGGCTTTGGCGACGGGCTGGAAGCGGATGCCGCTGCGACGCGCAAAGTGGCCACCTCGGTGCCTGAGTGCCTGATCGCGGCAAGCTGCTCTAAGAACTTCGGCATCTACCGCGAACGGACCGGCATTCTGATGCTGGTGGCTGCCGAGGCGGCGCAGGGGCTGAACCAAGCCACTTTGGCCTTCCTCAACCGCCAGAACTACAGCTTCCCGCCCGATCACGGCGCGCGGATCGTGTCGACCATCCTGACCGATGACGAGCTCAAGGCCGATTGGATGGCCGAGCTTGAGGATGTTCGCGACGGCATGCTGGATCTGCGTGAGCAGCTTGCGGGTGAGTTGCAGAAACTCTCCGGATCGGACCGCTTTGGCTTCCTTGCCCAGCACCGGGGCATGTTCTCACGCCTTGGCACCACGCCAGATAAGGTCGATGCGCTGCGCGAAAAACATGGCATCTATATGGTTGGCGACAGCCGTATGAACATTGCCGGGCTGAACCAAAACAGCGTGCCGATCCTTGCTCGTGCGATCATCGACGTCGGTATCTAATCGCGCTCCGGGCCGCGCATGTCGCGGCCCGGTCAGCCTTCGATTGTTGCGGAACAATCGCCCTATGCCTCTATTCTGGCCTCTTTTAATCAAAACTTGGTCGAAATGGCATGTTTGGATAGCTTGAGTGAAAACTCAGGGTCGGGCCAATTTTAGAATCATTATTACAGTGCATCCGCTTGGATGTGAGCTTGCCAGCGGTAGAGCTGGTAATCGTGACAGCCACGCTTGTCACCGTGTTGGGCTATTGGGTGCGCGGGCACAGCAGCCTGCCCGGTAAATATTGGTTTTTGCTGGCCATTCTGGCCATGGATTTCTGGCTTTTGTCGGTCGGGGTCGAGCTTTCCGCCACCTCTGCCGCCTGCGCCTTTGGGGTCAGCCGTTGGGCGTGGATCGGTTTTGTGCTGCTGCCGACCTTCTGGGCTTTCTTCCTCTATGAATATGCGCTCGGGGCCAAGGTGCCGCGGTGGCTCGTGCCGCTTTGCGCGGGGCTTGCGCCTGCGCTGATCACCCTCGCCGCGGTGACGAGCGGTTGGCATGAGAAATTCTATGGCCCCGAAACCAAGTGGTTGCTGAGCGCAGAGGGGGCCTATGTCCAATCCGACCACGGCCCGCTGTTCTTCATCGCGATCACCTATCTTTACATGGTCATCATGGCGGCGGCGGTGGTGGCGGGGCGGGCGGTGCGTTCGGCCAACCCGGCGGTGCGCAGCTTTTTCCTCAAGCTTTTTGCCGCGACGCTGATCCCCATGGTGGCCAATCTGGCCTATATCTTGGGCGGCATCACCCTGTTCAACACCGATCCGACGCCTTTCTCATTCGCGCTTTCGCTGACGCTGGTGGTCTGGCTGGTGGCCGACAACCGCTGGATCGACGTGAACGCAATCGCGCGCGAACTGTTGTTCTACAACAGCACCGATCCGGTTTTTGTGGTCGACCCGAGCGGCGCTGCGATCGAGACCAATCCAGCCGCCGCAGACCTCTTGCGTCGGGAGGCCGATCCCGAGGCACCGCTGAGCGCCTTTGGGGAGTTGGGGCCGATCATCCGCTATCTCGCGGCCCATGGTAGCCTGCCCGATGTGACCGATATCCAACTGGGTCACCGCCATTTCGCCGTGCGCGCCCATGCGATTTCTCTGGGTGCGGGGCAGAAACAGGTGGGCTGGGCTGTGGCGCTCTTGGATGTGACCGTGCAGAAGATCGCCGCCGAAAAGGCCATCGCTGCCGAGCAGATGCAGGCGCAGTTCCTTGCCACGGTCAGCCATGAGCTGCGCACCCCGCTGACGGTCATCAACGGCGCGCTTGGCTTGTTGTCGCAGGGCGGGGCCAAGGTGAGCGATGCGCAAAAGGCGCGTCTGCTGGCAAAGGCCAAGGGTAGCTCCGAGACGCTGACGACCCTGGTCAATGATCTGATCGACACCCAAAGCCTCAGCAGTGCCGAGTTCAGCATCGACCTGCAGCCTGCCGCTCTCGCCCCGCTGGTGCAAAAGGCTGTGGCCCGGGCAGAGAGCCTGCAACCGGAGAAGGATATCCGCTTCCGCTGCGAGATGCCCGAGACGGTGCTGACGGTCCAAGCCGATGCAGAGCGATTGGGGCAGGTCTTTGGAAATGTGCTGTCGAACGCGGTGAAATTCTCTGCGCCGGGCGGGCAGGTGGAGGTCAGCCTTCAGCAGTCCGAAGGCGTGGCGCATGTGCAGGTCAGCGACAGCGGCTGTGGCATCCCCCCGGGCGCGGAGGAGCAGGTCTTTGCGCCCTTTTCGCAGGTCGATGGCTCCGACACCAAGGTCGCCTATGGCAGCGGTCTGGGAATGCATATCACCCGGCAGATTCTGGACCGGCACGGGGGCAGCATCCGCTATGTCAGCGCCCCGGGTGTCGGCACGACCTTTATCATTTCTTTACCCCTAGTGGCCTAACGCAAACCGCCCGGCCATTGCGGGCCGGGCGGTCAATTGTTTGGCGATGTCGCCGGGACTTAGCCCTTGGCGAACTCGGGGTAGGCTTCCATGCCCAGTTCGGACATGTCCAGACCGGTGATCTCGGCCTCTTCGCTGACGCGGATGCCACCGGCGGCTTTCAGGATCAGCCAGACGACGAAGCTGACGATGAAGACAAAGAGGCCAACCGCGGCGAAGCCGATGATCTGTGTGACGAAGGATGTGCCTTCGGTATAGACCGGCACGACCAGCGTGCCCCAGAAACCGGCGATCAGGTGAACCGGGATCGCGCCGACCACATCGTCGATCTTGAACTTGTCGAGCATCGGCACGGTTAGCACGACGATGACACCACCCACGGCACCGATCCAAAGCGCACCAAACAGCGTCGGGTCAAGCGGCCCTGCGGTGATCGAGACGAGACCGGCCAGCGCGCCGTTCAGCACCATGGTCAGGTCGACTTTCTTGTACATCACCTGCGTCAGGATCAGCGCGGCGACGGCACCGGCGGCAGCGGCCATGTTGGTGTTTGCAAAGATCTGCGCCACGGCGTCCACGTCTTCGATGGTGCCCATGGCAAGCTGCGACGCACCGTTAAAGCCGAACCAGCCCATCCACAGGATGAACGTGCCCAAAGTGGCGAGCGCAAGGTTGGAACCCGGCATCGGCACAACGCGGCCATCCTTGCCGTATTTACCCAAACGCGGCCCCAGAACGATGGCCCCGGCAAGGGCAGCGAAACCACCAGCGGCGTGCACGAGGGTCGAGCCGGCGAAGTCGCTGAAGCCCATGGCGGAAAGGAAACCGCCGCCCCACTGCCAGGACGCTTCGATCGGGTAGATGAAGCCGGTCAGCACGACCACGAAGATCAGGAAAGGCCACAGCTTGATCCGCTCGGCCAGCGCACCCGACACGATGGAGGCGGTGGTGGCGCAGAACATCAGCTGAAAGAAGAAGTCGGAGGCATTGGAATAGCCGCCCGCGTCGATCTCGGTCTTGATGTCCTTGGTCGCGAAGGTGCCAAAGACGCCTTCCATGATCCAATTGCCGTCACCGGGATACATGATGTTATAGCCCACCAGCCAATACATGACCGCGGCAAGCGCAAAGAGGCCCATGTTCTTGGTCAGCTGCGTGGTGACGTTCTTGGAACGCACCAGCCCGGCTTCCAGCATGGCGAAACCCGCCGCCATCCAGAAGACGAGGAAGCCGCCGATCAGGAAAAGCAGGGTGTTGAAGATGAAGGTCGTATCCGCCAGCGTCGCGTATTCCGCGTCCTGTGCCAGCGCCAGCCCGGGCAGGGCGCTGACCGCCGCTGCGAGGGGAAGTATTAAGATGGGTTTCATATGGTCGTTTCCTGTCTGCGGGTCCGAATGCGTGCTTACCGAAGCGGGCGGCTGCCCGTGCAGCATGAGAAAACCGGATATCGGGCGCTCTTGGACAGGTTTGCCTGCCATATTTGCGCCATTGCGTGGCAGTGCCGCCTAAAAAGCGGGCGCAGGCTGGAATCTGCTTATAAATTAATCAGACATTTGACGCCGATTGGACCTTGCAGCGCTAAACAAACCGCTGCAGTCAGGCTAAAGTGGCGAAAAATAGGGCCGAGCAGGCGATATTATGACCGACAAGAACAAGCGCAAACGCCCTTTGGTGGCCGACAAGCGGTATCCCGGTAAGGCCAAACCCAAGGCCAAGACCGCAGCGCGGGGCAAACCGGCCACGCGCAAGGCCGCGCCCGCCCGCCGCAAAGCCGCTCGTCCCAAACGCCCCCGGCGCGGCGGTATCCTCGGCTTTTTCGCGGGGGTGGCCCGTTGGATTTGGCGGCTGATCTGGACCATCACATGGCGGGTGAGCCTTGTCATCTTCCTCGTGCTCGCCTTGGCCGTTGGCTATATCTACACCACGATCCCGCCGCTCGAAACGCTGCTGGATGGCCGCGCGCGTGGCTCTGTTACCATGCTCGACCGAGAGGGCGAGGTCTTTGCTTGGCGCGGCGACCAGTTTGGCGGCGTGGTCTCGGCGGAATCGGTCTCCAAACATCTGAGAAACGCGGTCATCGCCACCGAGGACAAGCGATTCTATCGCCATCTGGGCGTCAGCCCGCGCGGCATCGCCTCGGCTGTGCGCATCAACCTGAGCGAGGGGCGCGGGCCGCTTTCCGGCCACGGCGGCTCGACCATCACCCAACAGACAGCCAAACTGCTCTGTCTGGGGGAGCCCTATGACCCCAGCAGCGGCATGACGGAAAAGGAATATGAGGCGGAATGCCGTCGCTCTTCCTTGGGCCGCAAAGCCAAGGAAGCGCTCTTTGCCATCGCGATGGAGTTGAAATACACCAAGAACGACATCCTCTCGATCTACCTTAACCGCGCCTATATGGGCGGCGGTGCCTTTGGGGCAGAGGCCGCGGCGCAGCGGTTCTTTGGCAAGCCCGCAGCGGCCCTCTCGCCCGCCGAAGGCGCGATGCTGGCCGGTCTTTTGACCGCGCCCACGACGCTTTCGCCCACCAACAATCTGGACCGGTCGCAAAGCCGCGCCGCCACGGTGATCCGCCTGATGGAAGAGCAGGGCTATCTCTCTGCCGCCGAGGCTGATGAGGCCATCGCCAACCCCGCGCAACTGTCCGAGGCGGCAGAGGCCGAGGCGGGCGGTTATTTCGCCGACTGGGTCATGTCCTCGGGGCCCGAATTCTTTACCCGCAACACCACCGAAGATGTGATCATCAAGACCACCCTCGATCAGCGCATCCAGCGCGCAGCCGAGGAAGGCTTGAAATGGGTGTTCGAGAATAAGGTCCGCGAAGGCTCCAAGGCGCAGGCGGCGATCGTGGTGATGTCTTCTGATGGCGCGGTGCGTGCGCTTGTGGGCGGACGCAAGACCAAGGTCGCGGGCGCCTTCAACCGCGCCACGCAGGCGATGCGTCAGACCGGCTCGGCCTTTAAACCCTTCATCTATGCCGCGGCGCTCGATCTGGGCTATTCGCCCGATGACATCATCGTGGATGAGCCCTATTGCCTGAACATTCCCGGCTCGGGGCAATGGTGCCCCAAGAACTACACCAAGAGTTTCAAGGGGCCGGTGACCCTGACCGAGGCACTGAAAAGCTCGCTGAACATTCCGGCGGTGAAAGTCTCGGAAAGCGTGGGCCGCGAAACGGTGAGTTCGGTCGCCACCCAGTTCGGCATCAAAAGCGATCTGGCCGCTGGTCCGGCGCTGGCGCTTGGCGCATCAGAGAGCACCTTGCTTGAAATGACCGGCGCCTATGCCGGTATCCTCAACGGCGGCTCATCGGTGACGCCCTATGGGTTGGTAGACCTACGCCTTCTGGGCGAGACGGAGCCGCTGATGGGCACCGGCGGCGGCATCAACGAACGTGTGATCCAAGAAGATGCCGCACGCCAGTTGGTCTATATGATGGAAAAGGTGATCTCTGAAGGGACCGGCCAGCGCGCCAAGTTTGGCGGGCGGCAATTGGCGGGCAAGACCGGCACCACCTCGGCCAATAAGGATGCTTGGTTTGTGGGCTTCTCGGCGGATTATGTGGCCGGGGTCTGGATGGGCTATGACGACAACACGCCGCTCACCGGGGTCACGGGCGGTGGCCTGCCCGCAGAGATTTGGCGCGAAACCATGAGCCGCGTGCATGAGGGAATGCCCCTCAAGGAGTTGCCGATGCAGGCGCCCGCCCCGCCCAGCAACCTGAGCGAGGCACAGCCCGAACCGCAGCCACAGCCGCAACCGCAGGGCGGTGGCAACCAAGGCGGCGGCGCGGACAATGTGATCGACCGGGTTCTGCGCGATATCTTTGGCGGCGGCAGCAGCGGCAGCGGTGCCAGCGCGCCCGCGCCGAACTTCCTTGACCGCTGAGGCGGTCGGGGGCGGGCCGAAAAATCAATAGCATTGGGTTGTTAAACTCAGTATCAATTCCCCAAAGGCGGGAAGGTGCTGCGCGCGTGGCGGGCAGCGTTGAAGGGGTTTGATGCAAAGCGATGTGGTGAACAGGGGGCTGTCCGAGCTGCGTCGCGTGCGCAGGCGCAGCCGCGGGCTTTATTGGGCGGTGGCCTTGTTCAGCCTTTTTGCCAATATGCTCATGCTCACCGGCCCGCTCTATATGTTGCAGGTCTATGACCGCGTGCTCGGCTCAGGGTCAGAGGAAACGCTGATCGCCCTCTCGGTTCTCGTCGTCTTTCTTTATGCGGTGATGGGGCTTTTGGACTACACGCGCGGTCGGATCATGGCGCGGGTGGGGGCGCGGTTTCAATCCGATCTCGACCGGCGGGTGTTCGACGCGGTGGTGCGCAAATCTGCCGTGGCCCCGGATGTGAAAACCAACGCGGGCCTTGCCGATCTCGAAGCCGTGCAGCGCCTCATGACCTCCCCGGTGCTGATGGCCGCCTTTGACGCGCCATGGACGCCGATCTTCTTTGCCGCGATCTTCTTGTTCCACCCGATGCTGGGCTGGCTGGCCTTGGGCGGTGCCGCTGTGCTGGTGGCAATCGCGGTGGCCAATCAAATGCTGTCGCGCGAAAGCCAAGCCCGGGCTGGCGTCTCGGGGCAGGCGGCGGATGCCATGTCGGGCCAGATCAGGGTCGAGGCGGAGATGGTGCAGGCCATGGGCATGCGCGATGCCGCCTTTACCCGCTGGCAGCAGGCCCGGGGGCAGGCGCTGGCGCAGCAGGTGAAATCGACCGACGTGGGCGGTACCTTTACCGCGATGACCAAGACGCTGCGGTTGTTTCTGCAATCCGCCATGCTGGGCCTCGGCGCTTGGCTGGTTTTGAAAAACCAGATGACGCCGGGCGCGATGATCGCAGGTTCGATCCTATTGGGCCGGGCGCTGGCCCCGGTGGAACTGGCGTTGAACCAATGGCCCGTGGTGCAGCGGGGCCGGGCCGGTTGGGCCAATCTGGCGCAGCTTCTGGGCGCGGTGGGGGAGGAACCCGCGCGCACCGCCCTGCCACAGCCAAAGGCAAAACTCGCCGCAAAAGCGCTGACCGTCGTGGCACCGGGTGAGAAACAGGCGGCGCTCAAGTCGATCAACTTCACCGTAGAGCCGGGGCAGGCGGTTGGCGTGATCGGCCCTTCGGGGGCGGGGAAATCGACCTTGGCCCGCACGCTCACCGGGGTCTGGCCGCCTGCGGGCGGGTCTATCCGCCTCGACGGGGCCGCGCTGGAGCATTACGGGAGCGAGACCTTGGGGCGGCATATCGGATATCTCCCGCAGCGCGTTCAGCTGTTCGATGGCACCATTGCCGAGAATATCGCCCGGCTCTCTCCTGAACCCGATGACGCCAAAGTGGTCAAGGCGGCCAAGATGGCGGCGGCCCATGAGATGATCCTCGAATTCCCGCAAGGCTATGACACGCCCATCCGCGCGGGGCAGGTGCGGCTTTCGGGCGGGCAGATGCAGCGGATCGGGCTGGCGCGGGCGCTTTATGATGACCCGGTGATCGTCGTGCTGGATGAGCCGAACTCGAACCTCGACAATACCGGCTCTCAGGCGCTGAACCACGCGATCCGGCAGATGAAGGCCAGCGGGCGGTCCGTGCTGATCATGGCGCATCGCCCGGCAGCCATTCAGGAATGCGACACGCTGCTGGTGCTGGATAACGGCATGCGCAAAGCCTTTGGCCCCAAGGATGAGGTGCTGGCCGGGATGGTGCAAAACCACCGCGAGATCCAGAAAGCGCCCGCGCGCTCGGGGGGCGTGGTATGAACGCCCGCGAGGACAAGCGCTGGTCGGCGAGGCGGCCCCTGATCCTTGGGTTCATCGGGCTGTTCCTGCTCTTCGGCGGTTTTGGCACATGGGCAGTGACCAGCCAAATCGCCGGGGCGGTCGTGGCCTCGGGCCGGATCGAAGTCGACCGCAACCGGCAGATCGTCCAGCATGAGACCGGCGGCGTGGTGGCCGACATCCTTGTGGATGAGGGCGACAGCGTCGCTGCCGGGGATGTGCTGCTGCGGCTGGATGCGGAGCAGTTGACCTCGCAATTGGCCATCGTCGAGGGGCAGCTTTACGAGCTTATGGCTCGGCGTGGGCGGCTGGAAGCGCAGCGCGACGAGGTCGAGACGGTCACATTTGACGAAGAGTTGCTGACCGCCGGGGCGACGAACCCTGACGTGCAGGAATTGGTGGACGGGCAGCGCAACCTCTTTGACGCGCGCCGCGTCAGCGTGGCGCAAGAGCTTGAGCAGTTGGGCAAACGCCGGGCGCAGATTAACGCGCAAATCCGCGGGGTCGATGCACAGGAGGCCGCGCTTTCGCGGCAGTTGGAGCTGATCGAAGAGGAATTGGCCAATCAGCAATCGCTGCTGGACCGTGGCCTGACGCAGGCCTCTGCCGTGCTCACCCTCATGCGCGAACAGGCCCGCCTGCGCGGCCAGATCGGAGAGCTTTCGGCGCAAAAGGCCCAGTCACAAGAGCGGGTGACAGAGATCGACATCGAACGGCTCAAACTGCGCTCCGCCGGGCGGGAAGAGGCGATCACCCAGCTGCGTGATCTGCGATACCGTGAGTTGGAGATGGCCGAGCAACGCCGCGCGCTCAGGGCCGAGATTGACCGCCTTGATATTCGCGCGCCGGTGTCGGGGGTGATCTATGGCATGCAGGTGCAGACCCCGCGCTCGGTCGTGCGCGCGGCGGAGCCGCTGATGTATCTCGTCCCGCAGGACCGTCCGCTGATCATCGCCTCGCAGGTGCAGACCATTCACATCGATCAGGTCGCCGTGGGCCAAGAGGTGAACCTGCGTCTTTCGGCGCTGAACCAGCGCACCACGCCGGAGCTGGTGGGCAAGGTCTTGCAGGTCTCTGCCGATTCCATCGAGGATGACGCCACCGGTCAGAGCTATTACCGGGCCGAGATCGCGCTGAACCCCGGTGAAACGGATAAGCTGGAGGAAGGCACCATCCTCCTCCCCGGCATGCCGGTTGAGGCTTTCATCCGCACCGGTGAGCGCTCTCCCATGGCCTATTTGCTGAAACCGATGGCCGACTATTTCGCCCGCGCCTTCCGCGAAAGCTGAGGCGGGGCAGGTGGCAAAGGGGCTTTCCCTTGGCGCGGCGGGCGGTTAGCGTCCGCCCAGAACCGCAACCAAAGGAAGCCCGTCATGTCCCTGACCGCCCGCCTTGCCGAACTCGGCATCACCCTGCCCGACGCGCCCGCACCCGCCGCGAACTACGTGCCCTTCGTGGTCACCGGCAATACCGTCTATGTCTCGGGCCAGATTTCCAACGGGCCGGATGGGTTGATCACCGGGCGTTTGGGCGCTGATATGGATGTCGACGCCGGTGCCGCCGCCGCGCGCAGCTGTGCGCTGAGCCTTCTGGCGCAGGTCCGCGCCGCTTGTGATGGCGATCTGGACCGTCTCAAGCGGGTGGTGAAACTGACCGGTTTCGTGAACTCCACCGCCGATTTCACCGACCAGCCCAAGGTGATCAACGGCGCCTCCGATTTCATGGTTGAGGCGTTGGGCGAGGCGGGCCGTCACGCCCGTTCGGCGGTTTCCGCTGCGTCGCTGCCGCTGGGTGTCGCCGTCGAAATCGAAGGCATCTTTGAGATCGAATGACCCTTCCTGCCGCCTTTTTGAACATTCCGCTGGCGCATCGCGCGCTGCATGACCTCGCCGCTGGACGGCCCGAGAACAGCCGCGCCGCCGTGCGCGCGGCTGTCGATGCGGGGCTAGGCATCGAGATCGACCTGCAACTCAGCGCCGACGGCAAGCCGATGGTCTTCCACGATTACGGGTTGGAGCGGCTGACGGCAGAGCAGGGCGCGGTTCGGCTGCGCGACGCAAGTGCCCTTGCCGCGATCCCGCTGAAGGGAGGTGATGAGGGCATCCCGACGCTTGAGGACATCCTCGACCTCGTCGCCGGGCGCGTGCCGCTCTTGGTGGAGTTCAAGGATCAGGACGGTGCCATGGGGCCGGATGTTGGTGCGCTTGAGGCCGCCGCGGCGGAACTGCTTGGCCGCTACCGCGGTGATCTGGCGGTCATGTCCTTCAACCCGCATTCGGTGCGCGCGCTGGCCCGGCTTTTGCCCGAGGTGCCGCGCGGCCTAACCACCAGCGCCTATCGCCCCGATGAATGGCCGCTGCCCGCCGCGACCTGTGACCGGCTGCGCGAGATTCCCGATTACGCTGACAGCGGGTCTTGTTTCATCAGCCATGAGGCCGACGACCTGAACCGCCCCCGCGTGGCGGAACTCAAGGCCGAAGGGGCGGCGGTGCTCTGCTGGACGATCCGCAGTCAAGCGGAGGAAGAGATCGCGCGTCAGGTGGCGCAGAACGTGACCTTTGAGGATTATCTGCCGCGCCCGCGCCCTTGATCTGCGAGGCCGAGGCCACACATAGGACCCAAGGCAGGCAAGGCTCAGATGAACGCGCAGGAAATCGAGATTACCGTGGTGCCGGAATTGGCGCAGATCGGCCAAGAGGATTGGGACGCCTGCGCCTGTCCCGAGGCCGCGGATGGGGGCCGTCCGCGCGACCCTTTCACCACCTATCGCTTCCTTTCGGCGCTTGAGCGCAGCGGCTCGGTCGGCCCCGGCACCGGTTGGCAGCCGCAGTATCTGGTGGCGCGGATCGCAGGCCAAGTGATCGCCGTCGCGCCGATGTATGCCAAATCCCACAGCCAAGGCGAATATATCTTCGATCACAACTGGGCCCATGCCTATGAGCGCGCGGGCGGGCGCTATTACCCGAAACTCCAGATCGCAGTGCCGCATACCCCCGCCACCGGGCGGCGTTTTCTAGTGCGGCCCGGGTTCGAAGAGGCGGGCACGGCCGCGCTGGTTCAAGGCGCGGTGCAGTTGACCGACAACAACGGCCTGTCGTCACTGCATGTGACCTTTTGTACCGAGGGTGAAGTCGCGCGGGCCGAAGGTCTGGGTGTGATGAGCCGCAAGAGTCAGCAGTTCCATTGGCACAATCGCGACTATACGGATTTCGACGGGTTCCTTGCCAGCCTGTCCTCGCGCAAGCGCAAGAACATTCGCAAGGAACGCGCGCAGGCACAGGATTTCGGCGGCACGATCCATACGTTCACCGGAGACCAGATTGAGCCGGAACATTGGGACGCCTTTTGGCAGTTCTATCAAGACACCGGCGCGCGAAAATGGGGCTCGCCTTACCTTACACGTGAGTTTTTTGACCATGCGCAGGAAAGCCTGCGCGATGATATCGCGCTGGTGCTGGCCGAACGCGACGGGCGTTGGGTCGCGGGGGCGCTGAACTTTATCGGGCGTGAGACGCTCTTTGGCCGCTACTGGGGCTGCACCGAACACCACCCCTTCCTGCATTTCGAACTGTGCTATTATCGCGCCATGGATTTCGCCATTGCCCACGGCCTTGCCCGTGTCGAGGCAGGCGCGCAGGGCGAACACAAGCTCGCGCGGGGCTATCTGCCCTCGCCCACATGGTCGCTGCATTGGATGCGCGATCCGGGTTTTGCTTCTGCCGTGGGGGAGTATCTGCAGGCCGAACGCGACGCCGTGGACGAGGAGATCAGTGTGCTGACCGACTACGGCCCTTTCAAAAAGACGACGATCGAGGAACAAGAATGACCGAGAGATTAAGCATCGAAACCCGAAAGACC
Organism: Sulfitobacter sp. 1A13421; assembly: GCF_043557285.1. NCBI lineage: Bacteria > Pseudomonadati > Pseudomonadota > Alphaproteobacteria > Rhodobacterales > Roseobacteraceae > Sulfitobacter > Sulfitobacter sp. 1A13421. The sequence continues at coordinate 47,642 of NZ_JBIFFQ010000007.1, forward strand.
CTGCTTCAGCCGCTGTTCAACACGGGCTGGGAAATGGTCGAAGGCCGGGATGCGATCCACAAGACCTTCAAGTTCAGTGATTTCGTGGATGCCATTGGCTGGATGACAAGGGTAGCAATCTGGGCGGAAAAATGGAATCACCATCCGGAATGGAGCAACGTTTACAACCGGGTGGAGGTAACGTTGATCACCCATGACGTGGATGGGCTCAGCTCGCTCGATGCGAAGCTGGCGCGTAAGATGGATGGTCTCTTTGGGGCCGGCAAAGACTGACGGAGAGACCGGATGCAAGATTTGTTTGAAACCGAGTTGTGGCAGGGCAAGACAGTTGCCGATCTGCTGACGCTGGAGTTCTTGGCCAGCGCGGCGGGGTCGGTGATCGCCGCGATTGCCATTTTGCTGCTGGGGTGGATCATCTCCAGTTGGCTGCAGCACCGGGTTGAGAACCTTGGCAAGCGGCACAAACACCTTGATGAGATGCTGTTCGAATTTCTGGCTTCCATCGTGCGCTATGTGGTGCTGGGCTTCACTGTTCTGTTCGTGCTCAACACTTTCGGGGTCAAAACGACCTCGGTCGTGGCAGTCATCGGTGCCGCGGGTCTGGCGATTGGTCTGGCCCTGCAAGGCACCCTGTCGAACGTGGCCGCGGGCGTCATGCTGATCCTGTTCCGCCCTATCAAGATCGGCGATTTCGTTGTGATCGCGGGCGAGATGGGGACGATCAAACAGATCAACCTGAACTACACGGTTCTCGCCGATCTCAGCAACGTGCAGGTCATCGTGCCGAACTCCGAGGTTTGGGGCAATGTGATCACCAACTATTCCGTCAACCCGACGCGCCGGGCGGAGTGGACCTTTGGTGTGGGCTATGGCGCGAACCTCAAGACCGCCGAGGATATCATCCGCAGCACGATCATGTCGGATGAACGCGCGCATACGGATCCCGAGCCCTTCATTCAGGTGAACAACCTCAACGATAGTTCGGTGGATTTCCTTGTGCGGGTCTGGTGCAGCGCGGATGATTATTTTGCCTTCAAGGCCGATATGACCCGCAAGGTCAAAGAGGCGTTAGATGAGGGCGGGGTGGATATTCCCTTCCCCACGCGCACAATCGTTCAGGCGGCGGAGTAAGGCGTCTGAAGGGTGTTGCCTGCTGAAACGAAGGGCATCGCCCTCCCTGGGGGGCGATGAGGGGCTCGCTCTATGGCTGGCCGGTTCATCCTAGATTGAGGTTCCGTCTGCCGGACCCGTACAAAATCGCCCTCCGGGGGGAGGGAGGGCGTTGCCCGGTGTGCCACCGGGCGGGGTCGTTGGAAGGGCAGCGCCTGATCCGCTCGGCCGCTGCCCATCACTTTACATATTATCCAGCAACGCTTCACCGCCGGAAATCTCGCAGGTGCCTGCGCTTTCTTCGGGCTGCCAGAGCGTGACCTTACCGTCCTCGACCAGCATCGCATAGCGTTTGGACCGGCCCACCAGCCCGGCGCCCTCGGCGTCGAACTCCATGCCGATGGCGCGGGTGAACGCGCTGCTCGCGTCGGCGAGCATGGTGATCCCGGCCTCTGTCGCGCCGGTCGCCTCGCCCCAAGCCTTCATCACGAAAGGATCATTGCAGGAGATGCAGATCACCTCATCCACGCCCTTTGCGTCGAACTGATCCTTCGTGCGCACGAAGCTGGGCACATGGGCAGAGTGGCAAGTCGGCGTGAAGGCGCCCGGCACGGCAAAGATCACCACTTTGCGGCCTTTGACCTTGTCGGCCATCTGCACCGGCTCGGGCCCGTCGGCGCCCATCTGAACCAGTTTCGCGTCTGGCAGTGTCGAACCTTGAGAAATCGTCATGGGATAGCCTCTCCTGTCATTGCGGTTGTCTTGGGGCCAGATATAGGCTTTGACCGCGACTGAGACCAGATCAATCGGGGGATGGCAGATGCAGCATGTGGTGGTGATCGGAGCCGGGCAGGCGGGAGCGTCATGCGTGGCAAAACTGCGAAGCGGCGGGTTCGAGGGGAAAATCACCCTGATCGGCGCCGAGCCATGCCCTCCTTACCAGCGCCCGCCCCTGTCCAAAGGCTACCTGCTGGGGGAGGTGAGCCAAGAGCGTCTCTTGCTCCGGCCCGAGGCATTCTACGCCGATCAAGGGATCACGCTGAAAACCGACTGCCGCGTCACGGCGATTGACCCTGAGGCGCGGGTGCTGAGCACCTCCGACGGCGCCGTCGCCTATGACGAACTGGTGCTCGCCACCGGCTCGATCCCGCGCCGCTTGCCCGCCGCGATCGGCGGGGCGTTGGAGGGTGTCTTTACCGTGCGCGATCTGGCGGATGTCGATGCCATGGCCCCGCGTTTCGTCAAGGGCGCGAAGGTGCTGATCGTCGGCGGCGGTTATATCGGGCTGGAGGCGGCGGCGGTCGCGGCCAAGCTGGGGCTTGAGGTCACGCTGGTGGAAATGGCCGACCGGATCCTGCAACGGGTGGCCGCGCCTGAGACCAGCGATTATTTCCGCGCCCTGCACGAAAGCCACGGCGTGCGCCTGCGCGAAGGCGTGGGGCTGGATCGGCTCTCGGGCGCGGGCCATGTCACCGGCGCACGGCTGAGCGACGGCACAGAGATCGCCGCCGATTTCGTCATCACTGGCGTCGGCATCGAGCCCGAGATCGCGCTGGCCGCCAGCGCGGGGGTCGAGGTCGACAACGGCATCAAGGTCGACGCGCAGGGCCGCACGAACCTGCCCGGCATCTGGGCGGCGGGGGACTGCACCTCATTCCCCTATCGCGGCGGGCGCATCCGTCTGGAAAGCGTGCCGAACGCCATCGATCAGGCCGAGGTTGTGGCCGAAAACATCCTTGGCGCGGGCAAGGAATATGTCGCCAAACCGTGGTTCTGGTCTGACCAATACGATGTGAAACTGCAAATCGCTGGGCTAAACGCAGGCTATGACCGCGTCGTCACCCGCCGGGGCGCGGGCAGCGCGTCCTTCTGGTATTACCGCGGTGAGACTTTGCTGGCCGTCGATGCGGCGAACGATCCACGGGGCTATATGGTTGGCAAACGGTTGATTGAGGCGGGCAAATCGCCCGACCCTGCCTTGGTCGCGGACCCTCAGACGGACCTCAAGGCGCTGCTGCGGGCATGAGGATCATCGCTGGGAAATACCGGGGCCGCCCGCTGGCGGCACTTGGCAAGGGCGACGCCGGGGCACATCTGCGCCCGACCTCGGACCGGGTGCGCGAAAGCCTTTTCTCGATGCTGACCCATCACGACGTGATCGAAGGCGCGCGGGTGTTGGACCTCTTTGCAGGGACCGGCGCGCTTGGGTTCGAGGCGCTGTCGCGCGGGGCCGCATCGGTTTGTTTCGTTGAGAATGGCCGAAGCGGGCAGCGGCTGATCGGGGAGAATATGCGCAAGCTGGACACGACGGCGGACACGCAATTGCTGCGCCACGATGCCACGCGGCTGGGGCCGTGGACGCAGGCGGCTTTCGATCTGGTCTTTCTCGACCCGCCCTATGGCAAGTCCATGGGGCAAAAGGCGCTTGTCGCGGCGGCCGAAGGCGGCTGGCTCGCCCCCGGGGCGATGGTCGTCTGGGAGGAAAGCGCCCCCATGCAGGCGCCTGAGGGATTCGCCGGGATCGACACGCGCAAATATGGCGATACCCATGTGACCCTGTTGGAAAGGACCACCAACTAACGGGGTTCTCTAGGTTCAGCCCGCGTGAGGTTGTACCTTGTATTTTCCGACAAAATAAGTCACCTATTGCCCGAAGGCCCGATACGCCCTGTGTCGGGACCATGGTGATTTTCAAGGAAGGACATCCGATGCGCCTCAAAGCGTCCACGGCCATTGCGCTGATCACATTCGCCGCCGCCCCGGCATTCGCCCAAGGCAAGGCCGAGGTGCTGGACACCTATGCCGACATCGCGCAGGCCGGATACGAAGACAGCCTGACCACCGCGCAGACCCTGCAAGCCGCCGTCGAGACGCTGATCGCCTCCCCCTCTGCTGAGGCGCTTCAGGCGGCGAAAACCGCATGGCTGGCCGCCCGCGTACCCTACCAGCAGACCGAGGTGTTCCGTTTTGGCAATGCCATCGTCGATGATTGGGAAGGCAAGGTAAACGCATGGCCGCTGGACGAAGGTCTGATCGACTATGTCGACGCCTCCTATGGCGGTGAGACAGATGAGAACCAACTGGCGGTTCTGAACGTCATCGCCAACCCGACATTCACGCTTGGCGGGGAAGAGGTGGACGCAACCGAGATCACGCCAGAACTGCTCGAAGGGCAGTTGCATGAGGCGGGCGCGGTCGAGGCCAATGTCGCCACCGGCTACCACGCCATCGAATTCCTGCTCTGGGGCCAAGACCTGAACGGCACCGACCACGGCGCGGGCGACCGTCCTTGGACCGACTACGCAGCGGGCGACGACTGCACCGGCGGCAATTGCGACCGCCGTGGGCAATACCTCAAGGCCGCCACCGATCTCTTGGTCAGCGATCTGGAATGGATGGCCGGGCAATGGGCCGAAGGCGGTGAGGCGCGCGCCGCCGTGCTGGCCGACGAAGACGCCGGGATCGACGCGATCCTGACCGGCATGGGCTCGCTCTCCTACGGCGAACAGGCCGGGGAGCGGATGAAGCTGGGCGTCATGTTGAACGACCCCGAGGAAGAACATGATTGCTTCTCGGACAACACCCACAACAGCCACTACTATGACGGGCTGGGCGTGCGGAACGTCTATCTGGGCGAATACCTGCGCGTCGATGGGCGTGTGGTCTCGGGCGCGTCGCTGTCCGATCTGGTGGCCAGTGCCGATGCCAGCGTCGACGAAGACCTGCGCGCCAAGCTGAACGCCTCCATGGTGGAGCTGGGCCAGATCAAGACCGCCGCCGAAGCGGGTTTCAGCTATGACATGATGCTTGAGCGCGGCAATGCCGAAGGCGAGGCGCTGATCATGGGCGCGGTCGACGCGCTGGTGAACCAGACCCGCGCCATCGAGCGCGCGGTGACGGCTCTGGGCGGTGACGAGATCGCCTTTGAAGGCTCCGACAGCCTCGACGCGCCGGAGGCCGTCTTCCAGTAATCCTAAACTTTCCCCCGGGGCGCGCTGTCGCGGCCCGGGGCCAGCCAAGGAATACGCAACACCATGATTGTTTGTCACTGTCAGAACATCACCGATCGCGACATCAACAATGCCATCGACTGGATGCGCGCCTCGGACGCGCGAACGGTTATTACTGCCGGCAAAGTATACCGCGCTTTGGGCAAAGCAGCCGATTGCGGGGGGTGCATGCCTCTCTTCTTGTCTACCATGCGCGGAAATGGCAACTTTTCCGTGCCTGTGCTGAAAACCACTCTACGTCAGGCGAAACCAAACAAGGAGACAGGTTCATGAAGGGCGACGACAAGGTCATCGAATATCTCAACGCTGCATTGCGCAGCGAATTGACGGCGGTCAGCCAGTATTGGCTGCATTACCGCCTGCAAGAAGACTGGGGCTATGGTCGGCTTGCCGATAAATCGCGCGAGGAAAGCATCGAAGAGATGAACCACGCCGACAAGCTGATAGAGCGGATCATCTTCCTCGAAGGGCACCCCAACCTGCAAAAGCTGGACGCGCTGCGCATTGGTGAAACGGTCAAGGAATGTCTGGAGGCCGATCTCGCCGCCGAGCATGAGGCCCGCACCCTCTATATCGAAGCGCGCAATCACTGCGATCAGGTGGGCGATTATGTCTCGAAGAACCTGTTCGAAGAATTGATCGCCGATGAGGAAGGGCATATCGACTTCCTCGAAACCCAACTGGCGCTTCAGGCGGAACTGGGCGAGGCCGTCTATGGCCAGCTTCAGGCCAAGCCGACAGACGACAGCAAGTAACCGCGACAGGCAGGCCCGGTTTCGGGCCTGCCGTTTATCCAAGGCATTCCCCATGCGATTCCTCATTCCGATGCTCACGGTGGCCGCCGCGAGCATGGCCGCCGCCGCTCCGCAAGCCTTGGAGGAACCGCATCTGAAGGTGATCCCTCGCACCGCGGAAGAGGCCGCCCGGATCGCCAAGGTCACCGCCCCCGCGACCGAATTCGACAAGCCCGAACCCTTTGAGACGAACCCGGCAGGGGCCGCCACGGTCAGCCCGCGCGGCAATGCCGATGCGTTTTCGCTGCCTTCAGGCAATATCCCTTTCGAGCGTGAGTTGGACTTCAAGGTCGGCAACGGTCTGTTCAAAAAACTCTGGGTCTCTTCGCCCTCGTCGACGCTGGCCTCTGACGGGCTGGGGCCGCTCTTCAACGCGCGTTCCTGCCAGCGCTGCCACCTGAAAGACGGGCGCGGCCATCCGCCCGAGGGGCCTCAGGATGATGCGGTGTCGATGTTCCTGCGCATCTCGGTTCCCACGCCCCCCGAAGAGGCGATGAGCGAGATCGAGGCCTTCCTGCTCTCGGTCGGCGACAAGACCCCGCGCACGCGGCCCGATCCGGTCTATGGTGGGCAATTGCAGGATTTCGGGGTGGCGGGCCATCCGGCGGAATACCGTCTCGGCGTGCGTTATGAAGAGGTGGAAGTCGCCCTGTCGGAGGGGGAGACCGCCAGCCTGCGCCGCCCGACCTACAGTGCCGAAGACCTCGGCTATGGCCCCTTGGCCGAGGGCGCGATGCTCAGCCCCCGCGTCGCCCCGCCGATGATCGGCTTGGGCCTGTTGGAGGCGATCCCAGCGGCAGATATCTTGGCGCTGGCCGACCCGGAGGACGCCGATGGCGATGGCATTTCGGGCCGAGCACAGATTGTCTGGTCCTTCGAACACGCGCGTCCGATGCTGGGCCGCTTCGGCTGGAAAGCCGGGGCGCCGACGATCCGCGAGCAATCCGCCAGCGCCTTTGCGGGGGACATCGGCATTTCCTCCCCCATTTTCGACGCGGCATGGGGCGATTGCACGGCAGAGCAGACCGCCTGCCGCGCGGCACCCCATGGGGATGGTGACGCGCGTGGCACCGAGATCGACGCCGAAGGGCTGGATCTGGTGACCTTCTACAGCCGCAACCTAGCCGTGCCCGCCCGCCGCGATGTCGGCGCGCCTGAGGTGCTGCGCGGCAAGGCGGTGTTCCATGAGGTCGGCTGCACCTCCTGCCACCAGCCGAAATTCGTGACCGAACGGTTGGAGGACCAGCCCGAGCAGAGCTTCCAACTGATCTGGCCGATGACCGACCTTTTGCTGCATGACATGGGCGAAGGGCTGGCCGACAACCGCCCCGAGGGCCGCGCGAACGGGCGCGAATGGCGCACTGCGCCGCTCTGGGGCATCGGCTTGACCGAACAGGTCAACGGCCATACCCAATTCCTGCACGATGGGCGCGCGCGGTCACTGCTCGAAGCGGTGCTCTGGCACGGCGGCGAAGCCCAGCCCGCCCGTGATGCCGTGGTCGACATGCCCAAAGCCGACCGTGACGCCCTGATCCGCTATCTGGAGAGCCTCTGATGCGCAGCCTGCTGACCGCCACCTTCCTTCTGACCGCCGCCCCCGCCCTCGCCGGGGTGGAGGAGGTGATCCAAGATCACGCGCTGCCCGGCACCGCCCGTTTCGCCTCGGCCACGGCGGCGCTTGATACGGCGGCGCAGGCCGATTGCACCGATGCCGCCCTGCGCCCGGCCTATCAGGAGGCCTTCGACGCATGGATGGGCATCGCGCATCTGACCCTTGGACCGTTGGAAGAGGACGGGCGCGGGCTGGCCATCGCCTTTTGGCCCGATACGCGCGGCATGGTGGGGCGCAGCGTGGCGCGGATGGTGGCCGAAGAAGACCCGATCGCGACAAGCGGTGATTACGCCGAAGTCTCCATCGCCGCGCGCGGGCTCTTTGCACTGGAACGGCTGCTTTATGACGAGGATTTCGCGGGCTACGAGGCTGACAGCTATAGCTGCGCACTGGCCCGCGCGATGGCGGCCGATCTGGCGGAACTGGGGCGGGATGTCGACACCGCATGGCGCGAGGACTTCGCGACCACGCTCCGCAGCGCAGGGGAGGCGGGCAATGACCGTTTCCTCAGCCCGCGCGAGGCGTCTCAGGCGCTTTACACCGCCCTCGCCACCGGGTTGGACTTCGTCGCCGACCAACGTCTGGGCCGCCCGATGGGCCGTTTCGACGCCCCCAAACCGCAGGTGGCCGAGGCGCGCCGTTCGGGCCGCAGCCTGCGCAATGTGGTCCTGTCGCTCGAAGCATTGCATGGTCTGGCCGACACGCTGTCGGACGCGCCCACCCCCAAGACCGATGCCGCATTCGACCGCGCATTGAGCGCCGCGCGTGCATTGGAAGACCCCGTTTTTGCCGGGGTGGCCGATCCGATCAGCCGTATCCGGGTCGAGGCGCTGCAAAACGATGTGCGCGCCATTTCCGAGGCGGTGGGGGCAGAGATCGCCCCGGCGCTTGGCGTTTCGGTCGGGTTCAATTCGGCGGATGGGGATTGATGCCCTCGCGCCGCCATTTCCTTGCCGGTATCGCCGCGGCGTCGAGCCTGCCGGCGATGGGCTGGGCCGCCGCCGGGAGCCCCGTCTACCTTGCCGCCGCGCGTGATCCTTCGGGGGCCTATGCGCTTTTCGGGCTGGACGGGACCGGCCACGACATTTTTCGCATTCCGCTGCCCGACCGGGGCCATGCCGCTGCCGCCCATCCCACCGCGCCCGAGGCGGTCGCCTTTGCCCGCCGTCCGGGCCGGTTCGCGCTGGTGATCGACTGCGAAAAGGGCCGTGTGGCCCACAGGCTCGACGCGCCGGAGGGGCGGCACTTCTACGGGCATGGGGCATTTTTGCAGGCCGGGGCCATCCTCGCCACCAGTGAGAATGACATCGACAGCGGCGAAGGGCGCATCGGCCTGTGGTCCCGCGCCAAGGGCTATGCCCGGATCGGAGAGATCGCCTCGGGCGGGGTCGGCCCCCATGAAATCCGCCGCTGGGCCGAGGATGTGCTGGTCGTGGCCAATGGCGGCATCCGAACCCATCCCGACAGCGGGCGGGAGAAGTTGAACATTGATGTGATGCGGCCCAATCTGTCTTATGTCAGCCTCTCGGGTGAGGTGCTGGAACAGGTTTCGCTGCCCGATGATCTGCATAAGAACTCGATCCGGCATCTGGCCTTGGCGCCGGACGGGCAGGTGGCCTTTGCGATGCAATGGCAGGGGGAACCGGGCGACGGCGTGCCGCTGCTGGGTCTGCATCGGCGCGGGGAAGAGCCGATCTTGGCCGAGGCCGATCTGGCCGAGCAAATCGCGATGCAGGGCTACGCGGGCAGCGTGGCATTTGCCGCCGATGGCAGGGCGGTCGGGATCACTTCACCGCGCGGCGGGCGGCTGCATGTCTTTGACAGCAAGGGTGCTTTCCTCGCCAGCCACCGCCGCGCCGATGTCTGTGGGCTGGCACCGGGCCGGGGCGGTTTCGTCGCCACGGATGGGCTGGGCGGTATCTTGTCGTTGCAAGATACTGCCCTGTCACGGCTGACCACGGCCAAGCGGGCATGGGACAACCATCTGGTTGCCATTGACGCATAGGCGGGCGGGGGCGCTGCCCCCGCCGCGTTTAGTCGGTTTTGTAAGTCGGGTGGAACAGGTCGCCGGGCGAGAGGGTGAAAATCTCGACCCCGTCTTCGGTCACGCCGACCGAATGTTCGAACTGCGCCGAGAGAGATTTGTCGCGGGTGACGGCGGTCCAATCGTCGGCGAGGGTCTTGGTCTCGGCCCGGCCAAGGTTCACCATCGGCTCGATGGTGAAGAACATGCCCGGCTCAAGCACAGCACCGGTGCCCGGGCGGCCGTAGTGCAGCACGTTGGGCGGCGCGTGGAAGACCTGCCCCAAACCGTGCCCGCAGAAGTCGGTCACGACCGACATGCGGTGGCTTTCCACAAAGGTCTGGATCGCATGGCCAATGTCGCCAAAGGTGTTGCCCGGCTTCACCGCTTCGATCCCGCGCATCAGGCTGTCGTGGGTCACGTTGATCAACCGCTCGGCCTTGCGCGACAGTTTGCCCGCTACATACATGCGGCTGGTATCGCCGAACCAGCCATCGACGATGACGGTCACGTCGATGTTCAGGATGTCGCCGTCTTTCAGCTTCTTGTCGCTGGGGATCCCGTGGCAGACCACATGGTTCACCGAGATGCAGCTGGCGTGTTTGTAGCCCTTGTAGCCGATGGTGGCGGATTTCGCCCCGGCGGCGTTGACCTTCTCTTCGATCAGGCGGTCCAACTCTCCGGTGGTTTGACCGGGGAAGACATGCTCTGCGATCTCGTCGAGGATGGTGGCGGCGAGACGGCCCGCTGCCTGCATCCCGGCATGATCGGAAGGCTCGTAAATGCGAATGCCGTCGCGCGTCTGGCGGCCTCGGTGTGCGTTGTTCACCGCTCTCTCCATGCTTGTGTTCGCTCCTACTTAACGTGGCTTTCGGGCGAGGGCCAGAGCGGCTCAGCCCGCGAAGGGGATCGGTTGCGCCAGTGTGACGGCTTGGGGCGTGATATGGGTGCCGATGGCATAGATTTCCAGCCCCGCCGCCCGCGCGGCTTGGGAGGCGGCGGCATAGGTCGGGTCGATATCGGCGGCGAGGCGCATCTGCGTGCAATCGGTGCGCTGCACCAGATAGAGCAGCACGGCGCGGTGCCCAGCCTCAGCCATCCGCGCCAATTCGCCCAGATGCTTCGCCCCGCGCGCGGTCACGCTGTCGGGAAACTCGGCCAGTCCCGTTTCGCGTGACAGGGTGACGGATTTCACCTCGACATAGGCATCGGGCAGGCCATCGCCGCTGAGCAGAAAGTCGATGCGGGAGTTTTCGCCGTATTTCACCTCGGGCCGCACCTCGGTATAGGCGGCGAGCGGGGCGACCTCACCCGCGATCAGCGCCGCCTTCATCGCGCGGTTGGGCAGGGCGGTGTCGACGCCGGTGAAATGGCCGTTCTCATGGTCCACCAACCGCCAGCCGTAGTTGAGCTTCTTCTTTGGATCGTCGTTCGGCTCCAGCCAAATCCGGCTGCCCGGTTCCGCCAGCCCCATCATCGAGCCGGGGTTGGCGCAATGGGCCACCACCTCTTCGCCCGTCTCCTCAAGCCTGCAATCGGCCAGAAAGCGTTTGTAGCGGCGGATCAGCAGGGCGGGGACAAGTTGGGTTTGAAAGCGCATGGGGCGCGGCCTATACCGAAGGGACGCCATCCTCAAGGAGCCGCCCCATGTCAAACCCCACCGCCGCGATGATCGTGATCGGCGACGAAATCCTCTCGGGCCGGACCCGTGACAGCAATATGCATCACCTTGCGGGGGAGTTGACGAAAGTGGGGATCGACCTGCGCGAAGTGCGCGTGGTCTCGGACGATCACGGGGCGATCATCGCCGCCGTGCAGGCGCTGTCCTCGGCCTATACCCATGTCTTCACCTCGGGCGGGATCGGGCCGACCCATGACGACATCACCGCCGATTGCATCGCCGCCGCCTTTACCCGCGACATCGACGTGCGCGACGATGCGCGCGAGATTTTGGCGGAACATTACGCCCGCGCGGGGACCGAGATGAACGCGGCGCGCCTGCGCATGGCGCGCATCCCTGAAGGCGCCGCGCTGATCGAGAACCCGGTCTCTGCCGCGCCGGGGTTCATCGTCGAAAACGTGCATGTGATGGCCGGGGTGCCTGCGGTGTTTCAGGCCATGGTCGCCAGTGTCTTGCCGGGGCTGACCGGGGGGGCGCCGCTGATCAGTGAGACCCTGCGCATCGACCGGGGCGAGGGCGATATCGCCGGGCCGCTGGGGGCGCTGGCCGAGGAATATCCGCATTTGTCCATGGGCAGCTACCCGTTTCAAAAGGACGGTGTCTTTGGCGCGCATGTGGTGATCCGGGGCAGCGATCCGGGGATGGTCGAAGCCGCGATGGCCAAGCTCAAGGCCGCCTTCGCATGAGCGAGGCGCAGGCGTTTTTCGACGCGGGCGACGCGACATGGCCCGCCGCGCGGCGCTTCGAGCACGGCCCCTGGACCCTGCGCGAAGGGCAGGGCGGCGGCAAACGGGTCTCGGCGGCGACGGCGCGCGGGGCGATAACCGACGCCGACATTCCGACCGCCGAAGCCGCGATGCGCGAGATGGACCAGCGCCCGCTGTTCATGGTGCACGCGGGGGAAGATGACCTCGACGCGCTGCTGGCCGCACGGGGCTACGACGTGGTCGATCCGGTCACGGTGCTGAGCCTGCCGATCACCCGACTGACGGATTTGCCGATGCCCCCGGTCACCGCCTTTTGCATCTGGGAGCCGCTGGCGATCATGGCCGAGGTCTGGGCCGCCGGCGGGGTCGGCCCCGCGCGCCTTGCCGTGATGGACCGTGCCGCAACCAAGACTGGCATCCTTGCCCGCTGGAACGAGAAACCCGCGGGGGTGGCCTTTGCCGGGGTGCACAATGATATCTGTATGGTCCACGCGGTTGAGGTGCTGCCCCATCAACAACGCCAAGGCGTGGCGACTTGGCTGATGCGGGCCGCCGCCCATTGGGGGCAGGCGCAGGGGGCCACGCGGTTGTCGGTGCTCTGCGTCGATACCAATACCCGTGCGCAGGCGCTCTATGCCAAGCTGGGCTTTGCCCCGGTCGGGCACTATCATTACCGTCAAAGCACTGAGTGAAGGATAAGACCATGGCCAACGATATGCCCACCGCCCTTGATCTGCCGATGGTCGATCCGCTGCCCGAGGCGACGCAGAAGTATTTCGATGTCTGTCAGGAAAAGCTCGGGATGGTGCCAAATGTGCTGCGCGCCTATGCCTTTGACATCGACAAGCTGAACGCCTTCACCGGCATGTATAATGACCTGATGCTGGGCGACAGCGCGCTCAGCAAGCTTGAGCGTGAGATGATCGCGGTGGCGGTGTCTTCGGTCAACAAATGCTACTATTGCCTCGTCGCTCATGGGGCGGCGGTGCGCGAAATGTCGGGCGATCCGCAGTTGGGCGAGGCGCTGGTGATGAACTACCGGGTTGCCAAGATCAGCGCCAAACAACGCGCCATGTTGGATTTCGCCGTCAAACTGACCGAGGCGAGCGCCAAGGTTGAGGAGGCCGACCGTCAGGCGCTGCGCGACGTAGGCTTCACCGACCGTGACATCTTTGACATCGCCAGCGTGGCGGGTTTCTTTAACATGACCAACCGGGTGGCCAGCGCCACCGACATGCGCCCAAACGACGATTACCACGCGCAGGCGCGATGATCCGGGCGCGCGTCGCGGCGGCTCTGGCCGGGGTGCTGCTGGCGGCCCCGGCGGCGGCGCTTGAACTGGCGCTGCCCAGCACCGCGCGGCTGACGGCGGAACGCAACACCGCGCCGGATCGCTACGCCGCGCCCGTGGGCGTTTATGCCGAGGGGCAGGTGGCGCGGGTCCATGTCGATGGCCACGTGCGCCGCGCCGCTTGGCGGATGGACACGCCGGGGCTGACCGCCTTGCAGGTGATGCGCCCGCTGCGGCGGCAGCTTGCAGAGGCGGGCTTTGACATCGTGCTCGACTGCGCCGCGCGAGACTGCGGCGGGTTCGATTTCCGCTTTGCGATCGAGGTGCTGCCGGGGCCGAACATGTATGTGAACCTGCGGGCCTTCCACTTCATCACCGCCCTGCGTCGGGCGGATGATGGCACACCGACCGAGGCGATCAGCATCCTTGCCAGCACGGCGGCGACCTCGGCCTATGTGCAGATCATCCAAGCCCGCAGCGGCGACGCGGCGGAGGGTGACAGCCCCCCTGTCACGCCTGCGGCTACGGGGGAGGTGCCGCTTGCCAGCGCCACGGGGGATTTTGCAGCGACGCTAAAGACCGAGGGGCATCTGGTGCTGAACCGGTTGGAGTTCGAAACCGGCACCTCCGCGCTTGGCCCCGGCCCCTTTGCGACCCTCGCGCGGCTTGCCGAATTGCTCAAGGCAGAGCCGGGTCTGCGGGTGGCGCTGGTCGGTCATACTGATGCGGTGGGCAGTTTGGACGCCAATACCGCCCTGTCGCGCAGGCGGGCAGAGGCAGTGCGGGATCGGTTGGTTGAGCGCTATGACGTGGCCCCTAACCGGCTGGAGGCGCAGGGCGCGGGCTATCTCGCGCCGCGCGACAGCAACCTGACCGAAGCGGGGCGCGAACAGAACCGGCGGGTCGAGGTGGTCGTCCTCTCGGTGCAATAGCCTAGGTCGTGACCGTCATCTGGGTGGCCAGCAGCAGGTTCGTCTCGCTTGAGCTTACCCCCTGAATGCGGCGGATTTGGCCCAGCACGCTGTCGAGTTCTTCGACGGTCTCCGTCCCCGTCTCGACAATCAAATCCCATTTGCCATTGGTTGCGTGGATCGCCTGCACCGCGGGCATGCCTGCAAGAATGCGTTTGATCCGGTCGGTGCCCGCGCCTTCGATGGCCAAGAGCGTATGGCCCCGGATCGGGCTGTGGCGCATGTCTTCTTTCAGGATCAGCGTGAAGCCCAAAATCGCGCCTGAGCTGACCAGACGTTCGACCCGCGCCCGCACCGTCACCCGCGACAGGCCGGTGGTGGCGGCCAGCGCGGAATAGGACATGCGCGCGTCGCGGCGCAGTTCCGCGATGATCTTGTTGTCGATCTCGTCCATCAGCTTCCCGTCTTTTGCACGGGGCCATGTTTACGGCAGCGCGGGCGGGCTGGCCAGTCTTCGCAGATGCGCAATTGACGACGCCCGGGAAACCCATAATCTGCCGCGGAAAGGAACACTTCCATGCAAAGCCGCGCGCCCCTGTTCACCCCGGTCCTGATGGTCGGATGTATCATCATCATGGTCAGCTTCGCCGTGCGGGCCTCCTTCGGCGTGTTCCAGATCCCCATTGCCGAGGAATTCGCATGGGCGCGCAGCGAGTTCTCCCTCGCCATCGCGATCCAAAACCTCGCTTGGGGCATCGGGCAGCCGATCTTTGGCGCGCTGGCGGAGAAGATTGGCGATAGGCGGGCGATTATCATCGGGGCGGTGGTCTATGCGGTGGGGCTGCTCTTGTCGGCCAATTCCGCGACGCCGATCGAGCACCAGACCTATGCCTGGCTCGTGGGCTTCGGCATCGCGGGTACTGGCTTTGGCGTGATCCTCGCCGTGGTGGGGCGGGCGGCCTCAGACGAGAACCGCTCAATGGCGCTGGCGATTGCCACGGCGGCGGGCAGCGCGGGCCAAGTCTTCGGCGCGCCGGTGGCGGAATGGATGCTGAGCTTCATGTCATGGCAGATGACCTTCGTCAGCTTCGCGGGGGTGATCCTGTTGATGCTGCTCACGCTGCCGATGATGCGTGCGCCTGCGATGGCGAGCCGGGCCGAGCTTGAGGAATCGATGGGCCAGATCCTCGGCAAGGCCTTCCGCGATCCCTCCTATACGCTGATCTTTCTGGGCTTCTTTTCCTGCGGCTACCAACTCGCCTTCATCACCGCCCATTTCCCGGCCTTCGTGACCGAAATGTGCGGCCCGATCCTTGCGGGCGGCGTGCTACACAACATCGGCATCACCACCACCTCGGCGCTCGGCGCGGTGGCGATCTCGCTCATTGGTCTGGCCAATATCGCGGGCACGCTGCTGGCGGGCTGGGCGGGCAAGCGCTATTCCAAGAAATACCTGCTGGCGGGGATCTACGTCGGGCGCACAGTGATTGCCGCGGCCTTCATCATGTTCCCGATCACGCCGATGACGGTGATCCTGTTCTCTGTGGGCATGGGCGCGCTCTGGCTCGCCACGGTGCCGCTGACCTCCGGCCTCGTCGCGCATATCTACGGGCTGCGCTACATGGGCACGCTCTATGGGATCGTCTTTTTCAGCCACCAGCTGGGCAGCTTCCTCGGCGTCTGGCTGGGCGGGCGCATGTACGACATCTACGGCAGCTATACCGGCGTCTGGTGGGTGGGCGTGGCCGTGGGGGCCTTTAGCGCCGTGGTGCATCTGCCGATCCGCGAGAAACGGCTGGAAGGGCTGGTGACCGCTTAACGCGCCCGCCAGCTTTCCAGAATATGCCGCGCGGTCATAAGGTCCAGATGCGCGCCGCCGCCGTTTTTGAACAGGGTGATCTCATCGTCGTTTTGCCGAGTGAAGCGCGCAAGGTCGTAGTAATCCGCGACTAAGTGGTCGCGGGTGATGGTGCCTGCCTCAAGCGGGATGTTGATCTCTCCGATATGGCCGATGGTGGTGTCGAAACTGTCGACGAAGATGCGGGCGCGCAGCAGCGCCGTGTCGTCGACCTCGCGCATGTCGGGGCGGTAGGCGCCGATGAGATCGACGTGCTGGCCGGGTTGCAACCAATCGCCCTCGATCAGCGGGTCGGTCGACATGGTGGCAGAGGTGACGATATCTGCGGCGCGCACGGCTTGCTCCAGATCGGTCGCCACGTTGATCTTGAGCTCTGCGGCCATGGTCTCGGCGTTTTTCGCGGTGCGGTTCCAGACGGTGAAACGCGCCTGCGGGAAGACGGCGGAATAGGCCGCGTGCAGCGCCCGGCCTTGGGTGCCCGCGCCGACGATCAGGATGTTCTCGCTGTCCGGTCGGGCCAGCCGACGCGCGGCCAGCAGGCTGTCGCCCGCGGTCTTCCACTTGGTGACAAGGTGGAAGTCCACGATGGCGGAGAGCGTGCCTGTGACATCATCGAAAAGCGAGACGCCGCCGTTGACCATCGGCACCTCGCGGTCCGGGTTGCCGGGGAAGATCGTGGCGGATTTCACCGCGATGCCCAGCCCGTCGATCCATGCCGCGCGGCTTAAGAGCGTGTCCTTGCCGCGGTAGAGGAACGTGTCGACGATCTCGGCCTTCGGCAGGTCGTGGCCCGCGGCCAGCGCATCGGTAAGCGCGATCCAATCCAGCAGCGCCTCGCCCGCGTCGAAGGAGATGTTCGGAATGTCGGTCATGCGGCCTCCTCGCGGCTCAGCAGGCCGGCGGCGACCAGACGGTCGGCCCAGCCCTGCGGCCCGGTGAAATGGTGGGTTTGCCAGCCCCGCGCGGCGGCGGCGGCGATGTTGTCGGCGCGGTCGTCGGTGAAAAGCAGGGCTTCGGGCGGCAGGTCGCTGCCCTTTTCCACGGCCTCGTAGATCGAGGGCGCGGGTTTGATCATGCCGAGGTGGCCGGAGATGAAATCACGGTCGAACTCGCGCAGGAAAGGGTAATGGGTCGCGGCCAAATCATAGCTTTGAATGCCGAAGTTGGTGAGCGAGAAGACCGGGATGCCACGCGCTTGCAGCGCATTCTTCAACCGCAGGGAGTGGTCGATCACCGGGGCGGCCATCTCGATCCAGCGGTCGTGCCAGAGGCGGATTTCATCGCCCCACTCAGGCGTCGCCTCGGCCATGGCATAGATCGTGTCGCGGAAATTCTCGCCGCTGTCGACGCGGTCGTTCATGCCGTGCAGGTCCACGGCGTCGAACATGGCGCGGCGGCGATCTTCGCCGATGACACTGTCGTAAAACCGCTCCGGTTGCCATTCGATCAATACGTTGCCGATGTCGAAAACGACCGCCTGTGGTGTCATATCACTTGCCCTAACAATTGCTTAACGCGGGCCTACCCCCGCGCCGCCGCGCGCAGTTCCCGCTCCAATGCTTCGAGGAAACGGGAGCGGTCGGCCTTTGTAAACCCCTTGCCGCCGCCTTGGCGGAAGGGGTCGGCGGCGCGCAGGTCGGCCATCAGGTCGCGGGTGGCCAGCACGTTGCCGATGTTGCGCGCGGTCAGCGCCTCGCCGTTGTGTTTCAGCACCCTTGCGCCCGCCTCGACGCATTTGGCGGCCAACGGGATGTCCCCCGTCACCACCACGTCGCCCGGCCCGCACCGCTCGGCGATCCACATGTCGGCCACATCGGGCCCGTCGGGTACGATCACGACTTCGACCAGCGGGTTCTGCGACAGACGCAGCCCGCCGTTGGAGACGAGGAACATCTTGATCTTGTGCCGGGTCGCCACCCGCTCGGCCTCGCCCTTCACGGGGCAGGCGTCGGCGTCGATGTAAAGCGCGGTCATGGCTCAGCCCGCGTAGAGCGCGTCGGCATGGAAGGCGACGTGATCCTCCATGAAGCTTGCCACGAAGAAATAGCTGTGGTCATAGCCCGGCTGCATGCGGAAGCTGCCCTGCTGACGTTTTGCCGCCATGGCCTCGGCCAAGGCTTCGGGCATCAAGAGGTCGAGGAACTGGTCGCTCGCCCCTTGGTCGATCAGCACGGGCCCGTCGAAGCCCTTTTCGCGCATCAGGAGCGTGCTGTCGTGTTTCGTCCATGTGCTCTCGTCGGACCCGAGATAGGCGGTGAGCTGCTTCTTGCCCCAGTCGCTCGCCGTCGGGTGGGTGATCGGCGCGAAGGCGGAGACTGAGAGGAAGCGCCCCGGCAGGTTCATCGCCAGCGTCAGCGCGCCGTGCCCGCCCATGGAATGGCCGGTGATGCCTTGACGCTCCATATCGAGGGCGAAGTTTTCGCCGAGCAGGGCGGGCAGTTCCTCGGCCAGATAGTCCCACATCTGGTAATGCGCCGCCCATGGGTCTTGGGTCGCGTTCACATAGAACCCCGCGCCTTTGCCAAGGTCGTAAGCGTCATCATCGGCCACAGCTTCACCACGCGGGGAGGTGTCGGGGAAGACCAGCGCGATGCCATGCTCCGCGGCCCAAGCCTGCGCGCCCGCCTTGGTCATGGCGTTTTCATGGGTGCAGGTCAGCCCCGAGAGATACCACAGCACCGGGACCGGGCCGTCCTGCGCCTCGGCGGGGAGAAACAGGCCGAATGTCATGTCGCAGCCGCAGGTGTCGGAGGCGTGGGAGTAGACCCCCTGCGTGCCACCGAAACAGGCGTTTTTCGAGATGGTTTTCATGGCAGCGTTCCTTTCGAACTTGAGTGTGTCACAGGGCCGAGACCCAGCCTACGACAAGGCTGACGGTCACGATACTGACCGTGGTTGAAACGAGAATGGCGGCAGAGACCCGCTGAGGGGCGACGCCGTAGTGTTGGGCCAACATATAGACATTGCCTGCGACCGGGAGAGAGGCGGTGGCGATGATAACCCCGGCTTTGTATGGGTCGACGCCGAAGAGAAACAGTGCACCAAAGGCTACGAAGAGCGGGTGCAGCACCAGTTTGCAAAAGGTCAGCCAGCCCGCGATCTCGATCCGTTCGGCGGATTTAGAGGCCAGCGAGGCGCCGATGGCAAAAAGGGCACCGGGGGTGGCAGCGCCGCCAAGGATGGCCAGAAATTCGTTCAGCGGCACGGGGATCGGGATGCCGAAGCCGGACCAGAGGAAACCGAGTGTAATGGCGACGATCATCGGGTTTTTCAGCAGGCCGATCCCGACGATCTTGAGCGTCGCCAGCCGCAATTGCCCCTCGCGGGAGCCGGTGATCAGGATCACGATCAGGCTGGAAAAGATGATCATGTCGACGGTCAGCGCCAGCAGCACTGGGCCGATGGCATCCGGCCCTAAGAGCAGCGTCAGCATCGGCACGCCCAGAAAGCCGGTGTTGCCGATCACGGCGCATTGCGCCTCGATCCCGTTGGTGGCCACATCGAGCCCGCGCAAAAAGCCGACTAGGCTGGCGATGGCATAGACGAAGGCCGTCCCCCAGAGGTAGGCGGCGACAAGGCGGCTGTCCCAGACCTCGGCCAAGGACAGATTGGCGGAAAAGCGGAACAGCATCGCCGAGAGGGCGAAGTAGAAGACGAATTTGGTGAGATAGGCCGTCGCTTCGGCAGAGAAAAACCGCGTGCGCCCGGCCCAGTAGCCAAGGCCGATCAGCGCAAAGAACGGCAGGGTTTTCAGGAAGATCGCGACCATGGGTCAAGCATTAGCCAGCCCGCCCTTGGGGTGCAATGGGGCAGGGGCTTAGGCCTTGGCCGAACCGATCGGCACCACCCGCGCGCTCATGGGGTTGCGGCCAGCGGGAACGCCCCGGGCGGCTCCGTGATATCGCTGCCCCAGCAGTCCTATCGGCAGGTTCCAGCAAGGGCAAAGCGCCCGGCCCTTGGCGGGGCGGGTCAGGGAGCTACCTGTTGCGGGATGGACGCCACGCGAAGAACGAGGTTTGGAATATGAGAGTAGTTTTCTTGGCACCCCTAGTGCTGGCCGGATGCGCTGAATTATCGACAGCGCCGGTGCAGAACCCGATCCCGGCCCCCGCGCCTGCGGCCACCACACCCCCGCCATCGCCGGAACCCGAGGCCCCGGCGCGGTCCGAAACCCCCAGCAGCCCGGCCAAGCCCAAACCGCTGCCGGAGTCGGTCGTGAACGCGGTGAACGACAGCTCCAGCCCCTCTGAAGATGACGGGCAAGAAGAGCTTGCCGCCGCCGAGCGCCCGACCGACACCTGCAAAGAAGGCAGTTGGTGGGGGCTGATCGGTCGCCCGAAATCGGCGGCGAGCATCGTCTCCGAGCCCAAGCGCGTCTATACAGAGGGCGACCCGGTGACGATGGACGCCAATCCCAACCGCACCAACATCGTCTTGGACGCGGAAGGCAAAATCGCCAAAGTCACCTGCGGCTAGGGTCTTTCCCTAGCCCTTGGGGCGGTTGTCGAGAATACGCACGGCTTTGCCCTCGGACCGGGCAACGCCGCCCACGTCCATGACCTCAACCGTGACCGAGATGCCGACGGTCTGTTTGATCTGCGCCGACAGCGCTTTGATCGCGGCGGCCCGGGCGTCGGTGGTGATGCTGGCATCCGCGCATTCGCACAGCACGCGCATCTGATCCATCCGGTCGGGGCGCGAAAGTTCGATCTGGAAATGCGGGGCCAAGCCGGGCGTGGCCATCAGCGCCTCTTCGATCTGGGTGGGGAAGACGTTGACGCCGCGCAGTATAATCATGTCGTCACTGCGCCCGGTGACCTTTTCCATCCGCCGCATGGAACGCGCGGTGCCCGCCAGCAGACGGGTCAGATCGCGGGTGCGGTAGCGGATGATCGGGAAAGCCTGTTTCGTGAGCGAGGTGAAGACCAACTCGCCCATTTCGCCATCCTCCACAGGGGCGCCCGTCTCGGGGTTGATGATCTCGGGGTAGAAGTGGTCTTCCCAGATGTGCAGCCCGTCCTTGGTTTCCACGCATTCCATCGACACGCCGGGGCCCATGACTTCGCTGAGCCCGTAGATGTCGACCGCATGCATGTCGAAGGCCTGCTCGATCTCCTGCCGCATGGCGTTGGTCCAGGGTTCGGCCCCGAAAATGCCGACTTCGAGCGAGGATTGACGCGGGTCGATGCCCTGTTTGGCAAACTCATCCAAGATCGACAGCGCGTAGGAGGGGGTGACCGTGATGCCCTTGGGGGCGAAATCTTCGATCAGGCGCACTTGGCGCGGGGTCATCCCGCCCGAGATCGGCACGGTCGACAGGCCAAGCGCATCGGCGCCGAGGTGGATGCCCAAGCCGCCGGTGAACAGCCCATAGCCATAGGCATTGTGCAGCATGTCGCCCGGGCGCATCCCCGCCGCGCGCAGGGAGCGGGCGACGACTTGCCCCCAGTTCGCCAGATCGTCCTTGGTATAGCCCACCACGGTCGGCTGCCCGGTGGTGCCGGAGGACGCGTGAATGCGCGCCACCTGATCGCGCGGCACGGCGAACATGCCAAAGGGGTAATTGTCACGCAGGTCAGTCTTTACCGTGAAGGGAAAGCGCGAAAGATCGGAAAGCTGTTTCAGATCATCGGGATGCACGCCCGCATCGTCGAAGCTTTGCTTGTAGAAAGGGACGTTGTCATAGGCATGGCGCAGGGACCATTTCAGTCGGTCCAATTGCAGGGCGCTGATCTCGTCCCGGCTGGCGATCTCAATCGGGTCGAGCGTGTCCTTCGCGGGGGTCAGGTCTTTCATCAGGTCGGCTCCTCCTCGGTAAATAACTGGCCTTTAATGCTGCGGGACAGCCCGCGAAACAGGGCCACGACACGGTCATCCTCGCCCGTGACGGTCACGTCATAGATGCCCGACCGACCGCTGCGCGACACTTCGCGTGCGGTGGCAGTCAGCCGCTCCTCCGGCTGGCCGGGGCTGAGATAGGTGATTTGGTTCTGCTGGGCGACAGTGGTCTGGTTGTAGCTGTTGCAGGCAAAGGCAAAGGCGCTGTCGGCCAGCGTAAAGATGAAACCGCCATGACAAATCCCATGCCCGTTCAGCATGTCGGGGCGCACCGACATCGACAAAACCGCGCCGCCGGGGGTGACCTCGTCGATCCGCATGCCCAATCCGGCCGAGGCGGAATCTCGGGCGAACATCACCTTGGCACATTTGCGGGCGCGGGCGTCTGGGGTCATTCCGTCATGCCTTTGTGTTTCATTTTCAAGATTGGTTGCACAATTCTGTAACGCTTTCAAGAAATTTTGAGCCGCGCTTTCGGCCATCTCAGGGCTTGATTTGGCCCCCGCCAGGGTCAACTGTAAAGCCATGAGCATAGAGCCCCCATCGCCGATCACGGCTTTCGAGCGCCCTGCCGAACAGGTCGCCTTTCACCGCACCGAACTGTCGCTGATCCTATCGCTCTACGGGCGTATGGTCGCGGCGGGGGAGTGGCGTGACTACGGGATTTCGCACCTTAAGGACGTGGCCGTCTTTTCGGTCTTTCGCCGCACGGCTGAGATACCGCTTTACCGGATCGAAAAGCGGCCCAAGCTGCGCAACCGGCAGGGGATGTATGCGGTGGTGGGCACCGGCGGGCAGGTGCTGCGCCGGGGCCATGACCTGAAGGCCGTGCTGCGCGTGTTGGAGCGCAAGCTGATCCGCGCAGTAGATTAAACGCCGGGCCGGCGATGTGCCGTCACCGGGCCGTCACCGCCCGCTTTGATCCGGGCGATGGCCTCGGCGATGTTTTCATAGCTCACGGCCATGGCGTGGGCATTGGCGTGGATCATCGTCTCGCCGTCCACCACCAGCGCGACATGGCCTTTCCAGAATAACAGATCATTGCGTTGATAGGCGTCGCTGACGGGGGCGCCCACCGTCTTCTCTTGCTGGTCGCTGTCACCGGGGCAGGGGATGCCGCAGGCCCGCAGCGCCGCCTGCACGAGGCCCGAACAATCGATCCCCCAACGGCTGTTGCCGCCCCAGAGATAGGGCGTGCCAAGGAATAGCGCGGCGATCTGCGCGGGGTCGGCCTCATGGCTCTCGACGGCGGCAAGATGGCCGCGCGGAATGTGCCCCTGCGGGGTTTCGGCGAAATCCTTGGTCTCTGCCGTGACCGTGACGCGCGCACCGTAGCTGAGGCTCAGCAGGTCCGGCGATTTCAGATCGGCGTCGCGATAGGCATGGGTGGCAGGAACGCAGACGCGGTGGGTGGCGCTGCGCGGGATGCCGAGGGTGCTTTGCAGAACATGCCCGCAATAGCCATCCTTTTCGGCCTGCACATAGGCCCAGCCCGACGCCTCATGCAGCACGGTCACCTGCTCGCCAAACAGCAGCTGCCGGTCGCGCGGCCCGTCGGGGCGGCGGCAGAGATCGGCCACCGGCACCGCGACCTGTGCGGCGCGGTTCTGGGTCGCAAGTGCCGGGTCAGGGGTAAGACGCGGATCGCTCATGGTTTCAACAACGCGGGCAGGGCGGCATAGATCGCGCGGGTGCCTTGGCCGGTGCCGCCTTTCGGGCGGGCGGGGGCGTCGGCAGGTTGCCAGCCGTAGATGTCGAAATGCGCGTATTTGCTGTCGGTCACAAAGCGGCGCAGGAAGAGCGCGGCGGTGATCGACCCGGCAAAGCCGCCCTTGGGCGCGTTGTCGAGGTCGGCGATGCCGGGCTCGATCAGCGCCTCGTAGGCGTCGTGGAATGGCATCCGCCAGACCGGATCGGCAGACCCGGCAGCGGCGCTTTCCAAAGCCGAGACGAAGGCGGCGTCGTCACTGTAATAGGGCGCAAGGTCCGGCCCCACGGCCACCCGCGCGGCCCCGGTGAGCGTCGCCATTGAGATGATCTGATCGGGCTTGTCCTCATCCGCCAGCGCCAGCGCATCGGCCAGCACCAGACGCCCTTCGGCATCGGTGTTGTTGATCTCAACCGTCAGCCCCTTGCGCGAGGTCAGGATATCGCCGGGGCGGAAGGCATTTCCCGAGACGGAGTTCTCTACCGCCGGGATCAGTACGCGCAGCTGCACCTCTATGCCGGTGGCCATGATCATATGCGCCAACCCCAGCACGGCGGCGGCCCCGCCCATGTCCTTCTTCATCAGTGCCATCGAGGCGCCGGGCTTCAGGTTCAGCCCGCCGGTGTCGAAACAAACGCCCTTGCCCACCAGTGTCAGCTTTGGCCCCGCGTTGCCCCATGTCATGTCGATCAGTCGCGGCGCGCGGTCGGCGGCGCGGCCCACGGTGTGGATCATCGGCAGGTTGTTTTCCAGAAGGGCATCGCCGGTGGTTACCTCGATCTGCGCGCCATGCCGCTCGGCCAGTTTGCGCGCGGCGGCTTCAAGGTCGGGCGGCCCCATGTCTGAAGCGGGTGTGTTGATCAGGTCGCGGGTCAGCATCTCACCCGTGGCCAACGCGGTGATCTGTTCGACGTCGACCCCCTCGGGCGCGACGAGGCGGGCAGTCAGCGGGGACTGCTCGCGGTAGCGGTCAAATCGGTAGCCCGCCAGCAGCCAACCGAGCGCCTCTGTCGCCGCCTGATCCGCGGGCAGGCCGCTTTCGATCCGGTAATCTCCGGCAGGGAGTTTTGCCGCGGCGGCGGCGAGGTGAAAGCGGCCCCGGCGGCGGGCGGCTTCGGACCCATAGCCTGCGAGTGCCATGACCGGCGCACCTTCGGCCCCCGGCACGACAAGCGCCTGACCAAGGCCGCCCACAAAGCCGCTGGCCTTCACCCATGCCTGCACAGCGCCGGGCTGATCGGCAAGCCAGCCTTCAAGCGCGGTCTCGCTCAAGACGTGAAGCGGCAGGGCATTGGCGGAGGGGGCGGCGAATTCGGCGGACATGACAAACCTTTGCAAATCTGGATTTGCGCGCAGCCTACCTTTTCCATCGCCACCCGCAAGCGATCAGATCGTGATCTCGGGCAAGTCCCATATCGCGGTCAGCGACCGTTCGCCGCTGCGGATCAGGCGCGACAGGGTGGCCGCCGTGGCGATGTCATCCCCGGCGTCGATACAGACCATCACATCCGCCGCCACCCGAGCGACGAGCGCCATGCCGATTTGATCGGCGATGGCGATCAAGCGGTGCACGCTTTTGCGCAGCCCGGCGCGGTCTTGGCCCTCATGGAGCCTTTTGCAATGGGACAGGCGCAGGGCCAATTCCTCCATCGCGCGGCAGAGGACATCTTCGGCCCCCACCTCACCCAGTTGTGTGTAGAGCAGCGCCAGCCGCTCTTGATCGACGCAGACCTGTTCGGTCGGGCGAATTTGCATAAGTTGCATTCCAGTCATCCTTCGATCGCCCCCACGGCCTAGGGGCAATATGGCGCATGAAGGTGTGCAAAGGGTTGCGATGATTGTGCCTTTTCTCTCGAATTCGTATGGCATTTGCGCTATCTGCGCTAAAACCGCATCACGCTTTAGGGGACGTTTACACATGGACAAGGCCAAGGCTCTGCCGTCGTATCTGTTGCAACGCTATCAGGGGTGGAAGGCGACCGGCTATGCCGAGAACCAAACATGGTATCGCCGATTGGCCGCCGAGGGGCAGCGCCCGCGTGCGATGGTGATCTCCTGCTGCGACAGCCGCGTGCATGTGACCTCGATCTTCGGGGCGGATCAGGGGGAGTTCTTTATCCACCGCAACATCGCCAACCTTGTCCCGCCCTATGAGCCGGATGGCAAGCAGCACGGCACCTCGGCGGCGGTGGAATATGCCGTCAACGCGCTGAAGGTCGCGCATCTGATCGTGCTGGGCCATTCCAGTTGCGGCGGCGTGGCGGGCTGCATCGAAATGTGCAAAGGCAACGCGCCCGAGCTTGAGAACCAAGACAGTTTCGTGGGCCGCTGGATGGACCTGCTGCGCCCGAAATACGAGACGGTGGAAAAGGTCGAAGACCCGGCAGAGCAGCAGCTTTTGCTGGAGCGTCAGGCGGTGCTAACCTCGCTCGAAAACCTGATGACCTTCCCGTGGATCAAGGAAAAGGTCGAAGACGGCACGCTGAGCCTGCACGGCCTGTGGACCGACATCGGCGAGGGCAGCTTGGAATATTATGACGCCAAGGCGCAGAAATTCGAGCCGGTCTGACGCTTGCGCAGACAGATGGCAGAGACGAAAAAGGGGGCCGCTTGGCCCCCTTTCTTATTCCTAAGCTGGGGCTGAACCTCAGCCCTTTTTCAGCACTTCGCGGCCCAGCAGCTCGGCGATCTGTACGGCGTTCAGGGCGGCACCCTTGCGCAGGTTGTCGCTGACGCACCACAGGTTGATGCCGTTGTCGATGGTGCTGTCCTGACGGATGCGGCTGATGAAGGTGGCGAAATCGCCGACGCATTCCACCGGCGTGACGTAGCCGCCGTCTTCGCGCTTGTCGATCACCATGATGCCCGGCGCTTCGCGCAGGATGTCGCGGGCTTCGGCCTCATCGAGGTGGTCTTCGAATTCGATGTTGATCGATTCCGCATGGCCCACGAAAACCGGCACGCGCACGCAGGTCGCGGTGACCTTGATCGACGGGTCGACGATCTTCTTGGTCTCAGCGACCATCTTCCATTCTTCCTTGGTCGAACCGTCTTCGAGGAAGACGTCGATATGCGGAATCACGTTAAAGGCGATCTGCTTGGGGTAGACCTTGGCCTCGTAATTGTCGGTCGGGTTGTAGACCGATTTGGTCTGGTCCCAGAGCTCGTCGATGGCCTCTTTGCCCGAGCCGGAAACCGACTGGTAGGTGCTGACCACGACGCGCTTGATCTTGGCGCGGTCATGCAGCGGCTTCAGCGCCACGACCATCTGCGCGGTGGAGCAGTTGGGGTTGGCGATGATGTTCTTCTTGGAATAACCGTGCACGTCTTCGGGGTTCACCTCCGGCACGATCAGCGGCACTTCGTTGTCGTAGCGGTAGAGCGAAGAGTTATCGATCACCACGCAGCCCGCTTTGGCAGCGGCGGGGGCGTATTTCTTGGTCGCTTCAGAGCCCACGGCGAAAAGCGCCATGTCCCAGCCGGTGAAATCGAAAGTGTCGAGGTCTTTGGTCTTGAGGGTCTTGTCCCCGAAGGTGATCTCGGTCCCGAGCGAACGGCGGCTGGCAAGAGCCACGATCTCGTCCACGGGGAACTGACGCTCCGCAAGGATGTTCAACATTTCACGGCCCACATTGCCTGTGGCACCGACGACGGCGACGCGATAACCCATTTGATTACTCCAGTCTGTCCAATTTAATTTGACGCCATTTAACGTGCCTGCGGGGCATTGGCTAGGGCCAGCCGCGTGAGGGCGGGGCAGGGCGGTGCTTTGCCGGGGTCAGAGAACCTTGATCACGTCCTTGTTGATCGCCAGCATATAGCCGCGGCGGGCGATGTTCTTGACCAGCAGTTCCGACACCAGTTGGTTGCCAAGCGTGTCGCGCAGGCGTTTGATCCGCGTGGCGCCCGCGGCCTCATCACAGTCGGCAGGGCTGCGGCCCGAGATCATGCCTTCGATCTCGGAGCCCGAAAGCACGTCATCATCCATCCGCGCCTCGGCAAGGACCGACATGGTCTCCATCGCGGCGGCGGTCAGTTTGAAGCCGAGGTTGTTGAGATAGACGGTATTCTCTTCCCGGCTGATCAGCAGAGAGTTCACTTGAATGCCCGTCCGCTCAATCTGCGCCATGCGGCGGTTGAAGCCGATCAGCATGAACAAAAACACCATCGCCGCGACCAGCATGGCGCTGGCAAAAACCAAAAGCACGACGATCACGATGCGGTAGCTGGCCAAAGTCTCGGAAAAGGCGGTGCCGGACTGGGCGAGGATTTCCAGCAGCTTGATCTCGGCCTGGGTGGTCAGATCGTCGTTCTCGATAAAGATCCGCTCGACCCGGGCGTTAAAGACGTTCGCATCCGGCAGCGCCCAGAGCAGCACAAGCGCCCCGACCAAAAGCACGGCGACCACGGCGGCGATGCCACCGATCACGAAACGCCCGCCAAATCTGCGCATGTCAGAAGCGGAGGTAGAATGTTCCTGCACTGTCTTTCCTTTGATCCAAGCCTTCGTCCCCGAAAACAGACAGCACATTCAACAATGTCCAGCCCTCCGCTGCAAGACGCGGCGTGAGTTCGGTTTCGGCGGAGGCTGGCTCACAGGCCCCGGAGATCTGCGCCACCCCATAGTGAAGGCGCAGCGGATTGTCTTGCTTGGCCTTGTAATCGGCAAAGCATCCGGCTGTTGCCGCGGCGGGCAGGGCCAGAACGACCGCTAGTGCGGTCAGCAAGGAGAGACATGGGTTTTTCATATGTTTTTAATGCGCTTTTGCCCGCTGATATTCAATAACCAAGGCGTTTTGAGCGCCTTGTTATTGGATAACGACCCCCTGTTATTGCCTGTCTTTGGCCCTCATCCCAATTTGGTGGCACCAACAGACACACGAACCGATACGCGGCCCCCGAGTTATGGCCGCAGAGGATCAAGGGCGCAGCAAAACGCGCCGATAACGAGAAGGGACCAGACCCATGTACCGCAAGTTCATTGCTACCATCGCCGCCCTGTCGGTTGCCATCACTGCCTTTGGCGCCCGCCCGGCTGCTGCCGATGAAAAAGAGGTGCTGCGCACGCTCGCCGCGATTGCGGGTGTCGCGATCGTGGGCAAGATGATCTACGACAACAACAAAGAGCGCAAAGAGCGTGAGACCGTGACCCGCCGCCGCGCCGCGCCGGTCTATGAGGCGCCCCGGTATTACCCGACGGTTTCCAAGCGGCCCCATCCGCGCCCCTATGTTGACCCGCGCCCCGCGCCGCGTCGCGGCGACTGGACCCGCCCTGAGCGCGACCGTACCACCTACCCCGAGCGTGAAGTGCGCCCCCTGCCTGAGCGCGTGGACCGCAAGCTGCTGCCGCAGCAGTGCTTCCGCAGCTATGAGGGCGATGAGGGCAAGGTCATGATGTTTGGCGAGCCCTGCCTTGAGAAAAATTACTCCTATGCCGATCGCCTGCCCCGCTACTGCGCCAAACGCGTCAGTACCGCCGAGGGCGCGCGCTATGGCTATGACGCCCGCTGTCTGCGCGACTCGGGTTACAGCTTGGCGCGTCGGTAAATCCGGCGTGCCTTGACCGAGCGGCACGTCCCTGTCGCTCGGGTTTTGAAAGGGGGGGTGTTCGGGCGCCTCCCCTTTCTCTTTTTTGTTGCACCTTTTGGGCGCATGCGGTTTCACCAGCCCCATGATACCTGACTATGAACTCGAACGCGGGGCGATGACCCGCGGCTTTCGCACCATCGCCGGTGTGGACGAAGTGGGCCGTGGCCCGCTGGCCGGGCCGGTCACTGCCGCTGCCGTGGTCTTTGCCGAAGGGCAGATCCCTCAGGGGCTGAACGATTCCAAGAAACTGACCGCCCGCGCCCGTGAAAAGCTTTATGAAGAGATCATGTCGGTCGCCGTGGTCTGCGTGGCCCATGCCACGGTCGAAGAGATCGAGGAACACAACATCTTGCGTGCCAGCCATCTGGCCATGACCCGCGCCTTGGCCGGTTTGGCCTGCAAAGCGGACTATGCGCTGATCGACGGCAATATGCTTCCGCGTGATTTGGCGCTGCCCGCGCAACCTGTGGTGAAGGGCGATGCGCGCTGTCTGTCGATCTCGGCGGCTTCTATCGTTGCGAAAACCGTGCGCGATAACCTTATGGTGGATTTGGCGCAACAGCATCCGGGTTACGGTTGGGAAACCAATATGGGCTATGGCTCGAAAAGCCACATCGCCGCCCTGCAGGATCTTGGTGTCACCCCACACCATAGACGTTTGTTCAAACCGGTACACAATATCTTGTATCAAGCCAATTTGTTAACCGATTGATTCAAAAAAGAAATTGACCACGATTCTCTGATGGCTCATTTTATCCACAACCAATGAGTGCTTAAGCGCCGGGTAATGAGGCAGAGATATGAAAACGATGACAAAGGGCGCCGCGGCGCTTCCCTTGAACACTATTGTTGCGGGCGATTGCATTGAGGCAATGAACGCCCTCCCAGCAGAATCGGTGGATCTGATCTTCGCGGATCCGCCCTACAACTTGCAGTTGCGAGGTGATTTGCATCGCCCCGACAACTCCAAGGTCGATGCAGTCGATGACGAATGGGACCAATTCGCCAGCTTCAAAGCCTATGACGAATTCACCCGCGCATGGCTCAAAGCCGCGCGGCGTCTGCTCAAGCCCGATGGCGCAATCTGGGTGATCGGCAGCTACCACAACATCTTCCGCGTCGGTGCCGCGCTTCAGGATCAAGGCTTCTGGATCCTCAACGACGTGGTCTGGCGCAAGTCCAACCCAATGCCGAACTTCCGTGGCAAGCGTTTCACCAATGCCCATGAGACGATGATCTGGGCAGGTAAGAGCGAGAACAGCAAATACACCTTTAACTACGAAGCGCTGAAGGCGCTGAACGAAGGCATACAGATGCGCAGCGATTGGGTGCTGCCGATCTGCACCGGCCACGAGCGTTTGAAGGATGAGTCGGGCGACAAAGCGCATCCGACGCAAAAGCCCGAAAGCCTGTTGCACCGTATCCTCGTTGGCTCCACCAACCCCGGCGACGTGATCCTCGACCCGTTCTTTGGTACCGGCACCACCGGCGCCGTGGCCAAGATGCTGGGCCGCGATTTCATCGGGATCGAACGTGAGGAAGCCTATCGCAAGGTGGCCGAAAAGCGGATCTCGATGGTGCGCAAATTCGACAACGAAGCACTGCAAACCACCACCTCCAAACGCGCCGAGCCGCGTGTGCCTTTCGGCCAGTTGGTCGAGCGCGGCATGCTGCGCCCGGGCGAGAACCTCTATTCCATGAATGGCCGCCACAAGGCCAAGGTCCGTGCCGATGGCACCCTGATCGGCAGCGATGTCAAAGGGTCGATCCATCAGGTGGGCGCCGCCTATGAGAAAGCCCCCAGCTGCAACGGCTGGACCTATTGGTGCTACAAGAAAGACGGCAAGAATGTCCCCATCGACATTCTGCGTCAGCAGATCAGAGCCGAGATGGCGAACTGATCCACCCCGGATAATCGAACACCGCCGGCACCCGTGGCCCCTCTGCGTGAGGGGCATGCACACGGGTGCCTACCTTGACCCCGCCCGATGGCGGGGTTTTTTTTGAATCAGCCTGTAAGGCTGGCCTAATGCATCTGCCGGTTGCGGCCTTGTAGCGCGCGCAGCGCAGCGGCGAGGTAGCTGGCATCGAAATCGCATTTATTCACCACATAGAGCACCCCGGCAGAGGCGGCTTTCTCCCACATGACCGGAGAGGGCCAATCGCTGAGCATGATGACGGGGGTTTGAGCGTGGCGATGATCACAGGCCAGTTCCAGCGCGAAATTCGCGCCTAGCCCATCGGGCAGGTTGTTGTCGAGCAGGATCAGCGCCTTGTCACCGGCGCTGAGCGCCCGGCGTGCCGCTTCGATGCTGGGGGCGAATTCGACCCGCATCCCGCCATAGGCGCGGGCCAGAACGCGGCGCAGTCTTTCTCGGTCAAACTCACTGTCTTCGACGATCAGACAGGTGCCATCATAGGCCGCCCGCGCGGGCGTTTGCTGGTGCTGCATCAGTACCACTCCACTGGTAACAATCGCAGCTTTTCTGGCAGGCAAAGTTTAACTTTGCGTTGCCGTGATCAGAGACGGGGCAGGGGATTGCTCGCCTTGTTGTAGGCTTTCCAATCGGTAATCTCGGGGTAATACATCTCGCGCCATTTGCGCACCCGCGGGTTCATGACCCGCCGCCACAGCGGCGGCACCATGGCGGCCATGGTCATCACCGGATAGCCATAGGGAAGCTGCGGCGCGTCGCCCGTGCCATAGGTTTGCAAGACCGGGAAGCGCCGGTCGGGTTTGTAGTGGTGATCGGAATGGCGTTGCAGGTTGATCAGCAGCCAGTTGCTGGCCTTATGTGCCGCGTTCCACGAATGGCGCGGTTGGACATGTTCATATTTTCCGCCGCCCAGATGTTTGCGCGTCAGCCCGTAGTGTTCGATGTAATTGACCAGTTCCAATTGCCAGATCGCCACCCCGGCTTGAACAAGGAACAGGCCCAGCCCGCTCCAACCGCCCAAGATCAGCGCCAGCAGCAAAAAGGTGGCTTGCAGCGCCCAGTATTTGAAAAAAGGATTGCCCGGATCGGTCCAAGGCAGCCCCTTGCGGGCCAGCATGTTCTTCTCCGCTTGAAAGGCCGAGGTCAGCGACTCGCGCAGTACGCGGGGGTAGAAGCGATGGAACCCTTCGTTGTAGCGCGCTGTCACCGTGTCGCGCGGGGTGCCGACATGGCGGTGGTGCACCAACAGATGCTCAGACCGGAAATGCGAATATAGCACCATGGCCAGCAGGATATCCGCCAGCCGCCGTTCGGTCTTGTTCCGCTGGTGCATCAGCTCATGGCTGTAGTTGATCCCGATGGTGCCGGTGATGACGCCGACGCCAAAGAACAGAAAGATCCGCTCTGCCGTGTCCAGATGCCCGGCGCGTGTGGCGTAGTAGATCAGGCCAAAGACGGTGAGGAATTGCAGCGGGGTCCAGAGCAGGGTGACAAGGCGGTACCAATAAAGGTCATCCTCCGTCGCCTCCAGGTCGGCGTTGTCGAGGTTCAGCCCCAGCACCGCGTCGAGCATCGAAAACAGATACCATGTCACCAGCGGCAGCAGCGCGATGGTCCAGCCGCCCTGCGCCGCACAGAACCACGCCAGCGGGATCAGTAGCAGGGACATCCAGAAAGGCAGGGCGCGCGACAGACGGGCGAGGTCTTGGGCGGCGATGATGCGGTTGGCCATGGGGCACCTCATAGTTGCGCGCCAGATATACCGCAGTTTGCCCGATGCACAAAGCCTGACGCGGCGCTAGCGCGCAAGGTCGAAGGCTTTGCGCATCACGGTGGGCAGATCGCTGGGGCGGAACTGGTTCTGGCCGATGAATTCACCGCTTTCGGGGTGGCTGTCATGGCCGACCCGCGCGTGCTGCACCGTCAACATCAGATGGAAATGGGTGAAGGTGTGGCGCACCTCACCCGGCAGGGCGCGCCAATCGGCGGCCATGGGCGGCGTGCCATCGGGGCGCGGCTCGGATGTATCGACCCAGTCGGAGCCGGGCCAGCCGAGCATACCGCCAAGCAGCCCCTTCTCGGGCCGCGTCTCTAGCAGCCATGCACCATCCTCGCGCTCTGCCAGGTAGACCGTGCCGTGACGGATGGGTTTCGGTTTCTTCGGCGTCTTCTTGGGCAAGAGCGCTGCCGTGCCTTGCGCCCGCGCGGCGCAGGGATCGCGCCAAGGGCAAATGCCACAGGCGGGGGATTTCGGGGTGCAGATCGTGGCGCCGAGATCCATCACCGCTTGGGCATAGTCGCCGGGGCGAGCCGCCGGGGTCAGCGCGGCGGCGCGGGCCATCAGCTCGGGCTTGGCGGCGGGCAGGGGCGTGTGGATGTCATAGACCCGCGCCATCACCCGCTCCACATTGCCGTCGAGCACCGCATGGGGCAGATCGAAGGCGATGGAGGCGATCGCCGCCGCCGTATAGGGCCCGATCCCCGGCAATTTCAGCAGCGCGTCGTGATCCGCGGGGAAATTGCTGCCATGCTCATCCACCACCACCCGCGCGCATTTCAGCAGGTTGCGGGCGCGGGCGTAATAGCCAAGCCCGGCCCATTCGGCCATCACATGGGCATCCTCGGCAGCGGCGAGGGCGGCGACATCCGGCCAGCGGGCGGTGAACCGCGCGAAGTAATCCTTTACCGTGGCCACGGTGGTCTGCTGCAACATGACCTCGCTCAGCCAGATGCGGTAGGGGTCGGGCATGACCCCGGCCATCCGGTCCTGCGGCGGCACCCGCCACGGCAGGGCGCGGGCGTGGGTGTCGTACCACTCAAGCAGGATCGGCGGCAGCTCGCTGACGCGGGTTTTCTCACGCAATGTTTAGGCCTTTCGACGGGGCAGGGGCTGGTGACGCTGGGGCAAATGGTTATGTATGTCAGCACATTCGGGAAACAAAGCCATGCCGCCACGTCGTACGACTACAAAAGGGTTTAAACGCACCAACAGCCTGCTCTCGCAACAGATCCGCAAGGCGAGCGAGACGCGCGGCTTTGCGCAATCCCGCCTGCTGACCCATTGGGCCGAGATCGCGGGCGAGGCCACTGCCGCCATCTCGCGCCCTGTCGAGGTCAGCTATGGCCGCAAGGAAGGCATCGGTGCCACCCTGACCCTGCTGACCACCGGGGCCAATGCGCCCATGCTGGAGATGCAAAAGGAGCAACTGCGCGCGCGGGTCAATGCGGTCTACGGCTATAACGCCATCGCGCGGGTGCGGATCACCCAGACGGCGGCGACCGGTTTTGCCGAAGGGCGCGTCGCTTTCGATCACAAGCCCAAGGGCGAGAAGCCCCGCCCCAACCCCGCGTTGCAACAAAAAGCAGCCGAGGCCGCCAAGCCGGTGGCCGATGAGGGGCTGCGCGAGGCCCTTGCACGTCTGGGCGAGAACATATTGAACAAGAACCAAAGCTGACGATCTGATAGCTGGTCAAACGGAAGGAATATCCTATGAATCGCAGAAACGTAATCCTTGGCGGTCTTGCCACCCTCGGCGTCGGTGGCTGGTTCGCCGCCAGCAGTTTTGGCTCGGCCCCCCTGGGCAGCACTGCGCTGACCCCCTTCGTCGGCGCTGCGAACGCGCAAACGACCGAGGGCGAAGTCGACACCTCCGGCATCACAGAGATGGTCTTGGGTGATGAGAACGCGCCGGTGACGGTTGTCGAATACGCCTCTTTCACCTGCCCGCATTGCGCGACCTTCCACAACGAGACCTTCAAAAAGCTGAAGGCCGATTACATCGACAGCGGCAAGGTCAAGTTCATCTACCGCGAAGTCTATTTCGACCGCTACGGTCTTTGGGCCTCCATGGTGGCGCGCTGCGGCGGTCAGGAGAAGTTCTTTGGTATCGCCGACCTGATCTACAAATCGCAAAGCGAATGGACCCGCGCGGGCGAGCCTGCCGCCATCGTCGATGAGCTGCGCAAGATTGGCCGTCTGGCCGGGCTCGACAACGAGACGCTGGATGAATGCCTGAAAGACGGCGAAAAGGCCGAGGCGCTGGTGGCATGGTACACCGCAAACGCCAAAGAGGATGACATCTCAAGCACGCCGAGCTTTGTCATCGACGGCAAGAAGCATTCGAACATGTCCTATGCCGACATGAAGGAAATCCTCGACGAAGCGCTGGCTGGCTAATGACCGCACCGCTTGCAGGACTGAAAGTCGTCGAATTGGCGCGTGTTCTGGCTGGCCCTTGGGCCGGTCAGACACTGTCGGACCTCGGATGCGAGGTGATCAAAGTGGAAAGCCCGGCAGGGGATGACACCCGCCAATGGGGGCCACCCTTCGTCACCCGGGACGAGGATGTCACCGCTTCCTATTTCCACTCCACCAACCGGGGCAAAGCCTCGGTCACCGTGGATTTCCGCACTGAGGAAGGTCAGGCGCAGGTCAAAGAGCTTTTGGCCGATGCGGATATCCTGATCGAGAATTTCAAGACCGGGGGATTGGCGAAATACGGGTTGGACTATGCCAGCCTGTCTGCGCAGTTCCCGAAACTGATCTATTGTTCGATCACGGGGTTCGGCCATACCGGGCCTTACGCCCATCGCGCGGGCTATGATTTCATCATCCAAGGCATGTCCGGTCTGATGTCGATCACCGGGGAGCCGGACGGCCAGCCGCAGAAATCCGGCATGGCGATCACCGATATCTTTACCGGGGTCTATGCCAGCACCGCGATTTTGGCCGCCGTTCACCAGCGCCACCAAACCGGCGTGGGCCAGCATATCGACATGGCCCTGCTTGATTGCGCCGTGGCGATCACCGGCAATCAGGCGATGAACTATCTCACCACCGGCAAGGCACCGACTCGGATGGGCAACGCGCATCCCAATCTGACGCCCTATGAGGTGTTTGAGTGTTCCGACGGCCATCTCATCATCGCCACGGGCAATGACGGGCAATATCAGCGCCTGTGCCAATTGCTGGGGCTCGATGACATGGCCACCGCGCCGGAGTACCTCAAGAACGCCGACCGGGTCGCCAACCGGCCCGAGATGATCCGCCACCTGACCGGGGCGACCCGCCTGCGCAGCCGTGACGACCTTTTGGCCGCTTGCGAAGCGCATGGCGTGCCTGCCGGTCCGATCAATGACATGGCCGATGTCATGGCCGATCCGCAGGTCGTGGCGCGGGGCATGCAGATTGAACTGGACGGTGTGCCGGGGCTGCGGTCACCCTTCACCTTTTCGGGGGCCGAGCTTTCGCTGCACCGGCCCGCGCCGAAACTAGGCGAAGACAACAAGGCCTAGGGCGGTGGCAGCCTGTCTAGCGCTGCGTGCAGCGCGTTGCCTTCGGGCAGGGACAGGCGCACCGGCAGGGTCAGTACCTTGGCGCGGAACTCCATCGGCAGGCGTACCGCGTCTTTCTCGGTAGTGACGAGTTGCGCCCCGCGCATCGCGGCCTCGGCCTCCAGCCGCAACATCAGCCGCGATGTCAGCGGCTGGTGATCCTCCAGCGCCTCGGCATGAAGGATCGTCGCCCCCAGCCCGCGCAGGGTGGCAAAAAACTTCTCAGGATGGCCGATGCCCGCAAAGGCGAGGACTTGGGAATCCGACCAATCCATCCCGGTTTGCAGTGGGGCGAGTTCGGCGCGTGCATGGGGCAGGTCTGTCTTGGGCAGTCGTTTCGCAAAGCGCGCTTGGGCCGCCTCATCCCCGATGGAGAGCAAGAGATCGGCCCGCGCCAGCCCCGCCGCGACAGGCTCACGCAACGGCCCGGCGGGCAGGCAGAGGCCGTTGCCGAACCCTTTGACCGCATCTACCACGACGATGCTCAGATCCTGCACCAGCGCGGGGTTCTGAAAACCGTCATCCAGCACCACCAGCGTGGCCCCCGCCGCTTCGGCGGCCTGCGCCCCCGCTGCGCGATCCCGGGCGACCCAGACATCCGCAAAGGCGGCGAGCAGCAGTGGCTCGTCCCCGACCTCCTCGGCGCTGTGCTGCAGGGGGACGACCCGCACTGGCCCCTCTAGCGTGCCGCCATAGCCGCGTGAGACGACATGCGGGCGATGGCCGCACTCCAGCAAATATTGCAGCACCGCTATCACCGTGGGCGTCTTGCCGGTGCCGCCCGCGTTGATATTGCCGACGCAGACCACCGGCACCCCCAACCGCAGCGGCGTGCGGCCCGCCAGCCGCCGCGCGGTGGCCGTGGCATAGAGCGCGCCCAGCGGTTGCAACAGCCGTGCGCGCCAGTCGGGGCGGGGCAGATGCCAGAAATCAGGCGCGCGCATCGGATGCTCCCATTTCTTCGTCGAGCCGGTCTTGCACCATTTCAATCACCCTATCGGCCAGTTCGGCCCCTTCGCTGATCACGTCCCAGCCCGCATGGGCCATGGTGGCGGCCTGATCCGGCGCGATCAAACGCGACACCGCATTGCCGAGCGCGCCCGCGTCATTTACGATCCGCGCCGCGCCCGCCGTGGCGAGCCGCCCATAGGAGGGCAGGAAATTGCGCACCTTGGGTCCGTAGAGCACCGCCGAGCCAAGCGCCGCCGCCTCGAAGGGGTCGCAGCCGCCGTGGCCTGAGACCAGCGAGGAGCCGAGGAAAGACACCGGCGCCACCCGAAAGAACAGCCCCCGGTCGCCGGGATCGTCCGCGACCATGACCTGCGTCGTCTCGTCGGGGTAGGGGTCATCGCCCCACCGCATCGTGGTGAACCCACGCGCGCGGGCGCGCTCATAGGCGATATCGGCGGTCGGGTAATCATGGGTGTGCAGGATAAGCAGCAAGCGGTGCGACAGGCGCAGCGCTTGGCGATGGGCGGTGAGCACGACGGGTATCTCTTCGGCCAGTACCTGCGTCGCATACCAAACCGGACGCCCAACCAGACAGGCCGACATATCGGCCAAATCCGATTCCGCACAGCGCAGCGCCTGACCGCCCGCCAGCAGCGGCGATGTCACCTGCCCCTTGTTGCGCGGCAGGCCCAGTTGCACGAGACGGCGCAGCACGGCGGGGGAGCGGGTCAGCACCTGTTCGAAGGCCGCCAGCAACTGCCGCGTGACATCGGGCAGCCAACGATCCCGGCGGCCATCGAAACCGGCGCTGTCGGCGTCGATCATCATCATGGGGCAGCCGCGCCCTGCGGTCTCCAACACGAGGTTGGGCCTCAGCCCGCCCCATGTCCACAGGCAGAAATCGGGGCGCCAATGGTCAAGGAACCGGGCCACATTGTCGGGGTGTTCGCTGGGGGCGGGGAGGATGAACAGGTCGCGCGTCTCGGGCGTGGGCAGCTCTTGGGCCGCCGCGCTTTCCGAGAGGGTGACAAGCACCGCGGCCCGGTCGCGCATCGCCATGAACCGTTTGGCGAGGTCGAGCACGGCCAGCACGTTGCCCGCTTCGGCGGCATGCATCCAGACCAGCTCCCCCTCGGGGCGGGGGGCGTAGGGCGGCGCGTCTTCGGCCCCGCCCCGGCGCACGAGGGCGCGATAGGCTGCAAGCCCCAGCGACCGCGCCGCCATGGTGGTTTATTCCAGCTCTTCGGTGGGCGAGGCCGATGTCTCTTCGTCGCGCAGGCGGTGCAGATGGGCGATGTAATAGCGCATATGCGCGTTATCGACGGTACGATGCGCTTCGGATTTCCATGCGTCATAGGCGCTGGCATAGTTGGGGAAGATCCCGACGATGTGGATGTCATCGACATTCTTGAACGCGTTCTTGGTCGGATCGACAAGTTCGCCACCGAAAACAAGGTGCAGGCGTTGGGTCATGGAGCTGTCCTTTGATCTGTCAAAGCTGCGGTGCTGCGCATAGTGCCTAGCAGATGGGGCCGGTCACGCAAGGGCGTCGATCAGCGCGCGCTGCACCGATGGGCCACCTGCCACGATGCCATCCACGCGCGGGTCGGGGTTGTTGAACCTCAGCGCCCCCCCCGTCGCGGTGGTGCAGGTACCGCCCGCTTCGGCCACGATCAGCGTGCCGGCGGCGATGTCCCATTCCCACGTGCGGCGCAGGGTGATCATCGCGTCGAAAGAAGCATCGGCCACCAGCGCCATACGGTAGGCCAGCGAGGGGCGGTAGCTGCGTTTGAACACCGGTGCCGCGCCGCCGTGCCAGCGTTCGGCCACCAGCGCGGGCCGCGCGGCAAGCACTGTCGCCTCGGCCAGATCCCTGACCTCGGAGGTGCGGATCGGCGCGCCGTTCAGCGTGGCCCCGCCGCCCCGGTGCGCGGCATAGAGCATGTCGCGCATCGG
This sequence comes from Sulfitobacter sp. 1A13421, assembly GCF_043557285.1. Lineage (NCBI taxonomy): Bacteria > Pseudomonadati > Pseudomonadota > Alphaproteobacteria > Rhodobacterales > Roseobacteraceae > Sulfitobacter > Sulfitobacter sp. 1A13421. Next base: position 86,952 of record NZ_JBIFFQ010000007.1, read on the forward strand.
CAGATAGACCACCGCCGCCGTCACCGCGCCGCCCTCGGCCACCGCCAGCGAATGCGCCCATGTGTCGGACCCTTCGACAAAGCTGCGGGTGCCGTCGATCGGGTCGATGATAAAGATCCGCTCATGCCCCAGCCGGTCGGTATTGTCCTCCGTCTCCTCAGACAGCCAGCCATAGTCGGGCCGCGCGCCGCGCAACTCCGACAGCAGCAGATCGTTCACTGCCAGATCGGCTTCGGTCACCGGGCCTGCGTTATCGGGCTTGTCCCAACGTTTCGCCGTGGCCCCGACAAAGCCGCGCGCCACGGCACCTGCCTTGCGGGCAGCGTCGATCAGCAGGGTGAGATCGTCCTCAGGCACCGGCAAGGGTCATTCCAGGCACCAGCAGCGAGGGCACGACGCGGCTAAGATGCCTGCGCGCGTCATTGGCGGGGATCATCCCCCGCAGCATGTCGCGCAGATTGCCCGCGATGGTGCATTCGTTGATCGCATGGGTGATCTCACCATTCTCAACCCAGAGGCCCGAGGCGCCGCGCGAATAGTCGCCCGTGTTGGGGTTGATCGTGCTGCCGATCATGGAGGTCACCAATAGCCCCGTGCCCATCTCGGCAATCAGATCGTCGCGGCTGGCCTCGCCTTGGGTCAGCGCGATATTCCAGTTCGACGGCTGCGGGCCAGAGCCGGGGCCGCGCGCGGCGTTGCCGGTGGGGCTGAGTTCCAGCTTGCGGGCGGTGGCGAGGTCGAGCGTCCAATCTTGCAAGATGCCCTTGTCGACGATGGCCCGCCGCTGGGTCGGCAGCCCTTCGGCGTCAAAGGGGCGCGAGCCGGTGGCGCGGATGCGGGTCGGGTCTTCGATCAGGGACAGGGCTTCGGGCAGCACCTGTTCGCCCTTGGCATCGCGCAGGAAGGACGCGCCGCGCGCAATCGCCTGACCGTTGATCGCCCCCAGCAGGTGCCCGATCAGCGAGGCGGCGATGCGTTCGTCGAACAGCACCGGGTAGCTGCCGGTGGGGGGCTTGCGGGCATCGAGCCGCGCCAGCGCGCGTTCGCCCGCGCGGGTGCCGATCTCCTGCGCGTCGCGCAGATCGGCCTGAAAGATGCGGCTGTCGCCGTCGTAGTCCCGCTCCATCCCGGTGCCGCTGCCTGCGATGGCGACACAGGACAGCCCGCGTTCGCTGCGGGCATAGCCGCCCTCGAAGCCGTTTGTCGCGGCGAGGTAAATCTCTTGCGCGCCATAGCCCGCGCCCGCCGATTGCACTTGGCTGACCCCTTTGACGGCCAGTGCGGCGGCTTCGGCGCGGGCGGCGTCCTCTTGCAGGGCTTCGGGGGAGGGTTCGGGCGTGGGATCGCAAAGCTCCAGCCCTTCGGCATCGCGGCGGGGTGAGAGTTGATCGGGGTCGGCCAGCCCGGAATAAGGGTCTTCGGGCGCTTCTCGGGCCATGGCGACGGCGCGTTCGGCCATCTCTTCGATCGTGCGCGATGACGTGTCGGAGGCCGAGACATTGGCCGAGCGTTGGCCGACGAAGACCCGCAGCCCGATGTCCGTTCCTTCGGAGCGTTCGGCCTGTTCCAGCGCCCCGCCGCGCACTTCGATCGAGACAGAGCTTACCGTGATCGCCATGGCATCGGCCGCATCCGCACCGGCCTTGGTGGCCGCATGAAGGAGGGACTTGGTCAATGCATCAAGGGCGTCTGGCATGGTCTGGCTCCTTTTGGGGTTGGAAAAGGGGTAATCCCCCGCCCCGCAGGGGGCAAGGGCTGGGCTCTATTTTCCCAGATAGGGCAGGCGCGGGGCAGGGCCGCGCCGCCGGTTATTTGATCTGCTGACCGTTGGCGAGGATGCCGCCCTCTTCGGTGAACTCGATTCTGGAGGTCAGGGAGTCTTCGCCCTCGCCCGGCACGGTGAAGAGGCCCATCATCATCCGTGCGCCCATCGCCTGATCCTGCGGCACGAGGCCCATCGCCACCAGTTTGTCGAGCAGGGCCACGCCGCCGACCAGCGACAGATCCAGTGCGCCCACGGGTTTCGGCATGCCGGGCACGGTTTGCATATCGTCATTGTCAAAGGTGATCGCGCCCGAGGCGTCGAACTCGGCCCCGGCCACGTCCAGCGACACTTCGTTCACGTTCAGCGCGTGAATCTCGCCCGGGGCCTCATCGCCCATGGTGGCGGTGACTTCGGGGTCCATCAGTTCGAACAGCAGTTTGGCCTTGCCCGACAGGTCCACGACCAAGGTCGCCGGGTCGCGGGGCAATTGGCCGGTGGGATCGAAGATGCCCCAGATCATGTCCGACATCTCAAAACGGTCGAGCGTCACGCCAAAGGCGAAATCCTGCGGTTCTTCGGACTTCAACACCGGCATTTTGAGGTTAAAGGCGCTTTCTGCCATGCTGAACTGGATCGGGAAGGGCATGTCGGCGGCGGTCACGCTGACTTCGATGTCCTGCTGGCCGCCGTCATAGGAAAGCCCCTCCGGCCCCATGGCTACGCCGAGCTTTGCCCCGGTCGAGCTTGAGATCAGTTGAAACTCCCCATTTTCGGGGTCGGAAACCTGCATGTCGGTGCGGCCCGCGCCAGCGGTAAATCTGCCGTCGAAGGCAAGGCCTTCGCGCATCATCGCGGCCACGTCGGCGCCTGCGTCGATCATCGGCAAGGTGCCGCTGCCGTCAAAGACCACCTGATCGACCCCGCCTGTGACGGCGACGCGGGCCGGGTCTTCGGGGGTTTTCATCACCACGTCATATTGCAGGCTGTCGATGCGGCCCGATTGGTCATAGCGGCGCGTCTCGGTCCCGGTCATCTCGGTCCGGCTGCTGACGCCGGTGCCGATCAGCGTGAACTTGGCTTCTTCCTCGGTATAGCTTTGCTCACCCACTTTGAGACCGGCCAGCGTGAGAGAGATGCTGTCGGCGGCATAGTCGTATTGCAGTGCCTCGGCGCTGCCGCTGGCGCGCATCACCGGCGCGGTCTGGGCGTAGTTCAACACCATCGACACCGGTTCATCCTCCGCCGTTTCGGGCGCGACGTTGATCGTCATCGGCATGACGGTGGGCATGCGGATATTGACCGCGCCGTCGCCTTCGGGCTCAAAGCTCAGCGTGCCGAGCGACATGGAGAAATCGCCGCCCTCTTCGGCCATGTCCATTTTCAGGGTCACATCGCTGACGGTCAGGTCATCGCCGTTGAAGGCTTCGCTTGCCTCGACCTCATAGCCCATGCTCTCCATATACTGGCGCCAATCGCCCCAGACGTCGGAAGGGGTCAGATCGGCCCAGAGGGGCGTCGAAGCCAGCGTGACCGGCAGGGCGAGGAACAGCGACGCGGTGGAAATGCGAGACATCGGAAAATCCTTTTCGGCAATGAGTTACGCATAGGGTCTGCCAATCCCCGCGCAGGGTCAAGCGATGCGAGGCTGGACCCGGGTTGATCGGCAGATTACCACAGCCCTCAAGCAATGTACAAAACAAGCGGAAGGATCCCCCCATGGACATGACAGGCAAGACGATCATGATTACCGGCGCCAGCCGGGGCATCGGCGCCGCCGCCGCGCGTGTGTTCGCCGAGGCGGGCGGCAATGTCGCCCTGTTGGCGCGCAGTCAGGATGCCATCGCCGAATTGGCCGGAGAGTTGGGCAAACAGGCCATCGCCATCCCCTGCGACGTGACCCGCTATAACGAGATGACTTCGGCGGTCGAGACCACGCGTCGGGCCTTTGGCGGCCTCGACGTTCTGATCAACAATGCAGGCGTGATTGACCCGATCTCGCTCATGGGAGAGGCCGATCCCGCGGATTGGGCCAAGGCGATCAACATCAACGTGACGGGGGTCTTTCACGGCATGCGCGCGGCGCTGCCCTTGATGAAGGAAAACGGCGGCGGCTCGGTGCTGACGATCTCTTCGGGCGCGGCGCATAACCCGGTCGAGGCTTGGAGCCACTACTGCGCGTCAAAGGCGGCGGTGAATATGCTGACACAGTGTTTGCACCACGAAGAGGGCGGCAACGGCATCCGCGCCATCGGCCTGTCCCCCGGCACCGTGGCCACCGACATGCAGCGCGACATCAAGGACAGCGGCGTGAACCCGGTCAGCCAGTTGGATTGGGACGTGCATATCCCCGCCGATTGGCCCGCCCGCGCGCTGCTGTGGATGTGCGGCCCGGAGGCGGATCGTTTCTTGGGTGATGAGATTTCCCTGCGCGACGAAGGCATCCGCAAGGCGGTGGGCCTGATATGATCGAGCTTGACCGCGCGGGCGACATCTGGACCGTCACGATCAACCGACCCGACAAGGCCAATTCCCTGACCCACGCCATGCTGGTCGAATTGGCCGAGGTCATGGAAGAGGCGCAGGCCGCCCGCGCGGTGATCCTGACCGGGCGCGGCAAGGTGTTCAGCGCCGGGGCCGATCTGGACGAAGCCCGCGCGGGCCTTGCGAAATCGGATGTTTGGGAGCGTTTGTCAGGCGCGGCGGCCGCCTTGCCGGGGCTGAGCATCGCGGCACTCAACGGCACGTTGGCGGGCGGTGCGATGGGCATGGCGCTGGCCTGTGATCTGCGCATCGCGGTGCCGGGGGCGAAGTTCTTCTATCCTGTGATGAAGTTGGGCTTTTTGCCGCAGCCCTCTGACCCGGCGCGGATGGCGGCGCTGATCGGCCCTGCGCGGACCAAGCTTTTGCTGATGGGCGGGCAGAAGATCACGGCGGAAGAGGCGCTGACTTTTGGCCTGATCGACCGCATCGTCGCGGCGGAGGAGGCGCAGGAACACGCGCAGGCGCTGGCCGCCGACACAGTGGCGGCAAGTCCGGACGTCGCGCAGGAAATCAAACGGATGTGCGGCCCCGCCTAACGTTTGCGCGTGCCTCCGGGCACTTTAGAGCGGAAGCCCGGCGGGCGTTTCGCCACCCATGCGGCGAATTTGGCAAGCCTCGGATGACTGCGCAGTGCTTCGGGCGTGTTATAGTGCCGCGCCAGTTCGGTCTCGGTCAGGGCGGCGTGCACCTCTCGGTGGCAGATGTGATGCATCAGCACCGTCGGCCCGCCCTTGCCACCGCGCAGTTTGGGGATCAGGTGATGCAGGCTCTGCGGCACGTCCTCAGGGATGGGCCGGTGGCAGAGCGGGCAATGTGGCACGGTTTCGCCTTGGGTCACGGTCCTCCCTTTCGCTTGCATTGCAGGGCCACGGCAGGCAAGAGGATGTGTCAAATCCTCCCCAAGGCAAGGACAGGCCCATGACTTCCCCGTCAGACAAGCAGACCCAAGGGCGCGCCGCGTGACCCGCGCCTTGGTCATCGGGGGCGGCCCGGCGGGGCTGATGGCGGCAGAGGTCATGGCGCAGGCGGGGCTGTCGGTCACGCTTTGCGAGGCGAAACCTTCGGTCGGGCGCAAGTTCTTGATGGCGGGCAAATCCGGGTTGAACCTGACCAAGTCCGAGCCCTTCGCCCCCTTCCTCGCCGCCTACGAAGAAGCGCAGCCTGCCTTGCGGCCTATGCTGGAGGCTTTTGATGCCCAAGCGGTGCAGGACTGGGCCGAAGGGTTGGGACAGGAGGTCTTTACCGGCTCCACTGGGCGGGTTTTCCCCCGTGCGATGAAGGCGTCACCGCTGCTGCGCGCATGGCTTGCGCGGCTGGCGGATTGCGGGGTGACGATCAATACCCGCTGGCAGTGGCAGGGCTGGGACGGGGATGCATTTGTTTTTGATACGCCCGGCGGGCGGGAGGTAGTCACTGCCGATGTGACGGTGCTGGCCCTTGGCGGCGCGAGTTGGCGGCGGCTTGGCGCGACAGGCGAATGGGCGCCCTTGCTGGCGGCGCGCGGCGTGGCCCTGCGCGATTTTGCTCCGGCGAATGTTGGGCTGCTGGTCGATTGGTCACCACACATGACCCGTCATTTCGGCGCCGCGCTTAAGGGTGTGGCATGGCAGGCTGGCCCCTACCGCTCGCGCGGGGAGGCGGTGATCTCGGCCCGCGGGCTGGAGGGGGGCGGCATCTACAGCGTTTCGCGCGGGCTGCGCGAAGGGCAGGGGCTGACGCTTGATTTGCTGCCGGACTTGCGGGCCGACGAGGTGGCGGCGCGTTTGGCAAAGCCGCGCGGCAAGGACAGTCAGGCCAACCATCTGCGCAAACGGCTGAAGCTGAGCCTCGCCCAGATCGCGCTGCTGCAAGAGATGGCCCGCCCGCTGCCGCAGGAGGCCGAGGCGCTGGCCGCCTTGCTGAAAGACCTGCCTATCGCCCACGCCGGGCTGCGCCCGATGGATGAGGCGATTTCGACGGCGGGGGGGATAGGGCTCGACGCGCTGAACGCGGGGCTGATGCTGCGCGCGCTGCCGGGCGTCTTTGCCGCAGGGGAAATGCTGGATTGGGAAGCGCCCACGGGCGGCTATTTGATCAACGGCTGTCTGGCGACCGGCCATTGGGCAGGCCGCCATGCTGTGGAATGGGCGCGGGGTTAACCGTTTTCCTTGGTCATCGCGGCCACGAAAGCCGGGCGTTCACGCAGGGATTTCGCCCAGAGGTTCAGCTTGTCATCTACACGCGGAAATTTCGCGCCGATCGACCAGTTGATGCAATGCACCGCCAAAAGGTCGGGCAGGGTGATCTGATCGCCCATCAGGAAAGGCCCCTCAAGCCGGTCGGACAGGGTGCTGGCCGCACGCTCGAACTCGGCCTTCAGGCTGTCCTTGATGGCGGGCACGCGGGCCTCTTCGGGAAAGACGAAACTGTGCTTTGCCGCAGCCCAGAGCACCGCGTCGAATTCGTCGATCAGCCAAAAGGTCATCGCATCCTGCCGCGCCCGCGCGGGCGTTCCGGCGGGGGCGGTGAGCGCGCCGTGTTTGTCGGCGAGATAGGTCATGATGGCAACGGAATCGGTCAGCACCTCATCGCCATCCACCAGCGCCGGGATCTTGCCCGAAGGATTGAATTTGCGCGCCTCATCCGAGCGGGGTGCCGCGGGGTTCAAATCGTAGGGCTGGCCCAATTCTTCGAGCATCCACATGACGCGAAAGGCGCGGGTCTTGGTGCCGCCGATGACTGTGTACATTGAATTTCCTCTCCCAAAATCAACGTTGTGCGCCCAGCATTGCCAGACGGATAAAGGCCCGCTCAACCAGCGCCAGCGCCGGGGCGTGCTGGCCTGCGGAGCGCAGCTTGAGGTCCGTCTCGGTCAGCACCGCCAGCGCGGTTTCCAGCTTTACCGCGCCCCAGTTGCGCGCCTGTCGCATCGCACGGTCGCGGTCGCGCACGCCGTAGATCGGCGCGCCGGGGTTGGCGGCGATGCGGTAGAGAGTGCGGAAATGCCGGGTGGCCATGATGGTCAGGGTCACCGGGTTCACGCCTTGGCCTTGCAGCTTGCTCATCACCGGGCCGATCTCGGCGGCGCGGGTCTCGGCCACGACATGCAGGATGTCGTCGACCTCGGCCTCGGTCGAGGTGGGGGCGCAGGCGGCGATGTCATCCAGCCCGATGTTGCTGCTGTCGCCCAGTTTATAGAGCGTGATCTTCTCCAGCGTTTGCCGGAAATCGCCGGGGTCGAGGGTGCGGGCCAGATCGGTCAGGGCGGCCATGGCGTCGGCCTCAGGCGTGAGCTTCGCGTCCTTTAGCATCTGCTCGATCTCGGCCCGGTCGGGCGGGTTGTCGTAGATCGCGGTGGCAAAGGCGTTGGGGTGGGTCTCGAACGCCTTCAGCACTTTGGAGGTCTTCTTGAGATCGCCCCCGGTGACCACGATCTGCGCATCGCCCGGCTGCCATTCCTTTAGCGCGTCGAGCAGGATTTTCGCGATATTGTCATTTGCCTCTTCCACCAGCGCGGCACGCGGGCCGGGGAAGAAGCCGACCGCCTTGATCGCATCCAGCAGCATCGCCGGATCGCGGCGCAATTCGCCCGCGGGCATCCGGCTGAGGCGCATTTCCTCTTCGGCATTGGGGCCGAGCAGGTTTTTCAGGAATTCCTGCCGCTTCAGCGCCACGCGCATCGCGTCGCTGCCATAGATCAACAGCCCCGTGCGCGCGGGATCGGGCCGCGCGAAATAGGGTTTCGCCTCGCGCGGGGTCAGTTTCATTGGGGCAGGTCGGCCGCATAGAGGCGGCTAATCACGAGGTCCGCGAGGATGGTCATCAGACGTTCCTGCGCGTCCAGTTCCGCCGCGCGGGTCGCCACGGTGGTGCCGGTGGCGGAATAGCCGGTGAAGCTTTCGACCTTGCCCGAGGTCACGATCTGCCCGCTGTCGAGGTCACGCAGCGCATAGGCGGTTGTGCCCACGAGGTTGTAGCGCCGTGTGTTGCCTTCGCTGTCGATGGCCAGCCCGTCTTCGACCGTGGTGGTGGTCAGGGCGAGCCCCCAGCGGGGGGTGGCGGCGCGGCCAAGGCGGCTTTCCACCTCGCGCACCAGAAAATAGCCAAAGCGGTCTTCCGGCGCGTCCACCAGCACGCGGTTTTGCAATGCCGTGCCCGCGCCGCCGGGTCCATAGACCGGCTCGAACCCGCAGGCGGCAAGCGCCAGTAGGGGCAGGGCCAGCAGGAAGCGGCGGCGCATATGGGTGGTCTTAGGCAACGACATTCACAATCCGTCCGGGCACGACGATGACCTTTTTCGGCGTGGCCCCGTCCAGCGTTCGAATGACAGCTTCATGCGCCAGCGCGGTTTTTTCAACCTCTTCCTTCGGCATATCGGCGGGCACCTGAATTTCCGCCCGACGTTTGCCGTTGATCTGGATCGGCAGGGTCACCGTGTCATCGACCAGCATCTTCTCATCCGCTTTGGGCCATGGGGCCTTGGCGACCAGCCCTTCGCCGCCCTGATGCGCCCAGATGTCTTCCGAGAGGTGCGGGGTCATCGGTGACATGAGCTGCGCCAGCGTCATGATCGCTTCGCGTTGCGCGGCATAGCCCGCCTTGGATTTCTGCAAAGTCGCCGTGAAGGCATAGAGCTTGGCAATCGCGGCGTTAAAGCCAAAGGATTCGATGCCCATGGTCACGTCATGGATCGTCTTATGCATGGCGCGCAGCAGGTCGTCGTCGCCCGAGCCCGCCGCCTCGCGGTCCATTTCGGCCACGCGGTCACATATGTTCCACACGCGCGAGAGGTGTTTATAGGCGGCTTCCGCGCCGGAGGCGGTCCATTCCACGTCCCGCTCGGGGGGCGAATCGCTCAGCACGAACCAGCGCGCGGTGTCCGCGCCGTAGTTCGAGATGATGTGCAGCGGGTCGACGACGTTCTTCTTGGACTTCGACATCTTGGCGGAAGGGATGATCTCAACCTCGGTGCCATCGGCAAGTTTGCCCTCCGTCACCTCTTCGGGCAGGTGATAGACCGGGCGGCCATTATCGTCGCGCGTCTGGTAGATCTCATGGGTCACCATGCCTTGGGTGAAGAGCGCGTCAAACGGCTCCACCGCGCTTTCGGGCAGGTGGCCGGTGATCTGCATCGCACGGGCAAAGAAGCGCGAGTAAAGCAGGTGCAGGATCGCGTGCTCGATGCCGCCGATATATTGATCGACGTTCATCCAATATTGCGCGTCTTCCATGACGGTGGGCGTGTCCGCGCGCGGCGCGGTGAAACGGGCGAAATACCACGAACTGTCGACGAAAGTGTCCATCGTGTCGGTCTCGCGCAGGGCGTCCTTGCCGCAGGCGGGGCAGGCGCAGTTGCGCCATGTCGGGTGCCGGTCCAGCGGGTTGCCCGGCGTGTCGAAGCTGACGTCGTAAGGAAGCTCGATCGGCAGGTTTTCTTTCTTCTCCGGCACCACGCCGCAGTCGTCGCAATGCACCACCGGAATCGGGCAGCCCCAGTAGCGCTGGCGCGAGAGGCCCCAGTCGCGCAGGCGGTATTTGGTGACGCCGTGGCCGATTCCGTTTTCCTCGCAAAAGGCGATGGCGGCGTCGACACCCTCTTCGCCGGTTTGCCACTGGTCGCCCGCGAAGCCCCGGTTGTAGAACACCTTTTCGGTCTTCGGCGGGACGAAAGCGGCTTCCAGCTCGGGCGCGGCATCCTCGGACGGCAGGAAGGTCGAGATGATCGGCAGGTCGTATTTCGTGGCGAACTCGAAGTCGCGCGGGTCATGGCCCGGGCAACCGAAGATCGCGCCGGTGCCATAGTCCATCAGGATGAAGTTTGCGATATAGACCGGCAGTTCATGGGCCGTGTCGAAGGGGTGACGCACGCGGATGCCAGTGTCCATCCCGAGCTTCTCGGCGGTTTCGATCGCCTCTTCGGTGGTGCCGCCCTTGCGGCATTCGGCGCAGAATGCGGCGATCTTTTCGTCGTCCCGCTCCAGCGTCTTGGCGAGCGGATGGTCGGGCGAGATGCCGACGAAGGAAGCGCCAAGCAGCGTGTCGGGGCGGGTGGTATAGACCTCGATCCGGTCAAAGCCCTCGGGCGCTTCGATGGTCGAGAAGGCAAATTGCAACCCGCGCGACTTGCCGATCCAGTTGGCCTGCATCAGCTTTACCTTGGCAGGCCAGTTGTCGAGGCTGTCGAGCGCCGAAAGCAATTCTTCGGAATGGTCGGAGATCTTAAAGAACCACTGCGTCAGCTCGCGCCGCTCCACCGGTGCACCGGAACGCCAGCCGCAGCCGTTCTCAACCTGCTCGTTGGCCAGCACGGTCATATCGACCGGATCCCAGTTCACCACGGCGTTCTTGCGGTACACGAGGCCCTTTTCGAGGAAGTCGAGGAATAGCGCCTGCTGCTGGCCGTAGTAGCCCGGATGGCAGGTGGCGATCTCGCGCGACCAGTCAATCGACAGGCCGAGCGGTTTCATCTGCTTTTTCATCTCGGCGATGTTGTCATAGGTCCAATCCGCCGGGTGGCCGCCGATGGCCATGGCGGCGTTCTCGGCGGGCATGCCGAAGGCGTCCCAGCCCATCGGGTGCAGCACGTTATGCCCGGTCGCGATCTTGTAGCGCGCGATCACGTCGCCCATCGTGTAGTTGCGCACATGGCCCATGTGGATGCGCCCCGAAGGGTAGGGGAACATCTCAAGCACGTAGTATTTCGGCTTGTCAGCGTTGCGAACAGCCTGAAAAATGCCGTCCTTTTCCCAGGCTTGCTGCCAGCGGGCTTCGATCTCGGCGGGGGTATAGCGGGGCATGAGGGGACCTTCGTGACATGAAAAACGCCGGGCTGCTGTTTTCACAAGGCCCGGCGTTGGAACGGTGTTGAGTTAAGCGGGCTCAGAATTTGCTGTCGGACACGCGCATCTCCCGCGCTCGGCTGAGGATCGCATCCTCGACCGCGCGGGTGGTGGCCCGTGCCACGGGCTGGCCGCCCGAAGATTGCAGCGCCACATTGAGCGAGCGTGCATCAAGCGCCGGATCGTCGATCAGAACGGTCGCGCGATAGGCGCGGCCCCCGCCCGGCGGGGTGCCATAGCCTGTGACGATCACCCCGGTGAAAGGATCGACCGATTGCACAGGCAGGAAGTTCAGTACTTCGAGCGAGGCCGACCAGAGGTATTTGTTCACCGAAACGCTGGTGTCTGTGTTCTTGCGGTTAAAGATCGACCAGATCGTATTGTCGGGATTGGTCTCAATGTTATTGGGGTTGTTCGGATTGGTGTATTGATCCGGCCGCTCTGTGGCCGGGCTGCCAAAGCCCCCGCCACAGGCGGTCAGCGCGCTGAGCGCCAGAACGGTGATTGCCAATTTGCAAGCGGTACGAAGGGCCATTGCAGCTTTCCTTTGCCTGTTTGCGCTCCGGTCTATCCAAGCAGGCCCTTATCGGCAAGGTCTATGTCATAGGAGCGCGCTGCGCGGCATCGGCGCCGCCATAGGCAAAGCCGCGGCCCTGGGGTGAAGGAACTGTGGCATAGCTGCACCAACCCCGGCGACATTGCGGGTGGGGGGCGCGTGAACCTTGCCAAGTGCAGGGGATTGGGGGCAAACAGCCTGCATACCCTTACCGGATTCCCCGGTCTGGGCATATGAATTCAAACCGAGGGAAAACTCATGAAAAAAGTTCTCTTCGCTACAACAGCCCTGGTTGCGACCGCCGGTGTAGCAGCAGCAGACGTGACATTCGGCGGCTATGGCCGTTTCGGTGTTATGTACATGGACGACGACTCCACAGGTGAAAGCTCGACAGACGTCACTTCGCGCTTCCGTCTGCAGATCGATGCAACAGCTGAGTCCGACTCTGGCGTTGTCTTCGGTGCACGCGTTCGCATCCAGCAGAACAACGGCGATAGCAACGATGCTATTAATTCGATCAATACAACGACCGGTGTGGTCGATCTGAACAGCGGCCCTGCAGGTACAGGCATCAATGGCGTGCGTTACTTCGCTCGTTCCGGTGGCTTTGAAGTTGGCGTTGGCAACATCTTCGGTGCCCTGGAAACCATGCCGGGTCAGTACCCGATCGATCTCGGCCTGACCGGTCTGGGTTATGACTACACTGCATTCACCGGCGCAGATGCGTACTCTTCCGGTGGCAGCGGCGCAGCTGGCGACAATGGTATCGAAGTGCTGTACTCCGCAGGCGACCTCGCGATCCACGTATCTTACTCCGACGCGACTTCCTATTCGGATGCAAACCTTGACGGTATCGTTGATGTTGGTGAAGGTGCGGATGAAGCTAATCGTCTCGCAGCATACGTCGCTTACACTTGGAACGGCTGGACTTTCGCTGTTGGTGGGCAGGATTCCGACAACGCAACCGACACTGAGTGGACTGCCACAGCGGGTGGTTCCTTCGGTATTGCTGACGTAACGCTGGCATATGCAGACAACGGCACCATGGGTGATCGCGTTGTTCTGGCGGCACGTTTTGACGTTGGTGCTGCTACCGACATGGAAGTGTACGTCGCTGATAACAGCAACGGAACTGACGCTGACGCGGTGAACGACACTGGCTACGGCATCGACTTCAACCACGACCTGGGCGGTGGTACCTCGCTGCGCGGCGGTGTGGCCAAGCGCTTCAACGACGACGTCGTTGCCGACATGGGTGTTCGCTTCAACTTCTAAGTTGAACAGCATACTGTGAATATTGGGGCAGGCCTTTCGGTCTGCCCCTTTTCTTTTGTTCGATGCTGTTGTTTTCTGCGCGCCTGACATGGAGGGCCGAAAATGAGTCTGAGCGACATCCAAAACCGCATCTCGAAAGCCGAAGCCGATGCAGGCCGTGCGGCGGGGTCGGTCAAGCTGATCGCCGTCAGTAAGGTTCAGCCCGATGCGCGTGTGCGTGCGGTCTTGGAAGAGGGGCACCGCTCTTTCGGAGAGAACCGCGTGCAAGAGGCGGCGGGCAAATGGCCCGGTTTTCGCGAGGATTTTGACGGGATCGACCTGCACATCATCGGCCCATTGCAAAGCAACAAGGTTCGGCAGGCGATGGAACTGGCCGAGGCGATCCACACGGTCGACCGCCCCAAACTGGCCAAAACCATCGCGCGGTTGGCGCAGGAATTGGGCCGCTGTCCCGACCTCTTTATTCAGGTGAATACCGGCGAGGAAGAGCAGAAGGCGGGCGTAATACCCCGCGACGCGGATGCGTTTGTCGCCGAGTGTCGCGCGCTGGACCTGCCTATTAAGGGGCTGATGTGCATCCCGCCGGTGGACGAGGCGCCGTCGCTGCATTTCGCCCTGCTCGCCAAGATCGCCGCGCGCAACGGTCTGAGGGGGTTGTCCATGGGCATGAGCGGCGACTTCGAGCAGGCCATCGCACTGGGCGCCACCCATGTGCGTGTGGGGGCCGCCATCTTCGGCGAGCGGGTTAGCGGATAATCAACCGCGTTGCCGGACCCACATGCGCGGCGATCTTGTGGAGGTCGCTCCGTGCAAAGGCGATGCACCCCTCGGTAGGATAGCCGGGCCGCCGCCATTGGTGAATAAAGATCGCAGAGCCGCGGCCCGCCGTGGCATCGGGCCAATTCCAGTCGGTCAGGATCACCAGATCGTAAAGCGGATCGGCGCGGCGCAGGGCCTCATGGCTATGGGGGTAGGGGGCGCGGACGCGATGGTTGTAGTCGGGCTGGCCGCTGGCATCTGACCACAGATCGCCCGGACCGATCGGCTGGGCCCAGGCGCTTGGCGCCGGGATGCGATCAGGCCGATAGAGCATCCCAACCAAGCGATGCACCCCGCGCGGGGTGCCGCCATCACCTTCGCGTTTGTTATCGGTCAGCCCGCCCTTGCCGATGCTACAGGCATAGCGCCGCCCCTGAAACCGCAGCCCCGTGGGCGTTAGAACCATGTCATTCGGGGTCATAGCAGATGCCCCGATTTCGCGGCTTTGGTGGCCAGATAGGCGCTGTTGTGGCGATTCTCGCCCACGGCCAGCGGGACGCGCTCGTTCACGGCGATGCCGCTTTGCTCCATCATGCCCACCTTGCGGGGGTTGTTGGTCAGGAGGCGCACGGCGGAGAAGCCCATTGAGCGCAGGATGTCGGCGCCGAGACGGAAGTCGCGCTCGTCATCCTCGAACCCCAGCCGGTGATTGGCCTCGACCGTGTCGAAGCCCTGATCCTGCAAGGAATAGGCGCGCATCTTATTGGCAAGACCGATGCCGCGCCCCTCTTGGTTGAGGTATAAAAGCACGCCATGCCCTTCGCCGCCCATCTGCGCCAGCGCGGCGCGCAGTTGTGGGCCGCAGTCGCATTTCAGGCTGCCCATCAGATCACCGGTGAAACAGGCCGAATGCAGGCGGCAAAGCACCGGCGTGTCGCGGGCAGGGCGGCCGATTTCGATGGCGTAATGCTCCTCGCCGCCATCCTCGGGGCGGAAGATATGCAGGCGCCCGGCCTCGGAAACCTCCATCGGCAGGCGGGCGTTCACCACCGGATGCAGCGCGCTGCGCTCGGCAAGGATCGGGGCGGCGGCGGTAAGGTCGATCAAGGTCAGACCATGCGTCCGCGCGAAATCGGCCCCCTGCGGCAGATCAAGCACCAGTGCGGCGGGCAGCATCCGGGCGGCTTTCACCAGATCAATCGCGGCGCGATGCGCCTCCGTATCGCCGCCTCGCGCGGTCTGAAGTGGCCCTTTCATCGGGGCGCGCAGGTCATCCGCCGGATCGGCGATGCTTTGCACCCAAGCAGGTGTCGCCCCCTCAGGCAGCAGCACCCGGGCGAGATTGCCATCATAGGCCCGCGCCTTGAGCGTTTCGGCCCGCCGCGCGGTGATCGCCAGCACCGGCGCACCGCCCAAGGCCAGCACATCCGCAAGGCGTTGCGCGGTCAGCGTCTCTGCCGCCAGCACGAGGGCGGCCTGCGCCCCATCCGCCAGAATCACGGGCACGCCCATGCGCAGATCGGCCCGCGCACGCGCCAGTTGTTCGGTGATGTCCGGGGCGAAACTCATCGTTTGTTGCAACTCCGCAAAGGCTTCCCCGTCTATCTAGGTTATATCGCAAGGAATTGAAACATTTCACGCTTTGTTGACACGAGGCTGTGAGACAGTGGTCACATCCCTTGTCCGGGCCCCGCCCAAGGCGCATGTATAAGACAACAGACGGAGAGACAGATGGCCCAGCTTAAGAAAATCCTGCTTGTCGATGACGACGATGACCTGCGCGAAGCGCTGAGCGAGCAGTTGATCATGACCGAGGATTTCGACGTTTTCGAAGCGGCCAATGGCACCGAGGCGATGACCAAGGCGAAAGAGGCGCTTTACGATCTCATCATCCTCGACGTGGGCCTGCCCGATACCGATGGCCGCGAACTGTGTCGCCTGATGCGCAAACAGGGGGTGAAAAGCCCGATCCTGATGCTGACGGGCCACGACACCGATGCCGACACGATCCTCGGCCTTGATGCCGGGGCGAATGACTATGTCACCAAACCGTTCAAATTTCCGGTCCTTCTGGCCCGCATCCGCGCGCAGTTGCGCCAGCATGAACAGTCCGAAGATGCCGTCTTCCAGCTCGGGCCCTATACGTTCAAACCCGCGATGAAGGTGCTGACCACGGAGGACGACCGCAAGGTGCGTCTGACCGAGAAAGAGACCAATATCCTCAAGTTCCTCTACCGCTCCAATGACGGTGTGGTGCCGCGCGATGTGCTGCTGCATGAGGTCTGGGGCTATAACGCGGGCGTCACGACCCATACGCTTGAAACCCATATCTACCGCCTGCGGCAGAAGATCGAGCCTGACCCCTCGAATGCCCGTTTGCTGGTGACGGAATCCGGTGGCTATCGCCTGATGGCATAAAAACCGGGAACCAATTCCGACCCCTGTGGTTGGAATACCTGAGAGGCGGGGTTTTCATGACCCGCACCTCGGTTTGAAGCCCGACTTTTGTACCCGGGTAAAGGTACATACCTCCCTGTTGGACTGGCCGGGCCTTTGCGCCCGGTCTTTTTTTTGGGGGGGGGCGCCCCGGCCCGGAATCAAGCCGTAGGCGATGGCCCACACCGCAAGGAAGCCCCATTTCCGCATGGCACCCCCGCGCCGCCCGCGTTACTGTGCCGAACCACCCCCAGACCGGAGCCTCCCCCATGTCCTTTACCCTCGCCACTTGGAACATCAACTCCGTCCGCCTGCGCGAGCCTTTGGTGCTGAAACTGCTGGCCGAACACGGGCCGGATGTCCTCTGCTTGCAGGAATGCAAAAGCCCCGTGGACAAGATCCCGGTCGAGGCGTTCAAGGCGGCAGGCTACACCCATATGGTCGCGCGAGGGCAGAAGGGCTACAACGGCGTGGCGATCCTGTCGAAACTGCCGCTGGTGGATGCGGGCGATCAGGATTTCGCCATGCTGGGCCACGCCCGCCATGTGGCGGCCAAGCTGGAGAATGGCGCGACGATCCACAACTTCTACGTCCCCGCAGGCGGCGACAAACCCGACCGCGAGATCAATGAGAAGTTTGGCCAAAAGCTCGATTACCTCTCTGAGATGCGCGACTGGTTCCATGGCGAGAAGCCCGAGAAGTCGATCCTTGTGGGTGACCTCAACATCGCCCCGCGTGAGGATGACGTTTGGGATCATAAGAAGCTGCTAAAGATCGTCAGCCACACCCCGGTCGAGGTCGAAGCGCTTGGCGCGGTGCAGGATGCGGGCAATTGGGTCGACATCACGCGGCAGGATGTGCCGGAGGGCAAACTCTATAGCTGGTGGTCCTACCGCGCCGCCGATTGGGATGCCGCCGACAAGGGCCGCAGGCTCGATCATATCTGGGCCACATCGGATATCGCGCAGGCCGGACACTCCAGCCACATCGTCCGCGATGCGCGCGGTTGGGAGAAACCCAGCGACCACGCGCCGGTTTTTGCCAGTTTTGACCTTTGAATCGCGCCCCCGCACGTCCATATAAGGCCAAACGCGATTAGCGAGGATAACAGCATGACCGACCTGAACCTTTCCACCGCCGCCCCTGCGGATGCCGATCTGATCAAGGACACGACCGAGGCGACCTTCATGGCTGATGTGGTCGATGCCTCGCAAACGGTGCCGGTCATCGTTGATTTCTGGGCGCCGTGGTGCGGCCCTTGCAAGACGCTTGGCCCGATGTTGGAGGACGCCGTCCGCGCGGCCAAGGGCGCGGTGAAGATGGTGAAGGTCGATGTCGATCAGGCCCAGAACATCGCCGGTCAGTTGCAGATCCAGTCCATTCCCACGGTCTATGCCTTCTACAAAGGCCAGCCGGTCGACGGTTTCCAAGGCGCGCTGCCGCAGTCCGAGATCAAAGCCTTCGTCGACCGTGTGGTAAAAGCGGGGGGCGGCGAAGCGCCCGGTGACACGCTGGCCGATGCCGTGGCCGCCGCCGAAGAGATGCTGGCCGAGGGTGCCGCCACAGATGCGGCGCAGACCTTTGCCGCGATCCTAGAAGAAGACCCGATGAACGCGCCTGCCTACGGCGGCATGGTTCGGTCCCACATCGCCATGGGCGCCTTGGATCAGGCCGAAGCCTTGCTGAACGGCGCGCCGATCGAAATCTCCAAAGCCCCCGAACTCGAAGCTGCCCATGCCCAGTTGCAACTGGCGCATCAGGCCGCCGATGCCGGCCCCGTGGCCGAGTTGACCGAGAAGGTCGAGGCCAACCCCGACGACCATCAGGCGCGCTTCGATCTGGCCCAAGCGCTTTATGCCCATGACAATGCCGAAGCTGCCGTCGATCACCTGCTAGAGCTTTTCCGCCGCGATCGTGAATGGAACGAAGGCGCAGCCAAGACGCAACTTTTCACTATTTTTGAGGCACTTAAGCCCAATGATCCGGTGGTGTTGAATGGCCGTCGCAAACTGTCGTCAATGATATTTGCCTGAAGAGGCGGGCGCGCTAAGTCCCTTGTCATGATCAAGCCAGCAGAACTGCCCAAGACTATTGCGATCTTTCCGTTGGCAGGGGCGCTGCTGCTGCCCCGCTCGCGGCTGCCGCTGCATATCTTCGAGCCGCGCTATCTTCAGATGATCGAAGACGCGCTCAAGACTGACACGCGGTTGATCGGCATGGTCCAGCCCAACGAACTGCCCGGTCGCGATGGCCACGGGCTGCACCAGATCGGCTGCGCAGGCCGCATCACCCAGTTTTCCGAGACCGAGGATGGCCGTTATATGGTGACCCTTGGCGGCGTCTCGCGCTTTCGCGTGGTGGAGGAGATTGAGGGCTTTTCCCCCTATCGCCGCTGCGATGTGAATTGGTCGGGCTTTGACCGCGACCTGGGCGAGGATGAGGTCGACGACAGCTTTGACCGGGCGCGGTTTCTTGACCTTTTGGGGCGCTATTTCGACAGCCGCGGGCTTTCCGCCGATTGGGACACGTTGAAAGATGCCGAAGATGAGTTGCTGATCAACTCCCTGTCGATGATGCTGGAGTTCGAGGCCGAAGATAAACAGGCGCTGCTCGAGGCGCCTTCGCTGGAGACCCGGCGGGAGACATTGGTGACATTGATCGAATTCGCGATGCGCGGCGGTCAGGAAGAGGGCTTGATGCAATGACAGATGCGACCGTTCAATTCGACCGCCGGATGCTGGAGGCATTGATCTGCCCGCGCACCCAGACGACGCTGACCTATGACGCGGAAAAGCAAGAGCTGGTGTCGAAAGCTGCCGGGTTGGCCTATCCGATCCGTAACGGCATTCCCGTCATGCTGCCGGATGAGGCACGGAGGCTGTAACGGCCCGCAACCCGGTCAAAGGGGCTTGCCACGCATCAATCGAGGTAGGTCACCCGTCAGCCCCGCCGCTTCGCGGATGAAAGTGCGGCGTAGACCGGGCAGGGCGTTAATCGCGGCCATGCCCATGTCGCGGGCCAACCGAAAAAGCGCATTATCGTTCGAAAACAGTCGGTTGAAACTGTCGGTCGCCAGCGCGAGGCTGGCATTGTCGAACCGCCGCCATTCCTGATAGCGCGCCAGTACCGCGTCATTTCCGGGGTCTTCGCCCCGGCGAACCGCATCGGCAATCACCTCGGCCAAGGCGGCCACATCGCGCAGGCCCGCGTTCAGCCCCTGACCGGCGATGGGATGCACCCCATGGGCCGCGTCGCCCAAAAGCGCCACGCGCGAAGCGGTCATGGAATGGGCCAGCGACAGGCCCAGCGGATAGCTGTAGCGCGGGCCGGTCAGCGAAAGCTCCCCCAAAAAACTGCCAAAGCGCGGGCGCAGCACCTCAAGGTATTGCGCATCCGGCAGGGCGTTGATCGCGGCGGCATTGGCGCTCGCTTCGCTCCAGACGATCAGGGAGCGGTTGCCGGTCAGCGGCAAGATCGCCAGCGGGCCGGGGGGCATGAAGAATTGATGCGCGATGCCGTGGTGCGGCTTTTCGTGATCCACCACGCAGACCAGCGCCGTCTGGCCATAGGACCATGCGATACGCTTGATGCCCGCGCGCTCCGCCGTGCCGCTGCCGCGGCCATCGGCCCCCACCGCCAGTCTTGCGCGCAGGGTCTTGCCGCCCTCAAGCGTCAGGGTGATGCCGGTCGGCGCCACCGATTGCCCCGTAACGCGGGTGTCGTTCATCATCGTGATCGCCGGATCAGCAGCAGCCGCTTTCAGCAGCGCGCGGCGCAGATGGCGGTCTTCGACCATTTGGCCCATCGGGCCTTCCTCGATCTCGGCATGATCGAAATGCATGAACATGGGCGAGGGGCCGGTGCCAGCACGCCCATCGGTGACCTTGATCTCAAGCATCGGCTGGGCGTCATCCGCGATGTCGGGCCAGATGCCGATGCCTTCCATCAACCTGACCGAGGTGAGCGCCAGCGCATAGGCGCGCCCATCGAAGGCGGCGTTCTCAAAGGTCTGTGCGGGCTGGGCGTCAATCACGGCCACGCGCAATCCCGCGCGGCTGAGGGCCAAGGCAAGGGCGGGGCCGTTTAGCCCCCCGCCGATGATCGCGATATCGTGGTCAAAATCCATGGCCCTAGATATGACCTGCGCGCGGGGATTGTCCATGCGCCGAACGGTCGCTAGGTTCGCCAAGAACAGCGGTAAGGGGCATGACATGCAAGAATGGTTGGATATGACGGCGGCGGATTTGGGGCGCGGGATCGCGGCGGGCGATATCGACCCGGTGGCGCTTTGCGATGCCTATCTCGATGCCATCGACGCACATCCGATGCGCGACCGTATCTATGCCCGCGTCACCCCTGACCGCGCCCGCGCCGAAGCCGCTGCCGCGGCTGAGCGCGCCCGCGACGGTCAGCGCCTGTCGCCGCTCGACGGGGTGCCGATCTCTTGGAAAGACCTCTTTGATACCGCCGGAACGGCCACCGAGGCGGGCTCCAAACTGCTGGAAGGCCGGGTGCCTGAGCGTGACGCCGAAGTGCTCGCCAGCGCGACGGCCTTGGGGCTGGTCTGCTTGGGCAAGACGCATATGAGCGAATTGGCCTTCTCGGGCCTTGGCCATAACCCCAGCACCGCCACACCGCCCTGCGTGAACGAGCCGGACAGCGTCTCGGGCGGGTCGTCCTCAGGCGCGGCGGCTTCGGTTGCCTTTGGCTTGGCGGCAGCGGCGATCGGGTCGGATACCGGCGGGTCGGTGCGCATCCCGGCGGCGTGGAACGATCTGGTGGGGCTCAAGACCACCGCGGGCCGTGTGTCCCTTGCCGGGACCGTGCCGCTGGCGGCGAAGTTCGACACGGTTGGCCCGCTTTGCCGTTCGGTCGAAGATGCGGCGCTGCTGCTTGCCGCCTTGGAGGGGGGCAAGCCTGCCGATCTGCAAGAGAGCGAATTGGAGGGCTGCCGTTTCGCGGTGCTGACCAATGTTGTCATGGATGAGCTTTCCGATGAGCCCAAAGCCGCTTTTGACGCGGCGGTGGCGCGGTTGCGAGAGGCCGGTGCCACGGTTGACGAGATCACCGTGCCCGAAGTCGAAGAGGCGATGCCGCTGAGTTCCTGTCTCTACACCACCGAAGCCTATGGGCTATGGCGCGATGTGATCGAAGCCGACCCGGAAGCCATGTTCAGCGAAATTCTTGAGCGTTTCCGGCTGGGTAAGGGGTTCTCCGGCCCCGATTACGTCGCCGCTTGGGCCAAGCTCGATCTGGCGCGGGCAGGCTATGACCGGGCCGTGGCAGGCTATGACGCCGTGTTGGTGCCCACAGCGCCCATGCTGCCGCCGAACATCGAACGGCTGAACAGCGATCACGACTACTACCTCGCGCAGAATCTCCTGTCCCTGCGCAACACGCGAGTCGCGAATCTCATGGGGCTTTGCGCGCTTACCTTGCCGACCGATACGCCCTCTTGCGGCATTTCTCTGATGTGCGCTCCGAACGCCGAGGAACAGCTTTTGCGCCTTGGTGCAGCGGCTGAAGCGGCCCTGCGCGAGGCCTAAGACCGCACGACCGAAAAGCCACAAGGGCGGCAAAACTCCCCGGTTTTTCTGGACGGGAGAGGCGCCCTTGGGTACCTTGGGGCAAACGGGGCGCGAATGATCCCGATCCGAGGCAGTTTTGATGATGTATACCGAGCGGTTTTCGAACCTTCCGGCCCACGTGTGGCCGCGCCTGCGCGCATTGCTTGACGGGCATGAGGGCGGCGGCACGCCGATCCATATGACCATCGGCGAGCCGAAACATGCGTTTCCGGCATGGGTGACCGATGAGATCACGAAACACGCCGCAGGGTTCAACAAATACCCGCCGAACGACGGTTCACCCGAATTGCGCGCGGCCATCGCTTCATGGATCGCCCGCCGCTACGGGGTCGAGATGGACCCCGACAGCGAGGTGATGGCCCTGAACGGCACGCGCGAGGGGCTCTATAACGCCGTCATCGCGCTTTGCCCGCCCACCAAGAATGGGGAGAAATCGGCCATCCTGATGCCGAACCCCTTCTACCAAGTCTATATGATCGGCGCGATTTCCGGTGAGGCGGACCCGATCATGGTGCCCGCGACCGCAGAGACCGGGCATCTGCCAGATTTCGCGAGCCTGCCTGAAGAGGTGCTGCGCCGCACCACGGCGGCCTATCTTTGCTCCCCCGCCAATCCGCAGGGCGTTGTCGCCTCGCGCGATTACTGGGCCGAGCTGATCGCGCTGGCCGAGAAGTATGATTTCCTGATCTTCGCCGATGAATGCTATTCCGAGATCTACCGCGACACGCCACCCACCGGGGCGCTGGAGGTGGTCAAAGAATTGGGCACCGACCGCAACCGTGTGGTGATCTTTCATTCGTTGTCGAAACGCTCGAACCTGCCGGGGCTGCGGTCGGGCTTTGCCGCCAGCGGGACCGAGACGATGCGTCAGATCAAACAGTTGCGCAACTACGCGGGCGCGCCATTGCCGCTGCCCTTGCAGCAGGCCGCCGCCGCCGTTTGGGCGGATGAGGCGCATGTGGAAGAGAATCGCGCGCTCTATCAAGAGAAATACGCCATCGCCGACCGCATCTTTGGCAATGTGCCGGGCTATGTGAGCCCCGAGGCGGGGTTCTTCCTCTGGCTTCCGGTCGAGGATGACGAGGCCGCGGTGCTGAAGCTCTGGCGCGAGACCGGCGTGCGGGTGCTGCCCGGCAGCTATCTGGCGCAGAACGTCGCCGGGGGGAACCCCGGGCAGAATTACATTCGGGTCGCCTTGGTGGCCCCAAAAGACGAAACGACGCGCGGATTGGAAGCGATCCGCGACTGTCTGTATTCGGCATAAGCGAGGGACGACATGGCATATCAGACACGGGGACGCGATCCATTGCTAGACAGCAACATGGCCGAGGCAATCGAAAAGCGCGGTCGTGAACTGCTGGGGCTGGCGCTGATCATGCTGGGCATCATGGCCGCCATGATGATCGGCAGCTACACGCCCGACGATCCCAACTGGATGGTCTCGACCGATGCGCCGGTGCAGAACTGGATGGGCCGGATCGGTGCCTCCATCGCCGCGCCGCTGTTCATGATCGTCGGTTGGGGCGCTTGGGGCATCGCCATCGTCCTGCTGTTCTGGGGCGGACGTTTCGCGCTGCATCAGGGCGATGACCGCGCGCTTGGGCGGCTGATCTTTGCGCCTATCGCCGTCGCACTTGGCGCGATCTACGCCGCGACGCTGGCCCCCGGTCAGGAATGGCTGCTGACCCATAGCTTCGGTCTGGGCGGGCTTTTTGGCGATACCGTCATGGGCGCGCTGCTGACGATCCTGCCCATCGGTTCGACCCTGACGGTCAAGCTGATGTCGCTTTTGATGGGTGTCGCTATCCTTGCGTTGGGCGCCTTCGTCTTGGGCTTTACCAAGGCCGAGCTGTTCCGCATTGCGCGGTTCCTGCTGGTCGGTCTGATCATGGCCTATGCCGGGCTGATGACCCTTCTGGGCCGTGGCGCCAATGGGGCCGTCGTCGCCGCGCAGAACCTCTCGGCCCGTCAGGCCGAACGTCGTGAGCGCCGCCGTCAGGAAGCCGAAGATGCCGAAGCCTGGGCCGCGCAGGAAGCCGAGCAGAGCTATGCCGCTGAGCACGCTTCGGTGGCCGAGCCGGAAGCCGAACCGCGCAGCCTGTTCGGTCGGATGCCCGGGCTGATCAAACGGCCCGAACCCGAAGACGACATGCCCGAGCCGGAACTGATCGAGACCTACAGCGACGCCATCGTGGATGAGACACCGGGCGAAGAGCGCATCAAAAGCAAGATCGCCGACGTGATCAAGAACCGCGTGCGCCATGCCAATGCGATCCACACGCCGACGACCGCGCCTTTGACCAAGGGCCGGGGCCGTGGGCCGGACCCGCTGGTGCTGAACACCAGCCAGCCTGCCGCCCAGCCCGCCGGGCTGCGTGCCGAACCGCCCCTGACCGCCGAACCGGCCACCCTGCGCCCCGAGCCGCTGCTGCGCAGGCCGCAGGCCCAGCCCGCGCCCGCTCCGACGCCTGAGCCGATGGTTCAGGAACCGGCAGCGCAGGCGCCGATGGCCGCGCCCTACGAAGACACCGTGGCGTCTGAGACCCTGCCGTTGCAGCAGGCGCCCGCGCCTGAGGCGATGAAAATCCCCGTGGCGGAACCGCGCAAAGTGGTGCAGCAGCCCGCCCGCAAACCCGTCCAGCCCTCGAAACAGGCGCAGGTCGAAGCGCAGCCCACCCTGACCTTCGACGACACGCACCCCGGGTTTGAACTGCCGCCGCTGAGCCTTCTGGAAAGCCCCGAAAGCGTGCAGCGCCTGCACCTCAGCGACGAGGCGTTGGAGGAAAACGCGCGGATGCTGGAAACCGTGCTCGACGACTACGGCGTGAAAGGTGAGATCGTCGCCGTGCGCCCCGGCCCCGTCGTCACAATGTACGAACTCGAGCCCGCGCCCGGTCTCAAAGCCAGCCGCGTGATCGGTCTTGCGGATGACATCGCCCGCTCCATGGCCGCCCTTTCGGCGCGTGTCTCCACCGTGCCGGGCCGCTCGGTGATCGGCATCGAACTGCCCAACGAGAACCGCGAGAAGGTGATCCTGCGCGAGATCCTCTCAAGCCGCGACTTCGGCGACGGCAACCATCGCCTGCCGCTGGCGCTCGGCAAGGACATCGGCGGCGACCCGGTTGTGGCCAACCTCGCCAAGATGCCGCACCTGCTGATCGCGGGGACCACCGGCTCGGGTAAATCCGTGGCGATCAACACAATGATCCTGTCGCTGCTCTACAAGCTGACGCCGGAAGAATGCCGGATGATCATGATCGACCCCAAGATGCTGGAACTGTCGGTCTATGACGGCATCCCGCATCTGCTGAGCCCGGTCGTCACCGACCCCAAGAAGGCCGTCGTGGCGCTGAAATGGGTCGTGGGCGAGATGGAAGAGCGCTATCGAAAGATGTCCAAAATGGGCGTGCGCAACATCGAAGGCTACAACGGCCGCGTCCGCGAGGCGCTGGCCAAGGGCGAGATGTTCTCCCGCACCGTGCAGACCGGTTTCGACGAAGACACCGGCGAGCCGATCTTTGAGACTGAGGAAAACACACCCGAGGCGCTGCCCTATATCGTCGTCATCGTCGACGAGATGGCCGACCTGATGATGGTCGCGGGCAAAGAGATCGAAGCCTGCATCCAGCGTCTGGCGCAGATGGCGCGGGCGAGTGGAATCCACCTCATCATGGCCACGCAGCGTCCGTCCGTCGACGTCATCACCGGCACGATCAAAGCGAACTTCCCGACGCGGATTTCCTTCCAAGTGACCTCGAAGATCGACAGCCGCACGATCTTGGGCGAAATGGGTGCGGAACAGCTCTTGGGCATGGGCGACATGCTTTATATGGCGGGCGGGGCGAAGATCACCCGTTGCCACGGCCCCTTTGTCAGCGACGAAGAGGTCGAAGAGATCGTCAACCACCTCAAGCAATTCGGCGAGCCGGATTATGTCTCGGGCGTTGTCGAAGGGCCGTCCGAGGATAAGGAAAGCAATATCGACGCGGTGCTGGGCCTTGGCGGCAATACCGATAGCGAAGACGCGCTTTATGACACCGCCGTGCAGGTTGTGATCAAAGACCGCAAATGCTCCACCTCCTACATCCAGCGCAAACTGGCGATCGGCTATAACAAAGCCGCGCGTCTGGTCGAGCAGATGGAGGAAGAGGGGCTGGTCTCTCCGGCGAACCATGTCGGCAAGCGTGAGATTCTGGTGCCGGAACAGGCATAGGTCTGCCACTTCCCCCTCCTCTTGGGGGCGACAATCAGAAACACCGCCGGGCCACCCTCCCGGCGGTGTTTTTTTATGGGGCAGGGCGGGCGATAGCGAAAAACCGCGCCCTGATATCGAATATCACGCCCGCCCGCCCTATGTCAGAACGTGAGGCAACACAGGACGAACAACATGCGTAAACTTACTTCTGCGATTCTGGCGGTTGGACTGGCCGTATCGGCCCCCCTCGCGGCGGCGGCGCAGCAACTGTCGCTGAATGAGATTTCGGGCTATCTGAACCAGCTTCGCACCGCCAAGGGCGACTTTACCCAGATCAACGATGACGGGTCGATCAGCACGGGCACGATCTATATCAAACGCCCCGGCAAGGTACGTTTCGAATATAACGCGCCGGATTCCGGGCTGGTCGTCGCGGGGGCGAATACGGTCGTGATCTACGACAAGAAGTCGAACCAACCGGCTGAGACCTATCCGCTGGCGCGAACACCGCTGTCGATCATCTTGGCCGACAACGTCAATCTGGGCCGCGCCAAGATGGTGACAGGCCACAGCTATGACGGCACCGCCACCACGGTCACGGCCCAAGATCCCGCCAACCCGCAATATGGCAACATTCAGATGAAGTTCACCGGCAACCCGGTGCAGCTGCGTCAGTGGATCATCAACGATGGCAACGGCAGCGCCACGACGGTCGTGCTGGGTGACATGCAGGTGGGGGGCAATATCTCTAACAGCCTGTTCGACACCGCGGGCGCACGGGCAGGCGGCAGACGCTAAGCGGCCCTGTTGAAACAAAAAAAAACCCGGCTGATCAGGCCGGGGCGTTTTGCATTGGAGTGGGCGGGTTTACCAGCGGCCCAGACGGCAACCGGCGATCTGCCGTTGATAGAGTTTGGCGCGGGAATCGACCTTGCCCGCGACCCCGACCAGCCACGCCTTGCTGTTATAGCTCTTGCGGGCAAAACCGGTGTGGCCCTCGTGATAGGCGAGGTATTGGTTGCGGGCGTCGTGAAGGGAGACGCCGTTCCGCTCCCGCGTCAGGTTCATGTACCAGCCCATGAAATCGCTCGCGTCGCGAATCCGGTCGCGTTTGGCGCGCCAACGGCCCTCGGATTCCAGATACTCATCCCATGTCGCGTCCAAAGCCTGCGAATAGCCAAATGCGCTGGATTGGCGGCCCATTGGGATCACACCCAGCACATACTTGAACGGCGTCCGGGCATCCGCCACGAATTTGCTCTCTTGGTGGATAGTGGCCATTTGGACGTGGATGGGGACACCCCATTTCCGCTCGGTCGCGCGGAATGCGCGCAGGTAGTCGGGGTGATCTTTCAGGATCGTACAGGCGTTATCCAGATCACGCGGGGCCGTTTGAGGCCCGCCGCCGCAGGATGCCACCAGCAGTACGATCATCATTGCGCAAAAATGCTTGCTCATCTGCCTCTCGCCTCTCGTTTTTGTTAGGGGACGTTTTTTCGGAGGAGTTTAACCGATTCACCCTCACCATCACATCACTAAATTGGGAAAATGCGCGGCAGTCTGGGCGGTATTGCGCTGACTGCGCAGCCCTGCGCAGGCGGTATTTCGCGGGGGGCCGGCAAAGCAGTTGCACCCCCGGGCGGTGGGCTGCCGCAAACCCACTGTCGGCGCGGCGTTCACAGTCTGTTTCCCCGCGCAGAGCCGCTGTGATTGGACAAAAGCCCCTTGAAAGGGCTACCGTCGAGGGGTAGGGGCAGCATGTTATGATACGAACACGCGCAAAATATCACCTCGGGCAGATTGTCCGTCACAAGAAGCATCCCTTTCGGGGCGTGATTTTTGACGTCGACCCGGAATTCGCCAACACCGAAGAATGGTATGAGGCGATTCCCGAAGAGAACCGGCCGGTGAAAGACCAGCCGTTCTATCATCTCTTGGCCGAGAACGATCAGAGCTACTATGTGGCCTATGTGTCCGAGCAGAACCTCGTGGCTGATTATTCGGGGGAGCCTGTGGACCACCCCGATATCCCCGATCTGTTCGGCCCCTTCACCGACGGTGCCTATCCGCTGCATTTCCAGATGAACTAAGCCCGGCGGGCCGTTTGCCGCCCGCCCAAGCGTTTCATCAATAGCCCAAGGCGCAGCCGTCCTTACGCGGATCGCTCGCGCCTTCCAGTACGCCATCTTCTCGGATGCGGATCGCCTGTGCCCCGCCGATCGCCGTTTCGGGCACTTCGACCCTATGACCCAGATCGCTCAAGCTTTGGCGCACGTCATCGCCAAAGCCGCGCTCGACCTTCATCACCTGCCCATCGGCAAAGGCGCGGGGTGCGTCGATGGCGCTTTGAACGTCCATGCCGAAATCGGTGAGGTTCGAGGCAAAGCGCGCATGGCCGCAGGGCTGATAGGCCCCGCCCATCACGCCAAAGGGCATGGCCAGCCGGCCATTCTCGCGGATCATGCCGGGGATGATCGTATGCATCGGGCGTTTGCCGCCTTTCAGCTCATTGGGGTGGCCTTCCTCCAAAGTGAAACCCGCGCCACGGTTTTGCAGCAGGATGCCGAACTTGTCCGAGGCGATGCCAGAACCGAAGCCGTGGAAGATCGAATAGATGAGCGAGACCGACATGCCGTCGCCGTCGACCACGGTGATATAGATCGTATCTTTATGCACCGCCTCGCTGATCGGGGCGGCGGCGGCCATGGCGCGTTTGGGGTCGATCAGCGCCGCAAGGGCGCGGGCGGTCTCAGGCGCCAGCATGTGCTCAAGCCGCGTGGTGTGGTCCGGGTCGGCCAGAAAGCGGTTGCGGGCGTCATAGGCCAGTTTGGTGGCTTCGGCTTCGATATGCAGGCGCTCGGCCCCCAATGGGTCCATCCCGGCGATGTCGAAGTGATCGAGGATATTCATCAGCAACAGGGCGGTCGCCCCTTGGCCATTGGGCGGATGTTCGACCACTTCGAGGTCTTTGTACTGGCCTGACACGGGCGTCGTGACCTCGGCGTGGGCCTTGGCGAAATCCGCGGCGCTGTGGCTGCCGCCTGCGGATTGCAGGGTGGCGATCATGTCCTCGGCGATCTCTCCGGTGTAGAAGGCATCGCGGCCCTGCGCGGCCACGCGGCGCAGCACTTCGGCCTGTCCCGGCGCGCGGAAGATGTCGCCGGTGCGGGGCGTTTTACCGTTGATGAGGAAGTGATCCCGCGCGCGCCCCTGAAGGGTGCCGCCATCGGTGGCCCAGTCAAAGGCCACGCGCGGGGCGACGGGCACCCCCGCCTCGGCATAGTGGATCGCGGGGGCGAGCAGGGCGTCCAACCCCAGTTTGCCGACGCTTTCCGAGAGGTGGCAGAAGGCGTCGATGGCCGTGGGGATGGTCACGGCATCCGCCGAGCGGAGCGGCACCGTCTGCTCACCTCGGTCCCGCAGTTTCGCGGCATCCAACGCCGCTGGCGCGCAGCCGGACCCGTTGAGGGCATGGACCTCCTCGCTCCCCGCCGGGGAGTAGAGCATGAAACAGTCGCCGCCGATCCCGGTCATCTGCGGCTCGCAAATGCCGAGCAACACCGCCCCGGCGATGGCCGCGTCCATCGCGTTGCCGCCCCGCGCAAGGATATCGACCGCCGCCCGCGCCGCCAGCGGATGCGATGTGGCGCAGATGCCGTTGGTGGCCAAGACCGGTGACCGGCCGGGAAGGTGAAAATCGCGCATGTGCTGCCCCTCGCTGAATTACGTCAGCGTGACCCTAAACGGAGATCTCGGTTCTGCCAATGCGGGGGGAAGTTCCTCGGCACCGCGTACTGGGTGGGGGCTATTAAACACGGCACCGAGGGAAGCCATATGCAGCTACAGCCCCGTTTATGACCGGCAACCAAGGCGCAATTGTGATCCCAGCGGGGCCGTTTTGGGAAATATGCGGGACGCGCTGCCGCAGATGTTAACGCGGCGGTAACCCAACCGGGAGCCGCAGGTCGATCCGGTTCTCTTGGGCCAAGCGGCGATAGGCCAGGTCTTTCGCCAGATCGCGGATCAGGAACCAGCCAAAGCCGCCTTCGGGCAGGTCGCAAACGGGGCGGTCGATCTCTTGCGGCAGGCCCAAGGGCGCTTGCAGGTCGGGCATCGGCAGCCCTTCGTCCGACACGGCAATGTGCAGGCCGTCGGGCGCGTGATGGCAGGCGATATGGATGGGGCCGGGGTGGTGCGGGTCGGGGTAGGCGTGTTCGACGATATTGTTGAGCATTTCGGCGACCACCAAGCGCACCACGCAGACCTCCTCGGCCCCGAGCGAAAGGCAGGAAAGCGCGTCCAGCAAAAGCGTGAGCGCCTGCCGCGCGGCCTGCGGGCCGTTGTGAACGGTGATCTCGAACGGGCAGAGCGCGGACCGCGCGGCGGAGAGCCGCATGGCGCTATTCTCGATGCGCGGTGAGGGCGGCGTCAAGCGTGTGGAAGATGCCAAAGACCCTGTCCATCCGGGTGAGGGTAAAGACCTTTTCCACCGCCGGGGTCAGCCCGGCCAGCACCAGCGCGCGCTGTGGTGCCAGATGTTTCATCGCCGCCACGATCGCGCCCAAGCCGCTGGAATCAATGAAATTGACCCGGTGCAGATCAAGGATCACCACCGGCGGCGCATGGGCCGCGGCGCGACGTAGCGCATCCTTGAACTCCAGCGCCGCGGCGGCGTCGATCCGGTCATGCAGCACGCTGACCACGCAAAAGCGGTCTTCTGTTTTGGCGGAAACTTCCATAGACATGCCCCGAGACTTTGAAGTTCGAGACGTGATTAACCGTAAAACCTTACCAACTGGTATGCGGTGCAACTCTAGGAGAACGTGATGCGCAATGTCGTGATAACCGGTGCAGCCAGAACCCCGATGGGCGGTTTTCAGGGAGCCTTTGAGGGGCTGACCGCCGCGGAATTGGGCGGCAGCGCGATCAAGGCGGCTTTGGGCAAGACGGAACCTGCCGAGGTGCAAGAGGTGCTTATGGGCTGCGTGCTGCCCGCAGGCCAGGGCCAAGCCCCCGCGCGTCAGGCCGGGTTCAAGGCCGGTCTGAGCGAAGAGGTGCCCGCCACGACGCTGAACAAGATGTGCGGCTCGGGCATGAAGGCGGCGATGATGGCCTTTGACCAGATCGCGCTTGGCCAGACCGATGTGATGGTCGCGGGCGGCATGGAAAGCATGACCAACGCGCCCTACGTCTTGCCCAAGATGCGCGGCGGCGCGCGGCTCGGCCACGGTCAGGTGATCGACCACATGTTCCTCGACGGGTTGGAAGACGCCTATGACAAGGGCCGCCTGATGGGCACCTTTGCCGAAGATTGCGCCGAACGCTTCCAATTCACCCGCGAGACGCAGGACGACTATGCGCTGGCCTCTCTGTCGCGCGCTATCGAGGCGCAGGAGGGCGGCGCCTTTGAAGATGAGATCGCCTCGGTCGAGGTGAGGTCGCGCCGCGGCAGCACCACGGTCAGCGCCGACGAACAGCCTGCCAGCGCCCGGCCCGAGAAGATCCCCCAGCTAAAACCGGCCTTCCGCGAGGGCGGCACGGTGACGGCGGCGAATTCTTCGTCGATTTCCGATGGGGCGGCGGCGCTGGTGCTGGCGGATGAGGACAGCGCGAAGCGCAAAGGGCTCGAAATCCGCGCCCGCATCGTCGGCCACGCCAGCCACGCCCAAGCGCCGGGTCTGTTCACCACGGCACCCGTCCCCGCAGCGCAGAAACTGCTGGAGCGGATCGGCTGGAAGAAAGAGGATGTCGATCTGTGGGAGGTCAACGAAGCCTTTGCCGTGGTGCCGCTGGCTTTCATGCATGAGATGGACCTCTCCCATGACATCGTGAACGTCAACGGCGGCGCCTGCGCGCTTGGCCATCCCATCGGCGCCTCGGGCGCGCGGATCATGGTGACCCTGCTGAACGCGCTGGAAAAACGCGGGCTGAAACGCGGTGTTGCGGCGATCTGCATTGGCGGCGGCGAGGGCACGGCCATCGCGATCGAACGCCCCTGAGCCCTTGGGCCATTTAAACTATCGAAGGGGGGCGGCATGCCTCCCTTTTTCCGTCTGCAATAAGAGTATCGCCATGACCGTCGACTACCAAACCCTTGCCAAAACCATCGCCGCCCTGACCGAGGGCGAAGACGATGCCGTGGCCCTGATGGCCACCATCGCCTGCGAGGTGCATCACGCGGATGACCGTTTTGACTGGACCGGCTTCTACCGGGTGACCGCGCCCGAATTGCTGAAGATCGGCCCCTATCAAGGCGGGCATGGCTGTCTGGTGATCCCCTTTTCGCGCGGGGTCTGCGGGGCTGCCGCGCGCACGGGCGAGGTGCAATTGGTCGAGGATGTCGACGCCTTTCCGGGCCATATCGCCTGCGCCTCCTCGACACGTTCGGAATTGGTGCTGCCGGTCTGGAACGGCGCGGGGGAGTTGCTGGGGGTTTTCGACATCGACAGCGACCAGCCAAACGCTTTCACCCAAGCCGATGCCGATGCGCTGAGCGCGATCCTCAAGGATAGTTTCGCCGCCGTCGCCTGACGGCCACGCCTCCGCTTGATCCGCGGGGCTGCATCTGCGAGGGGGAGCCATGGATAGCGAATACAACCCGCCGCAGGACCCGTTGGTCATTCTGCATGAAGACGCCGAAGTTCTGCTGGTCGACAAACCTTCGGGACTGCTCAGCGTGCCGGGGAAGGGCGAACATCTGGCCGATTGCCTGATCACGCGGGTGCAGGCGGTCTTCCCTCAAGCGCTGCTGGTGCACCGGCTGGATCGTGACACTTCGGGCGTGATGATCTTTGCCCTGACGCCCCATGCGCAGCGTCACCTTGGGTTGCAGTTCGAAAAGCGCATGACCCGCAAGACCTATGTCGCGCGGGTCTGGGGGGTCCCGGCGGAGAAATCCGGCAGTGTCGATCTGCCGCTGATCGTCGATTGGCCCAACCGCCCCCGGCAGATGGTCTGCCATGAGACTGGCAAACCCGCGCAGACCGATTGGAAGATGGTCAAGAACGATGGGGAGACTGCGCGCCTCCGGCTGTTCCCCAGGACCGGGCGCAGCCATCAGCTGCGCGTGCATATGCTGGCGCTTGGGCATCCGATTTTGGGCGACCCTTTCTATGCCACAGGACCTGCACGAGATTTTCCGCGGTTGATGCTGCATAGCGAGGAATTGCGGTTCAACCATCCGCAGGGTGGCGCATCGACGAAGGTGCGGGCCAAGGCCCCTTTCTGAGCTGCGCTCCCTGCCCGTCCTTGCGCCGTGAGGTGGGGGCGGGATTGGTATTTGAGAAAGGATGAAGGGGAAGGGGCCGTGGCGCTGCGGTGAAGTTGGGCTTTGTGGCGATCGGGGGGTGAAACCGGCGGGGTTTGCGATTACCTCTGACCTATCTGTTCACAGATTGACCCGGAGGATATCATGGGCTTGCGTA
This sequence comes from Sulfitobacter sp. 1A13421, assembly GCF_043557285.1. NCBI lineage: Bacteria > Pseudomonadati > Pseudomonadota > Alphaproteobacteria > Rhodobacterales > Roseobacteraceae > Sulfitobacter > Sulfitobacter sp. 1A13421. The sequence goes on from NZ_JBIFFQ010000007.1 coordinate 120,309, forward strand.
TCAACGACACTATTCCCGATCTTACAGTCGAAACCGATCAGGGCAGTTTTTCCCTGCATGACTTCGTCGGTGACAATTGGGCGATCCTGTTCTCCCACCCCAAGGATTTCACCCCCGTTTGCACCACCGAGTTCGGCGCCGTGGCGCGGCTTTCCGAGGAATGGGAAAAGCGCGGCACCAAAGTGATTGGCGTCAGTGTCGACGGTGTTGAAGAGCATAAGAAGTGGAAGGGTGATATCGAGAAGGTTGCAGGGGCCGAGGCCGGTTTCCCGATCATCGCGGATGCGGGGCTGGAGGTGTCAAAAGCCTTTGATATGCTGCCTGCGGAGGCCTATCTGCCCGATGGCCGTACGCCCAATGACAGCGCGACGGTGCGGTCGGTTTTCATCATCGGGCCGGATAAGCAGTTGAAGCTGAGCATGACCTATCCGATGAACGTGGGCCGGAACTTTGCCGAGGTTCTGCGGGCTTTGGACGGGTTGCAGACGGCGGCGAAGAACGCAGTGGCCACGCCTGCGGATTGGCAGGTGGGTGAGGATGTGATCATCCCCGCGACGGTGTCGGATGAGGACGCCAAGGCGAAGTTCGGGGCGTTTGAGACGGTGTTGCCTTATTTGCGCAAAGCGCAGCTGCCGGGCTGACCTGCCCTTAGCGATGGCCGAGCTTATGGGCTAAGGCCATCGCTTTTTCATGTAGTAACCTACGCTGTTTGCGCAGGCCATAGAGGGCGGAGCGCCGGTATTGCCCTCTGTTTCCTCCAGAACGAGCGGAAATGTCGCTGTCGAACCGGCCTGCTGTGACGAGGCTTTGGGCCGTGGCCAGCCCCATGTCAGAACGCGTGAGGACCTGTCTGAGCATGTTATCGGCGGGGCAGAAGATAGGTTCGGAGGCGGCAAGGAACGCCTCGGCCCCGGCACGGTTCCAGATCAGCGCGTGGGCGAGCATCGGAAAGTAATGGGCGCGGAGTACCGGAATGCCTGCGACTTCGGCCATGGGGCTGGTGATTTTCAAACGGGTCGCGCCCAGATTTACGCAGTGCCAATCGGTGCGGGGGCGCAGCCATTCTATCAGCTCTGGCACGAAGGTTCGGAATCCGGGTTCAAGGGCGATGTCATCTTCGAAGACGAAACCAAGTTCATCCCCGCTCTCTAGGAAGGCGGCGGCGGCGCGTTGGTGCGAGACGTAGCAGCCGACCTCGCCTTGGGTCATCGACCGGCCCATGAAACGTCGGGCTTTGCGATCGTCATAGGGGGCGAATTGGGCCAGATCGATCTCACGCCCGTCGAAGGCATCCACGCGGACCGCCTCGATCTGTGCGGTGTCCAGTTCGGCCTTCGTACTGTCCAGTCGCTGGGGGGAGGCGGCCAGATTGATGACGAATCCCTTTGGGCGCTGTGACATCGATGTGACCTCATTCCTGCGGCGCGCGGGGCGATGACAGGCTTATACGGGTTAAACTTTGGGGGTGGGCCGTCCGCGCAGCCAGTTCTTGAACCGTTTGAAGGCGGAGGGCGGTTTGTGGGCGACGCTGACAAACCCGATGTGCTGGCAAGCGCCGGGTTTCAGGAAAGCGGTAAATTTACCTTGTTTGCGCAATTGGCGCGAGATGTGGCTTTCGCGTTTGAAACCGCTGAAGCCGCCGACCTCTTTCCAAAGGGAAAGCGGGGCCAAATGCGGATTGAAGGTATAGCCGTACCATTTGGGGCTGAGCGCATCCATCCGCGCATAGGGGATGCCGGCGCATTCTTCGGTGACGATCTGGGCGCGAGCCGCATCTTCGATGAAGAAGTTATCGGTGTCGCGGAAACAGACCGAAGAGACATTGGGATGGGCCTCTAGCAAGCGCAGGGCGTCATCTAAAAAATCGTGGCGGGTGAATTCCCAATCGTCTTCCATGTGAAAGACATAAGGCGTGCGCACCTTGGCATACATGGCGTCGACGGCGGGGTGGTGGCCGACCTGTTTGCCCAGATCGATGCGTTGCCCATGAGGGCAGAGCTGGTCGAAGACCGCGCTGGTTTCGGCATCGCCGAAGTCGTTGATGCCAATGATCGGTAGCTTGCGCAGCTCGGGGCCGAGGCTTTCGAGCGTTTGTTGCAAGACATCGGGGCGCAGCCCCATGGTGATGCAAATCGTGACCAGATTTTCTGCGCGCATGTCTCGTACTGCCCTGAGGGGAAACTGCGGACCCCGGTGAGGGTCCGCAGCAGGTTTTGATTAACCTTCTGCCGCTTCTTTCTTCTCGGCAGTGATCTCTTCGCCGGTCTCCTGATCGACGACTTTCATCGACAGGCGCACCTTGCCGCGATCATCGAAGCCCAGAAGCTTGACTTTCACTTCCTGACCTTCCTTCAGAACGTCCGAAGGGTGGTTCAGGCGGCGGTTTTCGATCTGGGAGACATGCACCAGACCGTCGCGCTTGCCGAAGAAGTTCACGAAGGCGCCGAAATCGACGATTTTCACGACGGTGCCGGTGTAGATGGCACCCTCTTCGGGCTCGGCCACGATCGAATAGATCATGTCATAGGCTTTCTTGATCGCTTCGCCGTTGGGGCTGGCGATCTTGATGGTGCCTTCGTCGTTGATGTCGACCTTGGCGCCGGAAACCTCGACGATCTCGCGGATCACCTTGCCGCCCGAGCCGATCACTTCGCGGATCTTGTCGGTCGGGATTTGCATGGTCTCGATGCGCGGGGCGTGGACGGAGAAGTCCGCGGCGCCGGAGATCGCCTTGTTCATCTCGCCGAGGATGTGGATGCGGCCTTCTTTGGCTTGTGCCAGGGCTTTCTCCATGATCTCGGGCGTGATGCCTGCGACCTTGATGTCCATCTGCAGCGAGGTGATGCCCGCTTCGGTGCCCGCGACCTTGAAGTCCATGTCGCCGAGGTGGTCTTCGTCACCCAGGATGTCCGATAGGATCGCGTAGGAGCCGTCATCTTCGAGGATCAGACCCATGGCCACACCGGCCACGGCCGATTTCAGCGGCACGCCCGCGTCCATCATAGACAGGGAGCCACCGCAGACCGATGCCATCGACGAGGAGCCGTTGGATTCGGTGATCTCGGAGACCAGACGGATGGTGTAGGGGAAGTCTGTTGCCGCGGGCAGAACCGCCTGCAGGGCGCGCCATGCGAGCTTGCCGTGGCCGACTTCGCGGCGTCCGGGAGGGCCCACGCGACCCACTTCGCCGACCGAGTAGGGCGGGAAGTTATAGTGCAGCAGGAAGTTGGATTTGAAGTTGCCGTGCAGCGCGTCGATGAACTGCTCATCGTCGCCGGTGCCGAGCGTGGTCACCACGAGGCCTTGGGTTTCACCACGGGTGAAGAGTGCCGAGCCGTGGGTCCGCGGCAGGATGCCGGTTTCGGCCACGATGTCGCGGATCTCGTCGGTGCGACGACCGTCGATGCGCTTGCCGGTTTTCACCACGTCGCCGCGCAGGATGCTGGCCTCAAGGCCCTTCATCGCGGAGCTGAGGTTCTTGTCCTCAAGCTGCTCTTCGGTGAGCTTGCTCTTGATCGTCTCACGGGCAGCAGCAACGGCGGCGGTGCGCTCTTGCTTGTCCACGATCGCGAAAGCGGCACGCATTTCGTCTTCGCCAGCGGCTTTCACGGCAGCCGACAGATCGGAATAGTCTTCGGGCTGGAAGTCGAAAGGCTCTTTCGCGGCTTCCTCGGCCAGATCGATGATCAGGTCGATGACCGGCTGGATCTGCTCATGCGCGAATTTCACGGCGCCCAGCATTTCCTCTTCCGACAGCTCATAGGCTTCGGATTCGACCATCATCACCGCGTCCTTGGTGCCCGCGACCACGAGGTCGAGGCGCTGGTCGGGGTTGGTGCGCAGGTCTTGCATGTCGTCGATGGTGGGGTTCAGCACATAGTCGCCACCCTCATAGCCCACACGGCAGCCCGCGATCGGACCCATGAAGGGCGCGCCCGAGATGGTCAGCGCGGCGGAGGCGGCGATCATGGCGACCATGTCGGGGTCGTTGACCAGATCGTGGCTCAGCACGGTGCACATCACCAGAACTTCGTTCTTGAAGCCGGGGACGAAGAGCGGGCGGATCGGACGGTCGATCAGACGCGCGGTCAGGGTTTCCTTCTCGGTGGGGCGGGCCTCACGCTTGAAGAAGCCACCCGGTACTTTACCGGCGGCATAGTATTTCTCTTGGTAGTGCACGGTCAGGGGGAAGAAATCCTGGCCCGGCTTTTGCTGACGTGCATACGTCACGTTGGCCATGACACTGGTCTCACCCAGCGTGGCAATCACCGACCCGTCCGCCTGACGGGCAACCTTACCGGTTTCCAGTGTCAGCGTCTCTTCGCCCCACTGGATCGATTTTTTCGTTACATTAAACATCTACGTTTCCTTTTTGGCCCATTGGCCATTGCATAGGGGCCGTATTGCCCCTGACTCCGGTATCTTCTTTTTCAGGCGCTGGAGTCCGGGCGCCGGATTTCAGATTGCGCGGGCATACATGTTTTCATGGCAAATGGGAAGTGTTCTGTCGCCTCGGGGCCATAAGCGGCGGGTTCTTTCCGCCGCAGCGCGCCCCGGTCTGCGCGCAACAAAAAACCTCCCGGCGGGGCCGGGAGGTTTTGGTCGTCCTGTCACCGGAACTTCCGGCGGCTTGCGCGCGATTAGCGGCGCAGGCCGAGGCGTTTGATCAGGTCCTGATAGCGGGACTCGTCTTTGGCCTTAACGTAATCCAGCAGCTTGCGGCGCGTCGCGACCATTTTCAAAAGACCACGGCGGCCGTGGTTGTCTTTTTTGTGGGTCTTGAAGTGCTCGGTCAGCGTGGTGATGCGCGAGGTCAGAATGGCAACCTGAACTTCGGGCGAACCGGTGTCGCCTTCTTTGGTGCCGAATTCTTTCATGACTTTTGCTTTTTCTTCAGCAGTGATCGACATCGGGGTCTCCTTTCGAAAAGAGTTAAAATGGATGGCGCAGGCCGGGATGTCGTCCAGCGCAGGCCCATGGAGATATCACCCGCTGACGGAATCAGCAGGCGATGGGGGCGTATAGGAGGAATTTTCGCCTTTGGCAAAGGGTGATTTGCGCATGGGCTCCGCCCCGCCTTAGGCCGCGAGGCCGAGGTCGAAGGCCGCAGAGAGTGGGATCAGCGCGATATCGTCCAGCGTGACGCTGTCCCCCGCCACCCGCGCGACGATGATATCGTCCAGCAGGACGAGGGTTTGGCGTGCATCCTCCGGGTCGGGCAGGATGGAGAGCGGCGGCTCCGCCCCGCCCGCGCTGCTGTCGTCCCAGACAAAGAGCAGCGAATCGTCCGCTGCGTGGTAGTCCGTGATCTGCGCGGCCCCGCCTTGGCCGATCCAGTCTCCCAAGGCGATCTGATCGGTGCCGTCGCCCGAGGTCACCACATCCCCGGCGCCCGCGATGATCAGGTCGTCGCCGCCGCCGCCGTTCAGGAAGTCGGGGCTTTGTTGGTCATCCGCCCCGGTAAGCGTGTCGTCACCCCAACCGCCAAAGAGCGTATCCACGCCCGCGCCGCCGCGCAGGGCATCGTCGCCAAGCCCGCCTTGCAGGGCATCGTTTCCGGCATCGCCCTCCAGCAGGTCGTCGCCCGCCGCGCCTTGCAGCGCATCATCGCCCGCCCCGCCATAGAGAAAGTCATCGTCGTTGTGGCCAAAGAGGCTGTCGTTGCCCGCGCCGCCAAAAAGGTCGTCATCCCCGTCGTTGCCATGCAGAATGTCGCCGCCCGCGCCACCTTGGAGCGTGTCATTGCCGCCGTGGCCGTGCAGGTCATCATCCCCGCCGCCGCCACGAAGCAGGTCATCCCCGCCGTAGCCGCCAAGCTGGTCGTCGCCGGGGCCGCCCTCCACCGTCTCACCGTCATCGCTGCCCGACAGGATATCTCCGACCGTGGTGGTGCCGCCACCGCCCGGGCTGTCCCCATCCGGCAGCTCGTCCTCCGACGGCGTTTCGATTTCCACGAAAGTGACGGCGCCGACCGCCATCAGACCCATTACCCCAGCCAGCCACAACATCCGCAGTTCCACCCGTTGATTGCTTGATGCCCCACACATCGTCCCAGCTTCAAAAGGGCATGTCGTGGCTGTAAAATCAAAGGAATAGCGGGGAAATGGTTAACGAATGCCTGCCCGCGCCGGGGGCTCGGGCTGCCACAGAACCGGCTCTTGGGTGTAGGGCAGGTAAAGCGGATGGCGCGGATGCCCGGCTTTGGAGAGGCCGAGGTGGTAGAGCGGTTTCGCCCCCTCAGCCAGCCGAGCCGCGACGGCCAGACCGCGGTCGAGATGGGCGCCATGCACGCCCCAAGCGGCGATGATCTGGTTGGCCCAATCGGCCCCCTCGGCCAGCGTGGCATCGTTGTCAGGACCGATGGGATCAGCCGCAGCGCGCATGTCGCGCGGGTCGGTGGCGCGGAAGGCGAAGATATTGGTGACCCGGAAGCCGCCGAAGCCCAGCACCCGCGCCCGACGCTCGCAACGTTCGACCGTGGGGTCGTTTTGCACCTCGGTCGCGGTCGAGGGGTTCAGCATCACGAACATCACCCGCGGCGCGCCTGCGTCCCAGATCCGCGTGAGGCTGTAGCGGTATTGCTCGCAGGGCGAGTAGACCGCGGTCGAAGGCGCGTCGCCCTTGGTGTGGCTGCGGGTGATCAGGGCCATTCAGCCCTCATTCGCGTCCGGTGATAGGTTGAACACCCGGCTCGGGTGCAATTCCCCCGCCTTGAAGCGGCCCACGGCGACAGGCTGCCCATCGAGCGAGGCCCAGCATTCATCGCCATATTCCACGTCATGGGCGATGACCATGCCGGGGTTGCCGTTGCGCAGGCGGGTGGCGCCTTCGGGGGTGGCTTTGACCTCGGGCAGGTCGGCAAGCCCTTCTGCCAGCGGCAACAGATAGGTGTCGAGTTCCGGTGTCCGGGCCAGTTCGTCCACCTGCGCCAGCGTCAGGGCGTTGGCCGCTTCGAAGGGGCCGGACCATGTGCGGCGCAATTCGCGGACGTGGCCGAGACAGCCAAGCTTCTGCCCCAGATCGCGCGCGATGGAGCGGACATAGCCGCCCTTGCCGCAGACCATTTCAAGCGTGACATGATCGGCATCGGGGCGGTCGACCAGCAGCAGGCTTTCCACCCATAGGGGGCGGGCGGCGATCTCCATCTCTTCGCCGTCGCGGGCGCGTTTATAGGCGCGTTGGCCGTCGATCTTTACGGCGGAGAACTGCGGCGGCACCTGCTGAATGTCACCGATGAAGCCGTTCAGCGCATCCTTGATCGCGGCATCATCGGGGCGCAGGTCAGAGGTGCCGATGGCTTCGCCTTCGGCGTCGTCGGTATTGGTGGCGATGCCGAGCCGCACGGTGAACTCATAGGCTTTGAGCGCGTCGGTGATATAGGGCACGGTCTTGGTCGCTTCGCCCAAGGCGATGGCCAGAACGCCGGTCGCTTCGGGGTCGAGCGTGCCTGCGTGGCCCGCCTTCTTGGCCTCCAGCGCCCAGCGGACCTTGTTGACCACGGCGGTCGAGGTGGGGCCAGCGGGTTTGTCCACCACCAGCCAACCAGAAATATCGCGACCCTTGCGTTTGCGTGCCATGTCTTGCCCCTTCGCTTTGTGGTGCTGCCCTCTATCGGAGCCGCGCCGCGCTGCCCAGCCCCCAAGCGGGGAAAAGCTTACTTTGCGGGCGTCACGATGCCCACGATCGGCCCCAAGGTGGTGAACCCCGCCCCGCTGCGGCGCAGGCCGGGTGCACGCAGGCGCGAGATATTGCCGTCAAAATACAGCGCGTTAGGCAGGTCCAACTCATCCCGGTAGAGCCGGGCGAATTCGTGAAAGGTGACCACATCGTTGGAAATCGCGAAAACCGCGCGCTTGCCATCTGCCGTGGTGCCAACCCCATTTCGGATGTAGCGCGAGGTGCTGTCGGGCAGGAATCGCGGGTGCAGCGCCCCGTCGATCACCAACATCGGCCCCGATTGCGTGGCGAAACGGCAGTTCGGCTTGGCCTTGAGATAGCGCTTGGTCTCGATCACATCGGCGCGGCCCTCACGCAGGCAGAAAACACCATTGGGCAGCAGGCCGAAATTGCCGGGGCCAGCACTGTCGATCACGCCGCGCGTCTCGACCCCTTCTTCGATGTAATGCCCAACCGGAGAGCGGTCTTCGTGGTACATGCCCGCGTTCATGGCAAAACCAAGCCGCAGCCCCTGCGCTTTCAGGGCCTCGTCAAGCGAGCCGAAGAACCCATAGGGCGCGCCCGCCTCGTCGTTGAGGAAAAGCCGCAGGTCATCCCGCTCCAGATCGACTTCGCAGATCGTGTAGGAGCTGCCGTCGAACGTGATGTTGCGACATTCAGCAGCATCCGCAGGCGTGCCTTTCAGCGCGATCAGCGCGAATGCGATCAGGCCGGCGCGGATCACTGATCCGGCGCGCCATCGGCACTGTCACCGGCGCCGTCGTCATCGGGGGCATCCGCATCGCGGCGCACCACCTCTTGGTTCAGCATGCGGCGGGTGTCGTCCATCCGGTCAAAGGTCTGGTCCAACTGAAAGCGCAGATCGGGCGAGAACTTGAGCGTCAGTTTCTTGGCGACCTGACGGCGCAATTCGCTTTTGTTGCGCGCCAGCAGTTTGAGAACCTCATCCTGACCTTCCCCGCCCAAGGGCAGCACATAGGCCGTGGCGATCTTGAGGTCGGGAGAGATGCGCACCTCGCCCACGGTGATCGACATCCGATTGAGATCGGTGTCGTGCACATCCCCGCGTGCGAGAACATCGGACAAGGCGCGGCGGACGGTTTCGCCCACGCGGAGTTGTCGTTGCGACGGGCCGGGGCCCTCATGAAACTTGTTCTTTGCCATGTCCCCCATCTAAGGCTTCGGTTGCACTTTGCCAAGCGCTCCGCGACGGGCTAAACCGGCCCTGCCAGTCACGGCCAGAACCGCAGGAGACCGAGTATGACACAGACCCCCGGCATTGCCGTCACCGGCGCCTCTGGCCGCATGGGCCAAATGTTGATCCGTGAGATTAACGCCAGCGAGAAAATGCATCTGGCCGCGGCGCTGGAGCGTCCGGGCCATGACTGGATTGGCCGCGATCTGGGCGAGGCGATGGGCGGCACGGCCTCGGGCGTGACTGTGACAGACAATGCGGCAGAGGCTTTTGGCAAGGTGCAGGCCGTCATCGACTTCACCGCGCCGCAGGCCACCATCGCTTTCGCCGGTGAGGCCGCCAAGGCCGGGATCGTCCATGTCATCGGCACCACCGGCATGACCGAAGACGAGATCGCGCAGCTTGCCCCCGCTGCCGAACAGGGGGCCGTCATCGTCCGCGCTGGGAACATGAGCCTCGGCGTGAACCTGCTGACGCAGCTCACCCGGCAGGTCGCCGCCGCGCTGGACGTGGATTACGATATCGAGATCATCGAATCGCACCACAATCAGAAAGTCGATGCCCCCTCAGGCACCGCATTGATGCTGGGCGAAGCCGCCGCCGAAGGGCGCGGGGTCAAACTGGCGGATGTTTCGGACCGGGGCCGCGATGGGATCACCGGTGCACGGCAAAAGGGCGATATCGGGTTCACCGCGATCCGGGGCGGCGATATCGTGGGCGAGCATGACGTGATGTTCGCCGCCGCCGGAGAGCGGATCATCCTGCGCCACGTCGCCTCGGACCGTGCGCTTTTCGCCCGCGGGGCGCTCAAGGCCGCGCTTTGGGGGCAGGGCAAAGCGCCGGGGGAATATGACATGTTGGACGTGCTTGGCCTGAAGGGCTGAGGCGCAGGTAAATTATCTGAAACTTTACCTTCCTTGGCTACGTGAGTGCCTCAGGCAACTCACCCCAAGGGAGGTTTCGATGAAGATTACCTTTGCACTGGCCGTGACAGCGATGCTCGCGGCTGTTGGTCTGCCCGCTGCGGCGGAATACGCCCGTATTCAGAACAAGTCAGACTTCGTTGCGGCGGTGAATGGCAAAAGGCTGACCCGCCCGCTGGTCGATCTGCGAGTCACCTCAGGCGGGGCCATTTCCGGCAAGGGCGCGGTTTGGGAGGTGACCGGCAAGTGGTCGTGGCAAGACGGTTATTTCTGTCGCACGCTGGTATGGGGCGGCAAGGATCTGGGCTATAACTGCCAATTGGTCACCCGCGATGGCGCGAAGCTCCGCTTTACCTCTGACAGGGGCGCGGGGGAGTCGGCAGTGCTGACCCTGCGCTGAGGCGCTTAAAAATCGACGGCGATGCCCTTCTTTTCCCAATCGCCATAGCGCACAGGCTCTGGCCCATCGCGCCCGCCAAGTTCGGTGGGCATGTCGAGCGCGGCTGCCGCCTCACGCCGGGCGGCAGCCTCGGCCAAGGCGCGCTGGGCGGCGGCGGGCAGATCGGGGCCGGGGGCTGGCGTCGGGTCTTGCGGCGTGTCGGGGATCGGTTTCGGCCCCGGTTTGGGCTGCGGGGGCAGGTCCGGTGCGGGGCTGGGCGTGGGATCAGGGCCGGGTTTGCTGTCGGGAATGGGGCGTTGATCGGGCATCATGGTCCTCTTGAGCCAAGTTCTCCCTTGATATACGTCGCCCGCTGGCCCAGACAACCCGGCAACCCCTCAAGCCAGACCCAGATAGGATATGACCATGGCAGACACAGGCGTTCAGGCCCGCAGAAGCGCGGTTTATCTGCTGGATCAGATTTTGGGCGATGAGCCGCGGCTGATGTCCGAGCTTCTTGCCGCGGGCGCGCTGGACAAGCTGCCCCCCGATGATCGGGCGCGGGCGCAGCGTCTGGCGCAGGACACGCTGCGCGGGTTGGAACGGGCGGACCGCTTGCTGCAAAAGCACCTTCAAAAGGCACCGCCGCTGACCGTGCGCAATGTGCTGCGGGTCGGCACGGTTGAGCTTTGTCAGGGCGGGGCTGCGCATGGGGTGGTGAACGCGATGGTGAACCTCGTCTCGCAACACCGCACGCTGAGCCATCTCAAGGGGCTGACCAATGCCGTGCTGCGCAAGATCGCCGCTCAGGGGCCCGAGGCTTGGGATGCCCTGCGCGCGCCGCGTCTGCCCAAATGGCTGCGCGGACCGCTGGCCGAAGCTTGGGGCACCGATGCCATGGCCGCGATGGAACAGGCGCATTTCGCCGGCGCACCGCTTGATCTGACCGCCAAGGGCGACGCTGCCACTTTGGCAAAGGCCGTGGGTGGCACGCTGCTGCCGACAGGCTCGGTTCGGGTAACGGATGCCGGGCAGGTCTCAACCATGCCGGGCTTTGCCGAGGGCGACTGGTGGGTGCAAGATGCCGCCGCCGCGATCCCGGTGCGGGTGCTGGCGCCCAAGGAGGGCGAGACGGTGCTGGACCTCTGCGCCGCGCCGGGCGGCAAGACGATGCAACTGGCCGCCGCGGGGGCGGTCGTCACCGCTGTTGACCAGTCGCACCCCCGGATGCAGCGGGTGAAGGAAAACCTCGCCCGCGTCGGGCTGAAGGCCAAGACGCTGACCAAGGATGCGCGCGCCGTGCAGGGCACATTCGACGCCATTCTGCTGGACGCGCCATGCTCCGCCACCGGCACCATCCGCCGCCACCCGGACCTGCCCTATGCCAAGGACGGATCTGAATTCGGGGATCTGATCGAGTTGCAATCCGAGTTGATCGACCATGCCTGGAGCCTGCTCAAGCCCGGCGGGCGGTTGGTGTTCTGCACCTGTAGCCTGCTGCCCGACGAGGGCGAAGTGCAGGTCGACGAAGCCTTGGAGCGGCATGGCGACATGACCGTCGACACCGCCGCGCTGGAACTGCCGGGGGTCGAGGCCGATTGGCACACCGAAGAGGGCGGGCTGCGCCTGCGCCCCGATTTTTGGGCCGATCAAGGCGGGATGGACGGGTTCTATATCGCCTGTCTGCGCAAGGACTGACCCTCACGCCCCGTCGGGTGGGGAGGGCACGGCGAGATAGGCCGCTTTCGGGATGTCTATGAGGCCGCGGAGCCCTAGCGTGGCGGCATCTGCTGCCGTGAGTCCGCCAATGGCCGCGCGCACCGCCGCGGCTGTTGCCACCGCATCGGCACCCACTGCCGCAATATAGGGTAGGCCGGGGGTGGGGGGCGTGCGTTCCAGCACCCGCAGGTCACCCGCGAAAGTGTCATGGCTTTCGATCAGCCGCCAAGAGACTGCATCCAGCGCCGCGATATCCGCGCGCCCCTCGGCCACGGCCTTGGCCGAGGCGCGGTGACCGTGGCTTTGGCTGCGATCTGCAAACCAAAACCCCCGCGCCCGGCAATGCGCGTAGGGGGCGGCATAGCCTGATTGCGAGAACGTCTGGTTGTAGGTGAAGCGCGCTGCGTGGAAATCGGAAATTGTTTCACGGGGATCATTGGCGCGGACCACGAAAACGCTGTTGTAATACCCCGACGGGCAGTCTTCGACGCCAAAGTCCGGCGTGCCGATCAGCGTGACACGGTCGTGCAGCCACAGGCGGTAAGGCATCCCGCAGGTCTGGGAGAGGGTGAGGTCGGGCGCGGTCCAGACGGCGAATTCCTCGGCATCATTGCTCAGCCTTTCCGGGGCCGGGATGCCCTGCGCGCGCAGGGCGTCACGGATCATGGCCCAGAAGCGCCCTGTCGCCTCGGCGGTCTCGGGGCGCAGGTACATCATCAGGCTGGCGATCATCGGCGGCTCCGCTTGGGGTGTTCCTGTTTAGGCCGCGCCGCCGCGCGGTGGCAAGCGTCGGTTCCCCGCCGATCCTCCGCCGCGCGGGGAAAATCCGGTGACTCATTGTGGGGCCGCGGTTATGCTGCCGCCAAACGCCAGCAGAGCGTCAGGGGCAGCTTGATATGATTAATCTTTCCAGCGTCATGGCCCGCAGGGCGCGGTTTCTGAACCGCTGGCACGCGTGGCGTGCGACCCGGGGCCGGGGGCGGGTCGTCGCGTTCACCTCTTCGCCCGAGCCGCGCACCATCGGCTCTTTCGCGCGGGGGCGGCAGTTGATGGCGGGCAATTACCTCTTTGCCGGCAGCCTGCTGACCGCGCCGCAAACTGCCATGTGGGACCTGACCCCGCCTGACCCCGCCTTTGCCGCGGAGCTGCACGGTTTTGCGTGGCTCGATGACCTCGCTGCGGTGGGTGATGCGCGGGCGCGGGGGGCGGGGCAGGCGTGGCTTTGGGGCTGGATCGACCGTTTCGGGCGCGGGCAGGGGCCGGGCTGGACCCCGGCGCTGACCGGGCGGCGGCTGATCCGTTGGATCAACCACGCGCTTTTCCTGCTGCGCGGGACCGAGACCGAGCAGAGCGATGCCTTCTACCGATCCCTCGAACGGCAGACCCGATTCCTGTCGAAACGCTGGCGTGGCGCGGCCCCTGGCCTGCCGCGTTTCGAGGCGCTGGCCGGGCTGATCTATGCCAGCCTGTCGTTGGAGGGACTGGCCGAACTGGCCGATCCGGCGGTCAAGGCCCTCGCCCGGGAATGCGCCAGCCAGATCGATGCCGAGGGGGGGCTGCCCACGCGCAATCCCGAGGAACTGCTGGCCGTCTTCACCCTGCTGACATGGGCCGCCGCCGCGCTGAGCGATGCGGGCCGCAGCACGCCCAAGGAGCATCTGACCGCGATCGAGCGTATTGCGCCGACCCTGCGCAGTCTGCGCCATGCGGATGGGGCGTTGGCGCGGTTTCACGGCGGCGGGCGCGGCATGGAGGGCTGGCTGGACCACGCGCTGGCGGCGGCCAAGGTCAGGACGCGGCAGCCCGACGGGCTGGCCATGGGCTTTGCAAGACTGTCCGCAGGCCGCACCAGCGTGATCGTCGATGCGGCAGCCCCGCCAAGCGGTGCGGCATCGACCAATGCCCATGCCTCGACATTGGCATTCGAGCTGACCTCGGGGCGGCGGCCCTTGGTGGTGAATTGCGGCTCCGGCGCGTCCTTCGGGCTAGAGTGGCGGCGGGCGGGGCGGGCCACGCCGTCGCATTCGGCCCTGTCCCTCGTCGGCCATTCCAGCGCGCGACTGGCGGAGCCTGACCCCCATAGCGGGGCGGAGGCGCTGATCGCGGGCCCGCGCCATGTGCCCGTCGAGATTGGAGAGGCGGCGGATGGGCTGCGTTTCGAAGGCGCGCATGACGCCTATCTGCGCAGCCACGGTCTGACCCATGCGCGGCGGCTGGAGCTGACCGCAGACGGGCGCGGCCTTTCGGGGGAGGATATGCTGCTGGCGATCGAGGGGGCGGAGAAGCGGCGCTTTGACAAAGTGCTGAACGCCGCCCAGTCAAAGGGGGTCGCCTTCGACATCCGGTTTCACCTGCACCCGGATGTAGATGCCAACTTGGACCTTGGCGGGGCTGCGATCTCAATGGCGCTGAAAAGCGGGGAGATTTGGGTGTTTCGCCATGACGGCACGCATAATCTGTCTTTGGAACCGGGGGTTTACCTTGAGACAACCCGCTTGAAACCGCGCGCCGCGCAGCAGATCGTGCTCTCGGGCTATGCCATGAACTATGCCACGCGGGTGCGCTGGTCGTTGTCAAAAGCGCAGGAAACTGCGATTGGCGTGCGAGATTTGTCGATCGACGATCCCTATGCTGATGAAGACTGACCAAGGAACCAGCCCCATGCCCGACCTCTATCCCATCAAACGCGCCCTGCTTTCCGTATCCGACAAGACCGGTCTTTTGGACCTAGGCAAGGCTTTGGCGGCGCGGGGCGTCGAATTGCTCAGCACCGGCGGCACCGCGAAAGCGCTGCGCGACGCGGGGCTGGAGGTTCTGGATGTAGCCGATGTGACCGGCTTTCCCGAAATGATGGACGGGCGCGTGAAAACGCTGCATCCGGTCGTGCATGGCGGTCTGCTGGCCCTGCGCGACAATGACGAACACGTCGGCGCGATGAACGAACACAATATCGGCGCGATCGATCTGGTGGTGGTGAACCTCTACCCCTTCGAGGAAACCGTCGCCAAGGGCGCGGAATACGCCGAGGTGATCGAGAACATCGACATCGGCGGCCCGGCGATGATCCGCTCGGCGGCCAAGAACCACGGTTTTGTCAACGTGGTGGTCGATGTCGAGGATTACGCCGAGGTCATCGCCGAGATGGAGGCCAACGACGGCCAGACCTCCTATGCCCTGCGCCAACGTCTGGCCCAGACCGCCTATGCCCGCACCGCCGCCTATGACACCGCCGTCAGCACTTGGATGGCCGCGCAGGTCGATGCCACGCCGCGCCGTCGCACCTTCGGCGGCACGCTGGCCCAGACCCTGCGCTATGGCGAGAACCCGCATCAGCAGGCGGCCTTCTACACCGATGGCTCGAACGCTCCCGGATTGGCCAACGCCGTGCAGCATCAGGGCAAGGAACTGTCCTACAACAACATCAACGACACCGACGCGGCCTTTGCGCTGGTAAGCGAGTTCGACCCCAAGGACGGCCCCGCCTGCGCCATCATCAAACATGCCAACCCCTGTGGCGTGGCCCGTGGCGAGACGCTGCTCGAAGCCTACACCCGCGCCTTCGACTGTGACCGCACCTCGGCCTTCGGCGGCATCATCGCGCTGAACCAGCCGCTGGACGGGCCAACGGCAGAGGCCATCGCCGCGATCTTCACCGAAGTCGTCATCGCCCCCGGCGCGGACGAGGATGCCAAGCGCATCTTCGCCGCCAAGAAGAACCTGCGCCTGCTGACCACCGAAGGCCTCGCCGATCCGACCGCCGCCGAACTGGCGGTGCGGCAGGTCTCAGGCGGCTTTCTCGTGCAGGACAAGGACGTGGGCCGGATCACGCGCGATGACCTGAAAGTGGTGACCAAGCGCAAGCCGTCGGATCAGGAACTGGACGACATGCTCTTTGCCTGGACCGTGGCCAAACACGTCAAGTCCAACGCCATCATCTACGTCAAGGACGGCGCGACCGTGGGCGTGGGCGCGGGCCAGATGAGCCGCGTGGACAGCACCCGCATCGCCGCGCGCAAGGCCCAAGACATGGCCGAGGTGATGGAGATCGACGCCCCCCTGACGCAAGGCTCGGTCGTGGCCTCCGATGCCTTCTTCCCCTTCGCGGACGGCCTCATCACCGCCGCCGAGGCCGGTGCCACGGCGCTGATCCAGCCCGGCGGCTCCATGCGGGACGACGAGGTGATCGCGGCGGCGGATGAGGCGGGGCTTGCCATGGTCTTCACCGGCATGCGCCACTTCCGGCACTAAACGAAGGGGAGCCCCATGCGGACATTCGGCATCGCGGCCTTCGTGGCCTTTCTGATCGACCAGATCAGCAAATATGTGGTCATTCACATGATGGAACTGGCGCGTGTCCGCTCCATCGACGTGCTGCCGCCGGTGCTGAATTTCCGCTACGGGGAGAACCGGGGCATCAACTTTGGCCTTGGCGGCGACATGAGCCAATGGGTGCTGATCGTGGTGGCGCTGGCGATCTGCGCGGGCGTCACCCTGTGGCTCTGGCGCAGCCCGCATGGGCGCTGGGCGCAGCTGAGCGGCGGCTTGCTGGTCGGCGGGGCGCTGGCGAATGTGGCGGATCGGCTGATCTACGGCTATGTGCTCGATTTCCTGAACAACTCCTGCTGCGGCATCAATAACCCTTTCGTCTACAACTTGGCGGATGTCTTTATCTTTGCCGGGGCCTTGGGGCTGATCCTCTTTACCGGAGAGCCGAAAAGCGCGCCCAAGCGCCGGGGCAAAAAAGGTCAGTGACATTGCCCGCTTGCCTGCGATATTGAACAAGCAGACCCCGAAAGGAGACACCATGCGCCGCATTGCCCTCATCAGCTTGATCCCGCTGGCCCTCGCCGCCTGCAGCAATCAGGGCCTTCGCGATTTGCAGCCGACTTCAGAAGGGCCTGATGAGTTCCTGATCCAACCGGTCAAGCCGCTGGAGCGTCCCGACAACCTGAACACCCTGCCCACGCCTGCGCCGGGGCAGGCGAACCTGACCGACCGCTCGGCGGTGGCCGAAGGGGTGGCGGCATTCGGCGGGCGTTTGGATACCTCTGCTGGCATCCCGGCGGGAGATGCGGCGCTGGTCCAACATGCGGGCCGGATGGGCGTGCAGCCCGGCATCCGTGAGAGCTTGGCCGAGGCCGACGCGAAATTCCGCAAGCGCAAGGGCCGCTTTACCCAATTCCGCATTGTCCCGGTTGATCGCTACGGCCAAGCCTACAAGCGCATGATCCTCGACGCCCATAGCGAGGCGGAGCGCTGGCGCAGGGCAGGCGGGCGCACGCCGTCCTACCCGCCGCAGGACACACGTTTTCGCTAGGCTTCTTGAAAGTAGCGCCAGACCGCGTAGGTAATGCGAGAGGCGATATATTTCGAGGTAAGCAATGATCCGACTGCCGATGATGGCGGCCCTGGTGGCAACGCTTTTCACAGCCCCCGCCGCGCAGGCGGGGCAGACCGAGAACGAAGCGGTCACCCATTTCACCCTTGATAACGGCATGGAGGTCGTGGTCGTCGAAGACCACCGCGCCCCGGTCGTGCAGCAGATGGTCTGGTACCGCGCAGGCTCGGCTGATGAACCCAAAGGGTCATCCGGCGTGGCGCATTTCCTTGAACACCTGCTGTTCAAAGCCACCGACAAATTGGAAGCGGGCGAGTTTTCAGCCACCGTGGCCGCCAACGGCGGACGCGATAACGCCTTTACCAGCTACGATTACACCGCCTACTACCAGCGCGTCGCAGCGGATCGCCTTGGCTTGATGATGGAGATGGAAGCCGACCGGATGAAGAACATCCGTCTGACCCCCGAAAACATCGAGACCGAACGTGACGTGATCCTTGAAGAGCGCAACCAGCGGACCGAGAACAACCCCGCCGCGCTGTTCAGCGAACAGATTAACGCCGTGCAATATCTCAACCACCGCTACGGCGTGCCGATCATCGGCTGGAAACATGAGATGGAGGAGCTGGACCTCGAAGATGCGCTGTCGTTCTATGAGCTCTACTACTCACCCAACAACGCGATCCTCGTGGTCTCGGGCGATGTAACGCCGGAAGAGGTGCGCGAACTGGCCGAGGCCACCTATGGCCAAATCCCCGCCAACCCCGCCTTGCCGGAGCGTCTGCGCACCGAAGAGCCGCCCCAGATCGCCGAGCGCCGGTTGATCTACAAAGACGCCCGCGTGGCCCAGCCCTATGTCCGCCGCTCCTACCTTGCGCAGGAACGCGACAGCGGCGAACAGGAGGAAGCGGCGGCGCTCTTGCTGCTCAGCGAATTGCTGGGCGGCGGCACCACGTCCTACCTTGCTGAGAAACTGCAATTCGACGCGCAGATCGCCAATTACACCGGCGCCTTCTACAAGGCCGACACGCTGGACGACACAACCTTTGACCTTGTCGTGCTGCCCGTGCCCGGCGTCAGTCTGCAACAGGCCGAAGAGGCGCTGGACGAGGCGCTCGCGCAGTTTATGGAGGCCGGTGTCGACCCGGAACACCTCGAACGTCTCAAGGCGCAGTTGCGCGCCGATCAAATCTACGCCCGCGACGACGCGGACCGCGTGGCGCACCGCTACGGTTCGGCCCTCGCCATCGGCCTCACGGTCGAAGACGTGCAGGCATGGCCCGATGTGCTTCAGGCCGTCACCGCCGAAGACATCATGCAGGCCGCCCGCGACCTGTTCGACAAACGCGCATCGGTCACCGGCTGGCTGATGAAGGAGGACGCGCAATGAGACTGATCTACGCCCTGATCCTGACGGTAATTGCCGCACTCCCCGCCCGCGCCGAGGTCGATATTCAGGAGGTGACCAGCCCCGGCGGCATCACCGCTTGGCTGGTCGAGGAACATTCGATCCCCTTCGTGGCATTGGAAATCCGTTTCCGTGGCGGCGCGTCTCTCGATGCCCCCGGCAAACGCGGCGCGATCAACCTGATGACCGGCCTCTTGGAAGAAGGGGCAGGCGAAATGGACGCCCGCGCCTTTAGCCGCGCGACCGAAGCGCTGGCCTCGAACCTCAGCTTTGATGTCTCTGACGATGCGCTTTCCGTGTCCGCACGTTTCCTGACCGAGAACCGCGCGCCCTCGATCGACCTTCTGCGCGCGGCCCTTCAGGAGCCGCGTTTCGACGAAGACGCCATTGAGCGGGTGCGCGGCCAAGTGATTTCGAACATCCAATCGAACCAGAAAGACCCCAACAAAATCGCCCAACAGACCTTTGACCGGATCGCCTTTGGGGATCACCCCTATGGCAGTTCGCTCAATGGTACGCTGGAAAGCGTCGCGGGCCTGACGCGTGATGATCTGCTCGCGGCGCATCGCGCGGTGCTGGCGCGGGACCGCATCATCGTTGGCGCGGTGGGCGACATCACACCCGAGGAGTTGGGCCAGATGCTCGACAAGCTGTTGGGGGGGCTGCCCGCCGAGGGTGCGCCGATGCCGCCCCGGGCCGAGGTCGATATCCCCAGTGGCACCACCGTGGTCGATTTCGCCACCCCGCAGTCCGTCGCGCTCTTTGGTCAGCCCGGCCTCGCGCAGGACGATCCCGATTGGTTCACCGCGACGGTGCTGAACCACGTCCTCGGCGGTGGCGGTTTCGAATCCCGGCTGATGACCGAGGTGCGCGAGAAACGTGGCCTGACCTACGGCGTCTATTCCTACCTCGCCCCACGCGATCTGGCCGAGACCTATCTCGGCTCCGTCAGTTCGGCCAATGACCGCATCGCCGAAGCGATCGAGGTGATCCGCGCCGAATGGGCCAAGGCCGCCGCCGAAGGCATCACGCAAGAGGAATTGGACGCCGCCAAAACCTATATCACCGGCGCCTATCCGCTGCGCTTCGATGGGAACACGCCCATTGCCAATATCCTCGTCGGCATGCAGATGCTGGGCCTGCCGACCGACTATATCGCCACCCGCAACGACAGGGTCGAGGCGGTCACGCTCGAAGACGTCAAACGCGTCGCCGCTGAGTTGTTGGAGCCTGAAAATCTGCATTTCGTTGTCGTCGGCCAGCCCGAAGGGCTAGAGGCCGCAGACACAGCGCAGGAATGAAAAAAAGCGCCGCTCCCGACAGGGGGCGGCGCTTCTGCTTAGGCCGGGCGGTGGGCGTTATTCGCCGTAAGGCACCCAGATATTCTTGACCTCTGTCGCGGCTTGCAGGAATTCGCGCCCCGCGTCCTCGGCCCCGAACCAATCGCGCGCCATGCCGTGGTTGACCCAGCTGCGTTTGATGTTGCTCGCGGCCCCTTTCTCGACAATGCCGGAAAGCGCCGCGGCGCCGAAGGACCAGACCGCATCCACATCCATATGACGCGCCATCGCCTCGGCCAAATCCGCCTGCGGCCCGGTCAGGATATTCACCACGCCCGCGGGCACATCCGATGTCTCAAGCACCTGAACGAAGTCCGTCGCCGCCAGCGGGAAGGGTTCGGAGGCCGAAAGGATCACCCGGTTGCCCATGGCGATGGCGGGGGCCATGCAGGAAATCAGCCCCAGCAAAGGCGCCTCGGCAGGACAAAGCGCGCCGATCACACCCACAGGTTCCTTCATCGCCAGCGCCACGCCGCGGATCGGCACCCCATGCACCTGACCGTCATATTTGTCGGCCCAAGCGGCATAGGTGAAGAGCCGGTCGATGGCCGCATCGACCTCTTTGCGGCCTGCCTTCGCCCCCTGCATCGCATCCAGACGTGCTGCGAATTCATCCCCGCGCGCCGAGAGATTTTCGGCAATGTAGTAAAGGATCTGCGCCCGCAGATGGCCGGTGGTTTTCGACCAGCCCTTCGCCGCATGTGCCGCCTCGACCGCATTGCGCAGGTCCTTGCGATTGGCGAGGCTCACATGCCCCAAAAGCCCGCCGGACTTGCCCCAGACCGGCGCGGAATAGCCGCCGTCGGGCCGCGCCTGTTTGCCACCGATATAAAGCTTCGCGGTGCGGTCGATCCCCTCCTCCGGCGCGCCCTCACCTGAGAAAGCTTCGATCTCTTTCAAGGGCTTCGCGGAGGTCTTCGGCTTGGTATAGCCCGCCAGACCTTCCCAACCACCCTCGCGGCCAAAGCCGCTTTCACGCTTGCCGCCGAACCCGGCTGCGGCATCCATCATATTGGTGCCATTGACCCAAACGATCCCGGTCTCCAACTTCGGCGCGATGTCGAGGGCAAGGTTCACATTCTCGGTCCAGACCGTCGCCGCCAGACCGTAGCGCGTGTTATTGGCCAGCTGCACCGCCTCGCCGGGCGTGCGGAAGGTGGTGGAGACCAGCACAGGCCCAAAAATCTCTTCCTGCATCAGCCGATCCGCCGGGTTCAGCCCGGTAATCAGGGTGGGCGGATAGAAACAGCCATTCTCAGGCATCGCCCCCGGTGCCACGAAACGCTCACCGGCGGTATTGGCCTCGACCATCTCGCTCACGCGCTTGTATTGCACCGGGTCGACCAGCGCGCCCACGTCGATGCTCTTGTCGAGCGGATCGCCGATGCGCAGCTTCTCCATCCGCGCGCGCAGCTTGGCATAGAAGCGATCCGCCACCGGCTCATGCACCAGCAAGCGCGACCCGGCACAGCAGACCTGCCCCTGATTGAACCAGATCGCATCGACCAGCCCTTCGACGGCGCTATCCAGATCGGCATCGTCGAAAACGATGTAAGGCGATTTGCCACCCAGCTCCAAGGTCAGCGCCTTGCCAGACCCCGCCGTCGCCTCGCGAATGCGGCGGCCTACGGCGGTGGAGCCGGTAAAGGCGATCTTGTCGATATCCTCATGGCCGACCATCATCTCACCCACGGTGCCATCGCCCGTCACGATATTGACCACACCCTTGGGCAGCCCGGCCTGACGGCAGATATCGGCAAACAAAAGCGCGGTCAGCGAAGTGTATTCCGCAGGTTTCAACACCACGGTATTACCCATCGCCAGTGCGGGCGCGATCTTCCACGCCAGCATCAGCAGGGGGAAGTTCCACGGGATGATCTGCCCGCAAACCCCAAGCGCCTGCGCATCGGGCAGTTCGCTCTCCATCAACTGCGCCATGCCCGCGTGATAATAGAAATGCCGCTGCGCCAAGGGCACGTCAATATCGCGCGCCTCACGAATGGGCTTGCCGTTGTCCAAGACCTCCAAAACTGCAAACAACCGCGCGTGTTTCTGCAACAGCCGCGCTAGCGCATAGATATGCCGCGCCCGGCCATGGCCGCCCAGCTTCTCCCACTTGGGCTGCGCCTTGCGCGCCGCCTTCACGGCGGCATCCACATCGCCCTGCGACGCCTGCGTTAGACTGGCCAAGACCTCACCCGTCGCCGGGTTCGTGCTGTCAAATCCCGCCCCCGGTGCGGTGAAGGCGCCATCGATGAAATGGCCAAACCGCCCGCCCTGATCGACGATCCACGCCAGCGCATCTGCCGCCGATTCCGGGGCTGGCCCGTATTCCATGCTTTCGAATATGTCGGACACGCTCATGCCTTCATCCTTTTCCAAATACCTTCCCGCAGCCTGCAACGGGCTCAGGCGGTCGCGTGGCGGTATGCCGCCGAATAATTGCCGGTCACATGATGCTCCAACTGCCGCTCGATATCGCCCAAGAGCGAGGACGCCCCAAAGCGGAACAGGTCAGGCTGCAACCAACGGTCGCCCAGCTCTTCCTTCATCAGCGCCAGATAGGTGATCGCATCCTTGGCCTTCGAGATGCCGCCCGCGGGCTTGTAGCCCACGCGCACGCCGGTGCGCGCGTAATACTCGCGGATCGCGCGGATCATGACGAGGCTCACGGGCAGGGTGGCGTTCACGCTTTCTTTGCCGGTCGAGGTCTTGATGAAATCGGCCCCGGCCATCATGCAAACCAGCGACGCGCGGGCCACATTGCGCAGCGAGCCCAATTCGCCGGTGGCGAGGATCGCCTTC
Source organism: Sulfitobacter sp. 1A13421 (assembly GCF_043557285.1). NCBI lineage: Bacteria > Pseudomonadati > Pseudomonadota > Alphaproteobacteria > Rhodobacterales > Roseobacteraceae > Sulfitobacter > Sulfitobacter sp. 1A13421. The sequence goes on from NZ_JBIFFQ010000007.1 coordinate 143,093, forward strand.
ACATGGGCCTCGCCGCAGGCCTCGCGGAAGGCGCGCATTTCATCGTAAAGCGCCTGCCAGTCGCCCGAGAGCACATGACGGCGCGAGATCACGATGTCGATCTCGCTCGCACCGGCCTCGACGCTCATCTCGATCTCGCGAATGCGCAGTTCCAAGGGCGACAGCCCTGCCGGGAACCCGGTTGAGACGGCGGCGATGGGGATGTTCGTGCCCTCCAGCGCGCGCCGCGCGGCGGGGATCATCTCGTGATAGACGCAGACCGCGCCGGTGGTGATCGGCGCCATGCCAAGCGCCTCGAGCAGATCGGGCGCAATTGGTTGGCGCGCCTTAGCGCAAAGCCGCTCGACCCGGCGCGCGGTATCGTCGCCCGAGAGGGTCGTCAGGTCGATACAGGTCACGGCGCGCAGCAGCCATGCGGCCTGATGATCCTTTTTCAGCGAACGCCGCGCGGGCAGGGCGGCGGCACGGCGCTCGATCGCCGAGGTATTCGCCTGCACCGAGCGCAGCCAGTCCATGTCAAGCGGCATCGGTTCGACGCGGGGTTCGGTGACCTGGGGCAGATGGCCCGGCGCGTCGGTCTCTGTCTCATTGTGCTGCGGGGTCGTCTGGTTGGCCATCGGGGTCTCTCCGGTTTGGTCAGGCGGGCAAAATGGCATGGGGTAGGGGCCAAAGCAAGCGACGCTAACCTCGCGTCACCGGTGGAATGCCCGAAAAACGGGCAAGATGCCGCAAATGTTAATGAGAGCCATTCTCAACTGTTGACTTAATTGAGAATCGTTCTCATTAATACCCCCATGACACATGCATCTGATCCTTTTCGTCCGTCCCGCCGCACCGCTTTGATCGCTGGTATGAGTGCTTTTGCCCTTCTGGGAACAGCGCCTGCCGCTTTCGCGGCGCAAAAGCTTAACGTCGTCGCGACGACAGGTATGATCGCCGATGCCGCCCGGCGAGTGGGGGGCGATCTGGTCGAGGTCCGCTCGCTCATGGGGTCGGGGGTCGATCCGCACAGCTACCGCCAGACCCGCAGCGACATCGTGGCGCTGACGCGGGCCGATCTGGTGCTCTGGCACGGCCTTTACCTTGAGGCGCAGATGGAGCGGTTCTTTGAGGATCTGGGCCGCAAACGCGCCGTGATCGCCGTGGCCGAAGCCCTGCCCAAGGAGGGGCTGCTTAGCCACCCGGATTACGAGGGCCGCTATGACCCGCATGTCTGGATGGACCCCAACACATGGACCGCCGTAGTGGATGAGGTGACCCGCGCGCTGAGTGAAGCACATCCGGCGGGGGCCGAGACTTTTGCCGCGAATGCCAAGACCTACCGCGCGGAACTGGACCAACTCGCCGCCTATGCCGCCGAGACCGTGGCGCAGGTGCCCGAAGGCCAGCGTGTCTTGGTCACGGCGCATGATGCCTTTAGCTACTTCGGGCACGCCTTTGGCTTCGAAGTGATCGGCATTCAAGGCATCTCGACCAACAGCGAGGCGGGGCTCAACCGCATCTCTTCGCTGGTCGATGAGCTTGTCGAACGCGAGATTGGCGCGGTTTTCGTCGAAACCTCGGTGTCCGACCGCAACATGCGCGCGCTGGTCGAGGGGGCTGCGGCGCGCGGTCATGAGGTCGTGATCGGCGGGTCGCTCTATAGTGACGCCATGGGGGAACCGGGCAGCTATGAGGGCACTTATATCGGTATGATCGATCACAACGTCACCACCATCGCCCGCGCGCTTGGCGCGCCGGTGGATGCGGGCGGGATGACCGGCAAGCTGGCACAGGGAAGCTGATTCATGACACTCGAACTCGCCAGCAATCGTGAGACCGCGCCGACCGCCCGCGCCGACAGCCCGCTTGCCGTGCGTGGGATGACCGTTTCTTACGGGCAGAAGCCTGCGGTCTTTTCGGTGGATATGACCGTCGAGCCGGGCAAGATGACCGCGATCATCGGGCCGAACGGGGCGGGGAAATCGACGCTGCTCAAGGCCGCTTTGGGCATCCTTACCCCGCTGGCGGGCACCGCCACCGTCTATGGCAAGCCGGTGGCCGAGCAGCGCCACCGCATCGCCTATGTCCCGCAGCGTGCCAGTGTGGATTGGGACTTCCCAACCCGCGTGATCGACGTGGTGCTGATGGGGCTTTACCCGCAACTGGGCCTTTTGGGCCGCATCCGCCCCGTGCACCGCGCCCGCGCCGCCGATTGTCTGGCCCGCGTCGGGATGGAGGATTTCGCCACCCGCCAGATCGGCCAACTCTCGGGCGGCCAGCAGCAGCGGGTGTTCCTTGCGCGGGCCTTGGCGCAGGATGCAGACCTTTACCTGCTCGACGAACCCTTTGCCGGGGTCGATGCGGCGACGGAAAAGGCGATCATCGCGGTGCTGAAATCCCTCCGGGATGCGGGCAAGACGGTCGTCGCCGTGCATCATGATCTGTCCACGGTGCCTGAGTATTTCGACAATGTCTTCCTGATCAACACCCACCGTGTGGCAGAGGGCAGCGTCGCTGAGGTCTTCAAGTCCAACCACCTGCAAGACGCCTATGGCGGGCGTTTGGCGGGCGCGCAGATGGATGCTTTGCAACTGTCATGATCTGGGACGCGCTGACACTGCAACTGGGCTATAACGCCACGCTGGTGACGCTGGGTGCCACGCTTTTGGGCATGGCGGCAGGCGTCGGCGGCACCTTCTTGTTTTTGCGCAAACGGGCGTTGGTGAGCGATGCAATTTCGCATGCGACACTGCCCGGCGTGGCGTTGGCCTTCATGGTGATGGTCGCTTTGGGCGGCGATGGGCGCAACCTGATCGGCCTGCTGCTGGGGGCCGCGCTGTCGGCGGGGGTGGGGCTGCTCTTGGTCTCATGGCTCAGCAACCGCACGCGACTGGCCGAAGATGCGGCGATCGGTTCGGTCCTTTCGGTTTTCTTTGGCCTTGGCATCGTGCTGCTCACGGTGATCCAGACCATGAGCGCGGGGCGTCAGGCGGGGCTGGAGGATTTCCTTTTGGGTTCCACCGCCGGGATGCTGCGCAGCGATGCGCTGATCATCGCCGTGGCGGCGGCGCTGACGCTGGCGCTGGTGTTGCTCTTGCGCCGCCCGCTAACGCTGGCCTCTTTCGATCCTGAATATGGCACCGCCATCGGGCAGAACGTGCCGCGCACGGATCTGGCGATGATGGGGCTGGTGCTGGCCGTGACGGTGGTCGGGCTCAAGATCGTGGGGCTGATCCTGATCGTGGCGCTGCTGATCATCCCGCCCGTGACAGCCCGGTTCTGGAGCGAGCGGACCGACCATGTGGTGCTGATCTCGGGCGCGCTCGGCGGCATCGCGGCCTATATCGGCGCGGCGCTGTCAGCGGCGCAGCCGAACCTGCCGACGGGGCCGATCATCGTTCTGGTGGGCTTCGCGCTCTTTGCGCTGTCGCTGCTGCTGGCACCGGGGCGGGGTGCGCTGTCGGCGCTACTGCGGCACCGGCGCTATCAGCGTCGGGTCCATTTGCGGCAGGGGCTCTTGGCCTTGGCCCATGGGCAGCCGATCTACGAACAACTTACCCTCCGCCTGCTGCGGGCCGAGGGCTACGCCCTGCCCGATGGGGTCGCCACCAAGGCGGGCCGGGGCCGCGCGGCCAAGGCGCTGCGCGATGAAACCCGCTGGCAACTGATCCGCCGCGATCCGGCTTACGAGGCGGCGGCACAGCAATATGACGGTCTGACCCCCATCGAGACGGTGCTAACCGCCGACCAAATCCGCGAAATCGACAGCCGCATCGACATGCGCGGCGGGGTGATGGCATGAACGGTTCCGAATTCGTCCCCCTGTCCTTGGTGCCGATGCTGACGGGCATCTTCGTGGCGGTGGCCTGCGCCTTGCCGGGGAACTTCCTTGTCCTGCGCCGCCAAGCGTTGATCGGCGATGCGATCAGCCATGTGGTGCTGCCGGGGATCGTCGTGGCGTTCCTGCTGACCGGTGTGGTCAGCACTTGGCCGATGCTGCTGGGCGCGGCGGGCGCGGCGCTGGTCGCCGTGCTGGCCATCGAAGGCGTGCGGCGTTTGGGCAAGATCGAATCCGGCGCGGCCATGGGCGTGGTCTTTACCGCGATGTTCGCGGGCGGCGTGCTGCTGCTGGAACAATCCGACACCAGCAATGTGCATCTCGACGTGGAACATGCGCTTTATGGCAACCTCGAAAGCCTGATCTGGCTGGATGCCACCGGCTGGGGGTCGCTGCTCGACCCCGAGGCGCTGGCGACCATCCCGGTGGAGCTGCCGCGCATGGCGATCACGTTTCTTTTCGTTGCGCTTTTCACCGCGGTGTTCTGGCGTCCGCTCAAGATCAGCACATTCGACGAAGGCTTTGCCCGCACCATCGGGATGAAGACCGGCCCCTTGGGCCTCGGGCTGGTGATCGTTGCCGCCATTGCCGCCGTGGCCGCCTTTGACGCGGTGGGCAGCATCATCGTGATCGCCATGTTCATCTGCCCGCCCGCTGCGGCGCGGATGATGACCAACCGGCTGGAGCTTCAGATCGCATGGTCGGTGGGTTTTGCCACCGTGGCCGCGATTTTGGGCTATGTCTTGGCAGGTTACGGGCCGCTGTGGATCGGGCTGCGGGATTCGGTCTCGGCGGCGGGGATGATCGCGACCGTCTCAGGGCTGATCCTTGGCGCCGCGGCAGTGATGGGGCCGCATCGGCATAGAGGCGCCGCCGCGCCCACTGCTTAACCGAATCGCAACGATTCGTTTTATCGGCGACCGATTCGCTTTTGCTTTGACCTGTGATTCGTCCTGCGTCTATACAGGTGACAAGCTCCGCCGGAGACGACTTGTACCCGGGTCGCCCGCCGCTCTGATAAGACCGGAATAACAAAAGCACCAGTGCGCCGAGTAGCCGACCCAGCAGCGGATCGCCCCACCTTTGGCGGCGGTCCGCTGACTTTGCCCAGAACCTCTGATACCCGGCTCTCATAGACGCATTCACATCTGGCAGAATCAAAAGCCGCCATGCTAGGTCTTGCGGTATGCCCAGCCCGACCCCCAATATAAGCGAAGTTCGCCCCGTCATCCGTCAATTGGACGATTCCGCGATCAACCGCATCGCCGCGGGCGAGGTGGTCGAACGGCCCGCCTCGGCGGTCAAGGAATTGGTCGAGAACGCCATCGACGCGGGCGCGCGGCGCATCACCGTGGAATATGCCGATGGCGGCAAGACGATGATCCGCGTGACCGACGATGGCTGCGGCATCGCGCCCGAGGATTTGCCGCTGGCCCTGTCACGCCATGCGACCTCCAAGATCGACGGCTCCGACCTGCTGGATATTCACACTTTCGGCTTTCGCGGCGAGGCGCTGCCGTCGCTCGGAGCTGTCGGGCGTTTGACCATCACCAGCCGTGCGGCCGGGTTTGAGGGGGCCGAGATCACCGTCGACGGGGGCCGCATGGGCGAGGTGCGCCCGGCGGCGTTGAACGGCGGCACCATCGTCACCCTGCGCGATCTGTTCTTCGCCACGCCTGCGCGGCTCAAATTCCTGCGCACCGACCGGGCCGAGGCGCAGGCGATTGGCGACGTCATCAAACGGCTGGCCATGGCCGAGCCTTTCGTGCGTTTCGTGCTGCGCGATGTCTCGGGTGACGGTAAGGGCCGCGATGTGTTCCGCGCCGAGGCCGAACAGGGCGATCTTTTCGATGCGCTGCATGGCCGTCTGGCGCAGGTGCTGGGCCGGGAGTTTGCCGAGAATGCCCTGCCCATCGACGCCATGCGCGAGGGGCTGCATCTGACCGGTTTCGCAGCGCTGCCGACCTATTCGCGCGGCTCTGCTGTGGCGCAATATCTCTTCGTGAATGGCCGCCCGGTGCGGGACAAGCTGCTGACGGGCGCTCTGCGCGGCGCCTATTTCGATTTCCTCAGCCGCGACCGTCACCCGGCGGCGGCGCTTTTCGTGGAATGCCCGCCGACGCTGGTCGATGTGAACGTACATCCCGCGAAATCCGAAGTGCGCTTTCGCGATCCGGGGTTGGCGCGCGGGCTGATCGTTTCGGCCCTGCGCCACGCGCTGGCTGAAGCGGGCCACCGCGCCTCGACCACCGTGGCGCAGGCGACCTTGGGCGCGATGCAGCCCGAGTCGCGGGGCGCGCGGGTCTACCAGATGGACCGCGCCGGCATGGACCGCCCTAGCCCCGCCGCACGGGAGGCCGCCTATCAGGCGCAGGCCCCCGGCTTTGCCGAGACCGCAGGCGTTTGGGGCCGGGTGGAGGGCACGCCGCTGCCCGAGACCCCCGCGCCGAGCCACGCCGCCGCCCCCGAAGCCGAAGAGGCCGCGCCCACCCCTGATTACCCGCTTGGCACCGCGCGGGGGCAGGTGCACGAAAATTACATCATCGCCCAGACCGCCAATGGCATGGTCATCGTCGATCAGCACGCGGCGCATGAGCGGCTGGTCTATGAGAAACTCAAGCGGCAGATGAACGAGAACGGCGTCGCGGCCCAAGCGCTGCTGATCCCCGAGATCGTCGAACTGTCCGCCAATGACTGCGCGCGCCTGCTGGAGCTGGCGGAGGAACTGGCGAAACTCGGCCTTGGCATCGAAGCCTTCGGCGGCAGCGCCATCGCGGTGCGCGAGACGCCTGCGATCCTCGGCACCGTCAACGCGCGTGCGCTCATCCTCGATGTGCTCGATGAATTGGCCGAGGGCGAGAGCAGCAACATCGTTCAGGCCAAGATCGAAGCAATCCTGAGCCGGGTGGCTTGTCATGGCTCGATCCGCTCGGGCCGCTGGATGCGCGCCGAAGAGATGAACGCGCTTTTGCGCGAGATGGAGGCGACGCCGCATTCGGGCCAGTGCAACCACGGGCGGCCCACCTATGTTGAACTCAAACTCGCCGATATCGAACGGCTCTTCGGGCGCACTTGATGGAGCTTGGCAGCACGACCCTGACCCTCTCCGACCCTGTAACGCTCTTGGCCCTTGCGGGCGCGGGGCTGCTCTTGCTCATCGTCATCCTGCTGATCATGGCGGTCCGCGCCGCGGGCCGTTCGGCCCGTGTGGCCGCCCCCTTGGCGCAGCAGATGCGGGTGCTTGGCGGCCATGTGCAGCAATTGGGGCAGGGGCAGGAGCAGTTGCGCGGTGGCTTGCAAATGGTCTCAGACACGCAAAGCAATACCCAAGCGCAGATGATGCAGACGATGGAAGCGCGGCTGGCCTATGTGCAGCAGCAGATGCAGGATCGTCTGGCCGACAACGCCGCCCGCTCGGCGCGCTCGCTGGCCGAGATGCAGCAGCGCATGACCGAAACGCTGCACGGCTCGTCCAAACGCACCACCTCCAGCCTTGCGCAGTTGCAGGAACGGCTCGCCTCCATCGACAAGGCGCAGGACAATATCACCAAGCTGTCGGGCGACGTGCTGTCGCTGCAAGACATCCTGAGCAACAAGCAGACGCGCGGTTCCTTCGGTGAGATTCAGTTGCGGGATATCGTTTCGAAAGCCCTGCCCTCGGACAGCTATTCGCTGCAAGCCACGCTCAGCAACGGCAAGCGGCCCGATTGCCTGATCCATCTGCCCAACCCGCCGGGCCCGATCGTGATCGACAGTAAATTCCCGCTGGAGGCCTATGAGGCCCTGCGCCGCGCCAAGACCGAAGCCGAGACCCGCGCCGCCGCGCAGCAGATGAAGACTGCCGTGCGGGTGCACCTCAATGCCATCGCCGACAAATACATTCTGGAGGGGGAGACGGCGGAAGGCGCCTTGATGTTCCTGCCCTCCGAGGCGGTTTATGCCGAGTTGCACGCGAATTTTTCCGAACTCGTGCGCGAAGGCTTTGAGAAACGCGTCTGGATCGTCAGCCCGACCACCTGCATGGCCACGCTCAACACCATGCGCGCCATCCTGAAGGACGCGCGGATGCGCGAACAGGCAGGGGCGATCCGCAAGGAGCTGGGCAATCTGAACAAGGATGTAGAACGTCTGGCGACCCGGGTGGGCAACCTCGACCGGCATTTCAGCCAAGCGCGGCGCGATGTGGAAGAGATCAAAGTCAGCAGCGAAAAAGCCGCCAAACGCGCGGGGCGCTTGCATAATTTCGACTTCGAAGAACTGGCAGAAGCCAAAACCGAGGCTATTGTTCCCCTAAGGACACCCGAAGGGAACGGCTGAATGAACGACGTGGACATTACCGGGATGACGCTGGAGGCGATGCAGACGCGGGCCGCCGCGTTGCGCAGCGATATCTTGCAAACACCGGTGGTGACGCTGTCTTCTCCCATGATCGACGAGGTGCTGGGCGGCGCGCGGGTCGCGCTCAAGCTGGAGTGTTTTCAGCATACCGGCACCTTCAAGGCCCGCGGCGCGCTGTCGGTGGCGCGACAGCTTGACGATGACACCCGCGGGCGCGGGATCACCGCGGCCAGCGCGGGCAACCACGCAATTGCCGCAGGCTGGGCCGCGGCCAAGCTTGGCATCAGCGCCAAGGTGGTGATGCAGGACAATGCCAACCCCTTTCGCGTCGCCCTCGCCCGTGCCACCGGGGCCGAGGTCATCCTGAAACCCGCCGGGCAAGAGACCTTTGCCGAGGCCGAGCGGCTGGTGCGCGAAGAGGGGCGGTTTTTCATCCACCCTTTTGAAGGGTTGCACACCTCGCTTGGCACCGCCGGGGTGGGGCTGGAACTGATGGCGCAGGTGGCGGATTTGGACGCGGTCGTCGTCTCGGTCGGCGGTGGCGGGTTGATCAGCGGTGTCGCCGCCGCGGTCAAGGCGATCAACCCCGCTTGTCGGGTCTATGGCGTGGAGCCCGAGGGCGCCGACAGCATGTCGCAAAGCCTCGCCTCCGGCGCGCCGGTGACCATCCCTCAGGTCAACACAATCGCCGACAGCCTTGGGCCGCCGATGGCGCTGCCTTTCGGCCATGCGCTCTGCGCAGTCTATGTCGATGACGTGGTGACGGTCAGCGACGATGCGATCTGCGCCGGGATGGTGGTGCTGCAACAGGCGGCGAAACTGGCGGTGGAACCTGCCGCCGGGGCCGCGATGGCGGGGGCGCTCGGCCCCCTGCGCGGGCAACTGTCAGGGCGGCGGGTCGGCGTGATCGTCTGCGGGGCCAATATCGACACCGACAGCTATTTGGGCCAACTCAGCCGCGGGCAAGCGGCGCTCGACAGCCTGCTGTCCTAGTGCCCTCCAAGGGGCTTTGCACGTGGTCGCGGTGCTGCGTGCATTCTTCCAAGAAAATCTATCGGGCGCTGCAACTTTAACTCCCCTTTACCCGTGGGTGCCCCATATCCAAAGTTCCGGACCAAAGCAGGACGCTTATGCCTTTCGAAGCTCTGAACGACAGTACCCTCCCTCCACAGCCGCTTGGGCGGCGTGTCGCCGTGATTGGCGGCGGGATTTCCGGCATGGGGGCGGCGCATATGCTGGCACCTGCGGACCGCGTCACCCTCTATGAGGCGGGGGCCAAGATCGGCGGCCATGCGCGGACGGTGATCGCGGGCAAGAATGGGGATCAGCCGGTCGATACCGGGTTCATCGTGTTCAACTATGCCAACTACCCGCATCTTGCGGCGCTCTTTGCGGAATTGGACGTGCCGGTCGTGCCCTCGAACATGAGCTTTGGCGCGTCGATTGATGGCGGGCGGCTGGAATATGCGCTGACCAATTTCAACGCGGTCTTCGCCCAGAAACGCAATATGTTCAGCCCGCCTTTCCTGCGGATGCTGCGGGACATCCTGCATTTCAACAAGAACGCGCTGGCCGTGTCGCGCGACCCGTCGATGACCATCGCAGAGTTTCTCGACCAGTTGGGCACCGGGCCATATTTCCGCGACTTCTACCTGTCGCCCCTGTCGGGCGCGATCTGGTCTACGCCGACGGAAAAGATCATGGATTTCCCCGCCCATGCCATGGTCAATTTCTTCGAAAACCACGCGCTGCTGAACTATTCCGGCCAGCACCAGTGGTACACGGTCAAGGGCGGTTCGCGCCAATATGTCGACCGGTTGGAGAGCGCGCTGCGCGCCAAAGGTGTCGACCTGCGCACCGACAGCCCTGTGCAGGCGGTGCGCCGCACGGCGCAGGGGGCCGAGGTCCGCGCCTATGGCGGGGAGTGGGAGACTTTCGACGAGGTGATCTTTGCCACCCATTCCGACGACACGCTGGCGATGCTTTCCGATCCGACGGAGGCTGAACAACGCGCCCTCGGCGCCATCCGCTACCAGCCCAATGACATCGTGCTGCATGCCGATACCAATATCATGCCCAAGCGGCGCTCCACTTGGGCGTCATGGGTCTATACCGAGGATCGCGAGCAGAAGTCCGACCGGATCGACCTGACCTATTGGATGAACTCGCTGCAACCGATCCCGCAGGACGATCCGCATTTTGTCACGCTCAACACCAAACGCACCATCCGCGAGGAGTTGATCTATGACCAAGTGACCCTGCGCCATCCGGTCTATGACCTTGCCGCCTTGGGCGCGCAGGACGAGGTACGCGCCTTCAACGGCAGCCATAACACATGGTTCTGCGGGGCATGGCTGCGCAATGGTTTCCACGAAGACGGGCTGGCCAGCGCGGTGGATGTGGTCGAACGGATGCAAGCCGCGCGGGCGGCGCCCTTGGCGGCGGAGTGACGGCTCAGGTCGATCATATCCGCGGCCAGACCTTCCATGGCCGCAAGGGCGCGGTCGAGAACCGTTTCCGCTATTCGGTCGACTATGTGATCTGCGACGCCGAGGCGGAGGCGCTGGCGACGCCTGCGCTTTTCGCCCGCAATGGTGGAAATGTGACCAGCCTGCACGACAGCGACCACGGCGGCGCGCCGGGGCAGGGGCGCGGTGCCCTTTGGGCGCGCGCGGTTTTGGCGGCGCATGACATCACCGGGGTCGCGCGGATCGAGCTTTTGGCGCAGCCGCGGGTGTTGGGCCATGTCTTCAACCCGGTCAGCTTTTGGCTCTGCCGTCGGGCCGATGAGGCGCTGATCGCCGTGATTGCCGAGGTCACGAATACCTATGGCGACCGGCATTCCTATCTCTGCCATCACCCCGACCTGCGCCCCATCGTGCCCGAGGATCGCTTGCGGGCCGCAAAGCTCATGCATGTCTCGCCCTTTCAGGACATCTCGGGCGGCTATGTCTTTCGCTTTGACATCAGTGCTGAGCGGATCGGCATCTGGATCGATTTCTCGGATGGGGAGAACGGGTTGATCGCCACCTTGACCGGGCCGCGTGCGCCGCTGACGAATGGCCGTATCCTCTGGTCGCTGTTGCGCCGCCCCTTTGGGGCGCGGCGGGTGCTGGCGTTGATCCATTGGCAGGCGCTGAAACTCTGGCTCAAGGGGGCGGGGTTCCGCAACCGCCCCGAGGCACCTGAGGTCGAGGTTTCCCGCGATGCGGCCCATGGCGCGGGCGGGCGATGAGGGCGCGCGCGGCCCGGCTGCCCGCCTATGCGCTTTTCGCCGCATTGCTCGCCGCGGCGGGGCTGCCAATCTACATTCACGCGCCGAAGTTCTATGTCGATGAATATGGGGTTTCGCTGACGGCGCTTGGCTCTGTGCTTTTTGGATTGCGGCTGTTGGACGTGGTGCAAGACCCCGCGCTCGGATGGCTGGCCCAAGCGCTGCGCCACAAACGCGGGCTGGCGGTGACGGTGGCGGGGGCGGTGATGGCGCTGGCGATGCTGGGGCTTTTCGCGGTGCCCGCGCCAATGGCGCCCGTGCTGTGGTTCGCCCTGATGCTGACGCTGGTCTTCTCGGCCTTCAGCTTTCTGACCATCTGTTTCTATGCCCAAGGGGTGGCCAAGGCCGACAGCCTGCCGGGGGCCGGGCATCTGACCCTCGCCCGCTGGCGCGAGACCGGGGCGCTTTTGGGCGTCTGTCTGGCCTCGGTTGCGCCCCTGCTGCTGGGCTTGGCGCTGGACCGGCCTTTTGCCGGATTTGCGGTGGGCTTCGCGGTTCTGGCGCTCTGGGCCTTGGTGGCGATGCGCAGGGAGTGGCGGGCGACAGGGCTGCCGGGCGCGAGCGGTTTCGGCACCGTCTTGCGCGACGGGCAGGCGCGACGGCTGTTGCTAATCGCGCTGGTCAATGCCGCCCCGGTGGCCGTGACCTCGACCCTGTTTCTCTTCTACGTCGAACTGGCGCTTGAGGCTCCGGGATGGGAGGGGCCGCTCTTGCTGCTATTTTTCATCGCAGCGGCGGCGGCAGCCCCGCTTTGGGGGGTGCTGGCCGAACGCCACGGCCCGCGCCGGGTGCTCTTGGCGGCGATGGCCTTGGGCATCGCCGCTTTCGGCGGAGCGCTGTTTCTGGGTCCGGGGGATGTGGTGCTGTTCGCCTTGGTCTGTCTGGCTTCCGGCGCGGTCTTGGGGGCCGACCTCACCCTACTGCCTGCCATGTTCGCCAGCCGCATGGCGCAGATCTCTCCCTCGGCGGCCGAAGGCTTTGGCCTTTGGTCTTTCGTGTCCAAACTGACCTTGGCTTTCGCGGCGGCGGCCCTACTTCCCGCCCTAGAAGGTGCAGGGTTGCAGACCGCAACGGGAACCAGTTCCGACACATCCATCTCCCTGTTGATCTGGTTCTATGCCGGTGTACCTTGCGCCCTGAAATTGCTGGCGATCGCTCTTCTCGCCGGTGCAAAAGACGTGGAGACATCGTGACAGAGCCGCTGATTTTTATCGCTGTCGGGCTGGGCCTTGGTCTATTGCTCACCTTCCTGCGCCGCCGGTTGGGGGAGTTTCACGGGCAATCGCCCAGCGACTATGTGGATTCCTTCCCCGTCTTCGACCTGCGTTTGCATCTGCGCGATGAGATGATCTGCGAAGGCGTGATTTTCGGCCCCCTTGGCCGGGTCACCAGCAGTTTTACGGCTAAGTTCGACGTGTCTTGGGAGGGCGATGTCGCCACGGTGGCCGAGAGTTTTCGCTATAACGATGGTTCGCGTCAGCAGCGCGAATGGACTGTGACACTGGGCGAGAATGGACGTTTCACCAGCACTGCGCCGGATGTGATCGGGGTGGGGCAGGGCGTTCAGGCTGGTCCGACATTGCAGTTGCGCTATCGTATCCAACTGCCCGAGGAACTGGGCAGCCATGTGCTGAAAACCGTCGATTGGATGTATCTCACTCCCGATGGCACCATCGTCAATCGCAGCCAGTTTCGGAAGTTCGGGATCAAAGTAGCAGAATTGGTCGCCACCCTGCGACCGACGGAGGAAAGATGAAAGACTGGCAAGGCAAGACCTATTGGCTGGTGGGCGCGAGCGACGGGCTTGGCGCGGCACTGGCGCATCAACTCAGCCGCACCGGGGCCGAGGTGATCCTTTCTGCCCGGTCCGAAGATAAGCTGACCGAACTCGCGCAGGCGCTGCCGGGCCGGGCGCGGGTGCGGGTCTTGGATGTGACCGATGACGAAGACGTGGCGCAGGCGGCCAAGGATGTGGGGCCGATCGACGGGCTGGTCTATCTGGCGGGGGCCTATTGGCCCTTTGGCGCGCGGGATTGGGACGCGAAACATGGGGTGACCATGGCCGATGTGAACTTCACCGGCTTGATGCGCGTCTTGGGGCAGGTGGTGCCGCAGATGGTCGCCCGCGATCACGGGCATATCGTCATCACCTCCAGCCTGACCGCCTATCGCGGGCTGCCCGGCTCCATCGGCTATACGGCCTCCAAGGCGGCGACGCTGTCTTTGGCGGAGTGTATGCATGCCGATCTGCGCAAGACCGGCGTGCAGGTGCAGGCGATCAACCCGGGCTTTATCAAGACCCAGTTGACCGACAAGAACGATTTCAAAATGCCCTTTTTGATGGAGCCCGATGACGCCGCGCGCCGCGTCTTCGAGCATATGAACAGGGACAGTTTTAAACTGGACTTCCCTTACGGCTTCTCACTGCTGTTCCGTCTGGGGCGCTTCCTGCCGGATTGGCTGTACTACCGGTTCTTTTCCTGAGGGTCAGACCTCGGCGACATGCTGAGTGAACAGATCTCGCGCGCGTTGCCAGACGGCATGATCCGTCTTTGGCAGCGACCGCAGGGTCGGCAGCAACTGGCCCGCGAAATCCTCTGAGCTTTCGCGCGGGAGCATGGATGGCAGGTTGTCTATGGCCATGACATCCAGCGGCGGGGCGTCATGTACGCGCAGCGCCGGCTCCGCCCAAGTGGTCGCGCGGTCATAGACCTGCACCGGGTTGAAGGCACTGTCGGGGTCGCAGGCGATGTCGCCGATCACGCGCAGGGCGCGCTCGGCCTGAGGGGCATCGGGGCGGACGAAGGCGGGGGTGTCTGGCCCCGCGAGGATGCAGTTGAAGAAATAGGCGTGGTCGAGGATTTCGGGGAAGGGCCCGCCGTGAGCCGTCTCGGCCATGTCCCAGCCGGTGACGGGGATGCCAAGTGCCGCGCAAAGATCGCTCGCCCCGCGTCCCACCCGGCCCAAGGCCCCGATGACCAGCGCGCGGTCGCCGCTCGCATCGACTTGGGCGAGTTCTTTGGTCAATGCGGCTTTCAGCGCTTCGGCGTTAGCGTAGGGCGCAACCGGCCCGCAAGTCTCCCCGCGCAGCTGCGCGATGCGGCATTTGACCGAGACGGCCGCTCCCGCGAAACCGGCCCAATAGCCAAAGGCGGCAACGCGGCGGCCAGTGTCATCGGTCAGGTACTCCAAATCCAGCAGCGTGCCGCCGCCCGCCTTGAACCGCTGCAACAGTTTGCGGCCCGAAGATTGGCCCTTGTAGGCATGGCCGAACATGATGTGGACATGAGGCAGGGGCGTGCCGTCTTCGGGCAGTTCCTTCAGGCCAAAGATCACCGCGTCGCGCGGGGCCTCGGGCCAGCTATGGGCCGGAACGATCTCACAGCCCGCCTGTGCATAGGCGGCGGAGGGGATCACGCGGCTGTCACTGTCTTCGATGCTCACCTTCATGCCGGACGCGATCAGCGCGGCGGCCCCTTCGGGCGTCAGCCCGGTGCGGGTCTCATTGTCACGCTGCTCGGCGCGGAGCCATAGATGGGTCATGCCAAGAATCCTTTCGCGCGCATGGCCTTGACGCTGTCGCGGTCTTCCATCCGGGCGGCGAAGGCGTCGAGCCGTGGGTAGGCCGCACGGTCGACCCCGTCACCGGCCAGCCACCCCGAGACGACAAAGAGATAGGGATCGGCCAGCGAAAGCGTATCGCCCGCTACGAAGTCTCCCCGGAATGCGTGGTTTTCGACATAGGCGGCGCAGTCGGCCATGGTTTGCGGCACCTTGGCTTTCATATCATCAAAACTCGATTGCTGATCGGCCCAACGATGGCCGCGCATTTTATGCGCGTGGGCCACATGCATGGTCGAGGCGAGGTAGTACATCACCCCGCGCATATGCGCCGCGCGTTCAGGGTCGGCAGGGACCAGCCCCGCCTCGGGCGCGCGGGCGGCGACATAGTCCAACAGCGCGCCGGTCTCGGTCAGGGCGCTGCCCGCTTCGGTCACGAGGGTCGGCACCCGGCCCTTGGGGTTCAGCGCCAGATAGGGTGCGGCGGTCTGTTCGGCGCTGGCGAAATCGACCTTCACCGGCTCATAGTCAAGCCCCGCTTCTTCGAGGGCGATGGCAACGGCGACCGAGATCGTGCCGGGGGCGTAGTGAAGTTTCAGCATGGGTCAGCCTTTCGCGGGCGAGGGGTTACATATGCGTTTGTGCAAGGCGGCGGTCGGGCCGGTCAAGATGCGGCACCGCGTTGAATAGCACCGGCGACCAATGCCCGCCAATCGGGAAAAGCCGGTGCATCGAGGTATGCATGATCGCCAGCGCCAGCCGTGCCATCGCCGGGATCCCCACACCCATCGCCTGCGCCATCGCCAGTGAGATCAACCCGCCCGAGGTCACCACCAGCGCCGGGCCTTCGCCCTCGGCGATCTCGGCGAGGACGGATTGCACCCGCGTCTCGAAACTCTCATAGGTTTCAGGCGTATCGGCAAGTTTGCCCGCTTTCCAATAGTCAAAGACCTGCGGCAGGTGGTGCACGAACTCGCCCTCGCGGGGGAAGGGCACCTTGTGCTGCTGCTCCATCAGATTGGCGAGGGTGAAATACTCCAACTCGTTCAACCGCGCGTCGCGGATCGGCTCAAGCCCGGTGTTCATCCCCTCGGCAGTCTCGATATGGCGGGTCAACGTGCCGGTATAGAGCCTTGTGTGGTAGGTCTCGCTCTGGCGCAGATGGTCGCCCAGCCACCCGGCTTGCTCATGGCCAAGCGGGCTGAGTTGGTCATAGCTCAGCTCGTCCTTGGCGGTGGAATTGGCTTGGCCGTGGCGGATCAGGGTAATGTGGGACATCAAATGGCTTTCACTGTTCGCCCAAGTGATAGGGCAGCTTGTCGGGCCATACAATGCAATGCGCCGCAATGCACTGGCGCGGCGTTTATCCGTGACGGGGTGTCGGGATTGGCCCCTGACAAGCGTCGGATTTTGCCTATAGTTTGGGCAATATCCAAGGGGAGGGGGCAGCCATGGCCGAGAGGATCACATTCACGCTTGATGGGCAGACCGTCGAGGCCGAGGCCGGCATGACCATTTGGGAAGTGGCCAACGGTCGGGGTTTGAAAATCCCGCATCTGTGCCACAAACCCGCCCCCGACTACCGCCCCGACGGCAACTGCCGCGCCTGTATGGTTGAGATCGAGGGCGAGCGTGTGCTGGCGGCGTCGTGCATCCGCGAACCTGCCGAGGGGATGGTCGTCACCACCAACAACGCCCGGGCCGAGAATGCGCGCAAGATGGTGATGGAATTGCTGCTGGCGGACCAGCCTGCGCAGGACGTGGCGCATGACAAGTCGAGCCACATGCGCGAGATGGCGGCGCTGAATGGCGTAGAGGAAAGCCGTTTTCCCAAGTTGGAGCGCGACCGCGTGCCGCTTTTGGACGACAGCCATGTCGCCATGCGCGTGAACCTCGACGCCTGTATCCAGTGCAACCTTTGCGTTCGCGCTTGCCGTGAGGTGCAGGTCAACGACGTGATCGGCATGGCGGGACGCGGCCATGACGCCTATCCGGTCTTCGACATCGGCGATCCCATGGGTGCCTCGACCTGCGTGGCCTGCGGCGAATGCGTGCAGGCCTGTCCCACCGGCGCGCTGATGCCCGCCAGCGTGGTCGACGAGGCGCAGGTCGGTGACTCTGCCGACTTTGACAAGGAGGTCGCCAGCGTCTGCCCCTTCTGCGGCGTCGGCTGCCAGATCTCGCTGAAGGTGAAGGACAACAAGGTCAAATATGTCGAGGGGATCAATGGCCCGGCCAACGAGGGGCGGCTCTGCGTCAAGGGGCGCTTTGGCTTCGACTACATCCACCACGAGCACCGCCTGACCAAGCCGCTGATCCGCCGCGACGACGCGCCCGCCAAGGGGCTGAACGTCGACCCTGGCAACTGGGACGAGGTGTTCCGCGAGGCGACTTGGGACGAGGCGCTCGATTTTGCCGCCAAGGGCCTGAAAGGGCGCGGGCGCGAGGTGGCGGGTTTCGGCAGTGCCAAATGCACCAATGAGGAAGCCTATCTGTTCCAAAAGATGATCCGGCAGGGGTTCGGGCACAACAACGTCGATCACTGCACGCGGCTGTGTCATGCGTCCTCGGTCGCGGCGCTGATGGAGAATGTCGGGAGCGGTGCCGTCACCGCCACCTTCAACGAGATTGAGAACGCCGATGTGGCCATCGTGATCGGTGCCAACCCGGTGGAGAACCACCCCGTCGCTGCGACCTATTTCAAGCAGTTCACCAAGCGCGGCGGCAAGCTCATCGTCATGGACCCGCGCGGGCAGGGGCTGCGGCGCTTCGCCTCGCACATGCTGCAGTTCCGCCCCGGCACCGACGTGGCAATGCTCAACGCGATCATGCATGTGATCGTGGAGGAAGGTCTCTACGACGAGCAATATATTAAGGCCTATACCGAGAATTGGGAGGCCGAGAAGGCGCACCTGAAGGATTTCCCGCCCGAAGCCATGGCCGCCGTCTGCGGCATCGAGGCCGAGGTGCTGCGCGACGTGGCGCGGACCTTCGCCGGGGCCAAGGCGGGGATGATCTTCTGGGGCATGGGGGTGAGCCAGCACATCCACGGCACCGACAATTCGCGCTGCCTGATCAGCCTCGCGCTGATGACCGGCCATGTCGGCCGCCCCGGCACCGGGCTGCACCCCCTGCGCGGGCAGAACAACGTGCAGGGCGCCTCGGACGCGGGCCTCATCCCGATGTTCCTGCCCGACTACCAGCCCGTCGGCGACGACGGCGTGCGCTCGGCTTTCACCGAGGTTTGGGGCTCGGATGATTTCAGCGCCGAGAAGGGGCTGACCGTGACCGAGATCATGGACGCGGTGCACGAGGGCGAGATCAAGGCGATGTATGTGCTGGGCGAGAACCCGGCCATGTCGGACCCGGACGTGGAGCATGCCCGCGCAGCACTTGCCAAGCTCGACCACCTCGTGGTGCAGGACATCTTCCTGACCGAAACGGCGAATTACGCCGACGTGATCCTCCCCGCCTCGGCCTTCGCCGAGAAGTCCGGCACGGTGACCAACACCAACCGGCAGGTGCAGATGGGCCGCCCGGCGGTGACGCCGCCCGGAGACGCGCGCGAGGATTGGTGGATCGAGGTGGAACTGGCCAAGCGGTTGGGGCTGGGTTGGGACTACGAAAGCCCGGCGGAGGTCTTTGCCGAGATGAAGCGCAACATGGCCTCGCTCGACAACATCACATGGGACCGGCTGGCTCAGGAGAATGCAGTGACCTACCCGTCGCTCAGCGAAAACGATCCCGGGCAGGCCATTGTCTTTAGCGAGGGGTTCCCCCGGCCCGAAGACCGCGCCAAATTCACCCCCGCCGCGATCGTGGCCCCTGATGATGCGCCAGACGACGACTATCCGATGATCCTGACCACAGGGCGGCAGTTGGAGCATTGGCATACCGGCTCGATGACCCGCCGGTCCAAGGTGCTGGACGGGCTGGAGCCGGAGGCGAATTGCTCGCTCCACCCGTCAACCCTGCGCCGTCTTGGCGTGGCCCCGGGGGAACATGTGCGCCTGTCGACCAAGCGCGGCAGTATCGAGATTATGGCCCGCGAGGATCGGGCGGTATCACCCGACATGGTCTTCCTGCCCTTCGCCTATGTCGAAGCGGCGGCGAATATCCTGACAAATCCAGCGGTTGACCCATATGGCAAGATCCCGGAGTTTAAGTTCTCTGCCGTCAGGGTGGAGCCGGCGAAAGGGGCCGTCGCCGCCGAGTAAGGAAAGTTTGGAAGAATGAAGATTGATGCCGCCCGATTTTTGAAAGACCTGCACGATCTGCGCGCCATCGGCGCTGCGGGTGTGGGCAAGGGCGTGGTGCGCCCGGCCTATTCCGCCGCCGATGTGGAGGCGCGGGAGTGGCTTGCCGGGCGGATGCGCGATGCGGGGCTGAAGGTCGAGGTTGATGCCATGGGCAACCTTTTTGGGCTTGCTGAGGGGCCGTCGATCCTGTTGGGGTCGCATTCCGACAGCCAGCCCGAAGGCGGCTGGCTTGATGGGGCCTTGGGCGTGATCGCCGCGCTTGAAGTCGCCCGCGCAGCGGGTGAGGCCGGAGGGCCTGCGGTCTCGGTTGTGTCCTTTCAGGATGAAGAGGGGCGCTTTGGCGTGACCACCGGTTCGACCGTCTGGTCCGGCGCTTTGGATCAGGCCAAAGCCGATGGCTTTACCGACGACGCTGGGGTCAGCTTGGCCGAGGCGCGCCGCGCGATGGCGGATATGGTCACCGGCCCCGTCGATCCCGCGCAGTTCACCGGCTATATCGAGTTGCACATCGAACAAGGGCCGACGCTGGATGACAGCGGTGAGCAGATCGGCGTGGTCAGCGACATCGTCGGCATCCGCGATATGAAGGTGACCTTCGAGGGCCAGCAGAACCACGCGGGCACCACCCCGATGGCGGTGCGGCGCGATGCTTTTCAGGCGGTGTCGGAGTTTAACAGTCTGTTGAACGACCGGCTGCGCAATGTGGTGACGCCGAGCACCGTCTGGACCATCGGCCATGTCAGCCTGCACCCCAATGCTTCGTCCATCGTGCCGGGCAAGGCCGTGTTCTCCATGCAGTGGCGCGACGGGGATAGCGACCGTCTGGGGCGGATGGAGAGGATCATTCGCGAAACCGCCGAAGAGGTGGCCAAGGGCCGAGGGATGGATCTGTCCTTTGGCCCGATGCTGGGACTGGAGCCGGTTGCCATGGACGCGCGGCTGCGCGATGCGCTGGCGGAGGCGGCTGAAGCTGTGGCCCCCGGCAAATGGCGCAAGATGCCCTCGGGTGCCTTGCACGACGCGACCAATGTGGCGCGGCTGATGCCGGTGGCGATGTTGTTCGCGCCGTCGATCAACGGGATCAGCCATGCCTTCGAAGAAGACACGGACGAAGCCGATTTGGTCGCGGCAGTCGAGGTGTTGGGGCGGGCGGTGGCGGCGCTCTAAACGCGCTCAGTCCCAGTCCACATCGCCGAGGAAGATATAGCCCGCGCCGTAGATCGTCTTGATTAACTGCGGGTTCTTCGGGTCTTCGCCAAGCTTCGTGCGCAGGCGCGAGATGCGCACGTCCATCGCCCGGTCGAAGCTTTCAGAGGCGACGCCGCCGAGGCTTTCTTGCATTTGCGCGCGGCTGATCAGGCGTTTCGGGGCGTCGAGGAAGAGCCGTAGCACCTCGCCCTCGGCATGGGAAAAAGTCACTTCGGCGCCCGAGGCGTCCTGCAAGACATAGCGGTCGAAATGCGCGGTCCAGCCGTTGAACCGCGCCGTAGTCCCGGCCTGCGGCGTCGGCTTGGCGCTGCGCAGGCGGGCGCGGATGCGGGCCACGACCTCAGCCGGGTCGAAGGGTTTGATGATGTAGTCGTCGGCGCCAAGCTCCAGCCCTGTGACCCGGTCCTGCACCTGCGCGCGGCCCGAGATGATGATCACGATGGCACCTTGCTCCAGCGCCAAACGGTGCACCAGCGTCAGCCCGTCGGTGTCGGGCAGCGACAGATCGACAAGGCAGACATCGGGCGTATGGCTGGCCAATGCGGCCTCAAAGGCCCGCGCGCGGCCAAAGCTGAGCGTGTCGAAGCCCGCTTCCTGCAACGTGTCCGACAGCATCTGCCGGATCTCGGGTTCGTCGTCGAGGATGGTGACCAGCGGGCGGGGGGCGGTATCACGGCTCATGGGGCGGTGGCTTTCAATGGGGCGATCAAGGCTTGCAGATCGTCTTTTTCAAAGGGTTTGCGCAGCACCGGCGCGAGGGTCTGGGCCTCAACGAAAAGCGGGTGATCGGGGGGCAGGGAGGTCATCAACAAAAGCGGCAGGCTGCTGCCGACGCGGCGGGCAAGGTCAATCCCGGTGCCCTCGCCCGAAAGCTGGATGTCCGACAGCACCAGCGCGATGTCGGGCAGGTCGGCGATGAGGGCGGTGGCCTCATCCGCGCTGGTCGCCTCGATCACCGAATGGCCCTGATCCATCAGCATGTCGCGCACGACGGCGCGGATATCGGTGGTATCTTCGACCAGCAGCACCAGCCCGGTGGTGGCGGGCACGGCGGCGCGGTAGGGCAGGCGCAGGCTGATCTGCGCGCCGCCCTCGGGCGCATTGCTCAGCCGCAGATCGCCACCTGAGGATTTGGTCATGTCATAGACCATCGACAGGCCCAGCCCAGAGCCCTCGCTGCCCTTGGTGGTAAAGAACGGCTCGACCCCACGCTCCAGCGCCGAGGGCGCAAAGCCCGGCCCGGTGTCGTGGATCACCCATTCGATCCATGTGTCATGCACCAGCCGTTGGGTCAGCGTGATGGTGCCCCGCGCGCCGCAGGCGTCGCGGGCGTTGAGGATGAGGTTCAACAGCGCATCCTGCACCCGGCCTTTGTCGAGTAGCACCGCGCCCTCGGGCCCGTCATTGCGCACCACCAGCGCGCATTTTGGCGGCAGGGTGGGGGCGGCGAGGGTCGAAAGCTCACTCAGCAACGCGGCGGGGTCGGTGGCCACGGGGCGCAGGGCGCGGGGTTCGGTCACATCGGCGATGGAGCTCAGCAGCGTGCCGCCCCGCCGCGCGGCGGCCAAGGTGCCTTCGACCAATTCACCCGCTTGTGGCGGCATGTCGGGCAGCCGGGCCAGTTTCGATTGCATCCCGAGGATGATCGTCAAAAGGTTCGAGAAGTCATGCGCCAGCCCAGAGATCATCCGCGAGGCCAACTCGCGTTTCAGCGTCTGTTGCAGGGCGACGCGGGTCTGGGTCTCTTCGGTGATATCCATCGACAGGATATAGACCCCGCCGCGCCCGTCGGGGGTAAACGCACCGCGAATGCGGCGGGCGGATTCGTCATGGGTGAATTCGATCACCGCCGGGCTGCCCGCATAGGCTTGGGTCAGCGCGGGCTTGATCCGCGCATAGGCCGCCGCCCCAAGCGCGTCACTGATATGCAGCCCGTAGATGTTGCTGGGCCGCCCCGGCATCACGCTGGAGAGGCGGCGGTTGGAGTAGATGTAATGCCCGCTCGCGTCGACATGGGCGATATGGGCGGGCATCATCTCGGTCGTCAGCCGGGTGCGGGCCTCGCTTTCGGTGACCTGTCGCTTGGCTTCCTCCAGCGCGGTGATCGTCGCCTCCAACTGGCGGTTCGTGGCGGCGAGTTGTTCGGCATGGGACAGCAGTTGATCGCTCAGCGCGTCCGACCGTGCGCGCAACAGCGCCTCTTGCCGCTTGGTGTTGGTGATATCGGTATAGACGGTGACCCAGCCGCCTTGGGGCAGGGGCGAGCCTTCGACGCTGATGGTGCGCCCGTTCGAGCGGGTCCGCTCCATGTAATGCGGCACGAAGGCGCGGGCCTGTTCCACCCGTTCGGCGACGAAGGCGTCGACATCCCCCACCTCGCCATATTCGCCGGTGCCAGCCAGATGACGGATCGTATCCTCAAAGGGCGCGCCGGGGGTCACCAGCCGGTCGGGCAGGTCGAACATGGATTGAAACGGGGCGTTGCAGACCGCGAGCCGAAGGTCGCTGTCATAGATGGTCAGCGCCTGAGCGATCAGGTTCAGACCGGCATTGGTCAGCGCTTTGGTTTGGTCGTCGGTGATCTGCATCGGCATCCTTTCGCATAGGGCTAGCACCGCGCGGGCGAAAGGCAAAGAGCCGCGCGTAAATCGCGCTTGACCTTCTTGCGCTGGAGGCCCCGAGAAGCGCGCCGAATGGAAATCTGAAAGGCAGAGCATGAACAAGAAAATCGGAGCAGGCGCAGTGGCGGCACTGGTCTTGGCAGGCGGATATATCTGGTGGCAGAGCGAAGAGGCCCCGACCCCCGCTGCCAGCGGCGCGGCCATGGTGAAGGTCACCGTTCCGGAGAGCCTGAGCGGACCCGCGCAGATCGGCGCGCGGGCGTTCGAGGCAAAATGCGCCGCCTGCCATGGGGGCAACGCCGCCGGGCGCGAGGGTGTTGGTCCGCCGCTGATCCATAAGATCTATGAGCCCAGCCACCACGGCGATGCATCCTTCATGGTCGCGGCCACCAATGGCGTGCGCCAGCATCATTGGTCTTTCGGTAATATGCCCCCGGTCGAAGGGATTACCCCGGCAGAGGTGAAATCCATCGTGACCTATGTGCGCGAAGTGCAGCGCGCCAACGGGATCGACTAGCGGAAAATGCGGCGCGGGGGTGCTGTAACAATTCGTTAGAATTCGGAAAAGATCAGGAAAAAGTTGACCTCCACAAAAAAGAGAACGTCACTTGTGGGATCATAGAATCGCACAAGCGATCGAACCCGCCGGGGAGGGCGGGCATGGGAGGAAGACAATTTGGCCAAGCCGCTGACGCGTGCCGACGGACCCCAGTCCGTGCCGGCGCTGTTGCACCGCAACGCAAGTGAATTCGCAAACGCCCCCGCTTACCGGGAGAAGGAATACGGGATCTGGCAAAGCTGGACCTGGTCGCAGACCCGCGACGAGGTCGAGGCGCTGGCCCTCGGGTTTCTGGAACTGGGGCTGAACGAGGGCGATTTCGTCGCCATCATCGGGCGCAACCGTCCCTATCTCTACTGGGCGATGATGGCAGCCCAAATGGCCGGGGCCGTGCCGGTGCCGCTCTATCAGGACGCCAATGCCGAAGAGATGGCCTATGTCATGGGCCACTGCGGCGCGCGCCTTGCCGTGGTGGGCGATCAGGAACAGGTCGACAAGATCATCGAGGTGCAGGATCAACTTCCCGACTTCGAGCGGATGATCTACCTCGACCCGCGCGGCCTGCGCAAATACGACCATTCCAAGCTCGACCAATATACCGCCGTGCAGGAGATGGGCCGCGCCAACCGCGAAAAGCATATCGCCGAGTTGGAGGCGCGCCAGGCCAAGCTGGATTACGATTCAACCGGCGTGATGCTCTATACTTCGGGCACCACCGGCAAGCCCAAGGGCGTCGTGCTGAGCAACCGCAACGTGATCGAGACGGCGAAGTCGTCGTCGGAGTTCGACGACCTCAAGCGCAATGACGAGATTCTTGCCTATCTGCCAATGGCATGGGTGGGGGACTTCATATTCTCTGTGGGTCAGGCGCTTTGGACCGGCTTCTGCACCAACTGCCCCGAAAGCGCCGACACGATGCATGTCGACCTGCGCGAGATCGGGCCGACCTATTATTTCGCCCCGCCGCGCGTGTTCGAGACGCAGCTGACCTCCGTCATGATCCGCATGGAGGACGCGAGCCGGTTCAAGAAATGGCTCTTTGACACCTTCATGGCCCATGCCCGCAAGGTCGGCCCCGCCATTCTAGACGGCAAGAAGGTGTCCTTCATGGACCGTGCGAAATACGCACTGGGCGAGCTGATGATCTATGGCCCGCTGAAGAACACCCTCGGCTTTAGCCGCGTGCGCGTGGGCTATACCGCCGGTGAGGCGATCGGCCCGGAAATCTTTGACTTCTACCGCTCGCTCGGCATCAACCTGAAGCAGCTCTACGGCCAGACCGAGGCGACGGTCTTCATCACCGCGCAGCCCGATGGCGAAGTGCGCAGCGATACCGTGGGCGTGACCTGCCCCGGGGTGGAGTTGAAGATCGCCGACAATGGCGAAGTCTTCTACCGTTCGCCGGGGGTTTTCGTGGAATACTACAAGAATCCCGAAAGCACCGCCGACACCAAGGACCCGGAAGGCTGGGTCGCCACCGGCGACGCGGGCTTCATCGAGGAAAGCTCGGGCCATCTGCGCATCATCGACCGCGCCAAGGACGTGGGCCAGATGGCCGACGGCAGCCTGTTCGCGCCGAAATACGTGGAAAACAAGCTCAAGTTCTTCCCCAACATCCTTGAGGCCGTGGTCTTTGGCAACCAGCGCACCGAATGCACCGCCTTCATCAACATCGACCTGACGGCGGTGGGCAACTGGGCCGAGCGCAACAACATCGGCTACGCCTCCTATCAGGAACTGGCACGGCATCCGCAGGTGATGGACACGATCCAGTCCCATGTGGAGGAGGTGAACCGTTCGGTCGCCGAGGACGAGATGCTTTCGGGCTGTCAGGTGCACCGTTTTGTCGTGCTGCACAAGGAACTCGACGCCGACGATGGCGAGCTGACCCGTACCCGCAAGGTGCGCCGCAAGATCATCGAAGAGAAATACGCCGACATCATCGCCGCACTCTACGACGGCTCCGACAAGGTCAGCACCGAGACGGAAGTGACCTACGAGGACGGCCGCAAGGGCTCGATCAAGGCGACGCTCGAAATTCGCGACGCCGCGGTGCAGCCGGTCAGCCGCCGGATGGCAGCGGAATGAGCGCGGCCAGCGCCGGACAGGCGGGAACTATGGAAAGGGACAGCGTGAAAGATCAGGCTGACAGCTATGTCACCGACGACGGCCGCACCATCGGCCCGACGGTGATGGAGATGAAGAACATCACCCTGCGCTTCGGCGGTGTGGAGGCGATCAAGGATATTTCCTTCGACATCCGCGAGGGCGAGATCCGCGCGATCATCGGGCCGAACGGGGCGGGCAAGTCCTCGATGCTCAACGTGATCAGCGGCTTCTATGTCCCGCAGGAGGGCGAGGTCTGGTACAAGGGCGCCAAGCGGCCCCCGATGAAACCCTATCAGGTGGCCCAGCAGGGCATCGCCCGGACCTTCCAGAACATCGCGCTTTTCGAGGGCATGTCGGTGCTCGACAACGTGATGACGGGGCGTCTGACGCAGATGAAGACCGGGATGCTGGCGCAATCCTTCTGGAAAGGCGCAGCCGAGCGTGAAGAGATCGAGAACCGCGAGATCGCCGAGAAGGTCATCGACTTTCTGGAAATTCAGGCGATCCGCAAGACACCCGTGGCGCGTCTGCCTTACGGCCTGAAGAAACGGGTCGAACTTGCCCGGGCGCTGGCCGCCGAGCCTACGATCCTGCTGCTGGACGAGCCGATGGCGGGCATGAACGTCGAAGAGAAGGAGGACATGAGCCGCTTCATCCTCGACGTGAACGACGAGTTCGGCACCACCATCGCGCTGATCGAGCATGACATGGGCGTGGTCATGGACCTGTCCGACCGCGTGGTCGTGATGGATTACGGTCGCAAGATCGGCGACGGCTCGCCCGACGAGGTGCGCAACAACCAAGAGGTGATCGACGCCTATCTGGGGGTGGCCCATGACTGAGGCCCGTTTGATCACCCGCAACGACACAGCCGTTCTGACTTTGGGGAGGGCCACTGATGCCTGAGCAACTGGCGTTTACAATTGAGGTCTTTCTCAACGGGCTGATGGCCGGGGTGCTTTATGCGCTCGTCGCGCTTGGCTTCGTGCTGATCTACAAGGCTTCGGGCATCTTCAACTATGCCCAAGGTGTCATGGCGCTTTTCGCCGCGCTGACGCTGGTGGGGATCATGGAAGGGCAGGTGCCTTTCGGCCATCTGATCAACGCGATCCTTGGCACCGAGGTGCATCACTTCGGCTGGCATATTCCGGCGTTCCTTGCCATCGTGCTGACGATGGTCGTGATGATCGTGCTGGCCTATTGCGTGCAGCGCTTCGTCTTCCGCTACCTCGTGGGGCAAGAGCCGATCATCCTCTTCATGGCAACCATCGGTCTGGCCTATTTCCTCGAAGGGGTGGGCGACCTGATGTGGGGGTCTGAAATCAAGACGCTCGATGTCGGTCTGCCGCAGGGCATCAACGTTTGGATCGACGAATTCACCTATAACGCCACCGGCTATGGCTTTTTCATCGACAACCTCGATATCGTGGCCTCCATCGTCGCAGCGGTGCTCGTGATCGGGCTGGTGATGTTCGCGCAATACACCAAACAAGGCCGCGCCATGCGCGCCGTGGCGGATGACCATCAGGCCGCGCTTTCGGTCGGTGTCTCGCTGAACTTCATCTGGATCCTCGTCTGGTCGCTCGCGGGTTTCGTGGCGCTGGTTGCAGGCATCATGTGGGGTGCCAAGTCGGGCGTGCAGTTCTCGCTCTCGCTCATCGCGCTGAAGGCGCTGCCGGTGTTGATGCTGGGCGGCTTCACCTCGATCCCCGGCGCCATCGTCGGCGGTCTGATCATCGGCGTGGGCGAGAAGTTGTTTGAGTTCCTGATCGGCGCCCCCTTCCTTGGCGGCGCGACCGAGAACTGGTTCGCTTACATGCTGGCGCTGGTCTTTCTTGTCTTCCGCCCGCAGGGCCTGTTCGGGGAGAAGATCATTGAACGGGTTTGATACAGGCTACCCGGAAACTGTCCGGGGGACAGTTTCGCCTGTTCAAAGGGCGAAGCCCCGGATTGATCACGGCTTGGTGCGCGGCGCGCGCGCACCCTATGGCACGGCATTGCAGGCAAGTGCAGTGCAAATGACTACCGCAGAAGGGAAAGCAGTCTAATGTTCTATCGTGAAGCGGGCGATTTCAACACATCCTACGCCCAGGACCAGCAGACCTTCCCGATCCGGTTCGACCGGTACCGCTACTATCTGGTGCTGTTCATCGCGGTCTTCGTCGTGCCCTTTGTGGTCAACGACTACTGGGTGAACTCGCTGTTCCTGCCCTTCCTGATCTACGCCATCGCGGCGATCGGGCTGAACATCCTCGTGGGTTATTGCGGGCAGGTGAGCCTTGGCACCGGGGGTTTCATGGCGGTGGGGGCTTATGCCTGCTACAAGCTGATGACGGCCATGCCCGAGGTCAGCATGTTCATCCACATCCTGCTGGCGGGCGGCATCACCGCCGCGGTGGGCGCGCTCTTCGGTCTGCCGTCCTTGCGGATCAAGGGGTTCTACCTTGCCGTGGCCACGCTGGCGGCGCAGTTCTTCCTTGTGTGGCTGTTCAACCGGGTGCCGTGGTTCTACAACTACTCCGCCTCCGGCCAGATCAGCGCGCCCGAGCGGGACACCTTCGGTATCCTGATCACCGGCCCCAATACCGAGGCTTGGGCGACCTATATGTTCTGCCTGATCTTCACCGTGGGCTCGGCACTGGTGGCGCGCAACCTGACGCGCGGCTCGGTGGGCCGCAAGTGGATGGCCATCCGCGACATGGACATCGCCGCCGAGATCATCGGGGTGAACCCGCTGCGCGCCAAGCTCACGGCCTTCGCGGTCAGCTCCTTCTTCATCGGCATCTCCGGCGCGCTCTTCTTCTCGATCTATCTGGGCGCGGTCGAAGTGGGCGAAGCCTTTGGTATCAACAAATCGTTCCTCGTGCTCTTCATGATCATCATCGGGGGCTTGGGCAGCATCTTCGGCAGCTTCGCCGGGGCGGCGTTCCTTGTACTGTTGCCTGTCTTGCTCAAGATCGTCGGCGTCGACTGGCTGGGCTGGCCCACGGATATCGTGGCGCATTTGCAGCTGGTGATCGTGGGCGGGCTGATCGTGGTCTTCCTGATCGCAGAGCCGCACGGGCTGGCGCAACTGTGGCGCGTGGCCAAGGAAAAACTGAGATTGTGGCCCTTCCCGCACTAAGCGGGAGCCATGAAAAGCGAGGCCGGAGGGAGGAAACCCGGCCCAAACACCCAAGTCGGACAATCCAAGGGAGGAAACACCGATGAAATACAAACTGGGAACACTGGCCGTAGTTGGCCTGATGGCCGCAAGCCCCGTGATGGCGGACCTTGTCTTTCCGTCGCTGAGCTATCGCACCGGGCCCTATGCCGCGGGCGGCATCCCCTTCGCCGACGGCTATGCCGATTACTTCACCCTGCTCAACGAGCGTGACGGCGGCATCGGTGGCGAGCCCATCCGCGTCCCGGAATGCGAGACCGCCTATAACACCGAGAAGGGCGTGGAATGCTACGAATCCACCAAGGGTGAAGGCGCGTTGGTGTACCAGCCGCTTTCGACCGGCATCACCTACCAGTTGATCCCCAAGGTCACCGCTGATGACATCTCGATGCTGACCTCCGGCCTGGGCCGTACCTCGGCCAAGAACGGTGATGTCTTCAGCCATGTGTTCAACTTTCCAGCGAACTATTGGGATGGCGCCTCGGTCGCGGTGAAACACATCATGGAGCAGGAGGGCGGCAGCCTTGAGGGCAAGAAGATCGCGCTGGTCTATCACAACTCCGCCTATGGCAAGGAGCCGATCCGGACCCTGCAGGAACTGAGCAAGAAACATGGTTTCGAGCTGAAGGAAGTGCCCGTTGACCACCCCGGTCAGGAGCAGAAGTCCCAGTGGCTGCAAATCCGCCGTGACAAGCCCGACTATGTGATCATGTACGGCTGGGGCGTGATGAACCAGGTTGCCGTTCAGGAAGCCGCCAACATCCGCTTTCCGATGGACAAGTTCATCGGCATCTGGTGGTCCGGCTCCGAGAACGACGTGCTGGCCGCGGGCGCCAAGGCCGATGGCTACAAGGCGCTGACCTTCCACAACGTCGGTTCCGATTACCCGCTCTATGACGACCTTCAGGAATACGTTGTCGACGCGGGCAAAGCCGCGGGCGCAGGCGATCAGGTCGGCTCCGTTCTGTACAACCGTGGCATCTACGCCGCGATGCTGGTGGCCGAGGCCGCGCGCACCGCGCAGGAAATCCACGGCGTGACCGACATCACCAGCGGCCAGATGCGCGACGGGATGGAGCAGCTTGAGATCACCGAAGAGAAGATGGCGGCGCTTGGCCTGCCGGACTTCGGGCCTGAGTTCAGCGTCTCTTGTGAGAACCACGGCGGCGAAGGCTTCGTGGCCGTGACGCAATGGGATGCCGAGGCCAAGGAGTGGAACCTCGTGTCGGACTTCATGCAGTCGGATCAGGACGTGATCCAGCCGCTGATCGATGCCGATAGCGCGGCCTATGCCGAGGAAAACGCCATCGAGGGCAACTGCTAAGAACCCTGCTCCCGGCCACCTTGCGGGTGGCCGGGGACACCTTCGAACCCCAAGAAAGGTCATGCCCATGCTGGATGCCGCCAACACCAATGACGTCGCAGTCGACAACCTGCTCGAGGTCAACAATATCGAGGTGATCTACAACCACGTCATCCTCGTGCTGAAGGGCGTCAGCCTGAACGTGCCCAAGGGCGGCATCACCGCGCTTCTGGGCGGCAATGGCGCGGGCAAGACGACGACGCTCAAGGCGATCTCGGGTCTGCTGGCCTCGGAACGTGGCGAGGTCACCAAGGGCTCGATCAAGTACCGCGGCGGCGCGATCCAGCATCAAGACCCCGCCGAGATCGTGAAACAGGGGGTCGTGCAGGTCATGGAAGGCCGGCACTGTTTTGAGCACCTCACCATCGAGGAAAACCTGCTCACCGGCGCCTATACGCGCAGCGACGGCAATGCCGCGATCCAGCAGGACCTTGAGATGGTCTATAATTATTTCCCCCGCCTGAAGGAGCGCCGCCGTTCGCAGGCTGGCTATACCTCGGGCGGCGAGCAGCAGATGTGCGCCATCGGCCGCGCGCTGATGTCGCGGCCGGAGACGATCCTTTTGGACGAGCCGTCGATGGGTCTGGCACCGCAGTTGGTGGAGCAGATCTTTGAGATCGTGAAATCGGTGAACGAACAGGAGGGCGTGACCTTCCTGCTGGCCGAGCAGAACACCAACGTGGCTCTGCGTTTCGCCCACTACGGCTACATCCTCGAATCCGGGCGCGTGGTGATGGACGGCCCCGCCAAGGACCTGCGCGAGAACCAGGACGTGAAGGAATTCTACCTCGGCATGTCCGACGAAGGCCGCAAGAGCTTCCGCGACGTGCGCAGCTACCGCCGCCGCAAGCGCTGGCTGAGTTAACCGGCCCGCCCGGACCCGAAGGAAAGACATAAGACGAGACCTGAGCGGGCCTATGCCCTCTCCAGTGATGCCATAGCAGGAAAGTGACAGGGATGCTGACCAAGCCCCATTTCGACGATCTGGAAACCCGCAGCGCCGACCAACGGGCGGCCGATCTGGCGCAGGCCTTGCCGCAGCAGATCGCCCGCGCGCAGGGCTTGCCGGGCTATGGCGACACGCTCAAGGGGGTGGATGCGGCGCAGATCACCTCCGCCGAGGCGCTGGCCGATCTGCCGGTGTTGCGCAAATCCGAACTTGGCAAGGCGCAGGCCGGCCATCCGCCCTTCGGTGGCTTCACCACCAAGCCGGTGCATGACTTCTCCCATGTCTTCCAGTCGCCCGGCCCGATTTATGAACCGTCGAGCAACGATCCAGACTGGTGGCGCATGGGGCGCTTCCTGCATGCCGCCGGGATCGGCGCAGGCGACGTGGTGCACAATTGCTTTGGCTACCACCTGACCCCCGCGGGCATGATTTTTGAGAGCGGCGCACGCGCCGTTGGCGCCACGGTGTTGCCCGCCGGGACCGGCCAGACCGAGCTACAGGTCACCGCCGCACGCGACGTGGGCTCCACCGCCTATGCCGGCACACCGGATTACTTGAAGGTGATCTTGGAGAAAGCCGATGCCATGGGGGTAAAGCTGAACATCACCAAGGCGGCGGTCGGCGGCGGGGCGCTCTTCCCCAGCCTGCGCGCCTTCTATCAGGAGCGCGGCATCACCTGCCTGCAATCCTACGCCACCGCTGACTTGGGCAATATCGCCTATGAAAGCCCGGCGATGGAGGGGCTTATCGTCGATGAACAGGTCATCGTCGAGATCGTCACCCCCGGCACCGGCATTCCCGTGGCTCCCGGCGAGGTCGGCGAGGTCGTGGTCACCACGCTGAACCCCGACTACCCACTAATCCGCTTCGCCACTGGCGACCTCAGCGCCGTGCTGGAGGGTGAAAGCCCCTGCGGGCGCACGAATATGCGCATCAAGGGCTGGATGGGCCGCGCCGACCAGACCACCAAGATCAAGGGCATGTTCGTCCGGCCCGAACAGGTCGCGGCGCTGGTCGCCCAGCACGACGAGATCGAGAAGGCCCGCGTCATCGCCAGCCGGGAAGGCGAGGCCGATGTCATGACGGTGCAGATCGAGACCGCCGGAGAGGATAAGGACGCCTATGCCCAATCCGTGGCCGATCTGCTCAAGCTCAAGGGCCGGGTCGAACTGGTCGCCCCCGGCAGCCTGCCGCGCGACGGGCTGGTGATCGAGGATACCCGCAGCTACGACTGAGGCGCGGCGTCGCGCCCTCTGGCATTTCTGAGTGAAATCGTCGAAATAGGGCGCATGACGCTGAACCCCGCCTCCACCGAGACGCCCCACCTGCGCCGCGCCCGCGACGGGCTGCGCGCGCTATCGGGCGTTGCCCTGACCGTGGCCCTCTTCTGCACGCTGCCGATGCTGGCAGTGCTGATCGCCGCGCTGAGCGGCGGGACGGAGACAGTGCAGCACCTGATCGACACGGTGCTGGGCCGCTACACGGTGACGACGCTGCTTTTGGTGCTGCTGGTCTCTCTAGGCACCTTCGCCATCGGTGTGGGGGCCGCGTGGCTGGTCACGATGACGCGTTTTCCGGGGGCGAAGTTTCTGGAGATTGCGCTGGTGCTGCCGCTGGCCTTTCCGGCCTATGTGCTGGCCTACGCCTATACCCATGTGCTGGACCACCCCGGCATCGTGCAGACTGTGCTGCGCGACGTCACCGGCTGGGGGCCGCGCGATTACTGGTTCCCCGAAATCCGCTCGCTCGGCGGGGCGGCGGCGATGCTGGTGCTGGTGCTCTATCCCTATGTTTATCTGCTGGCGCGCGCCGCCTTTCTGCAGCAGAGCGGCACGACCTTTCTGGCCGCCCGCGCGCTCGGCTCCAGCGCATGGGCCGCGTTCTTCAAGGTCAGCCTGCCGCTGGCCCGACCCGCGATTGCCGGGGGCGTGCTGCTGGCGGTGATGGAGACCATCGCCGATTTCGGCACCGTCGCCTATTTCGGCGTGCAGACCTTCGCCACCGGCATCTACACCAGCTGGTTTTCGATGTTCGACCGCGCGGCGGCGGCGCAATTGGCGCTCTGCCTGCTGAGTTTCGCCCTGCTGCTGGCGATGCTGGAGCGCGCACAGCGGGGCAAGGCCAAGTATCACGACCCCGCCCGCCGGACCCAGTCCGCGCCGCCGGCCGAGCTGAAGGGCTGGCAGGCCGCGGCGGCGATCGTGCTTTGCGGGGTGCCGGTGCTGTTTGGGGCGGTGTTGCCGGTGGTGATCCTCGTGACCATGGGGCTCGACAGCGAGCAGAGCCTGTTTAGCCCGCGCTACCTCGGTTTCATGCGCAATTCGGTGACGCTTGCGGGGGTCGCGGCGGTGCTGACGGTGCTGGCGGCGATCAGCGTGGGGTTCTACCGGCGGCTGCGCCCGGGACGGGTCTCGCAGGGTGCGGCCTATGTGGCGCGGCTTGGCTACGCGGTGCCGGGCGGGGTGATCGCGGTGGGTCTGCTGGTGCCTTTCGCGGCCTTCGACAACGCGCTCGACGCCTGGATGCGCGAGACCTTCGACATCTCTACCGGGCTTCTGATCACCGGGTCGATCTGGCTGTTGGTGCTGGCCTATCTGGTGCGTTTTCTGGCCGCGGCGCTTGGCGCCTACGAGGGCGGGCAGTCCATGGTGCATGCCAACATGGATGCCGCCGCGCGCTCGCTGGGGCAGACGCCTTTGGGCACGCTGCGCCGGGTGCATCTGCCGATCCTCGCGCCGAGCCTGTTGACCGCGCTGTTGATCGTCTTCGTCGACGTGATGAAGGAACTGCCCGCGACGCTGATCATGCGGCCGTTCAACTATGACACGCTTGCGGTGCAGGCGTATCGGCTGGCGAGTGACGAGCGGTTGAACGGGGCCGCGGTGCCGAGCTTGGTGATCGTGGCGATGGGGTTGCTGCCGGTGATCCTGATCTGCCGACAGGTGGGGCGTCAGCGGTAGATACCGAGGGCCAGCGCCTGCCCGTGGGGGGGCGATCCTAACGTGCCTTCGTGCCACTTTATGGTGCCGCCTTTGCGTGACTTCGATGACTTCCACCCAGCCTCACCAAATCGCCTCCCCGTCGCACCAGAGGTGCGCCGTTATTGATCGGCACGCCTTTGGCGTGACGGGACGGGCAGGCGATGGCCCGGCGCCTGCGGCTTGATTCCGGGCCGGGAACGAAGAGGGCAGCGCCCTCCCTGGGGGGCGATGATCGGCCTGCTTTCTGCAATGTCACTGCCAAGGGCGCAGGCGCTGCGTCAGGACCCAGCGTTGCAAAATCGCCCTCCGGGGGGAGGGAGGGCGATGCCCGTGGTTCCCACGGGCGGGGCGCTAGATGCGGGCAGCACAGCACATAAAAAAGGCGGGCCCGAAAGCCCGCCTCCTGCGCGATTGTCGTGCTTATTATTCCCAGCCGACCGAGTTGAAGATCTTCTGCGCGGTGCCGATGTTCTCGGCCACGTCCGACAGGTTCACGTCGTCGGCTTTGAATTCACCCAACTGTTTCACGCTGTCGGCCAGTTCCACGCCTTCCACGGTGGGGAATTCGTCGTTGCCCGCCGAGAAGTAGACCTGCGCCTGATCCGAGGCGAGATACTCAAGGAACTTCACCGCGTTCTCACGGTTCGGCGCGTTCTTGGCCACACCGCCGCCCGAGAGGTTCATATGCGCGCCGTTGCCTTCCTGATCCGGCCAGATCACGCCGATCTTGCCGATATCGGCGCTGACGCCATCGACATCGGTGCGGATCGCACGGGCGAAGTAGTAGCTGTTGGAGACTGCAATGTCGCACTCACCGGAAACGATGCCGCGCAGCTGGTCGGTGTCGCCGCCCTGCGGTGCACGCGCCATGTTGTCGACCACGCCCTGCGCCCATTCGGTCGCGGCTTCCTCGCCCTCATGGGTCACGATGGAGGCCAGCAGGGTCTGGTTATAGGTATTGGTCGAGGAGCGGATGCAGACCTGACCTTTGTACGCGGGATCGGCGAGGTCCATGTAGGTCTCGGGCGGGTTGTCCATCGTCTCTTTGTTGTAGAAGATGATCCGCGCGCGCTGCGACAGGCCGAACCACTGGTTGTCGTCGTCTTGCAGGTTGGAGGGGATGCGCTCTTCCAGCGTCTCGCTCTCAACAGCTTGCAGCAGGCCCAAGTCCTTGGCGCGCTTGAGGCGGCTTGTGTCCACGGTCAGCAGGACGTCGGCGGGGGAGTTCGCGCCTTCGGCTTCCATACGCGCCAGCAGTTCGTCGGCCTTGCCTTCGATGCGGTTGATGGTGATGCCGGTCGCTTCGGTAAAGTCGGAGTAGAGCCGCTCATCGGTGTCGTAGTGACGCGAAGAGTAGAGGTTCAGCTCGCCATCGGCCAGCGCAGGAAGGGCCAGCGCCATCAGCGCGGCGGCGGCAGTCGATGTTTTGCAGAAGGTCATATCAGGGTCCTGTTCCATTGGGATAACTTGACTGAAATAGTAAGAAACAGATTTCACCCTTTCCTGCAACCAATTCCGCCAGAATTGGTTGGAAAGCCCCCGGCCAAGCCGGGCCGGGGGCTGCGCGGTCAGTCTTTGCTGCCGATCTTGTCTTGGGTCTTGGTGTCGAAATCGCTGGCGTCGTGACGCTCGTGCAATTGCATCGACAGGTCATCGCCGAAGGCACGGTTGACCATCCGGCCCCGCGTCACGGCAGGGCGCGCGTCAATCGCCTCGGCCCAACGCATGACGTTCTTGTAAGAGGTCACATCGAGGAATTCCGCCGCGGAATAGAGCCGTCCGAGGACCAGTTGGCCATACCAGCTCCAGATCGCCATATCGGCGATGGAGTATTCATCGGCGAAATATTCACGCTCGGCCAGATGCTTGTCCATCACGTCAAGCTGGCGCTTGGTCTCCATCGCGAAACGGTTGATGGGGTATTCGAACTTCTCGGGCGCATAGGCATAGAAATGGCCAAAGCCGCCGCCGAGGTAGGGCGCGCTGCCCATCTGCCAGAAGAGCCACGAGAGCGCCTCGGTCCGACGGGCGGGGTCTTGAGGCAGGAAGGCGCCGAATTTCTCGGCGAGATAGAGCAGGATCGCCCCCGATTCGAAGACCCGCTGCGGCGTGTCGCCGGAACGGTCCATCAGCGCGGGGATTTTCGAATTGGGATTCACTTCAACAAAGCCGGAGCCGAACTGATCACCCTCGGAAATATCGATCAACCACGCGTCATATTCCGCCGCTTTGTGGCCCGCCGCCAGCAGCTCTTCGAACATCACCGTGACTTTGACCCCGTTGGGCGTGGCGAGGGAGTAAAGCTGGAAGGGGTGTTCGCCGACCGGCAGCTCCTTGTCATGGGTCGCACCGGCGATGGGCCGGTTGGTGCTGGCGAATTTGCCGCCGCTTTCTGATTCCCATTTCCAAACCTTTGGGGGCGTATATTCGGGCGTGTCCGACATGATGGTCTTCCTTGTTATTCAAGCCTGCCTTGAAGGTGGGGTTTTGAGCCGGGGTTGCAAGCAGTTATCCGCAACGAAAAAGGCCGCCCCCGGAAGGAGCGGCCTTTAATTCTACAAAGCTGCGAAGCTCAGCCCTGACGGGCTTTGAACCGGCGCTGCGTCTTGTTGATGACGTAAACGCGGCCTTTGCGACGCACAACACGGCAATCGCGATGCCGATTCTTGAGCGAGCGGAGCGAATTGCGAACCTTCATGGTCGTCTCCTCATGTCGTGGCGCGGGCCAGCGCCTGGGTTGCGGGCAACCCGCCAAGGGCGGGTCGATGAATAAATGGTGGGCGATACTGGGATCGAACCAGTGACCCCTTCGATGTCAACGAAGTGCTCTACCGCTGAGCTAATCACCCACTTTTCAGCGTTTCCGTATCGGCCCCAAAACTAAATGGGGCGCGAAATTTCGCGCCGTTGGGGTCCTATAAAAGGAGTCGGCGGCGGGATCAAGGGCTTTTGGCGCGGAATAAACACGCTATGTTCGACTTAGAGGAATTTATTATGCCGATGACCGCTTACGAAGTACTGCATCCGGACCGAAACCGCTCTTGCGTGGTCTTCGCATCGCCCCATTCGGGGCGGGATTATGCGGCGTCATTCCTGCGGCGGTCGGTTCTGGACGAACATGCGATCCGTTCGTCCGAAGATGCGTTTGTTGATCTCTTGTTCGATTGCGCACCGCTGCATGGCGCTTCTTTTATCAAAGCCGGGGCCCCGCGGGCCTATATCGACCTCAATCGCGCGCCGGAGGAGTTGGATCCGTCGGTCATCGAAGGCATTCCGCGGCAGGGGCATAACCCGCGCGTGGCCTCGGGGCTGGGGGTGATTCCCCGCGTGGTGGCCAATGGCCGGGCGATTTATCGCGGCAAACTGACCCAAGAAGAGGCGCAGTTGCGAATCGACAGCTACTGGCGGCCCTATCACGCGAAATTGCAGGAGTTGCTGAGCGGGGCGCATCGCCGCCATGGCCAAGCGGTGCTGGTCGATTGCCATTCCATGCCGCATGAGGCGATGGACGGCGTGGCCCGCGGCGGGATGCGGCGGCCCGATGTCGTGCTGGGGGACCGTTTCGGCGCAGCGGCGGGGGGCGAGGTGGTCGACCGGATCGAAGCGGCT
The DNA here is from genome assembly GCF_043557285.1 of Sulfitobacter sp. 1A13421. Lineage (NCBI taxonomy): Bacteria > Pseudomonadati > Pseudomonadota > Alphaproteobacteria > Rhodobacterales > Roseobacteraceae > Sulfitobacter > Sulfitobacter sp. 1A13421. The sequence goes on from NZ_JBIFFQ010000007.1 coordinate 180,908, forward strand.
TTCGTCGATGCGGGCTTCGTCGTGACGCGCAATTCGCCCTTCGCGGGGGCCTATATCACCCAAGCCTATGGCCGCCCGTCCCGGGGACAGCATGCGGTGCAGGTGGAAATCGACCGCGCGCTTTACATGAACGAGCGGTTGATTCGCCCCAATGGCGCTTTCGAGGCGGTACAGGCGGCGTTGCAACGCGTCGTGGCCGAGGTGGCGCAGATCGGGCAGGAGCGGCTTCCGCTCGCCGCGGAGTAGGCTCAGCGCAGCGCGCGGCCTTTGACGATGGCCTTTTCACCAAAACGGCTGCGGATGCTATCGGCGGCGCGTTCCGCGCGGCTGCGTTGTGCCGCACCGGGGTCGAGCAGATCGCCCGCCATATCCGCTCCCTCGGCGCCCGACAACTCGGAGAGGCCCACGCCGATCAGCCGATAGGCGCTTTGGTGATCGACTTGGTCGAAGAGGGCGCGGGCGGTGCGGTAAATCCGGTCGGCCAATTGGGTCGGGTCATGCAGCGACAGGCGGCGCGACAGTACGGTATGATCGGCGCGTTTGAGCTTGAGCGTCACCACCCGGCCCGCCATCTCTTTCGCCTTGGCGCGGTCCGCCACCTTTTCCGCCAAGCGCCAGATATGGCCGTCCAGTATCTCCGCGTCGCCCGTATCGTCGGAGAATGTCGTCTCGTTGCTGATCGACTTCACCGGGCGATGGCGCGAGACGCGGCGGGTGTCTTGGCCCCGTGCCAGATGCCACAGCCGGTCCCCCATGCTGCCAAAGCGCACGATGAGGTCGGTCTGTTCCCACCGCAGAAGATCGGAAAAGCTGCGAATGCCCGCCTTTTCCAGCGCGGTTTGCGTGGCGGCACCGACGCCCCAGATCATGCCCACCGGTTTGTCGCGCAAAAAGTCCGCCGTTTCCCCCGCGCCGATCACAGAAAACCCATGCGGCTTGTCGAGGTCCGAGGCGACTTTGGCCAGAAACTTGTTGTGGCTCAGCCCGATCGAGCCGGTTAGCCCCAGTTCTACCTTCATCCGACGCACCAGCCGTGCCAGCATCATCGCCGGGGGCTGGCCATGCAGCCGCGAGGTGCCGGTCATATCGAGAAAGGCTTCGTCCAGCGACAGCGGCTCGATTGCCGGGGTCATCTCTTCCATCATCTGGCGGATCGCGCGGGAGGCTTCGACATAGACCTCCATCCGCGGCTTGATGATCACCGCTTCGGGGCAGAGCTTGAGCGCCTGAAACATCGGCATGGCCGAGCGCACGCCGCGAATGCGCGCGACATAGCAAGCGGTCGACACGACCCCGCGCCGCCCGCCGCCGATGATGACGGGTTTGCCCGAGAGTTCGGGATTGTCGCGTTTTTCGACCGAGGCATAGAAGGCGTCGCAATCCATATGGGCGATGGAGAGGTCAAAGAGTTCCGGGTGGGACAGCACGCGCGGGCTGCCGCAGCGCGGACAGCGCCGCGACGGCGGGATTTCAGTCAGACAATCGCGACAGAGGGTAGCCATGGGTACACCGGGAGGGCAGGGTTCGGGCGACGATTCTAACCAGATCGCGAGGGATTGAACATGGTCTTTGATGGCGCCAAGCTTGCGCTCTACCTTGGGGACAAGCTGGCCGTGATCCTGCGCGACGATCTGCCGGGGCTGCTCTTTGCCGATCACTGGGATTTGCCCGGCGGGGGCCGCGAGGGGGATGAGACCCCGCTGGCCTGCGCGTTGCGTGAATGCCGCGAAGGTTTGGGGATCGTGGTGCCTGAAGGTGCCGTGATCTGGGAAGGCAGCTTTGACGAGGGCGGGCGGATCAAATGGTTCTTCGTCGCGCGCTTGCCTGCCGAGGCAGAGGCCCAGATCGTTTTTGGCGACGAGGGGCAGCGCTGGCGCTTGATGACCGAGGCGGAGTTTCTCAACCACCCCCGCGCCGTGCCCGCCTTTCAGGACCGCTTGCGGGTCTATCTTGCAGAGCACGCGAATGGGAGGATGTAGGGCAAATAAAGGCCCCCCGCCTGCGTGAGCGGGGGGAGGTGACGAACATCAGGAAGAACCAGTTCGTCGGGGAGTATCACCTGAGTTCAACATAACATGTAGGGCGGTTTTCGCCTAACGTTGATGGAACCCCCCGCGGTGCATGTCGGCGCGCTGTGGTCGATTTGCTACAGGCGGGGGCGAGCCCGTTGTTAACCTTCGGAAATTTCCTGAAGCACGGCGCGGGCGGCGGCGGCGGGGTCTTCGACTTGCCAGATCGGGCGGCCCACCACGATATGATCGGCTCCGTCCGCGATGGCCTGACCGGGGGTGGCGACCCGCTTCTGATCACCCAATGCGGCACCTTGGGGGCGTACGCCGGGGGTGACGATCAGCTTGCCGCGCGCTTCGGGCAGGGCGCGGATCGCGGCGGCTTCTTGGGGGGAGGCGATGACCCCATCCGCGCCCGCGTCCAGCGCCCGGCCTGCGCGGGTCAGCACCAGATCGCCCAGATCGCCCGGCTGGATCAGCGCAGCGTCAAGATCGGCGCGGTCCAGCGAGGTGAGGATGGTGACGGCGAGGATTTTCATATCGGTGCCCGCGGCCCCCTGTTTCGCCGCAGCCACCACATGCGGGTCGCCGTGGACGGTCAGGAAATCCAGATCGAACTGCGCAAGGCCCCGCACCGCCGCCTCGACGGTGGCGCCGATGTCGAAGAGTTTCATATCAAGGAAGATGCGCTTGCCATGCTCTTGCTTCAGCTCATTGGCCAAGGCCAAGCCGCCGCCGGTCAGCATGCCCAGACCGATTTTGTAAAAGCCCACGGCATCGCCGAGCTTTTCGGCCAGTTCCAGCCCCGCGACCGCATGGGGAACATCAAGGGCGACAATCAGACGGTCATCAGACATGCGAGGGCTCCTGCCAAATTTCAAACGGCTTTGACCTACGCCGCGGCGCGGGCCAAGTCCATCATTCATGCGGGGAGGGCGCAAAAAAGAGGCCCGAACGCCGCTGAGCGGGTCCGGGCCAAGTGATCAGAGACTTAGCAGGCAGGCACTGGTCTCTGGTTTGCGGAACGCCACATCGGGACAGATGAGGTGGCGGCAGGTCCGCGGGCAGCCGCGCGGCAGGCAGGCGCCGCGCGGAAGGGGGTTAAGCCGCGTCGCGACCGGGGAGGTGCATGACCTCTTCCAGCCAACGCAGCGGGTCGAAGCTGCGGCGTCCGGCCCGCTGTGCGGGGACGTGGCGCAGAACTTCGGAACTCAGGCCACGCTTTTGTGCGTGGCGGCGAAGCGCCTGACGGGACAGCCCGTCGGCGGCATCGTGGTATGACATGGTGATCGGGGCATCGATGGCGCAGGCGTAACGGCGCAGCTGCTCCCCGTCTTGGACGGTCACCAGCGCTTCGAAACACTGAGTGGCCGCATTATAGGTGACATCTGTCAACTGGATCGGGCGCGTCTGCATCGTTTCACCTCTTGCGTTCTTCTGAACCTTGGCAGGCTGCTTCGTCCTGCTCTCCTCTGCTGGGTAAACGCGAGAGGTGGCAAAATGGTTTCATTATGGTTACAGCTTCTGTGGATAAAGGTTAACAATGTATTTATATCAGTAACATAGAGATGTATTTTATGTCTCAAAATTGCCGTATTTTTGCCTTATTGGCTGATTTTTTCCTATTGGCGGCGCCGCTCTCGGCGGTATTTTGCATCTGGATGGTCTTGAACCGGCAACACCGCTTCCCAAATTGATACCGAGGCTCAGACCGCCGCGTGCCACATATCGGGCGCGGCATTTTAGAGCGCTTGTAGAAAAGGAGAGACCCATGGACTTGAGCAAGTTCACGGAAAGATCGCGCGGCTTCATTCAGGCGGCGCAAACCATTGCAACACGGGAAAGCCACCAGCGGCTGGCCCCGGAACATGTCCTCAAAGCATTGTTGGACGACGACCAAGGACTTGCGCGAAATCTGATTGCCGCGTCGGGCGGCGACGGTGCGCGCGTGGTGCAGGCGCTTGATTTGGCGCTTGGCAAGATCCCGAAAGTCACCGGCGATGCGGGGCAGGTCTATCTGGACGGCACCACCGCCAAGGTGCTGGCCGAGGCCGAAGCGATTGCCAAGAAAGCAGGCGATAGTTTCGTCACTGTCGAGCGCATTCTGACCGCGCTATGCATGGTAAAATCGGGCGCAAAGACGGCGCTGGAAGCGGGGCAGGTGACCGCCCAAAGGCTGAACGCCGCCATCAATGATGTGCGCAAGGGCCGCAAGGCCGACAGCGCCACCGCCGAAGACAACTATGAGGCGTTGGAGAAATACAGCCTCGACCTGACCGCGCGGGCCGAAGAGGGCAAGATCGACCCGATCATTGGCCGGGACGAAGAGATCCGCCGTGCCATGCAGGTATTGAGCCGCCGCACCAAGAACAACCCTGTGCTGATCGGTGAGCCGGGCGTCGGTAAGACCGCCATCGCCGAAGGCTTGGCGCTGCGCATCGTGCATGGTGACGTGCCTGAGAGCTTGCGCAACAAGCGTCTGCTCGCGCTCGACATGGGGGCGCTGATCGCTGGCGCGAAATACCGTGGTGAGTTCGAAGAGCGTTTGAAGGCCGTGCTAACCGAGGTGACCGAAGCCGCGGGCGAGGTGATCCTCTTCATCGACGAGATGCACACGCTGGTCGGTGCCGGTAAGGCCGATGGCGCGATGGATGCGTCGAACCTGCTGAAGCCTGCGCTGGCGCGGGGGGAATTGCACTGTGTCGGTGCCACCACCCTCGAAGAGTACCGCAAATATGTTGAGAAAGACGCGGCACTTGCGCGGCGGTTCCAGCCGGTGATCGTGCAGGAGCCGACGGTGGAAGACACTGTCTCGATCCTGCGCGGTATTAAAGAGAAGTACGAGCTGCACCACGGCGTGCGCATCAGCGACACCGCGCTGGTCGCGGCGGCGACGCTGAGCCATCGCTATATCACCGACCGTTTCCTGCCCGACAAGGCGATTGACCTGATGGACGAGGCGGCAAGCCGCCTGCGGATGGAGGTCGACAGCAAGCCTGAAGAACTGGATGCGCTGGACCGTCAGATCCTTCAGCTTCAGATCGAGGCGGAGGCGCTGAAGAAGGAAGACGATGCCGCGTCCAAGGATCGGCTGGAGGCTTTGCAAAAAGACCTCAGTGATCTGCAAGACCGCAGCGCCGAGATGACGGCGCAGTGGCAGGCCGAGCGTGACAAGCTCGCCGGGGCGCGTGACATCAAGGAGAAGCTCGACCAAGCGCGGGCCGAACTCGACATCGCGAAACGCGAAGGCAACCTCGCGCGCGCGGGCGAGCTATCTTATGGCGTGATCCCGCAGTTGGAACGCGACCTCGAAGCCGCCGAGGGGCGTGAGGATGACATGATGGTCGAAGAGGCCGTGCGCCCGGACCAGATCGCCTCCGTCGTCGAGCGTTGGACAGGCATCCCGGCGGGCAAAATGCTTGAGGGTGAGCGCGACAAGCTGCTGCGGATGGAAGAGCAGTTGCATGATCGGGTGATCGGGCAGAACGCCGCCGTGAAGGCCGTGGCCAATGCCGTGCGCCGCGCGCGTGCGGGGCTCAACGACGAGAATCGCCCCTTGGGCAGCTTCCTCTTCCTCGGGCCGACCGGTGTGGGCAAGACCGAGCTGACCAAGGCCGTGGCCGAGTTCCTCTTTGACGATGACAATGCGATGGTGCGCATCGACATGTCGGAGTTCATGGAGAAACACGCCGTGGCCCGTCTGATCGGTGCCCCTCCGGGCTATGTCGGCTATGACGAGGGCGGTGTGCTGACCGAAGCGGTGCGGCGTCGGCCCTATCAGGTCGTGCTCTTCGATGAGGTCGAAAAGGCGCATCCCGATGTCTTCAACGTGCTCTTGCAGGTGCTCGACGATGGTGTGCTGACCGATGGTCAGGGCCGCACCGTAGACTTTAAACAGACGCTGATCGTGCTGACTTCCAACCTTGGGGCGCAGGCGCTGAGCCAACTGCCCGAGGGCGGCGATATGGCGGCGGCCAAGCGTGACGTGATGGATGCGGTCCGGGCGCATTTCCGGCCGGAGTTCCTGAACCGTCTGGACGAGACGATCATCTTTGACCGTCTGGGCCGTGCGGATATGGACGGGATCGTCGATATTCAGATGTCACGGCTGCTCAAACGGCTGGCCGGGCGGAAGATCACGCTCGATCTCGACGACGCCGCGCGAAAATGGCTGGCGGATGAGGGCTATGACCCGGTCTTCGGGGCGCGTCCTTTGAAGCGGGTGATCCAGCGTACCGTGCAGGACCCGCTGGCCGAGATGCTCTTGGCCGGGGATGTGAAGGATGGGGATACTGTCACCGTTCGTGCCGGGGCCGATGGCTTGATCATCGGCGATCAGGTGGCCGCGTCGAACCGGCCCAAGCCGGATGACGCTACGGTGCACTAAACCTTAATAGATGAAGAGAAGGGCCGGGTTTTCCGGCCCTTCTTGCGATCGGAGACAGAAACTTTTCGCCCGGAGGCGCGCCGGGCATCGCTCTCTCTTCCCCCGGAGGGCGATTTTGTGAGATTGCTTCATGTCGGGCAGCCTGCGGGCCATGCGGAGCCTGCGCTCAAATTCAAGGACCAGACGCCCCTAGGGAGGGCGATGCCCTTTTCACTCTTCCCCAATCGCCTCTTTCACGATCTGGTCGAGCAGGCTCTGCACCTCTTGCATCGCGCCATCGGGAAAGGCGCGGTAGCCGATGGTCACTTCTTCACTCTCGGGCAGTTGCATGACGAATATGTCGTAGGGGCAAAAGCCGATGTTCATCACATCCGCCTCCATCACCTTGCGCGACAGCGCGGCCGAGCAAAAGCTGAACACCTCCGCCGCCTCGAACAGCACCACGTCAGAGCCGACATCGGCGCGGGTGCGGTCGAGCATCTCACCGACATGGCTGACGTTCTCGGGGATGAGCCCTTGGTTCAGGATCGCGTTCTCCACCCCAAAGGTCACATCGCCAAAGCTCTGCTCGGTGGTATAGGTGACCATCTCATCCGCTTGGGCGGCGCTGGCCCAAATCAGACCGGCGGCGAAAAGAAAACGGATCATGGCGGCACTCCTTTGAATAACGGCGCCTGACATTCCGGTGTGCTGGCTGAAATCCGGGCGAAAGGATTTGGTATGGCTTCCGGCGGGCGCTAACTTTGCATGAGTATAGTAGGGAGCGCTGAAATGGCCAATCGCTGGATCAATCGACTGACGGACCGTGACGTGACCGATGAGGCGCAATACCTCAACCGGCGGCAGATCATGGGCGGCGCGATGGCGGGGCTGGGTCTTGCCGGGCTGGGGCAGGGGGCCGCGGCCCAAGAGGGGCTGACCCCGAATGACTACGAAGACATCACCCAATACAACAATTACTACGAGTTCGGCACCGGCAAGGACGATCCCGCGAAATACGCAGGCGCGCTGACGACCGCCCCCTGGACCGTGACCATCGCGGGCATGGTCGACAAGCCCGGCGACTACGCTTTCGAGGATATCATGAAGGCGATGACCATCGAAGAGCGCATTTACCGGTTGCGCTGTGTCGAGGCGTGGTCGATGGTGGTGCCGTGGAACGGATTCGAACTGGCCGATCTGCTCAATATGGCCGGGGTGCAATCCGGCGCGAAATATGTGGCTTTTGAAACCGCCTACCGCCCCGAAGAGATGCCGGGCCTGCGTTTCCCCGTGCTTGACTGGCCCTATGTTGAAGGGCTGCGGCTGGATGAGGCGATGCACCCGCTGACGATCATGGCCACCGGCATCTATGGCAAAGTCATCCCGAACCAGAACGGCGCGCCGCTGCGGTTGGTCGTGCCGTGGAAATACGGGTATAAATCCATCAAATCCGTGGTGCGCATCACGCTTACTGACACGCAGCCGCCCACCAGTTGGAACAAGGCCGCGCCGCGGGAATATGGTTTTTACAGCAATGTGAACCCCAAGGTCAGCCATCCGCGCTGGTCGCAGGCCGATGAGCGCCCCATCGGCGGCGGGCTCTTCGCACGGCGCCAGCCGACGCTGATGTTCAACGGCTACGAAGAAGAGGTGGCGTCGCTTTACGAGGGCATGGACCTGACGGCGAACTTCTGATGCCTGCCGCGATATATATGCCCCGTCCTTTCGTCCAAGCGCCTCAGTCTGGCGTGGCCGCAACATGGCGCGCCTGACCGATGCCCTGAACAGGGCCGCCCGCCGCACCCCGGTCTGGGCAGTTTATCTCCTGCTGGCCCTGCCCATCCCGTGGTTCTTTTACCAAGGACTCACCGGCGGGCTGGGGCGCGATCCGGTAAAGGGGCTCGAACACCTCTATGGTCTCTGGGCGCTGCGCCTGCTGATCGCCGGTCTGGCGATCACCCCGCTGCGCCGGGTATTTGGGGTGAACCTGCTGCGCTTTCGCCGGGCGATCGGTGTGATGACCTTCGTCTATGCGCTGGCGCATCTGACTGTCTGGGCGCTGCTCGACGTGCAAGGGCTGTCGCGTATCTGGGCGGATATTCTCAAACGGCCCTATATCACCATCGGTATGGCCGGGTTCCTCTGCCTTGTGCCGCTGGCGGCCACATCCAACAATTGGTCGCTGCGGAAGCTGGGGGCGCGTTGGCGCAAGCTCCACCGGCTGACCTATGTAGCAGCGCTCTTGGCAGCACTACATTTCCTATGGCTGGCGAAAGGGTTTCAGCTGGAGCCGTTGGTCTATGCCGGCCTTGTCGCGGGGCTTTTGATCTATCGGCTGCCGTTTGGGGGCCTTTGGCAGAAAGGCCCGCGGGGATGGGCGACTCGGAAGGGGCAACAAGGGTCGTGATTCACGCGTCTGAAACGCGCGATTCCGGGCTGTGGCATGTGGATAACTGATGGCGTTAACATAACGGCGGCATATTAGGGGGGGTTACGTTAACCTCTGCAGTGTCTCGCATGCCATAAATCACTGTTTTGAAGGGCTTTTATAAGGCTTTCACAAAAACTGCACAAAACTTCAAAAAACGGCTTGCGGCTTTGCGTCACTAACCTTAGAACCCCCTCTACCGGCGGCGCTGAGACGCACCGCTGGGGCGCCAGACGGGGCGGGCGGCAGCGGCGACGCGGTGGTTCGGATCACGAGGCGGATAAGAATTCGAGGTATTAGAGGCGGGGCGCGCCAAGAAGTTAGGGCGCATCTCAGTTTCTTTTGTCTCAACGCTGTTTGAAAATTTGATATCTGA
>NZ_JBIFFQ010000008.1:0-137041 GCF_043557285.1 Sulfitobacter sp. 1A13421
TGAGCTCATTCTGAGCACTCACGAAAGCGAAAACCCGACCGCAAGTAGATTCACAATGGGCCGCGGACGGCGCATACGTTCTTTCCCCTAGAGACCACGATGGCGGATGACCAGTCCTTTTCAGGTGATCTCAATACTTGGAACCTCGGTATCGTCGGTCTGTCGCAGATGCGTTGCGATGGCATTCTCTACAAAAGGCACAAGCGGCACTTTCTGGACGAAGTTGAAAGCAGTCTGCTGATTACCATTCCAAGATTGGGGACGGTCGGCTTTGACCAGAATGCCCGCCAGGCGAAATGTTCACCGGGCGAGTTTCTGGTAGAACGGGGCGATTTGCCCTACGAGTTCTGGCATGAACAGACGAACGAGCTGTTGGTGCTGAAGGTGTCTTCCGAAAGCGTGCGGGCCCGCATCGGCCCAACAGACCGTTTGGGCGCGCTGAGTTTTGATGGCACAGCCGGCGTGGCCAGTTATTTTCTGGATACCGTCAAGACAACGGCGCTGCACGTCGATTTGCTTGATGAGCAGGCGCGCGCGGCCGCTGGCAAGCACATCCTTGATCTGCTGTGCCTCTCAATCCGCAAAGATGACCGTGTGCTGGACAGCGAAACCTCGACAATCCGCGCAGCACATCTGCACCGCGCAGAACAGTTTATCCGCAACAACCTCTTCAATGAGAATCTCTCCTCAAGTCTTGTGGCAGAGGCCTGCAATGTGTCGCAGCGCTATCTGCAACAACTGTTCTCGGAGTCGGGCAGGTCGGTTTCCGGGTTCATCCGCGAAAAGCGTCTGGTGCGCGCGCGCGAGGACCTGAGCGTCGTAGGGCCCATCACAATTGCCGAGATAGCCCATCGGTGGGGGTTTTCGGATCAATCCCAGTTTAACAAAGCCTATCGTGCGCAGTTCGGCTGCACACCGACCGAAACGCGCAAAGCCGCGCAGCAAGGCCAGAAGACGGCCCCTCCGTAACCCTTAGCTAAAACCGAAAACCCCCAAGTAGGGTCGGCTTTCGCCGGCGCCTTCCTGATGCCCTGTTGTCTTTTGAAGGATGTAGACATGAAGAACACAAGAGTTGCCGTAGATGTGGGTGGGACGTTTACCGACGTCGTCATTATGGACGAAACAACGGGTGCGATCCGCATCGAAAAGACGTCATCGACACCGGATGACCCGATGGTTGCCATTCTCAACGGGATTGATCAGGGCGGCATCGACCTCAGCGAGGTGTCGATGTTTTCGCACGGGACAACCGTGGCAACAAACGCGCTGATCACACGTAATTTGGCGCGCTCTGCGATGATCTGCACCGAAGGGTTCCGCGACGTGGTCGAAATCCGCCGGGCCAACAAGGAGGATCTGTGGGACACCTACAAAGATGTGGCCAAGCCCTACATCCCGCGTCGGGACCGTCTGACCGTCCGTGAATGCGTCGACGCGAACGGCACGGTTCTGGAAAAGCTGGACGAAAAAGAAGCGCTGCGCATCGCGCATGTTTTGAAGAAGCGCAAAGTCGCCTCTGTTGCTGTCTGCTTTATGAACTCTTACACCAATGGGGCCAATGAAGAGCGGATGCGAGACATTCTGCTGAGTGTGATGCCGGATGTGCCGGTGTCGATCTCTTCACAGGTCCTGCCGGAGATTTTTGAGCACGAGCGTTTCTCGACAACGATGGCAAACGCGGTCGTGTCGCCTTCGGTCGTTGATTATGTAGCGCGCCTTGAGGGTAAGCTGGCTGACGGCGGCTACGAACGCGATCTGCTGTTGCTGCACACGGGCGGCGGCGTGATGACCCCGGCCAGCGTTAAAGACTTTGCCGCGCGTCTGGCAGGGTCGGGCATTGCCGCGGGCGCGATTGCCAGCCGCTTTATTGGCAACCTTTGCGGGTTTGACAATTCTATCGGTTTTGACATGGGCGGGACCAGCACGGACGTATCCTTGGTGTATGAAGGCAAGTCGCGTGTCACCAAAGACTGGTATATCGAATATGGCTATCCGATCCGGTTCCCGTCGATCGAAGTGCTGACCATTGGTGCGGGCGGCGGATCTCTGGCGTGGAAAGACGAAGGCGGGTCACTGCGCAACGGACCGCAATCTGCGGGCGCCTTCCCTGGGCCTGCCTGCTACAAGAACGGCAATGAAGTGGCCACAAACACGGACGCCAATGTTGTGCTGGGCCGCCTTGGCACATCGCTCGCGGGGGGCAAGATTACCCTTGATCCCGCCCTGGCCGAAGCGTCGGTCAGAGAGACTGTGGCCGAGCCTTTCGGAATGGAGCTGCACGAAGCCGCCGAAGCCGTGGTTGCGGTTGCAAACGCAAATATGGCCAATGCGGTGCGTTTGCTGTCGATTAGCCGAGGTTATGACCCACGGGACTTCGCGCTTGTGGCGTTTGGCGGAGCCGGGGCGTTGCATGGTGCGGCAATTGCCAAGGAGTTGTCGATCCCGACTGTCATTATCCCGCCCAATCCGGGTGTGACATCGGCTCTGGGTTGCCTGCTGGTCGATATCCAGCACGACTTCTCAGACAGCTTCATGGCTGCTGCGGCTGATACCAAGCCGGAGGATTTGGAGGCCGCCTTCGAGCGGCTGGAGGCCATGGCCGCTGATCGTTTGAAGCACGAAGGCGTAGCGCCCAAGGACATTGTCATGCAGCGCACGGTCGAGATGATGTATCAGGGCCAATGGCGTGCCTTGGCAGTATCTGCGCCGTCCAAGGTCACCGATATTGAGGCCTTGATCGACGGGTTCCACAGCGAACACCAGCGCGAATTCAACTTCCGCCGGGATGACGCACCGGTGTCGATCTTCCGTGTGGGGCTGACGGCGACGGGTATGGTTCCCAAGGCCGAGCTGCAAAAGCACGAGGTGAGGAAGAACAAGCCCAAGACCGACAAGACACGCGATGTCTGGTTTGACGGCAAGGCCCACACGGCGATGATTTTCGAGCGTGAAAACCTGACCGCCGGTGCGACCTTTGATGGCCCCGCCATTGTCGAGCAGTTCGATTCAACCACCGTAATTCCGCCGAACACGACTGCTGAAGTCGATCAATACATGAACATTCTCATCCGAGTGCAGGAGTAATACTATGAGTGATTCAAAAGCCCTAGATCCCGTCACGTTTGAAGTTCTCAAGAACTCCTTCATCACATCCGTTGACCAGATGGCCGAGCAGATGCTGCGCACCTGTTACTCCTTTGTGATCTACAACCGAGACTTTTCTAACGCGCTGCATGATGCCGAAGGCAATTCGGTTGCGCAGGGCAACGATGACATCGCGGTGCACGTCGGCACGCTGCACTTTACCTGCAAAGACGTTATTCGCGTCTTCAAGGGCGACATGATGCCCGGCGATGTCTACGCGATCAACGATCCTTACGCAGGTGGCACGCACTTCAGCGATGTCCGTCTGGTGCGGCCGATCTTTGATGAAGACGAGCTGATCGGGTTTTCGCAGTCAAACGGGCACTGGTCTGATCTGGGTGGCTCTGTGCCCGGTTCGTTTGATGTGACGGCGAAAGACATGTTCCGCGAGGCGGTTCGGATCACACCTGTCCGGCTATTCCGTGCCGGCGATTTTTGTTCCGACGTTGCCAACCTGATCGCAAACAACACACGCGACCCCGCGTCGATTATCGGTGACATCCACAGCCAGGCACAGGCCACGCAGGTGGCCGAACGTGAAATCCTGCGGCTGGTGCGAAAGTACGGGCGCGAGCAGGTCAAGCAGGGCATGAACGAGGTGCAGGACTACGTTGAACGCGCCGTGCGCCAGCGTATTGCGGCGCTGCCCGACGGCACATGGAAATCCGTCGACTACATCGACCGGGACCCGTCAGGTGGCGAGGGGATGATCCCGATCCACATCAAGATGACAATCAAGGGTGATCAGATTCACTACGATTTCGAAGGCAGCCACCCGACGATTGGTTCGATGTACAATTCCGCGCCGGGAGCCACATTCTCGGCTGTCGTCGCGGGGATGAAGACCTTCTTTCCTGACCTGCCGTTGAACTCCGGCTTCTATCGGATGCTCTCTGTCGCTGCGCCGGAAAATTCGGTGGTCAGTGCCCAGTGGCCCACGGCGGTCACCGGCTTCCTGATGCCGTTTGAAAAGATCATGAACTCGGTTTTCGAGATGTGGTCGGAGATCATGCCGGAGCGCGCCATCGCCTGTGCATTCAACCTTGAATACCTGTTGGCGGGGGGCACGGACAAGCGGCGCGAGGAGGACTCTACATTCTTGTTCTACGAATGGCTCCCCGGCGGTTGGGGCGGACGGCGCGGTAAGGATGGCAGCGACGTCACCACAGCCTGCTTCGGAACCGGGCTCATGTCTCAGCCCAACGAAGGCAACGAGCGGGTCAACCCGACCCGGACGCTTGAATTTCAGATCAAAAAAGACAGCGCAGGCCCGGGCAAATGGCGCGGAGGGACAGGGGTGCAGAAAACCTCCCTGCTTCTGGAAAGTGAAAAATCCGTCATGTCCTATGTCTGCGACCGCGAACGCGCCGTCGTCTGGGGTGTTGATGGCGGTTTGCCCTCCATGCCGCATGGTCTGACCATCAAACGCGCCGGCTCGGACACGCACGAATGGCTTGGGTCTGTCTTCTCTGACTTCCCGATGTATTCGGGAGATGAGTTTGCGCGCCCGACCGCGGGGGGCGGCGGCTTTGGCGACCCACTTGAACGCAAGACAGAGGCTGTTCTGACGGATGTGGTGGATGACTATGTCTCTATCAAACGAGCCGCGTTGGACTATGGCGTTGTGATCAAAGAGATTGATGCGGACTTGTGTGAATATGAGGTCGATGAGGCCGAGACCGAGAAACTGCGGGCGCATATTCGTGAAAACCGCGTGGCTTGGGCCCGCATTGATCCTGAAAAGGTTGCCGAGATGTATCGCAAAGGCGAGATCGACGCGATGGACGCCGTGAGACGCTATGCGGTGATCCTGGATTGGGAAACCGGCGAGCCGCTGCCCAAGACGATCGAACAGTTCCGCGAGAGTTTCGAGCGGCGCAGCGTGGCGCACTGGACCTAGTGAGCATCACCAGGACCCACAGCCGCCATCGGTTGGCGGCTGTGGCGCACAACGGTCGGAACAGGAACGCGAAGGATAAGATTTTGTCATTGGAACTGGAATCAATCAGCGTTGCGTTTGGTGGCTTCAAGGCTCTGGATGACGTGACGATTTCGCTAAAGAAGGCGGAAATTGTCGGGTTGATCGGCCCCAACGGAGCAGGCAAAACCACCTGCGTCAACATCATCACAGGCTTTCAGGACCCCACGTCAGGCACGGTCATGCTGGATGGGCAGGACATCAACGCCAAAGCGCCCTATGACATTCGCCGCCGGGGTCTTGCGCGCACGTTCCAGGCCGGGCGCTTGTTTTCCGGGCTGGATGTACTGGACAATCTTGCAGTGACCGGGGTGGGCCTTGGCCATTCGCGGCGCGCCTCCGAAGACGAAGCGCTGCGCGTGTTGTCCTGGATGGGGGCCGGGCATCTTGCCGAACTGCCCGCAGCCGGGCTGCCCTATACGGACGAGCGCAGGGTCGGCATTGCGCGTGCGCTGATGTTTGCCCCCGATTACCTGCTGCTGGACGAACCCGCCGCAGGCATGTCCGAAACCGAAGCGGATGATCTGGCACAAATCATCAGGCGGATCGCGGATGAGCTGAACTGCGGTGTCCTGTTGATCGAGCATAACGTCGGGCTTGTCCTGTCATTGTCAAACCACGTCTATGTTCTGGACGCGGGCAAGATCATCGAAGAGGGCGACAAGACCGAGATCCTGGCCAGCCAGGCGGTACGCGAAGCCTATCTGGGCGCAGAGCATGCGCCAGAAAACATGGAGCACGCGTGATGTCAAAGCTGGGTGTTTTCGATGTCGCGGTTCGGTATGGCAAAGTGCCTGCACTGTCGGATGTTTCCTTTACTGTTCAAGAGGGTGAGAGGCTGTTCATCTCCGGGCCGAATGGGGCGGGCAAGTCCTCTCTGCTCAAGGCGATTTGCGGAGCCGTTGCCACGACCCATGGCCGCATTGAGGTGGACGGCGATGTGCTGAATGGCCGCTCGCCCGAAGCGATAGCGCGTTTGGGTCTGACTATGGTTCCGGAAGGCCGCGAGGTTTTCGGAACGCTGACAGTCGAGGAAAACCTGCGTGTGGGCACGGGCATCCGGAAGGACAAGGCGGCGATTGAAACGGATATCGACGGGATCTACCAGAGCTTTCCTATCCTGGGTGAGCGGCGGCATGCCAATGCCGGAGCACTGTCCGGCGGACAGCAACAGATGTTGGCGATCGGGCGCGGTTTGATGACCAATCCCAAACTGATGATGGTGGATGAACCTTCGCTTGGGTTGGCTCCGAATATTGTCGATCAGGTCTATGAAACGCTCGTCAATCTGCAGGCCGAACGCGGCTTGACCCTGATCATCGTTGAACAGAGCTCGGCCCGCGCGGCCCGGGTTGGCGGGCGCATGGTGTTGCTGCGCGGGGGTCATGTTGCCGGCGATGGCGATGCGGCAGGCTTTGCGGAAAGCGATCTGCTTAAGGAAGCCTACTTTGGGCAAAACCAGTCGGAGGATGCGACATGAACGCCGTTCCACAGCTGCTCTTTGATGCGCTGAGCCTTGGGGGCATCTATGCCATGGCCGCACTTGGGATTGCTCTGATCTTCGGGGTGATGAAACTGGTGAATTTCGCCCACGGCGAATACATCGCCTTTTGCGTTTTTGCATTGATTGTGCCCTCGACGGACGCAGTTGCCGTCATGTTCTTGGGCAAAGCGCCGGCGATTTTGCTGATCCCGCTGCTGCTGCTGATCGGCGCTGCAATCGCCGTCGCCTCCGAGTTCTTTGTCTTCAGGCACATGCGCAATGCCACGCCTGTGGCGATGATGATTTCATCTTTTGCCTTGGGGTTCGTGATCCAGAATACACTGCTGTTGGTCTACGGGAAGGCAACCAGATCGGTGACGCCAACCGGGTAGTCGAGGCGGATGTTCAGAAGCGTTTCGTCGCTGTTGCGGCGCTTGTTTTCCCTTTATGCAGGGTTCTCAGAAACCTCTTCGCGTCTTCATCCATGCGGGATTGGATGTCCGCGATCAGGCGGTCGCGCGTTGAGATCAATTCCGCAAGGTCGACGGATTCCTTCGTCATGCCCTCGAATTCCCTGACATAGGGCTGATCCAGATCGATCAGGTTTGGGTTCAGCAATTCGTGCGGCGGGCGTGGTGAACTCGCGACGTAGATCAGAAAAGTGCGGAACAACTCGTCCGTGAAGCCTTCATTCTCGTAGAGCAGCTTGACGTCGTAAAGGTCTCGCGGATGCTGGCGATCAAGGGCCGCATGGAGCTTGCCGCCGAACAAATCCTCGAAGGAAACGATGTTCATCGTCGCATATCCGAACGCCTCCTCGACGGCTTCGGAGACTTCGCGTTGTTCCGGATCATGCACGACGCCCCGGGTAACGGGGGAGGTTTCGATTTTGATTTCGGCTGTGCCGAGGCGGGCGAGCGCACGCGTGGCGCCGCCGCCACCCCCGGAAATGCGCTGCGCTTTGGCGCCGGTGATTCCGCTTTCGATGGCGGCGGCAATCCGGTCCATCGCGTCGTTGATCTCGACGAGGCTTTCGGCGCGGTCCTTGACAGGCAGATAGGTCAGATCGATGTCGACCGAGAGGCGCGGAAGATCGCGATAGAAGAGGTTGATGGCCGTCCCACCCTTGAGCGCAAATATTTTCTCCTTTGCGACATACGGCAGTATCCGCACGAGCAGCGCCACTTGGGCGACATAGTCCTCATGCGCCATGACCACGTTCCTTTCCTACAAACTCTTCGGGCACCATGATCCTGTAGCGCGGATGTATCTTGCCGCCTTTGACCAATGCGCGATCCCCGCTGCCGAGGTCGAACTCTTCCGGATCGAGTCGCTTGCGCCAGGCATGGTCGTGGCGGTCGGCGAACACGAAGAACAGGCGTTTGACCTTGATCTTCTTGCAACTGCTGAGCAGTGCCGAGAGGGTTCTCGGGCGCAACGTCGTCAGGCTTTCGAACGCCATGTCGAGGTTGTGAAAACTCTCTTGATCCGGCAACTCGTCCAGCGCCTCAAACACCGCGCGTTCCGGCGAAGACATCACCAGTTTCCAGTCCCAGGGCAGGGACGATGCTGTCTCGTCGGGATTCCTTCGTGCGCCATCGACACCCAATTCAAGATCGGAGAACAGTGATACGCTGCGTGTGCGGAGTTCGGCGTTGAGCGGCAGTTTTTCGAGCCAGTTGGGGATTTTTGAGCCGTAGAGCCAGACTGTGCTCTTGTCGCCGAGGGAGAGATAGTGCGCATAGCCTTGCAGGCCCAATGCCGTCACCCCGCCGATATGGACAGGGTAGTGCATGATGTGCTGGAGCGAGAGCAGGCAGGTCTTCCAGTCGAGCGTGTTCGTGGTGGCGTTGCCTGGTGCCGGGCGGCGGAAGACGCCGCGGCCAAGGCGTTCTAGCCAGCCGCGTTGGACATAGGCGTAGGACGAACGCCGGCCTATCCCGTGGTGCTCAAGCCAGGCGGAGTCCACGAGGAACCCCGTGGGAACAGCCTCAAGAAGGCTCTTTAGTTTTTCGTGTTCTTGTCCACTCATGCGCGACACAATGATATATTTTTAAAGAGGAGGCCACATGTTTCTGTGAAAACCTGTGAGATAGTCCGTCAAGGATCGACAAATTCTGGAATTTTCAAAGAGACTGGTGGTTGTCAACTCTGAAGCTCACCAGCAAAGCAGGGCGTGGATGCCCTCGGAGGGCTGAGAAGACATCCGGCCATTCGGATCGAACAGTCGAAGCTATGTGCCCCTGTCGAAGCCGCTGCGCCAAACCAGAGTCAGGTTTCACTTTCGATTGTGGCGTTCTTTTGCCCATACAAACATCGCACCGACGGCAGCATTGGCTTGCTGCACGCTGAACACTTCCGGTTCGAACGCGCCCGCCCATTGCTTTGTATCGCGATGTTCCGGGTGGTGTTTGTCGGTCAGCGCGTCGAGAAATTCTTCGTAAGAATAGGGCCCGCCACTATCCTCTGGCGGGCACGCTCGCTCTCCGGCAACACAGGCGGGGAAGTCCAGATCTGGTCTTCCGGTTGGTTTGCTAATCTTCTCAACGGTGACGAGATGCCGCCAACCATCGCCGAAATCATAAGTATATGTGAACTGACTGCCTTTCTTGACCAGCTCTCCAAGAGCAAACTTCTTTTCGTCCTTCCGGCCATCGTTTGGGTCCCAGCTGTCGTCACTTTCGTCGCGGGCCTCGAACCTGTCTTCGCCAATCTCGAACTCATGCAGATGATAGTCTTGCCAAGGCATAGCGCCCTGGAGAACGGAATGCAGGATGTCCAAGCTGATGTCATTCGGCACGAGGATCCGGCGCCAGATCGGTGGTTTGATGCCAATAAGTTCGATTTTCAGCTCAATCAAAGTGTGTTCCGCCTGTCTCAATGGCCCTGCCGTTCAAGTAATTTTTGATTCTTAAGCTGAAGCATTCAAGGGGAACATTGGCCCCTCCTGCCCTTTGGTCAGGACCGCGCCCTACTCGGTCGGCTGCACGCAGCCGCCCTCCCCGAGCTGAAACGCCGCCTCTCCCTGCGACGTGCCGCTGGCAGTGCAGTCTCCTCCGGAGCCGGCCCAACCAGCCGTCGCATGGTCGTGGCAAGGCTCGATCTCGGCCGTTCCGGTTACGGTCACTGGGGCGGGGGTGTGCCCTTAACGGTGCGAACAGATGTATGTGGCCATCGGCCCAATCAAGCATAAAGCATGGGAAATGCTTCAACCATGACGTTAGTCGTTGCAAAGATGGCTGTGCAAAATAGTGTGGTTCGAAGAGGGTTCCGATAATGTCTTCAATAATCAAGTTTTTCCGAATTACATTCTTTCTCGTCCTATATTTTTTCTTATGCATGGTCGTGGTGACCACAATGCTTCAGGCTTGGCCGATTGGCGGCCAGATGTTGTTTGCATTTGGTGTTCCCGTCATTCTGGTCTGGTGGCAAGAAAAACGGAGATCGCGGAAAGTCGCTGCAAAGGCGCAAGCTGAGGGGAGTTCCGCAAACCTACCCTCCCGACCTGAGCCGGTGCCGCGCCCAAGTGCCTACGACAAGCGTATCGAGCGTGAGCGCGAACGAACCCGCGAAGCCAACGCGTCCAAACAGCCGGCTGCCGTGCAGGCTTACTCCCCACCAAAGCAGGACTACGCTGAAATCGTTCGGGCTGGAAAGTCTGCGGCGCCGGCACTTGCCGCGGCCGCAGAACGAAACCAGCCCTCGCGAGTGGCATCGAGCGCATCGGCCCGATCATCGAAAAGCGAGTGGGTCCCGTCTAATGAAACAGCTAGCGTGGCCGGCCGCGCCATCGGAGGGATGGTCTATGTTGGCACGCCTCCCTTGCTGAACACCTACGGGTATCGTGACAAGTGCCGAGCCTATATCGATCCATCCCTGTCTGTCGCGCGCTCTGGAGCCGACAAAGCTGGTGAAGGTATGCCCTACTGGCCCGGATACTCGGATATCTCACCTCAGTGCCGGGCGACCTACCTCGATTGGTTGGCCAGCGGGCGCAACGACGCCTCCTACAACCCCGGCTACATGTTCCTGTACTTCTACGGGCTGGAGCGTCGCTTCTTCGTCGATCAGTCCAACGAAGATGCCAAGGATATCGTCCAGGAAGTCCGGCGGCTGCAGTCACTTTACCCTGACAACCACTCCGTCAGGCGCTATTTGGGCGAGTTCCTCGACATTGCGATGCTTGCCGAAACCGACCTCGACGCTATCGAGCCGATTTTCGAGAGGCAGAGCTGGGAACTTCCGTTCTCACTCAAATACGCAATCGGAGCTCGGATCGACAAAGGCGAGAACCTGACAGCTGACTGGTTGCTGAGTTGGTTCATCTGCCATCCGGAAACAAACCTGAGAACTCCCGCGACGCGGTGTCGTGACGAGTTCGTCGCTCTTTTCCGTATGCGGTTTGATCGGCGTTTTCCTGATGGGCTCAAAGTTACAAAGCCCCGGAAATCTCTCACGGCATCCTATCGGGCCGCCTCCAGCGAGTTTCAGGGGTCCGCCAACCCAACCGTCGACGGCAAGCCGGTTCCCGATATTTCCGGCCTGCGCAAGCCGGTTGAGATTGCCCAGGAGTTGGCTGACGAGGTGATGACCGACCTCGACAAGCTCAGTCGCTTCCTGGGCCGAAACCCTGATGGCCGCGGAAGCGTTGAAGCTCATGCATTGCTGCCTTCTGAACTGTGGGATGCCTTCCCATCCGAGGAAATGGACCGCTTGAAATCTTGGGCAAGCACTATCGTCGATCGGGGGGGATTGGTGCCGCTTGAGGAGGTGATCGGACGTCTGGAGGGAGAAACGAGCGAGAAAATCGGGAAACGGCAGATGACAGGAGCGGCCGATGCGCTCGCCCGCCTCGGTTTCGGTCTGGCGCCCGACCCTCGGTTTGCGCTCCGGTCGCCCAAGGCGGAGGAGCCTGTTGTCCTGTTCAGCCTGGGCGAACCCATCGAAAGACTGGAGGAAGTTTCCGACAGCTATCGAAGCGCTCTGATTGAATTGGCACTTGGGTCGTTCGTTGCTCATGCGGATGGTCGCATCGCGGATCCTGAACGCAGGGCACTGGAGGATCAGGTTTCTGCCGCGTCCCTCAGCGATCAGGAACGCCGCAGGCTGCGTGCAAACCTTGAATGGTTCCTGGCCGTGCCACCGGACATGGCACTTCTGCGGCGGAAACTGAAGGAGGTGGGCCAAGACAGCCAGGCCGCTATGCGGGCAGCGCTGGTTGGTGCAGCACATGCTGATGGCATTATTCACTCCGACGAAGTTGCAAGCATCGAGAAAATCTACAAGGCTTTGGGTCTAGATCCTGCGCTTGCCTACTCAGACCTGCATGCTGGCGAAGTTGCGGATGGTCCTCGCACTGTTCGTGCCTCGAAACCGGGTCGTCCGGGCGAAGCGATACCCGATCTTGAGAAAGCCAGCGGACCCAAGCTCGACGCTACGCGGATCGCAGCAATCCGTTCGGACACCGAGCGCGTGTCGTCCGTCCTCGGTCAGATTTTCGATGTCGAAGAGGAAGAAAGCGGTGCCTCCACGCCTGACTACCAAAGCCAGGTGGCAGGGCTTGACCCGAAACACGGCGCACTTGTCCTCGAAGTACTTACCCGGGGGCATTGGTCTGAGACCGAGTTCGAGAAGATCTGCGCCTCGCATGGTTTGATGGTATCCGGGGCTTTGGAAGTCGTGAATGAATGGGCTTTTGAGACCTACGATGAAGCGCTGCTCGACGAGTATGATGGATATGACGTGTCTCCGGAGATTGCGGAGGCAGTAAAAGAAAAGATGAGTGCGGAGGGCAGGGATGTCGAAGTTGAAACCACGTGAACGCGATGCAATCGTACAGGCGCTTCGGGCCGGGGTCGTGCCCAAGCTCGGCCTGCGTCACATCCAGGTCGGCCGCGTCCGCGAGATTGAAGAGCTCGTCAAGGACATGGACCGGATATCCGACGGCGGATCGGCGATCCGGTTCATCATTGGAGAATACGGATCGGGAAAGACGTTCTTCATGAATCTGATCCGTCTTGTCGCGCTTGAAAAGGGTCTGGTGGTGATGTTCGCGGACCTGGCGCCCGACCGGCGCATTCACGCGACCGGTGGTCAAGCTCGAGGCCTCTATGCAGAGATGGCCCGAAACCTGTCGACACGGACAAAGCCAGATGGCGGGGCCTTGGCCAGCGTGGTGGAGCGTTTCGTCAGCCAGGCACACCGCGATGCTGAGGAACGCGATGCGCCCACGGGGTCTGTCATTCGTGAACGCCTTGGTCACTTCGAAGAGCTCACCGGGGGTTTTGAATTCGCAGAGGTGATCCGGCGATATTGGGAAGGCCATGAGACCGGCGACGACGAGTTGAAATCCGCTGCCTTGAGATGGCTGCGTGGTGAATTCGCCACACGCACCGACGCGCGCAAGGCGCTTGGTGTGCGAACGATCATCGACGACGCCAGTGTCTATGACCATCTGAAGCTGATGTCGGCATTCGTGTGCGAGGCCGGGTATAAAGGATTGCTGGTCGGCCTCGACGAGATGGTGAACCTCTACAAGCTCACTTCGTCGCAGGCCCGCAATGCAAACTACGAACAGATCCTCCGGATCCTGAACGATGTGCTGCAGGGTAGCGCCGAGAACCTCGGATTCCTTATGGGTGGAACCCCGGAGTTTCTGATGAACACCCGTCGAGGGCTCTATAGCTACGAAGCCCTTCAATCGCGTTTGGCCGAGAACACCTTCGCGCGAGACGGATTGGTCGACCTTTCAGGACCGGTTGTCCGGCTGGCCAGCCTGACCCCTGAAGATCTCTTCGTTCTTCTGGCCAATGTGCGGCGGATCATGCAGGACGATGCCGGTGCTCTGCCGGACGACGCGCTCGAGGCCTTCATGGCGCATTGTTCGGACCGGATCGGTGAAGCTTACTTCCGCACCCCGCGCAATACGGTGACGGCCTTCGTGAACCTGCTTTCCGTACTCGAGCAAAACCCCGGTGTCGAGTGGAGCGATCTGATCGAAAAGATCGAAGTCTCCGAAGACCTCGGCGAAGACATGACCGAGGTAGACGAGTCGACTGGTGCCCAAGACCTTGGTGACGATGATCTGATCAGCTTCAAGCTCTGACGCCGATGAGCAGTGCGTTCGACAAACTGGCGAGGCCTGTGCAGAAATGGATACGTCAGCAAGGATGGCGCGAGCTTCGCGACATCCAGGCGCGATCCATCCGGACGATCTGCGAAACCAATGACGATTTAATCATTGCAGCTACTACGGCGGGCGGAAAGACCGAGGCGGCGTTCCTGCCGTTGATTTCACAGGTGCTTGACGAGCCGTCGGGCGGCACCGGTTTCGACCTGCTCTACATCGGTCCGCTGAAAGCCTTGATCACGGACCAGGCCATGCGGCTGGAGGGCATCTGCCAGGAAGCAGAGATTCCGGTTGTTCCCTGGCACGGGGATGTCTCGCAATCGATCAAGACGCGCGCGTTGAAATCCCCAAAAGGGATCCTGCTGATAACCCCAGAGTCCCTTGAGGCGCTTTTCATTCGTCGCGGTTTGGAAATTGCACGCCTGTTTGGGGCCACGCGGGCAGTCGTGATCGACGAGCTGCACACGGTTTTGGATAGCGAACGCGGTGTCCAGCTCCGTTCACTGCTCACACGGCTAGAGCTCGCGATAAAGCGCCCAATCCGTCGGATAGGTCTGTCAGCTACGCTAGGCGACATGGACCTCGCCAAGGCCTATCTTCGCCCTGACGCCGCAAACGCTGTCCAGCTGATCGAAGCAGATGGCGGCGAGGCTGAATTGAGGCTTCAGCTTCGTGGTTACCTCTCAGGCGATGAAGATGAAAACAGCCCATCCGCAACCGAAGCGATATCAGCCCATCTGTTCAAGCATCTTCGAGGCAGCGAAAACCTGGTCTTCGCCGGAGCGCGCCAACGGGTCGAGATTTACGCAGATCGGTTGCGGGAGCTTTGCGAACGGGAGCACCTGCCGCAGGAATTCTATCCCCACCACGCGAGCCTTTCCCGAGAACACCGTGACTTCGTTGAGCGGCGCTTGAAGGACCCTGCGAAACCGACGACCGCCGTTTGCACGTCGACGCTCGAGCTTGGAATCGACATCGGTGACGTGACCTGCGTGGCTCAAATCGGTGCGCCATTCAGCGTCGCGGCGTTGCGACAACGGCTTGGCCGATCAGGCCGCCGTGAAGGACAGCCGGCCATTCTGAGGCAGTACGCTATCGAAGCCAAGTTGACGCCGGAGAGCAGTTTCGTGGATCGCCTTCGGCTCGGCCTGATCAGGTCCATCGCGATGATAGACCTCCTGCTTGAAGGCTGGTGCGAACCGCCAAAACCTCAGGCGCTTCATCTCTCGACACTCGTCCATCAGATACTGTCAGTCATAGCGCAGCGCGGCGGTGCGTCTGCAAGCGTGGTCTACAACGTGCTCTGCCGCGAAGGCCCCTTTCGGAAGGTCACAACCGAAGTCTTCGCAGATGTGTTGCGTGCAATCGGCCACCCAGTAACCGGCTTGATCGAACAGGCCGGCAGCGGGCTGCTACTTTTGGGACCCGCGGGCGAAAAGCTGGTTGAGCATTACAGCTTCTATGCGGTGTTCCAGACGCCTGAGGAGTTCCGGTTGGTCGCAGAGGGGCGGGATCTTGGAACCCTGCCGATCGACAATGTTCTTGCTCCTGGGATGCTGCTGATTTTTTCTGGGCGGCGTTGGATAGTTCAAGAAATCCATGATCGGGAAAAGGTCATCGTCGTGAAACCCGCTAAGGCTGGTGTGCCTCCAGTCTTCGGCGGCGATGCGGGGGACATTCATGACAAGGTGATCGACCGAATGTTCGCCGTGCTCGAGGGGGAATCCAGCCCAGCTTACATGGACACAGTCTCTTTGATGATGCTCGAGGAAGCGCGTGCTCACTATGAACAGCTGGGGTTTAGGGCCAATAACATGCACAGCATCGGCGAGCATACATCAGTCATTGCGACGCGGGTCGGTACGGTGAAGACATCAACCCTCGCGCTCGCACTCAGAAGTCAAGGGTTTTCGGTCGAACAGCATGACGGGTTTCTGATTGTAGAGGCCGGGGACGAAACGCCCGATCTTCGATCGGCGCTGGAAGATATTCGATCTGGCGCACCCGTCGATTTGTTCGCAGGCGCAGGCAATCTGATATCAGATAAGTTCCATCAATTTCTTACTATCGAACTTTTGGTTCGGGACGCTGAATCCTCAAAGCTTTCGACACAAGCACTTCCCGATTTGGTCAAAGCTATTCTTCAAAAAGGAACTTGAATATGTCCACGACGTGCCGGTCCACGCTTATTGTCTATGGACAACACGCAATGCGGGAGGCCCGCCTTGTGGCAGCCCGCAGCGGTCAACATGGCCTCCAGATCATGTCGTTCGAACAAGCCGCGGTGCGGCTCGCGGGCGGTTTCGCCCGCGCAATCGACGAAGAAAGCCTGCGCGCGGCGATCCAGACGGTCCTCCCTGAAACACCGATGGGCGAATTGGAAGATATCAAGATGCTGCCGGGCATGATCGGTGCGGCCGCCGACACACTGCACAAGGCGTGGCGGGCCGGTATCGATCTCGCTTCCCGTTTAGGTGATCATCCAAGGCTTGAAGCCATCGCTCGCCTGGAGGCCGCTGTCCTTGCCGAACTTCCGGGCGGAATGATGCGGCCGGTCGATATTGTCGCCGCAGCCATCAGCCGGATCACCTATGCGCCCGCCATATTCGGCTCGATGGAAATCGCCGGACTGACCGAACTGTCTCCCTGCTGGCGGCCTCTACTGAAGGCGCTCGCCGAGCACACCCCCATGCAATGGACGTCAGGTCCCCGCCCTGTCCCGGCCTGGCTCAAGGAAAGCGGCGTTCCTGTCGCTCGAGGCGATGCTGAGGCGCCGGCCATTCGATCCGTCAGTGCCGCGACCGCTTACCATGAGGCAGTCGAGACACTGCGTTGGGTCCGGTCGCTGCTCGCGTCGGGCGTACCGCCCGCCGACATTGCCATCGCCACCGCGTCGCCGGCCGACTACGACGATCATTTTCTCGCGTTGCGCGCCGATGCCAATATCGATCTGCATTTCGTTCATGGCGTCCCGGCCGTCACCACACGTGACGGACAAGCGGCAGCGGCACTCGCCGACATCATCGTGCGCGGCCTTTCGCAGTCGCGCTTGCGCCGTCTCGCCGCCCTGTGCGGCGATTCTGCACCTATGGCTTCCCTTCCCGATGACTGGATGCGCGTCCTTCCAAGCGATGCACCCTTGTCAACACCGTCCGCCTGGAACCAACTGCTGGCGCGCCTCGCGCCAGACGACTGGCCCGACGGCATGGATCACGCCCCGGTGCTGCGTGCTGCGGTCGATCTGCTGGCAAAGGGACCGGACGCGGCACAGGAAATCGGCGAAGCCTTCCTCAAGGGCCGGGCATTGTCCATCTGGCGCAAAGCCCTTCTGGCAGGGCCCGCCGGCGCGATCGACAGCACGCTGGAAACACTGAAACAGGATGACGGGCTCGAGGCCTCCGTCTCCGTGGCCTGGATGCCGGCCAGCGCGCTCGCCGCGTCGCCGCGACGCTTCGCTCGGCTGATCGGTCTCAATTCCTCCCGCTGGCCACGCGGGATCGCCGAAGATCGGCTGATCCCGGACCACATTATTCCAACGGGCGAGCTCGACCCGCTTCCCGTCAATCTGGCAGATCGCCGTGACTTTGATACGATCCTCGCCACTACGGGCAACGACGTCGTCCTCTCCCGCGCCCGACGCGACAGCGACGGCAGATTGCTGGGTCGCAGCCCCGTCCTCGCCACCTATGACGAGGATGCCTATCTGCGGCGCAACGCCGTTCCCGCCCATGCCTTCAGTGAAACCGACCGGCTGATGGCGCGGCCGCAGGAATTCGCTGCCGATCCCCAGGCATTGAGTGCGCGTTCCTGCTGGCGCGATTGGCGCATGGCCGATGTGACAGCTCATGATGGCCTGGTCAGGTCCGATCATCCTTTGGTTCTCGCGATCCTCGGGCGGACTCAGTCGGCTAGCTCGCTCAAAACACTGCTGCGCAGCCCCCTCAATTTCCTCTGGCGCTATGCTCTCGGTTGGAAATCCCCGCAAAGCAGTGCCGAGCCGCTCGTGCTTGACGCCCTGCAAACCGGCGACCTCATCCATCTGGTGCTCGACCGCGCCCTGCGAAACCTCGAAGCGACGGGCGGCCTGGCGTCGGCCGACGTGGCTGCCATTCAGGCTGCGGTGGACCAAGCCGCTGGTGCGGTGGCGGCCGAGTGGGAAAGCGAGCGGCCCGTTCCACCCGCTGTTATCTGGGGCCGCACGCTCGGGGATGCGCGCGCTCTTGCCGGACAGGCGCTTGCCTATGGCAATGATCATTTGCCGGGCAGCCGATCCTTTGGCGAGGTCCCGTTCGGCGGGTCCGAGCCCAAGTCGGAGGCGGCATTGCCCTGGGACGCCAGTGTGCCGGTGATCATCCCCGACACCGGATTTCACATTGCCGGCTATATCGACCGGCTCGACATCGCTGATGACGGCAGCCGGGCACTCGTGCGCGACTACAAGACCGGCAAGCCGCCCAAAGGCGACATCCGTGTAAACGGCGGCCGCGAGCTTCAGCGTTGCCTTTATGCCTTCGCCGTCAAGGCGCTCCTGGGCGACCACATCGCGATCAGCGCCTCGCTGCTCTATCCGCGTGAACCGCTCGATCTCCAGCTCGACGAGCCGGACATCGTCCTGGCGGAGATCAAGGCATATCTGCGGGCGGCGAGAACCGCATTGGCCAGCGGCGCGGCACTGCCCGGGCCGGATACCGGAGGCGACTACGACGATCTCGCTTTTGCCCTGCCGGCAAACGCAGGCGCCACCTACTGCAAACGCAAACAAGCCGCCTCGACCGAGCGGCTCAGTGAGGTCGCGCCGATCTGGGAGGCGGAATGATGAGCAGCGTGAAAGTTCTGAATGATGATGGCGCCCGGCATGACGCGATCAGCCGTCATGACCGATCCATTCTGGTTGAGGCCGGCGCGGGATCGGGCAAGACCGCCGTGATGGCCGGCAGGATCGCTGTCATGCTGGCGCAGGGTGTCGCGCCAAGTTCCATCGCGGCAGTCACGTTTACCGAACTGGCGGCCAGCGAGCTCCTCCTGCGGGTTCGGGATTTCGTCGAAGATCTCGCCGCCGGCCATATCGCACCGGAGCTCCGCGCCGGCTTGCCGGAGGGACTGTCTGCGGCACAGCGCGAGAATCTGATGTCGGCCAGCACGGCGATCGACGAAATCACCTGCTCGACCATCCACGGCTTCTGCCAGCGATTGATCAAGCCCTACCCGGCGGAAGCGGATATCGATCCGGGCGCAGCGGTCATCGACCGCAACCAGGCCGATCTCAACTTCCTCGAAATCGTCGAAGGCTGGCTGCGCGAGCGATTGTCTGGCGATCAGGGCGGCGTCCTCGCCGAGATGGTGCTGCATAACCCGGGAGAGACCGTCGCTCTGATGCACAAGATCGCCGAAGCCCTCCGGCGGTCGAGGAAACTGGTCGCACCGCAGGCGATGCCCTTTGCAGGTCACCTGCAAGCCTTCCAGCAGGCGGCCGACGAACTTTCGGCCTTTGTGCAAGGCGCCGGCGTTGATGAGCCGGAAACGGAGGTCTTCGCCGTGCGCTTTTCTGAAATGGCGGCCGCCCTTCCATCGGTTACAGATGGTTCCACGCCCGCCGGGCTCGTCGGGTTGCTGGTTGCACGCCCGCATCCCGACCTTACGACCGGGACGGGCAGCTTTTACGCCTACCGCAAGAAGGGCAAATGGGCGGCAGCGGCAAAGCAGGCAGGGCTGTCCAAGGCAGACGGCGACAGGCTGAACGATACGGCCAGCGGTTTGTACGAAGCGTGCTGTGCCGCATGGGCCGCACTACTCCAGGTGGTTTCCGGCCAGGTCCTCACGACATTGATCGACGAAGCAGGCACAATCCTTGCGCGCTATCGTGAGCACAAGCGCGCCAGCGCCCAGCTCGATTTTGACGATCTCATCTACGCCGCGCGCGACCTGTTGCGCGACCATGAAACTGTGCGACAGGCGCTCGGCCAGAGGTATTCAAAGGTCTTGGTCGACGAGTTTCAGGACACCGACCCGCTTCAGGCCGAAATCTTCTGGCGTCTATGCGGTGATCCCGGTGATGATCCGCAGGACTGGACGCGTTTCCGGATTCGGCCGGGCGCACTCTTCTTGGTTGGCGACCCCAAGCAGGCAATCTATCGCTTCCGCGGCGCGGATGTCGGCGCTTACGTCCAGGCTCGCACGGCCTTCTCGACACACGACGCGGACGGCCTCGTCTCGATCTCGACCAATTTCCGTTCCTGTGCCTCGATCCTCACCTTCGTCAACGAACGGTTCGAGACTGTCCTGTCGGCTGATGGCCAGCCCGGCTTCACAGCGCTTGATCCCTTCCACGACGATCCGGAAGACGGCGTCTGCGTCTCGGCGATCGATATCGCGGTCGCTGACGAGAACGGCAAGGCCAGTGCCGAGCAACGACGCGACGCCGAAGCCGAAGCGGTGGCTGAACTTTGCGCACGCTTGATCGGCAGCCATCCGGTCCAGGATCGCAAAGCCGGTGCACAACGCCCCTGCCAGCCGGGCGACATCGCCTTGCTCGCCCCGACCGGCGCGGAACTCTGGCGCTATGAAGAAGCCCTTGAGCTCCGGGGCATCCCGGTCGCAACCCAGGCCGGCAAAGGTCTGTTTCGCCGGCAGGAAGTGCAGGACCTTATCGCGATCACGCGAGTTCTCGCCGATCGTCGTGATACGCTGGCGCTCGGCGCATTGCTGCGCGGCCCGCTTGTCGGGCTCAGCGAAGAGGAGCTTCTGGACATCGTCTGGGCGCTTCCGCGTTCGGAAGAAGAACCCGTCCGGATCCCACGGCTCGACCTCGGCGTCGACCTCGCGGCAATAGTGCATCCGCTGGCGCGCGATGTGATCGAGCGGCTGCAAGGGCTCCAGAAACGCGCCAAAAGCACGACACCACACGATCTTCTTTCGCAGGCCGTCGACGTCCTTCGGGTACGCCCGGTTCTTCTGGAGCGGCATCGCGGTCAGGCAGAACGAGCACTTGCCAATGTCGATCTCTATCTCAGCCTCGCCGTCAGCTATGCGGTACGGGGTCTGCGGGCCTTTTCCGAGGCAATGACGGCGGCATGGGCGGATGAGGCCCGCGCGGTGGAAGGCCGGCCCGATGCGCAGGAAGAAGCCGTCGCCCTCTACACGATGCATGCCGCGAAAGGTCTTGAATGGCCGGTCGTCATCCCCATCAACACTATGACAGGGGTAATGGCGCCCGACAGCGCTGTGACCGATCGCCAGACTGATACCTTCTACTGCCCGGTTCTGGGTGTCCCTCCGTCCGGCTATGACGCGGCGCGGCAGGCAGAGAAGGATGAACTGGACTGCGAGCGGGTCCGGCTCTGGTATGTCGCAGCAACCCGCGCCCGGGAACTCTTGGTCTTGCCGCGGCTCGACGTAACGCCTTCGAAATCAGCCTGGATCGGCCTGGTGGACCTGTCCCTGACAGATCTCCCTCACCTTGACGTGTCGCATCTGCCGCTCGACACGATCGCGGCGACAGCCGCTACAGAAAACGGTCAGACACGGGAGAGTTTCGCCACTGAGGCTGGTGCGATTGTCGAAAGGCAGATGCATCTGACCTGGCTTGCGCCGAGCCGCGACGAGACGACAACAGGTTCAGTGCTTCAGGAAGAAGAACCGGACATCTGGGCCGGTTCGGCTGATGCTCAGGTGCCGGACGCCGACGCGCTCGCCTCCATCCGGGGCGGACGCGAACGTGGCTTGATCCTTCACAAGCTCATGGAAGAAGTCCTGACAGGGGAATGCAACGAGGCCGACGAGGCGCTCACCGCGCGTGCTGGAGACCTCATTTCTGCGCTCGGCAAGGAGCCTTCCTCCGATCCGGCGGACGGGCTTTCGCCTGAGGAACTGGCCGGTTGCGTGACGCGAACGCTGGCCTTGTCGGAGGTGGCGGCATTGCGTCCCTCATTGCTCGCTGAGTTTCCGGTCTATGCCTTTCAGCAAGAGGAGGCCGAACTGGTTGCGACGGCGGGCATCGCGGACGCGATTTCGGTTAATCCGGAAGGTCGGCCAGCCGTCGTGATCGACTGGAAGAGCGACGTGAATCCCGCCCAGGAGACGCTTGATCACTATCGGGCTCAGGTGCGTGCCTATCTCGATATGACCGGAGCCGAACGGGGCCTGATCGTTCTGATGACGAACGGGACGGTGATCACCGTCCCGCCTTCTCCCCAGACGATTGCGGCATAGCCGAGGACGCGACCATGGCCTCCCGCAAGCGCACCGAGCCCGTCCAAGATGATCTCTTCAATCCCGAAGTCGAACTGCTGCTGCCTGCTCGGCTTGCGATAGAGGGCAAGGCCCTGGGAAGCCCTATACGCCAATTGGCGGCTCCGCCGCAGCGCGTACGGTGCCGTCTGCGTCCCTTTTCAATCCGCCGTGTGACTGGTCATGAAACCACGCTGCCGTCTGGCGAGATACTGAAGATCATCAACGCGAAGACCGCTACGTCGCTGGAGGCGGAGCTCATTCTTCTGGTCCCCGGCGCGAGTGAGCCGGCGCAGATCGTAGAAGCACTCGACGCCGGCGAAGGCCGGTGGATGGCCCCGTTGCCCATCCGCATCGACACGTTGAGTCGCCAAGCGCGGGTCGAACGGCTGGCCGCGGTTTCGGCATCTTGGTCGGGCGCCTTTCATCTCCGCGAGGGACGAGCAGCCGAAAACGAGCGGCCAGCCCAGCTCGGTCTGCGACGTCCTCAAATCGGCGCACTGCACGCGGCTTTGGCCCATGCGACGCGATCGATCGATCCGGCCACCATCGTCATGCCGACGGGCACCGGCAAGACGGAAACCATGCTCGCGCTCAACGTCCACCAGCGCTTCGAGAGGCTACTGGTCGTAGTGCCGACGGACGCCCTTCGAGAGCAGATCGCGGGCAAGTTCGAGACCTTCGGCGTGCTGAGGCAACAGCAATGCCTGGAAGACAAGGCAGCATTTCCAGTGGTGATGCGCCTTTCGCACATTCCGACGAGGCTAGCCGACGTGGATGAGATCTTCGACAGTGCCAATGTCATCGTCACAACGATGCAGATCGCCGGTCGCGCCGAAGCGGCGGTCCAGGAGCGGATGGCGGCACGCGCCTCGGCGCTGTTTATCGACGAGGCTCATCACATCGGCGCCCCGACATGGGCGCGCTTTCGGGGCCTATTCGCGGACCGTGAGCCACCGCTCCCGATCGTCCAGTTCACCGCCACACCATTCCGTGAGGACGGCCGGCGCGTCGACGGCGAGTTCATCTACACCTATCCGCTCAAGAAGGCGCAGGCCGAAGGCTATTTCAAGCCGATTCGCTTCGAGGCGGTCTTCGGGCTCGATCAGGCAGACGCCGATCTCGCGATCGCGGGAAAGCTCGGCGAAGTCCTCCAGGGTGATCTGGACGTCAGCCTCAACCATCTCGCCATGGCGCGTTGCCAAACTATCGACCGCGCCAGAGCCCTCCACCAGCTTTACAGCGAGATGTACCCAGAACTTCGTCCGGTCATCGTCCATAGCCAGCAGTCGATCCGTGAACGCCGTGCAAACCTTGCCGCTCTGCGGCGCTTCGAGAGCCGGATCATTGTCTGCGTGGACATGCTCGGCGAAGGTTTCGATCTGCCGGAACTGAAGATCGCCGCCCTGCACGACCCGCACAAGAGCATCGCCGTTACCATCCAGTTTGTCGGCCGCTTCACCCGCCAGGATCCACGCCTCGGCGACGCCACGGTCATCGCCAACACCGGCATTGACGACATTGATCGTTCGCTGGCCAAGCTCTATGCGGAGGATGCCGACTGGAATGCGCTGGTCGAGGCACTCAGCACCGCGAAGATCGACCGGCAAGTCCGCCGTGCCGAGATGTTCAAGGGCTTTGTCGGCGACTTGAGCGACATTCCCCTGCAGACGCTCGAACCGAAGATGAACGCCGTCGTCTATCGCACCAACTGCGACGGTTGGGAGCCTTTGCGGGCCGAGGACTTATATAGTCCCGGCGTATATCTCGGCATGAAGGTCAACCCACACCAGCGTGTCGCCATCTTCGTCACCCGCTCCGAAGAGCAGGCCGGCTGGACCACGGCCCAGCACGCGACCAATGTCACCTGGGACCTGCACATGATGCATTGGGATCCCGATAGTCAGCTCCTATATATCAGCAGCTCGATCAAGGGACCGTATGACCGATTGGCCAAGGCGGTCTGCGGTGAGGCAGCGCGCCGGGTCGAGGGCGAGGAGGTCTTCCGCAGCCTGCATGGGTTCAATCGCCTGATCCTGCGCAATCTTGGCCTGACGCACCATCAGGGACGCGGTGTCCGCTATTCCATGTATATGGGTGTCGATGTCGCCGACGGACTCGACACTGCGAAGTCCCAGTCGCGCATCAAGAACAACGTGTTCGCAACCGGTTTCCTCGACGGTGTTCCCGCCTCTCGTGGCTGTTCGGCCAAAGGCAAGTTCTGGTCGATTTCGCGGGTTCGCGATCTGACTGATTGGGTCGATTGGTGCGCGGATATCGGCAAAGCCGTCAAAGATCCAGGGATCACCACCGATGGCGTCTTCAAGAGTGCGATGCGACCTCGCCAGATCAGCGAACGCCCGCAGGTGCCTCCGGTCGCGATCCACTGGCCGGAATCGCTGTTGACGCAAATCGAGGACCGGATCGAAATCAGTTTCGGCGACAAACCCGTAGCCTTCGCTGAATGCGACATCGAGCTTCTGGATCATGAACGCACGGGTCCATTGCGCTTCACGGTGCGCAGCGATAACCACATCGCCGAATTCGAAATCGTTTTTGCTGAAGGGGGTGCCAGCTATCCGCAGCGCTATGGGCCGAAAACAACCGTCAAGGTCAGCGGCAAGACGAAGTCGCTCTCGGAATCCTTCGGCGAGGATTCCCCACAGATCGACTTTGGGGATGGTTCACTGCTGATCTACAGTCACCTTTATGCTCTGCCTGAAGGCGTCTTGGTGGAACCGTATTCCGCTGATCGGATCGAGGTTTGGGATTGGTCGGAGACCAATATACGTGCCGAGGCGCAGGGTCCTGAAAAGCGGACTGACTCAGTGCAACGGCGCGTAATCGAGACATTGCTCGCAGAAGGCGACGCCTTTGACATCATCTTCGACGATGATGGGGCTGGAGAGATCGCGGACGTCGTCACCCTTCGAGTGACTGAAGGTCTCGTCCAAGTGACGCTTCACCATTGCAAATACTCCAGTTCCGACACGCCCGGCGCGCGAGTGAAGGATCTCTATGAAGTTTGCGGGCAAGCGCAGAAATCCGCACGCTGGCGTGATCGGCCCAACAGAATGCTCATACATATGTTGAAGCGGGAGAAGATACGGCTGGAGAAGGGCCAGACTTCCCGCTTCGAACAGGGAACAGCCGCATTCCTCAAAAAGCTGAAAGCGAATTGGCAGGACTATCGCTACGAATTCGATGTGCGCATCGTTCAGCCTGGCCTGTCGCGATCGGCTGTCACAGAGGAGGGACTGCATCTACTGGCCAGCGTGGAGACTTATCTCCTTGAAACGCGCGCCATGCGGCTGAAGGTTATCGCAAGCAGCTAGAAAGCCAACCTCCAGATAATGGCCCAACCCAATTGCAGTGGAGCGAACGAAATGTTCGGCGTCTTTCTCGTTGAGAGTTGTCCTAGCTTTCCATCTTTTGGTGCGGAGAGGCTCCGGATACTTTGTGTGCAACAGTCGTCCGGATTTGATGATCTTGGCCCCTCCTGCCCTTTGGTCAGGACCGCGCCCTACTCGGTCGGCTGCACGCAGCCGCCCTCCCCGAGCTGAAACGCCGCCTCTCCCTGCGACGTGCCGCTGGCCGTGCCGTCTCCTCCGGAGCCAGCTCGACCAGCCGTCGCATGGTCGTGGCAACGCTTCATCTCGGCCATTCGGTTACGGTCGCTGGGGCGGGCGCGTGACATCAGTGATCTCGTACGTCGCGTCTCGGCCGCTGTTGTTCCGTGCTTTGCCGGACATGCTGTGCCGCCCTGTCATCATGGGTCGCAAACGATTTCCGGCGACCGCCGGATTGCATTGGCCGCAGCTGGCAGAAGGTCGGTGATGGTCGTGATGCGCGGATCGCAGGCTATCGGGCTGCCGTAGAGGGTCCGTTCGAAATTCGAGTGATCCGGACACGTTGTCGAAGCTTCGACGGTCTCCATGCTGTTCGTCCAGAAAACACATCGCGTTGCCACGGAAACCAGCCGTCGCGGCACGTGAGGCAGGGTCAGCAAAGCTCCGACTGGTCGGGATGCGGCTCGGAGCGAGAGGACAGAAATATCGCCACCACAGGCATTTCTCTCCCTCGGCTGTTCACCCAGTTTCCTTCGCGGCCCCGCACTTCTCCCTTTGTCTGAGTTGCATGACATGCTGGTCGCAGCTGTCGTCCCGTCCACAAAGGTTGTCGCCGATCTTTTTCCCCTGCCCCTGCGGGCCATTCCGCGCGGAGCAAAAAGATCGGCGCCTGCCCCTCTCCGCTGTGCTTCGCCTTCGGTGTGGCCGGGCCTTGGCCAGCTGCATGACCGCACTTCGTGCTGCAACGCAAACAAGGAGAAGAGCAATGACCACGAACTGCATCAAATTCACCAGCGCCGACATCGAAACCGCCAAGGGCGTCGGCTCCATCTCGACCCTGACCTTCGACCTCGACATCACGGTCGAGCCCGTCGCAAGCACGAACCCGATGGCCCCCACGCACCGCGTCCTCGGCCGCTCCCCGCGCGGCAAGCTGGTCGAGTGCGGCGGCATCTGGAAGAAGCAAAACAAGGAGACCGGCGCCGACTACTACACGCTGACCATCCGCGACCACGGCTTCAACGCCAACCTCGGCAAGGCCGCGAACCAGGACGATCTGTCCCTGCAGGCCGTCATCCCCTGGGGTCCGAAAGACGCAGCCTGAGCCAGGGGCCAGACCGCCTCGGCGGTCTGGCACTTTCTCGTTCCGGGGGAACTTGTCCCGGGCGGGCGCAAGATTGGTGTCCGAAAGACGCCGCATATTTCGGACGCGGACGCCGAGGCGGATAGTCAGATTGGATAGGTCGCTGACGCGGCTCCGATCCTTTTGTTCAGCTACAACGTGCATCGCGCGAACCCAAGTCGGAACCGAATGTCCGCAGGGAGAGCTGGCAGCCCGCTGAGAGAGGCCAAGCGCACCCCTTCTCTCAGTTGAGCAACCCGCGCCACGGTCGTCTAGGCGAAGCGCCAAGGGGCGGCAAACTCACCCTTTGCCGCAGGCAACGAAATCGCAAATCATCGTCGTGCATCCCGGGGGGCAGCGTCTCACTTCAGGGCCACCGCCGCGCGCCTTTCCGTCGACCTGTTGGCCTTTCAGATCGCTAGCCCGGGGTCGAGCGGTCGGCAACGCCGGGGACAGGTTTCTGGACGGCTGCGCCTTGAGCGCTGCGAGGCACCGCTCACAACAAACCTGCCCTCGGCGTGCTCCATTTCATTCCGCCCCGTGCCGGGTGCAGCCCGCTCTCATGCCCCCGGTCTTTTCCACGATCCGTCCAACGACGATCAACGGAAAGGATCACACCATGACACTCGAACAATCCATCGACCTCGCCGAACTGCAAGCCGACATTGCCTTCGAAGCCTACCTCGCCGCCTTCGAAGAAGACGCCCATCCCGAGACCCTCGACAGCCTCGAGACCGAAGCGCTGATCGCACGCAGCCGCTACGACGACCTGCGCTCTCAGGGACTGGGTCACTGACCCAGACACCCCTGCGGGTCTTCGGGTCCGCAGGGGTTTGACGTCGTCTCTCAGAAGCTTCGTGACGCCTTCAGAGGGTGCGACCCGCGCCATCCCGCGCGGGCCGTATTCGTGTTCCTGGTGGCCGATCCGTGACCGGCTCGGGCGCTCGGACTGCTCGTCGTTGCGTGCTGCTTGAGCGCAAGTTTCGGAAGCCTACTCGACCTGGTTGTCCTGCATCGATGAGGGCGGGACCCGTTCCATGTCGCGCCGCAACGCGGGGTCTTGATGGTGTCCAATGCCCGCAAAAAAACACATCATGCAAAACGTAATATTGCACAATGTGATGTATTGAAGTATAAGCGAAGGAGAGAAGGAAGACGTTGGCAGGATATGGCCAATGTTTGCACATTTTGTCCGAGGGGTCTGACCCGTGCCGAGGCCAGCGAGAAACCTGAAGCTTGAAGAGCGCATCGAAGTGGCGCGGCGCTTCGCGGCGGGCGAGACCGCGAAGGACCTGGCGGCGGCGTTCGGCATCTCTCCGCGTCATGTGAACCGGCTCGCGAACGAGGAGGCGGGCGAGGGCATCGCGGTGCGCGATCCGAGCGAGACAGTGGCCTTTCGGGCGAGCCAGTCCGAGCTTGCAGCGTTTGATGCGGAGTGGCGCGCGCGGGGCTTTGCCAATCGTTCGCAGGCGCTCAATGCGGTGCTGCGCGGACGCTGCGGTTTCCTCGATGTACCCCGTGATCTGGTCGCGGAATTCTGCGCCGCGTGGCGGCAGGCGAAGGATGTAAGCGACGCCGGTCTGGTCCTCGCCAAGGCGGTGCATCGCGGCCGACTGGAGGTCTCAGAGGCGGACCGCGCGGTGCTGATCGAACTCGTTGATCTGGCGCAGTCGATGAGCCGTGAGATGGGCCGGATGAAAGATGCGGCGCAGGCGTTGCGTCATCAGGAGTGGCCGCAAAAGGAAGAAGGGCAGGGGACGGAGAGCGCGGTTCTGGAGGATGACCCGCGCGCGATCGGGAGCGGTCTGAGGCTGGTGCGTGAGAGTTCCGGTTCAGAATTGCATCGCCCTTCGCTGCCTCTCGGCAAGCCGCGAACGCGAACGGCGATAGCCGATGATTTTCTGAAGAACCGGAACTCTCGAAATGGCTGATCCCCTCGCCCTCTATGCCTCGGTCATGGGGCGGCTTTGGGAGGATGAGCGCATCCGGGGTCAGGCCGCGGCGCAGATCGACGCGCGTCTGGCGGGGCGTCGGCAGGGGCGCAGTTTCGCGCGCGTCGGATCCATGTCGGCGCGCAACGCGCTGAAGGCTGCGTCGGGCCAGAGCCGCGCGGCGGTCTTCAAGCGGATCCGGGCAGGGGGCTGCAAAACGCGTGCTTCGCTTGAGGCGCAAATCTCCTACATCAACGACAAGGCGGTCTACACTTACTCGACGATGACCAACGCGCTGACCGATGCGGCGGTGCTTTCTGAGGAGCAGAAAGAAGACATCATCGAGGATTGGGCCGGGACCTGGCGCGGCTCGACCAAGCTCGGCTTCACCTCGCACATGCTGCTGTCCTTCCCGACCGACGTAACCGTCGATCAGGTGCGCGACATCGCCATGGACTGGACGGAGCATTTTTTCGAGAGCGGCGAATACGGCGACCAGTGGGACTATGTCCTCGCGGTTCATGATGACCGGGCGCACAAGCACGCCCACGTCATCCTGAACAATCGCGGCGTCGAGAAGGGCACCTGGTTCTCGTGCTGGGCCGAGGGCGTGATGTCGCCGCAGCTCATGCGCGAGAAGCAGGCTGAAATCGCGGAACGCTACGGCGTGATGCTCGACGCCACCACCCGGCTCGAGCGCGGCATCTTCGAGAAGCCTGCCGGGATCGAGGAGATCTACCGTGCCAAGGAAGAGGCCCGCCTGCCGCGCGAGATCGTCATGACGGCCCAGGAATCCGCCATCGCGCAGGCGCAGGTGGTGGGCTTCGCCAAGGACTACAAGAACCTCGCCGACCTGCTGGACCGGATGGACCAGCGCCACATGGCGCGCGCCGTACGCGGCATGGCGGACGGGCTTGGCTCCGGCACGCCGTGGAACTTCACCGAAGGAGAGATAGACATGAAGGACATCAAGACCGTCGGTGACGCGATCGACTATTCCGAGCGCACGATCGAGGCGCTGAGGCTTAAGGCCGAGGAACTGGACCCGGCCGAGCGCGCCGCTTTTGAAGCCAAGGCCGCACCGATCATCGCGGACCTCTCGCAGATGGTGCCGGACCCGGAGTTGCGCGCGCGGTTTGGCAAGCATCTCGAAGAACCCTATCCGCCGGGGGCGGGCAGCGATGTGCTGATCGACGCGCTGCGGTCCGGCAAGGATGAGGGGCTGCGCGATGTGCTCGAGCGCGCCGAGGAGGCGGGCATGGACAGCGAGGAGCTGGTGGCCCGGATCGCGGCGGGCGGCACGCGCAACTACGGTATGGCGCAGGACTGGGTCGAGCGGGACATGAACGCGGTGCTGGCTAAAGACGGTCTCAGCGTTGAGACCGCGAGTGACGACCAGCTAGATGCCGCGCTCGAGAAGGTCGACGGGGTGATGGACGCGCTGATGGAGCGGGCGAAGGAACTGGGCGTCGAGATCGGGCGAACCCTCGCGGACGAGGAGGAGGCGACATTGCCCCTCATCGACGAAGACGACCGGACGCCCAATCCCTACCTGCAGGACCTCGCCGACATGCTGCGGGACGGCAAGCTCACCGAGGCACAGGAGGAGACCATCGAGCGAACCCTGCAATCCGAGCTCTTCAAGGAGTTGGGCGAAGAAGGTTTGGCCGAGCTGCGCCGCGGCAACTACGAGGTGCTGGATGCGGCCCTGCCGAGCAAGCTCGATCAGATCACGGTCACGCAGGAGTTCCTCGAAATGACCTTCGAGGAGACCGGCGACCAGGTCTTTACCGACCGCGCTGCCGTGTTGCAGCAGGACAAGGCGACCGAGGTCGCGCGGATGCGCGGCCAGCAAGAGGCGCAGGAAATGGGGCGCGATCTCGGTCGGGACCGCGGTCTCGATGACGAGATGGAATTCTGAGGGGGATGACCACTATGACCAAGACACTTCCCCTCTGGGCTGCGCTTCTTTTCGGTGTGATCTGCGGCGCCGTCATCGGCACCATCGTTGCCGCCTTCTACCTGACCCTGGCCCTGAAAACCGGGTTTCAGAGTTTCGACATGTTGGCGCTCTGGAAGGCGAGCGCCGGCACCCGCGCGGCGCACCCAGAGGCCTTCAAGGTCGGGTTTGGCGCCGTTGGCTTTGGGTCTATCGGTCTCGGTGCGCTGGCGCTTGCCTGGACCTGGAAGAAGGAGCGGGACGATTACGGATCGGCACACTGGCAGACGAAGGCCGAACTGAAGAAGAACGACATGCTGCAGGCCCCGGGCAAAGGCTTCGTCTGTGGCAAGCTTGGTGCGCCGAGTTCCAAGGCAGAGTTCATCTCCTCGACCACCATCCCCCATGTGATGATGGTGGCGCCGACCCGTGCCGGTAAGGGCGTCGGCTTCGTGATCCCGAAC
Organism: Sulfitobacter sp. 1A13421; assembly: GCF_043557285.1. Classification (NCBI taxonomy): domain Bacteria; kingdom Pseudomonadati; phylum Pseudomonadota; class Alphaproteobacteria; order Rhodobacterales; family Roseobacteraceae; genus Sulfitobacter; species Sulfitobacter sp. 1A13421. Next base: position 30,987 of record NZ_JBIFFQ010000008.1, read on the forward strand.
CTCCTGAGCTTCGCGGGCTCGGTCGTGGTGCTCGACGTGAAGGGCGAGAACTTCGAGAAGACTGCACGGCTGCGGGCGCTCAACGGCGACGAGGTCTATCGCTTCAGCCCGTTTGATTGGGCCAATGCCACGCATCGCTACAATCCTCTGGCCCGGATCGCCAAGGCTCCGAGCTTCGCGCAGCGCTTCACCGAGGTCTCGATCCTGGCCGACCTCTTCCTCGACAAGGACAACAAGACGCTCGACACTTTCTCTGAGGCCGGCAAGTCGATCTTTGTCGCGGCCGGCCTGCTGGCGATCCAGCGCGGCACGCCGAACCTCGGCGAGGTGAACAAGATCGTCGCCGGGGGTGAATATAAGAACGCGCAATACAAGACCTATGCAGACGAGGCGGAAGAAGACATCCTGCGCGAGCTCTGGACCAACGCCGCTTCGGCCTCCTCGCGGCTGCTGACATCGAACATCCAGGCGCTGATGACCGCGGGTCTCAAACAATGGGACAACCCGGCGGTGCGCTCGGCCACTGAGGCGAGCGACTTCGATTTTTCGACCTTCCGAAAGACCCCGCAATCGCTCTACATCGCCGTCTCCGAGGATCACATCGCGACGCTGGCGCCGCTCCTGCGTCTGATGTTCGCCGATCTCATCGCGTCGATCCGGCTGAACGAGCCCGGTCCGGATGAGCACTGGCCGGTCATGATGATGATCGACGAATTCCAGCAGATGGGGGCGATGCCCTATCTGGAACGCGCGATCCATTCGCTGGCAAGTTACGGCGGCCGCGTCGCGATGATCGCGCAGTCGCTGGCTTCGCTCGACCGGATCTACGGGCCCGAGGGCCGCGAAAGTCTCGAAAACGGGGCAGGGCTTAAGCTCTATATCACTCCCCGCGATCAGCGGACCGTGAAGGAGGTATCCGCCGCAGTAGGCAGCACGACCCGCGAGGCCGTGACCCGGATGTATGGCCGGAACAAGGGCTTCCTTGGCGCGACGTCAACATCAGCGCGGCTGGAGGAACGGCCGCTGCTTTCCGAGACCGAAGCGCGCCTGATGGACCCCGACGAGGTCATCATCCTCGCCTCGCCGCAGCATCCGATCAAGGCAAGCCGGATCAAGTATTACGACGATCCGTTCTTCAAGGACATGTTGGCACGACAGGAGGGCAAGCCCTTCCCCTATCCGCCGAGCGTGCAGGGTGTGGGGCCTTGGGGTAGCGACGGTGGTGACGAGGCAAGTTCTGACGAGCTGGTGAAACCAGTCGAACGCGCGCCTGTGCGGGATCGATCACAGCGCCGCGAAGCGCGCGCGATGAGCGTGAGGACGATGGATGCCAGGCGCGGGCAACCTGTGCCCGAGACGCTCGAGCGGGAAGCGGCGCTGCCGAAGGAATGGGAGGCGGCGCTCGATCGGCAGGAGGATTTCATCGCGGAGTTGTTGGGAGGGTAATGACCGAAATGTGTTTCAGTGCTAGTCAGAGAACTGGCGGTTTCGCTCCCGTGGTTGTCGGTCACTCCATCACAAGCTGACCTGCAAATGTCTGAAGATCCAGTGCGATACACGGTTGAAAAAACTGTCGCAAACAAGGATTGTGGGTGTTCATTCAACCCCGCAATCTCCCTCAAGCAGAGCTCTTCCATTCGGCCGAAAGTTCGATGGTGATCGCACAACGGAGCCCTGGGGGCAAAAACAGAAAAAAGGCAGGCTTGCAGTGTCTGAGAGATACCGAGCGGAACTACGCAGCGCTGAGAACGCGTATCAGTCAGCCATGAAGGCAGATATCTCCGAACTCTGTCGAGTCGTGGACGGTTGGCGAGAGAGCCCCATGATGATGGTTGGCTCTGGAGGATCTTACTCTGTGGCTAGCTTCGCGGCTCAGATGCATGAATTGATGGAAGGCGAAACCGCCAAAGCTGTCACACCGCTCGAAATCATTTCCGGCCCGACTACGAATGCCGGTATTGCATGCTTTTCGGCAAGTGGACGAAACCGAGATATTGGTGTGGCTTTCAAGGCCGCAGCTCAACGGGAGTTCTTGCCGCTTTCCGCGCTGGTCTTAAAAGATGAGAGCCCACTTCACGCTTTGGGGCGAAGGTTTCAGTACGCAGATATTGTCGATTTTCAGTCTGAAAGCTTTAAAGACGGTTTCTTGGCAGTCGCATCTTTGGTTGCGTCTTCCGTCCTGATTTTGCGAGCGTACCAAGCGTCGGGATTTGATAGCGAGGAGTTGCCTTCGTCGCTTGAGGAACTAATGCACCAAATCATTTGCGGATGGAGCGCGGAGGACATCGCCAGTCAAGCAAAAGATCTGTGCTTGAATCGGACTGTTAGCCTATTGTTCACGAACTCCTTGCGAGCAACGTCTGTCGATCTTGAGTCTCGTTTCGTTGAAGCTGGTCTGGGGAACCTACATGCTGCGGACTTGCGAAATTTTGGGCACGGAAGACATTTCTGGATGCATAAACATAAGGCGTCCACGGGTATCGTTTGTTTGGTGGGCGACGGAATGGAGCAGCTCGCAACCAAGACCCTTGAGGCTTTACCGCGAGAAATTCCGCGACTGAGAATAGATTTTCGCGGACCCAGACACCTACAGGCTATTGCAGGAATCGTAGCAGGTTTACATCTGAGCCTTGGAGCTGGCGAGGCCTCAAAAATAGACCCCGCCAAGCCAGGAGTGCCGGAATTCGGAAGGCGGCTCTATCGGATCGGTCCGATGCTTCCTGCAGAATCTCAGAAGGAGTTGAACCTGAATGCTGCGCTCGCACGGAAGGGAGTTAATCTCTCAGGGGCAGACAAGGAGACTTGGTTTGAGCATTATTCTAGCGCAATTAATTTTGTCAGAGATGCTTCCATTCAGGGTTTGGTGATGGATTATGACGGGACGCTCTCTGATGACCGCGACCGGTTCAAAGTTGGCCTTCGGCCCAAGGTAGCCGAAGAACTGAATAGGCTCCTTGAAGGCGGGCTGCCCATAGGTATTGCAACGGGTCGGGGACCAAGTGCGGGCGTGTCTCTAAGGTCGAGCATAAAGCGAGAGCTCTGGGGGCGAGTACTTGTGGGGTACTATAATGGCGCAGTAATTAGTTCTTTGAGCGACGATCGTGATCCCCTGTTAGACGAATTGGATGCGGTTGATCCAATGCTCGAGGAACTGCGTAAGGGTACATTTCTGTCTTCTTGCGAAATTCGAGCGAACACGAAACAGATTTCAATAAAATTTCGGAGAAGACGAGACGTATCTCGGGCGGTCTCAGAAATTCGTGAGGCGTTGAGATTAGGTGGACTTGATAAGCAAGTTGTAATTTCGAGCCACTCGGTCGATGTCCTAATCGGGGGGCAAAGCAAGCTTAAGCTGGTCGAAGAGCTGTGCAACTATGCAAAAATAGACAGTGGCGCGGTCTTACGCATTGGTGACCGCGCCGATCCAGTCGGGAACGATTTTCAGCTTTTGGATCATCCACTTGGTCTGAGTGTCGATCGGGCGAGCGAAGATCCGAAAACAGGTTGGGCATTGGCTCCCGCAGGTATCCGTGGTGTACAAGCGACGGTCTTCTACCTTGAGAGGCTGGCAAAGCTTGAAGAGGCTTGGGCTATGGCGATTAAGCCCTCCGACCGAGGTCTGACAAATTGAAGAAAGAACTCGCTGAAACACTTCTTACCAAGATAATGGGGTGGTCCGATGCCGAGAAGGCAGAGGAAAGAGCTTTGCTGGAAAGCTTTGCGTCCTACAAATACGACGAGTATCAGCAGTTCGCTCCTGGGCGCCGCTTTCTGGAGAGCCTAGCGCTGTGGTTGCAGCAGTTTGAAACCAAGGGTGAACGAGATATTGCCTATTCCTTCGTCAAGGAACGGTTAATATTTGTTTCAAATGCGGAAATTAACAGTCTTGTTGGGTTGGCTTTTCCAACCTTTGTTCGCCCAAAGTTGATTGCTGATACCGCGGAGAGCCATTCGGCTTTGGAAGCCCATCGGGTAAAATCGATAGTTAAATCCAAGGAATATCGCGCAAGATTACGAAAGACACTGTTTCTTGGATTGAGCGACGGTGCCCGTACTGACCAGTTTCGAAGGGCGCATCCACAAGACATCACCCATGAGCAAGTGTTCCACGCATATGATATGTCTTCGCCAAAGGCCAAAGGGTTCACGGAAAAGTTACAAAAGGATCTCTCAACGATCTCTGGCGCGGAAGTACCGGAAGATCAAGCTAAGTTCGAGTATGTAGTATTGCTGGATGACTTTACAGCGAGTGGGACCAGCTACCTTCGAGAGGGAAAGAACGGAGACTGGGACGGAAAAATTGCAAAAATTATCCGCGAACTCGATAGCGATGAGCTTTTAGGTAGTCTCGTGGCTCAATCCGGAGTTTCGGTGCTCGTCGTGATCTACATCGCGGCTGATCAGGCGATAGAACACATCGAGCAGCGTTTGGAACAGCTGCCATTTTCGAAAGGATCAATCGAGTTCAAGGTTGTTCATCGCCTCAACTGCGGCGTGAAGCTGGTGCCGCCGACGGACGATGGAATTTTGTCTCTTGCCAACCAAGACCGCTACTTTGACCCCGATGCAGACGATGAACATTCGAAGGTTGGTGGCACGTCCAAACGTTTCGGTTATGCAGGGTGTAAGTTGCCGGTAGTTCTGGCACACAATACACCCAACAACTCCATCTTCCTTTTGTGGGCAGAAGATGTGCACAGGGTACGCGGTTTGTTCCCTCGTGTCAGTCGCCATAGAAAGTTTGAGTAGCTGTGAGAAACCCATTCCGCATAAGAGCATCCCAGCGTTCGGTGAGTGATGAACAGTTCGTCAGACTGTTCGGGCCTGGAGCTTTGGATGTCGTCGACGACAAAGAAGATCCGTTTTCCGGACTAGTCTTCTTTCGAAGCGCTCCTGGGGGCGGAAAGACAACCTTGCTGCGAATGATGCTGCCGCGCCCGCTCGAGCTCGTTGTGTCGTTGCGGGAAGATCAGCAGGTCAAGCCAACGTTCGATGTCTTGAGTAATCTCGGTGCCGTAGATGAAAACGGAGCCAAGTTGCTTGGTGCCATGATTTCGTTCTCGACAGAGTATCAAGATTTGGCGCAGATCGATCGCGGCAATGGGTTATTCAGATCGCTTCTGGATTCTAGAATCGTCATCGCGACGCTCCGATCACTCCTTGATCAAAGTGGACGACTATATCCGGATGATCTGAAAACATTGCGAGTCACTTGGGAACCAGAGTCTGGAGCAACTGTGCCTGCATCCGCGAGTGGAACAGAGCTGTTCGAATGGGCTTCTGAGATCGAACGCAATTTTTATGACACGATGGATGATCTAGGGGAGCCAGATGCACTCCAAGGTGGCCATACAAGGCTCGACAGTCTCAAGTGGTTTGCCCGGGCGAGAATGTTCGATGGGCGCGGAGAGGTTCGGTCCCGACGAATTCTCCTTTTCGACGAACTTCAATTCTTGGACAATGCGCAACGCAAAAGTCTGATAAACCTTGTAACCAATGCACGGGAGCCCTGCGGTATTTGGATTGCCGAGCGCCTCGATGCGATGAGCCACCAAGACTTGTTGACCGAAGGTGCCTTGGAGAAACGCGATTACGACTCCGTCATCCAGCTTGAAACACAGTGGTCCGGAAAGCGGTCATCTGGTTTCACGCGATTTGCCGAGCAAATTGCCAATCTCAGGGCATCCAAGGCGGACGGTTTTGAAGGGAGAGAGTTCTTCCCTTTGGTAGCAAACGAGGAAGAGCTGGCGCAAGGTGAGAATAGATACGGCGAGAAGTCATCCGAGATCGAGACGCGACTTGTCGAGAAGACCGCCGGTGATAGCCGCTATGAAGAATGGATTTCTGCCGCTCGAGAAGATCGCAGAGATGCGATTTCATCAGCTATTAAGTGGCGGTCCACAGAGATCCTGATCGAGCGGGACCTAAGGCGGAGCCAGGCGTCATTCGCATTCGACGTTCTGCCGGCTGATGAACTCGATGAAAAGGAAAAGGCCGTTTCGAGGGCCGCTGAGCATTTCCTAAGAACCGAAATGGAAACTCCGCTGTACTTTGGAAAAGACACGCTAGCGGCAGTGGCGAGTTCGAACATCGATCAGTATCTTGAGGTAGCTGGAGCGTTGTTCGAAGAGATTTCTGCAAAGATCACCGGTCCAAGGAGCATTCCGCGTTCGTTGTCAGCAGAACGACAGGATGCGATAATTCGTGAAGTCGCCGAGTTAAGATGGGAAGGCTTGGTCCGGCGCCTGCCCCAGGGCTACGATGCAAAGAGATTTCTGGAAGCTCTTGGCAAATACTGCCGTGATCAGACCTTTCGCCCAACCGCTCCCTATATGCCGGGAGTCACCGGGTTTGCGATATCCATGCAGGATCGAAATACGCTGGCAAATGAAGATGAAAAAAAGATCAAGCATCTTCTTCAATTGCGAAATGTCGTCACTTCCCTAGTTGCGCATAACTTGATTACCCCGCATTTGGATCGGAAGGCGAAGGGAAAATCCTACATGGTTTTCTATCTGAACAGATTGCTATGTGTGAAATTTGGCCTGCCGCTTGGATATGGGGGCTGGCGTGAGCAATCGCTTGGAACACTTCATCGCTGGATGGAGCTCGGCGACATAGGGGAGCAGTCGGACAGGGAGCCGAGGCTTGTCTAGCGAGGTCACTATCATGCGTTGGGACCCCTATATCTTCCGTCAGGGTGAGGATTTTGATGCCTTTTGGCAGAAATACGCAAATGAACCTTCCAAGCGTTTCTTGTTTGTGCTTGGGCGTGGGTACGACCCGAGGGCTCTATCTGTTTTGGATAAGATCGTGGAGTTTGGTGGGGAAGTCGATGTTTGGTTGCTTGCCTTCGACAACGGCTTCCAAGACAGCGAATTAAGAATCCAGCTCACTCTCGAAAACGTTAAAAAACTCGAAGCTTTGGTCGGCGCATCGAAGATTCGCGAGATTGAGGTCTCACTCGGACGCTCCGGGAAAGGTAACGCCACTTCTAGGAACGTGCGGCAGGCATTGCGCGCCGCGGGTTCTTTGGGCGTGTATACTGACGTTGTGGTGGACATTAGCGCTATGCCCAGGATGGTGGCGCTAACGGCGGTCGCATCTCTGCTCCACGAGCTTGACAAAATGAGTGTAGATGGACCGGACGTAAATCTCCATGTGACGACCGCCGAGAGCGTGTCGGCTGACATCGGCGCCGCGCGAGGTACGCTCCGTGATGACGTCACCAACGTGATCGGTTTTGGCGGGCAGCTTGATAGTGAATCGACCGATCAGATTCCTCGGGTATGGTTTCCGGTGCTCGGCGAACAGCAAGGAATTAGGCTGTCGCGCATCCGAGACAAATTGAACCCTGACGAGATTTGCCCCGTGATCCCTTTTCCAACTAGAGAACCACGACGCGGAGACGAGATCATTCGGGAGCATCGGCAACTCTTGTTCGAAGAGTTCCAAGTCGAACCAGGCAACATTCTAAGAGCATCAGAGTATAATCCGTTCGAAGCTTACAAGCAGATATTTGCCGCCATGGACCGGTTGACGTCCGACATCTAAATTGCGCTTTTGCGACAAAAAGCGCATTTTTAAAATGCGGTCAGAAGACAACTGGAAGTCCGGCACTCAAAGAACAAAGGGCGGTGCAAATGCACCGCCCTTCTTGTTTCTAGGGTTTCTGTGAGGTCATACCTCGAGATCGATCACGTCCTCCCTCAAGTAGAGGTAGCCGTAATCTACCCCATCCGGCGAAAACGGAGTAATCTTGGCCTGTCGAAGCCGGGCTGACAGCTTTTGCCATGTCGTGCCCCTGGCCTTTGCCAAAGTCCGGAGGGTCACGAACTTTGCGTGAAACGCCTTTGCATCCGCGTCGGTGATGTATCGCTGGAGCGCTTTTGTTTTCCGGTTTTGGATTTGTGTCGTTGGCGTGTGGCCATTCTTGACCAGGCGGTTCAGGAAAACGGGCTGGCCAAGACCGATTGCCTTGGTGAAGACCTGCAGAGACATAGCCGTCGGCTCATCGCTCCCCAATGCTTGCGCGACCTCTTCGTGATAGACGTGAATCGATTGGTATCCCTCAAACTGAACATTCCGCGCAACGCGTCGGACGCGGCCATCGGCGAGGGCTCGAATAATGTCGCCGGGTTCGCATTTTAGCCGCATGGCACACTTAGCGATGTGTTCCCAGCCATGTTGTGCCTGGTGAAGTGTCTCGGCACCATTCAAGATTTTATCGAGGAACTTTTGGCCATCACGTGGATCCCAGACATGTTTTGTATTGGCGTTTTCCAAGGCGGGCGCGAGCATCCCGTCTTTCACGAGTAAATCGAACTGATACCGAGGCAGCTCAATTGATGCCGCAAAGTCTTTTGCCGTCATAAAGGCAACCAACGGCTCTAAAAGTTGATCCGCCCGTTGCGCATCAAAGACAGCCCATGCATCTGGCATGTTGCGATCAATCATATCTTTGGCTTCGAGCATTTTGCGCAGTCGACGACTGTCGATACCAGTCGCTGCTGATGCGGTTGCCACAGAATGTAGGCGCCTCTCTGTGACAGGCTCCCCCATAAGTTCATCGCCGGGACCCAAAGGCCACGTCTGGGTCAAATGCGTAGCCAAGAGAGAGCGGAACTTCGCGTAATCCGGGTCATCAGCATAGTCGTGGGTCAATCGATCATAGAGGATCGGGAATACGGCCTTCGGCCCCATCCTTGGCTCCGCCGTCCGGTTCAGTTTTTGTAAGGCGTCGAGAATGGGCTGTTCGCCAAGAGATGCGACCTCAAAGCCCATTTGAGAACAAGCCCAATCAGATCCATCAGCGACCTTCTGCGGAGTAATCCCTTCAAGTCGCAGTAACGCAAACCCAAAGAGGCGGCAGAAATTTGCTGCGGCATGCAGAGGAAATTGGTCAAGCCAGTTCGAGACGGCTTTTGTACCGGTCAGTCGATCATTGAGCCAGAGGTCGAACTCTGTTGGTTCCCGGTCTTCTCCCCCTGCACAATCTTTCAACTGATTGGCGGAGATATCGCGAAAGCGCGCCGCGGTGTCATAGCGGATGGTCGGTTTCGGTTCCTTCCAGAGTGCAACAAGCGCCTGCTTATGTTTTAGGCATATGGAGACCTGCGGAACGAGCCAATCAGCTCGGTAGGTCATGGCGCGATGTGGCGGAAGCTGGGATTGTGCAATGTCTTCCTTCAAGCAAGACAGACAGCCACGCACCTCTGATGTCAGTAGGTGCCGACTAGGAAAAAGGTGCCCTGCAAGCTTGCGTTTTGTCCTGGAAACTTTTGAGGGTTGCCATGCTTCAAGTTCGTCGGCCTGCGTCCCTGCCAAGTTGGCCAGCAAGTGAATTGCCTCAGAAGCACCATCCAAAATCTTTTGAAATGGCACTCCGATATCCTGCCCAAAATCGATGGCAGGGGTGCCGCCGACGGCGGCGACACGAGACATGAACGCGAAGGCTGGTTCCCGCTCAGCGGGGGTGAGGTGTAGCGGTGATCGCGCATGATTGATCATTGCTTAGGACTGGGCCTTTTTCTGTCCGGTGACGAGACAAATGGCCTGTCCCCTCAACTGAAATACTTGTCTGCTTCCCCGACACCAAAGTTTTCCAGAGCTGCTCTGTCAATACCATGCCCCTCGGGACGGGTCAGAATAGTCGGAATGAATGGCCCTCGGTAGTCCATCATAAAGTTGCCTTCATGGCTCCTCAGCTCGCCATTCACCTCCTGCGCCAACAGTAGGAAATCAACCAGATATTGAACACCATTGAATAGGGCGCTTCGCTCCTGTTCTGAAAGGTCTACGATGGATTTCAGGTCGATCACTTGGTTCATCAAAGCGGCGAATTCCTGTTCTGTGAAATCTGCAGGGAGATGCTTTGCAAAATCGATAAGGTTCATGGTGGTCTCCGTTTCTATTGGGGTGGGGAAAAGCTGTAAACATCTTGCGCCCGGCTGAATTATCCAATGGTGTGAAAGTCACTGCGAGTGAGGGCTTTCATGGACGGCAAATCATATATCCTCTTTTGATTACCTTGTCGGGATCTCAATCGACCGTGTCTGCGGGTCTAAAACCTCGTCGAGGATCAACTCGCCCATAAAGCTGCGATTGTATGTCCCGAGCCGATAAAACCGGCTCCAACTGCGTGCCCAGCTATTTTGGGGATCTAGGCGAAGATATGGCGATGTAAAAATCCTGGCACCGTCAGACAGCCTTGGATGGTTTGCCACGCGGCCATATAGACGGGCGCAGCCGTCAACCTCGACGCCGGGGGACCAGTCCTCCAACAACGGCGCGTTTGCGAGGACTTCTGCCGTCGGCGTCGTCTGGCTGAGCCCCTCCACTTTGTTTAGGATATCAAGCAAAGTCGGGGGCTCTGCCCGGTCGCGTTGCGCGTCAAGCCTGTACTCATTGACGATGAAACGCAGGCATCGGCTGAGCCTGATTCCTGGGTTGCCGTCGGGCCCCTCAGCTGCCCCAAGCAGACTGCGGATTAGATTGATTTCATCTTGAAAAGGCCAAAGGGGATCGAAGGGTTGCTCGTCAATAGTCATGCTTATGCCTAGGAGAAATCAACCTAAAACGCAAGAAAAAATATCGCTTAACATATTGAAATATAACGGTTTAGTTTTTTTCGCAAATCTAAAAGCCGTCAATATTCGGCACCAAACCCTTTACCCGTAGAGCGGACGCCTCCGAGGCTGAGAATTTTTCGCAACCCCGAAAATCGTGCATTTTGAGCACCACCCCCTCCGATACGCGAAGCGGATGCTCGCGAGGCTAAGAATTTTTCGCAAAAGCTAAAGCCCCCTTGACATCGGTAAATTATTGCCACCCATCGGATACGATTCAAGTTGGGCTTTTGCTTCACGCTTTTGGTGATGTGATGCCCGCAAAACAACCAAAGGGCGCGTTTTCGACGAATCGTGGCGCTCAGAGGAACAAAGCCATGCAGCCAATTTCCGGTTAAGGTGGCGTTTGAGAACAATGCGGCCATCTACCATGCCATAATCATCTGCAATCACCGCCTTCTGACTATCTGAAAAATCCGGATGGGGGCCAATGACCATTTCAAAATAGCTGTGCCAGTCGGCATCCTCAGCACTCTTGACTGCAGCCGGATGCGTGCCGCTAATGTCGCAGATCCCCGAAAACAGAAAGTCTTTGAAGACGTTATCGATTTCGCACCAAGCGCCGACATGCCAGCGAAATCCGTCATACCCGATCGCATGCGGTGCGATCCGCCGCCAAACGGGGTCAGGACGGGACAGAGACTGATAGCTGATCTCGATTGAAGTCTCGCTGCGGATGGCACGCAAAACGTTCTGCAAGACCGCTACTGGCACGCCACGCATCGGAATAGGAAAGGACCCAAAATCCGGAAACAGGCCGATCCAAGAGTTTTCGCGCGCGACAATGCCTTCGGAGACGGACCGAAGTTGGGTAAATAAGACGTGGTATCTTGCTCCAAAAATTGCGGAGAAAAACGGTCAGTGGGTTCGTATGTCTTGCTGAGCCGGTTGTATTCCATGTTGCCGGGCGCCTGTGTCAGATACTGCCCAAGGTCGAGTGCTGCCTGGTTTTTGGATATACTGAACTAAGGGTCTGTGGACATTCAGGATTCCCAAGCTGGCTGAAATCTGATTCAAGCTTCCAAAATGGAGGTTTGAATGAACGAAGAGCGGTTTGTGTTGACAGATGAGGTCTGGGTCCGCCTTGCGCCCCACTTGCCTGGCAAGCAAGGCGATGCGGGTGCGACGGGCAAGGATAATCGTCTGTTTCTGGAAGCCGTTCTGTGGCGTGTGCGGACTGGGTTACCGTGGCGCGATCTGCCTTCTGATTTCGGCAACTGGAACAGCGTGTTCCGACGGTTCCGCAGATGGGCTGAGGGCGGCGTTTTCGAGCGAATTTTCGAGGAAATCAGCGGCACTCCCGATTTCGAATACGCAATGATCGATGGCACGATTGTTCAGGCTCACCAGAAGGCGAGCGGCGCAAAAGGGGGACACAGCATCAAGCCATTGGACGCTCGCGCGGCGGATTGACCACTAAGATCGTTGCTTTGGTCGATGCGCTCGGAAACCTGGCCAACTTCGTTCTCCTGCCCGGTCAGGCTCACGACATGAAGGGCGTCGAACCGCTCATCGATGGCGTTGCCTTCGATGCTCTATTGGCCGACAAGGCGTTCGATGCCGATTGGCTTCTCACCGAACTCGATGCGCGCGGAGCCACCGCGATCATCCCACCGAAAGCGAACCGCAAGTTCCTGCGCGATTACGATAAGCACGCCTATAAGTGGCGGCACTTGATCGAGAATTTCTTCGCAAAGATCAAGGAATTCAGAGCCATAGCGACCCGCTACGAAAAGACAACGTCCAGCTACGCCGCCAATTGGCATCTCGCGGCTGCCATCATCGCCTCACGATGAATGTCCACAGACCCTAACGCATAAGATCACTGCGGTTCACACGCCCTTCCCACAGCAGGCGAAACTCGATGAACGTCAACCTTTGCTCAATTGACCACTTGATTGGGCTATTGCCGTCGTTCACCCTGCCTCCTATGCGCACAGATTCAATATGCAACCAGATTATGGTCTCACTGTATCAGTCCGAGACTGGCCGACAAGTCATGGAATCCATACTGACACTTATGAGTGGAACGCTTATCGATAGAGATGTGCTGCGGACGCGCAACGGACGGGCACACCCATGGACTTCTATCTTGAGTCGAATAGGGTCGACCTTCAAGACAGATGTGAGTGACAGCCTTTGAAAACAGACCAAATGCTCAATGGGATCGACTGTATCTGCTTCGATCTGTTCGGCACCTTAATCGAGATCACGGATCGTCGGCGCCCCTTCGCGTCGATGCTGCGCCGCATGCCGCGCCAGAAGGTCGATAGGTTTCGTCGGCTTACGATGACCACCGGGTTGTCGCTTGCGGAAATCAACGAGGAAATCGAGGGCGGCGCAACGATCGCTCATCTTTTAGAAGCTCAGTTTGCGATCGCCCGTGAAGTGATATCGGCACGGCTAAGACCAGGGGTGTTGGCGGCTCTTCGTGAGCTGCCGATCCCTTATGGCATATGCAGCAACCTCAGCCCCGAATACGCGCGCCAGTCGCGGGCGGGGGCGACGGTGCCATAGCCGCTGACACGCGCGATAATCTCGGATCGTTCGACGGTTATCACGCGCACAAGGGCAGGTGGCCGTGATACATCAGAGCCCTGTGGCAGGGTTTTCAGATTTCCCGAATATAGGATGGCGACCAAACCAAGGGCGGAAGGAACGGCGATCATCAACGCGCGCCCGAAAATCTTGCTGAAACTAGCCATCTGGGAATCCATACATTCAAAAAACTGATTGTAGTATGAAAGAGGAAGCCCGAGATGGCTACAAGGAATTCAGCGGGCGATCACAGATAAGGCGGTGTGCAGGCCGATATCACGATGGCAGGCCTGTCCCCGATATTCCTGAAGCGGTGCGGGTCTTGTGAGTTGAACAAATAGGCGTCGCCAGGCTTCAAAATGCGGGTGGCTTCGCCGACGGTTACTTCAAGTTCTCCGGCGATGACCACGCCGCCTTCGTTTCCGAAGTGTTCAAGCATGGTCTCGCCTGTATCTGCACCGGGTTCATAGGTTTCGTGCAAGATTTGCAGATTGTTCGAGCGCGCATCCCCGACCTGTTTCAGGGTAACCCGCCCGGAAATGGTGTCATGTTCACGGTAAATGCGCGATGTCAGATCGCGAAACGTATTCGGTGTAAAGAAGACATCACCGTCGTTCGGGGCATCCGGCTCAAAAAACTCGGACATACCTATGCCTAATCCGCCCAGAATCTTGCGCAAAGAGGCGACAGAGGGGCTGCTTTTGTTCGTTTCGATCATCGAAATTTGCCCGTGGGGTACGCCTGCGGCATCGGCAAGCTGCCTTTGGGAAAGGTTGCTCGCGATCCTGAGCTCTTTTAAACGATTGCCGACGTCAAATTCCGACATATTGCCCCGCTTCTCACTGTGTATCGCAGATTTTCAGGCTTTTTGCGCAAGGTCAACAAAATCTATTGCTCAAATAATTGAGCAAATGTAACGTGAATGTACAGAATCAGGAGAGATCGACATGACCGTTGCTGCAAAACTTAAGGAACGTAGGGATCAGGCGGTGGCGCAGGGTGTTGCCACGCGGGGTATTTATGCGGCGCGCGCTGCGAATGCAGAATTGTGGGACGTGGATGGCAAGCGCTATATCGATTTTGCAGCAGGAATTGCGGTCAACAACACAGGGCACCGGCATCCCCGGCTCATGCAGGCCGTAGCCGAGCAGTCCGAGGCCTTCACCCACACCTGTTTTCACGTTGCGCCTTACGAAGGGTATGTGCGCTTGGCCGAGCGGCTGAACCTTGCGACCCCGGGTGACTTCGAAAAGAAAACGATGCTGGTTACGACCGGTGCCGAAGCGGTTGAAAACGCCGTGAAAATGGCGCGGGCCCATACCGGACGTTCTGGCGTGATCGCTTTTAGTGGCGCATTTCATGGTCGGACGTTGATGGGCATGGCGCTGTGTGGAAAGGTCGTTCCCTACAAAAAAGGGTTCGGTGCTATGCCGCCCGAGGTGTATCACGCACCGTTCCCGAACGCATATCATGGCGTCACACCAGAACAGAGCATTGCCGCTTTGGAAGGGTTGTTTAAATCCACCATTGATCCGTCGCGCGTCGCGGCTTTCATCATCGAGCCGGTTCAGGGCGAGGGCGGTTTCAATATTGCCGATGCAGGTTTCCTGCGCCAACTGCGCCAGATCGCCGATGCGCATGGCATCGTTCTGATCGCCGACGAGGTGCAGGCTGGCATGGCGCGCACGGGCAAGATGTTCGCGTTTGAACATGCCGGTGTTGCCGCCGATCTGGTGACGATGGCAAAAGGACTGGCTGGCGGGTTCCCCTTGTCGGCCGTGACCGGTCGGGCCGAAATCGTGGATGCTGCCCCGATTGGCGGGATCGGCGGTACCTACGCCGGTAATCCCTTGGCTGTTGCTGCGGCAAATGCTGTTCTGGACGTGATCGAAGAAGAAGGCCTGTGTGCCCGCGCCACATGGTTGGGCGATACGATCAAATCACGTCTGCAAATCATTGCCGACCGTCAGGGCATGGAAATGATCGGTGATGTGCGCGGCTTGGGGGCGATGGTCGCGTTCGAGCTGGTCACAGACCGGGATAGCAAGACGCCGGATGCGGCTATGACAAACGCGATTGTGGCCGAAGCGGAAAAGCGCGGCCTGATTATCCTGCCCTGCGGCACCTACGGAAATGTCATCCGTTTGTTGCCGCCATTGACCACCCCCGAGGCCCATGTGGCCGAGGCGCTGGACCTGCTGGAGGCCTCGATCGAGGCCGCCGCAGCCCGGCCAGTTGCGGCTTGACCGGTGGGGGACGGCATGCACCAGAATTATATCAACGGGCAGTGGGTTGGCTGCGAAGAAAGCCTTGAAAACCGGAACCCGTCCGATTTGACCGATCTTATCGGTCAATATGCCAGCGGGTCGGCCGCTGATCTGGATCAGGCCGCGCAGGCGGCGGCTCAGGCTGTTCCTGCGTGGGGGCTGTCGAACCCGCAGGTGCGTGCGGATGCTTTGGAACGGATCGGCGCAGCGATCCTGTCGCGTAAGGGCGAGTTTGGGCACATGCTGGCACGGGAAGAAGGTAAAACCCTGCCTGAAGCTATCGGCGAAACCGTTCGCGCGGCTCAGATATTCAAGTTCTTTGCGCAAGAAACCCTGCGGATCGCTGGCGATGCCATCGACTCTGTAAGGCCTGACGTCGATGTCATGGTTACTCGCGAACCGGTTGGTGTCGTCGGTGTGATTACGCCCTGGAATTTCCCGATCGCGATACCTGCGTGGAAAATTGCTCCGGCACTGTGTTACGGCAATTGCGTTGTTTTCAAGCCGGCTGAATTGACACCGGGGACGGCCCATCTGCTGGCGCAGATCATTGCCGAAGCAGAGTTGCCTGTGGGTGTCTTTAATCTGGTCATGGGGGCAGGGTCTGTTGTTGGGCAGGCGATGGTCGAACATCCTCTGATCGATGCGATTTCCTTTACCGGATCCGTGCCTGTCGGTCGGGCCTTGGCCGTCGAGGCCGCGCGAGGCCTGAAAAAGGTCCAGCTTGAGATGGGGGGCAAAAACCCCATGGTCGTGATGGACGATGCAGATATGCCCCTTGCGATCGAAGCCTGCCTGAATGGTGCATTCTATTCCACGGGACAACGTTGTACCGCCTCGTCGCGCCTGATTGTGCATCGTGCAGTGTATGATGATTTCTGTGACCGGCTGGTCACCGCCGCTGCGGCGCTAAAGGTCGGGCATGCGTTGGGCGCGGGCACTCAGATCGGGCCGGTGGTCTCTGAAAAACAGCTCCGTTCTAATCTGGCCTATGTCGATCTTGCGCGCGAAGAAGGCGCCGAGGTGTTTGGAGGCGAGCAGATCAACGCCCCGACCGAAGGATTTTTCCAGCGTCCGGCCATTTTCCGGAACGCGCAAAACTCTATGCGGATCAGCCAAGAGGAAATCTTTGGTCCTTGCGCAAGTGTGATTGCAGCGGATGATTTCGATCATGCGCTGGCCTTGGCGAACGACACAGCGTTTGGCCTGTCATCAGGGATATGCACCGGAAGCTTGAAATATGCCCGCGAATTCCGTCGCAAATCCACTGCGGGAATGGTGATGGTAAACCTGCCAACGGCCGGTGTTGATTACCATGTGCCCTTCGGCGGGCGCAGGGGCTCTTCTTTGGGGTCTCGTGAACAGGGCCGGTATGCGGCAGAGTTCTATACAAGCGTGAAAACATCCTACGTATTTGCGGGCTAGGGCGATGAAAAACGCAATTCTGGCCATTAACCCCGGTACGACCACAACGCGTTGTGCGCTTTTCGAATGGTCGAACGGAACGTTGTCGGTGATTGCCGAGGCAACGCTGGATCATGATGAAACCCAGATGGCGCGGTTCCAAACGATCCCCGAGCAGTTGCATTTTCGTGCCCGTTGTGTCGCGCAATTCCTGTCCGATATTCCCGTTCCGATCAGGCTGGTCGCCTGTGCAGGGCGGGGCGGGATGCTGACCCCTGTGCCTGCGGGGGTGATCCGTGTTGATCGCGATCTGGTGAATTTTGCCCTGTATTCTCCGTTGCATCAACATGCCAGCAATCTGGGTGCGCCACTGGCTGATGCCATAGCCCACGCACACGGGGTGCCCGCCTTTGTCGTTGACCCTGTCAGCGTGGACCAGTTCAGCGATGTGGCACGTATTTCGGGTGTGCCTGAATTGCCGCGTTTCAGTTTCGGCCATGCGTTGAACATTCGCGCATGTGGCCGCCGGTTGGCGGCGGACCTGAACAAACCCTTTGGTGATCTACGCGCAGTGGTGGCGCATCTGGGGGCGGGGTTTTCGATCGCGGCCCTTGATGGGGGGCGGATCGTGGATAATACAAACCGCATGGAAGCCTCTCCTTTTACACCGGAAAGGTCAGGCGGAGTGCCGCCGCTTGCGTTGATTGATCTGTGTTATTCGGGCCGGTTTACCAAGGATGATTTGAAGAAAAAGCTTTATGGCAATGGTGGTTTGCAGGCGCTTTTGGGAACCAAGGACGTGCGTCGTGTCGAAGCGATGATTGCCGAAGGCGACAGCAATGCCGCGCTTGTGTTCGAGGCTATGATCTATCAGATCGCCAAGGCGATCGGGGCAATGAGCAGTGTGTTGAATTTCGATCTGGATGGGATCATTTTGACCGGTGGCTTGGCCAACAGTTCGCGTGTACGTGACATGCTGCAGGCAAAAGTGGGCCGGATCGCAAATCTGGTGCCCTATCCCGGCAGCGATGAATGTCTCGCCCTTGCAGAGGGCGCAGCGCGGGTGCTGTCCGGTCAGGAAATACCTATGTCCTGGGCGCAATTGGCACCAAGCCAGCGGGCTGCACAATGAACAGGGTGCAGAGTTTTGATGACCTTTTGGTGCAGGCTGCGCATCAGGGGCCGGTTCAAATCGCCGTCGCGGGCGGGGCCGATGAACAAGTCGCGATCGCATTGGCCAAGGCCTTCGAAATGGGGCTGGTGCTGCATGCCACGGTCACCGGTGATCCGGAGCAGGTCATGGCGTTGTTGCCAAGTTCCGCCCAGCATTGTGTGACGGTTCTGGCCGCGCAAACACCGGCTGATATGGCAAGGCTGGCCGTGTCTGAAATACGCGAGGGACGAGCGGATATCCTGATCAAGGGGGCCGTGGACAGCGGTGCCTATCTAAAAGCAGTGGTGAACCGCGATACGGGGATCGCCGTCTCGCGGGTTTTGTCCAATATCTCCATCGCCGAGCTTCCGGGGTTCGGGCGATTGATCGGGGCGACGGATAACGGCATCCTTCCTGCCCCGACCTGCGAACAAAAACGGGCGATCATCCAAAACAGCGCCGCCTTGTGGCGTGGTCTGGGGGTCGTAAATCCCAAAGTGGCGCTGGTCGCGGCGACCGAAAAGGTTACCCCAGCGATGCCTGCTACAATCGATGCTGCCACATTGGTACGACAGGGTGCCAACGGGTTCCTTCTGGCGGGGCCGATGGGCTATGATATGGCGATCAGCCCACGGGCTGCTGCGATCAAGGGCGCGGCTGCCGACGGTGTATCCGGTTGCGCCGACATGTTGGTTTTTCCGAACATCGAAGCTGCGAATGCCGTGGTAAAATCGTGGAAATTCCACGCCAATGCACAGACCGGATCAATTGTTTTGGGGGGCAGGGTTCCGATCCTGCTCAATTCCCGTTCCGACGGGGCGCAGGCGCGCTTGAATGGATTGCTGCTGGCCATCGCCATGTTACGAGGGCAGCAATAGCCTTGCGTTCCGCTGCCCGTTCAACCTTGGCGAAGCGTTGCGCGATACCCTGACGGGGTTTCCCCGAACGCTGCCTTGAACAGGCGTGAGAACTGCGCCTGTTCCGAAAATCCGAAAGAATAGGCGATTTCCGCAATGGATTTCTGCGGCTGGGCCTCCATCATGTCCTTTGCCGCCAGCAAGCGACGGTCGCGGATACGCTGGGATACGGTGCCATTCACATCTTTGAACAACTCGTGCAGGTACCGCTTTGAAATCCCGCAAAGGTCGGCAATCATGTCCGGTGACAGGTTCGGGTTCGTCAGGTTGTCACGAATGACCTGTTCGACCCGCCGTAAATGGGCTGTCCGGACCGACGATCCCGCACCGGGATCTTCGGCCCCGACTTCTTCCAGCGATAGGGCCAGAAGTTCCAGCAGATGCCGTGTCAGCACCGAACTGCTTCGGTAATCTGTCGACATTTCCTGATCGTGTACCCCTTGTACCATCGACGAAAATAGTGCCCCCATGCCGGAATACCCGTTCAGCACCTTGGCGCAAAAGCGGTCAGGATCATGGATACGATCCGCAAGGGCCTGACGCCCGACCTTCATGACATATAGATCGGCGCAGCTTTCATATGAAAACCGGTAGGGCTCGTCGCCGCGTTCCAGAATAAATCCGCCCGGATCGCAGCGGACCTCTTTGCCCAGCTGCCGGAACACGACGGGGCTCTTGAGGGGAATCGTGACCAGATACTCTTCTTCCGTGGCGGACTTGATATGGTGGGGACGACGCTCGAACTGCAGGGGTTCTGTTGACAGGCGAGAGACCGAGATTTGCCCCATCTCGCGGCGTGATAACCGGCCCCGAAACGTTTCCGGCGAGCGGAAGCTCAAGTGCAAAGGGAAATAGGTTTCGGCAATGATCGAACTCCACGCTGCGGCACGATGTGGCGCTGCTGCGTTGTCCGTAGAATATTGCTCCAACGTCATGACCAACCTCCCCTGTTTGCCTTGACTATAAGGAAGGCTAGGGAAGGAAGGCTAGGGGCCGAAACCCCATGTGTCAAGCGTTTTCACGGGCTTTGACGCCCAAGTGCACGGATTCGCAAATCATTGCGCACCCATCGTCAAGACGAAGCGCGATTCCGCAGGCAGGCTGCATCCAACAACAACGATAATGCCGTTTCGGGCGGCGCGCTGACAGGGAGATTCCCCCGGATTCCGGGGCCTCTACAGCTTTGTCCGGACGGTGTGTAACAGCCTCGGAGGACCTTATGGCTACACCTACCGTCGACCCCATCACGCTGTCCGTGGTGCGTGGTGTTCTGGAAACCACGCAGCGCGAAATGACGCTGGCTCTGGAAAAAACCGCGCGCAGTTCCGTGTTCAATCTGGCGCATGACTATTCCACGGCCCTGTTCAACCACACGCCGGAAATGATCCTGCAAGGGCAGGATATTCCGATCCACCTTGGTTCGCTTATTCCGGCGATGAAGGCCGTCGCTGGTTTCTTTGAAGGCGACATCAACGAAGGCGATCTGATCCTGCATAACGACCCCGATTATGCGGGTAGCCACATCATTGATACCTGCATGTACTACCCCGTTTTCTATCAGGGCGAGCTGGTGTTCTGGACCGTGTGCAAGGGCCACCTGACCGACATTGGTGGTCCGGTGCCCGCAGGTTATAACCCCGAAGCCAAAGAGATTTTTGCCGAAGGTCTGCGCATTCCCCCCGTGAAAATCTGGGACAAGGGCAAGCCGCGTCACGACGTGCTGAACATGCTGCTGACCAACATGCGCGCGCGCCGCGACCAAGAGGGGGATTTCAACGCCCTGATCGGCGCCTGTCAGGTCGGCGCCCGCAATCTGGTCGCGCTGATGGACAAATACGGCAAGGATACCGTTCAGGATTGCATCGAAGTGCTGTTGAGCATGGCCAACAAGCACATGGACAAACTGATTTCGCAGGTTCCGGATGGCACCTATACCGGAACGGCCGTTCTTGAGGATGCGGGCCACGGATTCGGTGATTTCGACATCACCGCGACCGTCACGATCAAGGGCGAAACCTGCCATATCGAGATCGCAAGCCCGCCACAGATCCCGTATTTCATCAACTCCTACGAGGGCAACAGCTACTCGGGTGTTTACCTCGGCCTGATGATGTTTGCGCAATTGCCGCCACCCTATAACGAGGGGCTGTATCGCAACGTGACGGTGAACATGGGGCCCAAAGGGACGCTGTGTAACGCGAAATCCCCCGCACCGCACATGAACTGTACCACCACGCCGATGGAAACCCTGACCGATGCTGTTCGTCTGGCATTCGAACAGGCCGCACCGGACAAGGTTTCGGCCAGTTGGGGACATGCCAACGGCTGTAACATCGCCGGTTGGGACGACCGTCACGACGAAGAATACGTGACCATGGTTCTGGCCTCGGTCATTTCGGGGGCAGGGGCTACGGCCACGCAGGACGGCTGGCACGTGCGCGGACCGCTGTGCTGTTTCGGGGCCCTGACCTCGGGCGATATCGAGATGCTGGAACACAGCTATCCGATCATCATCCACCGCTATTCGATGATCGAGGATTCGGGCGGAGCGGGCAAATTCCGCGGCGGGTCCGGTGCTTGCTGGGAAGTCGAGCCGTTGGACAAGCCTATGACGCTGGTCACCTTTGGCGAAGGGCGTCGCATCCCCGCGATGGGCGCGGCGGGCGCGGAATCCAAGTTGATCGAGAAAAAGGTCGGTCGTCTGGAAATCACCCGTAACGGCAAGACCGAAGTTATCACCGACAACGTGATCGAAACCATCAATCCGGGTGAACGCGCGGCGAATATCAACCCTGGCGGCGGCGGATTTGGCCCTGCCTTTGAACGCAGCCCTGCCCATGTGGTCGAGGACGTGCGCAACGGTCTGGTCAGCATCGAGGCCGCCCGCATCGAATACGGCGTCGTCTTTGCCGACGCGGAATCCCTGCAAATCGACGAGGCCGAAACCGCCCGTTTGCGCGCCAGCGCCTGAGATCCGATCAAGGAGAAATACCATGCAAACCAAATATCGTCTTGGCATTGATGCAGGCGGCACTTTCACCGACGTCGTTCTGGCCGACGCAACTGGTCAGGTCCGGATTTTCAAGGCTCTGTCCACCCCGTCCGATCCGACCCAAGCCATCCGCAACGGTCTGGCGCTGATCGAGGAAGAAACCGGTATCACCCCGCAGGAAATCGTTTCGAATACCGACCTTTGCATCAACGGCACCACCGTGGGCCTGAATGCACTGATCACCCACAACGGGGCGCGGACCGGTCTGATTGCCTCCTCGGGCCACGAGGACAGCATCGAAATCCGTCTGGGCCACAAGGAAGACGGGTATCGTTATGACCCCGACTATCCGCCCGCGACCATGCTGGTGCCGCGTTATCTGCGGCGGGGCGTGTCTGAACGGGTATTGTCGGATGGCACAGTGCGCACTGCGCTGGACGAGGAACAGGTGCGTGAGGCCTGCCGCCACTTCATCCGCGAAAAGGTGGAATCTGTTGCGATTTCGTTTGTTTGGTCCGTTTTGCACCCCGAACACGAGATGCGCGCAGCCGAGATCGTGCGGGAAATGATGCCGGATGTGCATCTGACGATCGGGGCCCAACTGTATCCGCAGGTGCGTGAATACACCCGAACCTCGACCGCGATCGTAAACGCCTATCTGGCGCCGATCCTGCAACGCTATGTCAGCGCGGTGGATGCCTACTTTGCCTCGCTAGGCGCCAAGAACCCCGTGCGCTATTTCCAGTCCAACGGCGGGCTGGCACGCGGTGAAATCGTGACCGACCAATCGGTCTATGCGATCAACTCGGGTCCGGCATCTGCCCCGCAAGCGGCGCTGAACGTGGCCGAGCCATGGGGCGAGAAAAACCTGATCACGGTCGATATGGGGGGCACGTCCTTCGACATCACCCTGACCAAGGACGGTCAGGCCAATGTCAGCAAGAACATCGACTTCCTGCGGTATCGCATCGGTATCCCCATGATTCAGGTGGAAACGCTGGGTGCTGGCGGCGGTTCGATCGGATGGATCGACGAAATGGGGCTGTTGCAAATGGGGCCGCAATCGGCGGGATCCGAACCGGGGCCGGCCTGTTATGGCCAAGGTGGCGAAAACCCCACTACGACGGATGCAAACCTGACCCTTGGCTATCTGAATGGCGACGGTCTGGTAGGTGGGCGCCTGCCGCTGGATGTGGCCAAGGCCCGCGACGCGATCAAGGCGAAACTGGCCGATCCGCTGGGGATCTCGGTGGAAAAAGCCGCCTATGGCATGTTCACCATCGTCAACAACAACATGGTCAACGGTATCCGCCGCGTGACCGTGGAACGGGGCTATGATCCGCGCGATTTCGTGCTTATGGGCGCAGGTGGCGCCACCGGTTCGCACATCACCGCATTGGCGCGCGAGATCGGGATCAAGAAGGTTCTGATTTCGAAACTGGCCTCGGGTCTGTGTGCCTATGGTCAGATCATTTCGGACGTGAAGTACAACTACATGGCGCCCGCGCCGGTGCGTCTGGAAGGGGCTGATGCGGCCGCGAAACTGGACGATCTGTTCAACGGGCTAGAGGCGCGTGGCGTATCCGATCTGGAAGCGGATGATTTCACGCGTGACCGCATTTCGATCCGCCGGTCGCTGGACATGCGCTATGTCGGTCAGGTGCACGAGTGCACGGTCGAGGTCGACCCGTTCCAGATCACCGAAGAGTCGCTGGAAAAGCTCAAGGCCGCGTTCCATGCACGTCACAAAGAGCTTTACACCTATGACGAACCTGCCAGCGCGATCGAGGTTGTGAACGTCGAAAGCACGATTTGCGGTCACGTGGAAAAACCCGCCCAGATGCGTATTCCTGCAGGACAGGGATCGGACAAGGCGCTCAAGGGGACCCGCCCGATGGTGTTCGATGCCTCCGGGGCGACGGTTGAAACCAATGTCTACGAGGGGGCGAAACTGGGTGCAGGGGATGTGCTACATGGCCCTGCCGTGATTGAGGAAGTCACCACGACCCTTGTGATCGAACCCGGTTGGACGGCTGACCTGCACGAAAGCGGTGTCTACGTGGTCACCTATGACCCGGAACGTGACACCCGCACTGCAAAACCCGCAAAAGAATTGGCCGAGGCGTGATCGCGATGCCGGTATCGTTTTCCGATAATGCCAAGCTGGAAACCCGGGGCGTGTCTGTCACCTTCGGTGGGTTCAACGCCCTGACGGATGTCTCGATGTCGTTGTCCGCGGGGTCTGTCGTCGGGTTGATCGGGCCAAACGGTGCCGGCAAGACCACGCTGGTCAATGTCCTGACGGGCTTCCAGTCTCCCTCATCAGGGGAAGTTCTGCTCGGGACAGAGGCGGTAGGGGCGCACTCCCCCTTTGCGCTGCGCCGCCTCGGGATTGCACGGACGTTTCAGGCCGGTCGGTTGTTCACCGGTCTGGACGTTCTGGATAACCTTGCTGTGACCGGGACTGGTCTTGGTCACAGCCGCCGCGCCGCCGAGGAAGAGGCCCGCAGTGTTCTGGACTGGATGGATATCCGTCATCTGTCCGATCTACCTGCCTCTGGCCTGCCTTACACGGATGAACGTCGTGTCGGGATCGCACGGGCGCTGATGTACAGGCCTGATTTCCTGCTGCTGGATGAACCCGCCGCAGGAATGTCTGAAATCGAAGCCGAAGAGCTGTCGCAACTGATTGCGCGGATTGCATCGGAACTGGGCATCGGGGTGCTTTTGATCGAACACAATGTCGGTCTGGTGCTGGGTGTTTGCGAACAGGTGTACGTTCTGGACGCGGGCCAGATCATCGAACAGGGCGACCGCGCGACGATCCTCGCCTCTCAGGCGGTGCGTGATGCCTATCTCGGGGCCAGCCACGAGGAGGCAGCGTAATGACCAAGCTAGCTATCAACGATCTGACGGTACGCTATGGCAAGCTGACCGCGCTGGACGACTTGTCATTCGCGGTCGAGGAAGGCGCACGAGTGTTTATTTCCGGCCCGAACGGGGCGGGGAAATCCTCGTTGCTTAAGGCCATTGCCGGAGTTGCCCCGACTGCCCATGGCCGGATCGAAATGGATGGCGACATCCTGAATGGTGCCAGCCCCGAATCCATCGCACGCAAGGGCCTGTCGATGGTGCCCGAAGGCCGCGAGGTTTTCGGACAGCTGACCATCGAGGAAAACCTGATGATCGGAACCGGTATCCGGCGGGATCGTTCCGCCGTGGCCGAAGACCTTTGGGAAATTTACAACGCCTTCCCCATTCTGGGCGAGCGGCGTCACGCAAATGCAGGGGCCTTGTCTGGCGGTCAGCAGCAAATGCTGGTGATCGGCCGCGCCCTGATGACCAACCCCAAACTGATGATGATTGACGAACCTTCCTTGGGTCTGGCGCCCAAGATTGTCGATCAGGTTTATGACACGCTGCTGGAGCTTCAGGCGCTGAAAGGTCTGACACTATTGATCGTCGAGCAAAGCTCGGCCCGTGCTGCCCGTGTCGGTGGGCGGATGATCCTGATGCGGGGCGGGCGGATCGTGGGTGACGGGGACGCTGCCGAACTCGGTGCCGAGGACAGCCTGCGAGACGCCTATTTCGGCCAATCCAAACCAGTGAAGGAGGCCTCGTGATGACCTCGCTTTCTCAACTTTTCTTTGATGCAGCGTCGCTGGGTGGCATTTATGCACTGGCCGCGCTGGGCATCGCATTGATTTTCGGGGTGATGAACCTCGTGAACTTTGCCCATGGGGAATACATCACCTTCTGTGTGTTTGCCCTGATCGTGCCTAGTACGGATGCCGCAGCTCATTTGTTTTTGGGTAAGGCGCCGGCAATCGTGCTGGTCCCTGTGATGCTGATGATTGGTGGCGGGCTGGCGGTGCTATCCGAGGCGCTGATATTCCGTCGCCTGCGCAATGCAACGCCTGTCACCATGATGATCGCATCTTTCGCGCTGGGGTTCGTGCTGCAATATGCCCTTTTGGCCGCTTATGGCGGTCGTCCCAAGGCGGTATCCCTTTGGCCCGGACTGAATACGCCGGTGGAGTTGCTGGGGGCTAGCGTTCCCCTGCTGCAATTACTGGTTATCGGGGTGACGGTCGCGATCTTGGTGATCCTGTTCCTGTTGCTGCGTCACACGCGGTTAGGTCTGGAAATGCGCGCCGCAGCCGAGAATTTCACCATGGCAAGAATGCTGGGGGTGAAGGCGAACAGGGTTATTACCGGAGCCTTTGCGATTTCCGGTGCGCTTGCGGCTGCCGTTGCCCTGATCCTTGTCACACAGACCGGTGTCGCCGACGTCCGTATGGGTGGGCCAGTCATGCTGGTTGCCTTTATCGCAACGGTGATCGGTGGCATGGGCAGTCTGCCCGGTGCGGTCGCGGCGGGGTTCCTGTTGGGGGCGGCCTCGGTGATGCTGCAAGCTTTCCTTCCGCTGGATGCCCGTCCGTTCCGCGATGCCTTCCTTTATTCGCTGGTGATCGGCTGCCTGTTGTTGCGGCCGCAGGGGCTGTTTGCCTCGGCCAGCGCCAAACCAAGGGTTTAAGATCATGCACCATCACACTTTGATGCGACTTCGGTCCTATTCCACTCCGGTCCTTCTGTCCTTGGCGCTGTTGGCGTTGACCGTTCTGGCGGTAGGTCTGGGCGACAAGGCACTCGGGCGGGCCATGGCGGAACTGTTGATCCGCGTGACGCTGGTCGTTGGACTGTGGATCTTCGTTGGCAACTCCGGCGTCATCAGCTTTGGTCACGCCGGATATATGTGCATCGGCGCCTATATGTCCGCGTGGCTGACCCTGAAACCCACCATGAAGGCGCTTTTGTTGCCCGGCTTGCCGGACTGGCTGGCTCAGGCACAATGGCCGGTCTTTCCTGCGGCAATCGCGGGCGGGCTGTTGGCTGCGGTTGTCGGTCTGATTTCCGGCGCTGCGATTTTGCGGCTGTCGGGGATCGCGGCGTCGATCGCGACCTTTGCGTTCCTTGCCATCGTCAACACCGTCTATTCCAACTGGGAGGACGTCACCGGTGCAACCAGTTCCGTTGTGGGCCTGCCACGTTATGTGGACGCGTGGGTCGCATTGGCTTGGGCGGTTGCAGCGATTGCGGTGGCCAGCCTGTATGCCAATTCGGGCTCGGGTCTGGCCCTGCGTGCAACCCGCGAGGATGAGGTCGCCGCCCAATCCTCGGGCGTGAACATGTACCGCCACCGTTTGCTGTCGCTGGTGATTTCGACCTTTTTCACTGGTGTCGCAGGGGCGCTTCTGGGCCACTACATCGGCGTTCTGAACCCCGACAGTTTCTATCTGGGGCTGACCTTCATCGCCTTGGCAATGCTGGTGGTTGGCGGGATCGGAAGCCTGACAGGTGCAGTGGTCGGCGTGGTCGTTTTGTCCGCCGCGATCGAGGCGCTGGTCCGGATGGAGCAAGGGATCGAAGTGGGCCAAACCCATCTGTCCATCCCCAACGGCGCACAGGAAATCGTGATTGGCGTGGCGATGATCGTCATCCTGATCTTGCGGCCCTCGGGGCTGACCAAGGGAAGGGAATGGGCGCTGTCCGGCCGCCTGTTCCAAAAACGAGGGCAGGCAAAACGCGCCTGACCCCAAATATATCCAACCTAAATAATCCAACTAAAACAGGAGAGTATGATATGAAACGTTTGACCACAGCCGCGGCTGTGCTGGCCCTGTGCGGCCCGGCCTATGCCGCTGATGACATCACCGTGGGGTTCGCCATCGCGAAATCCGGCTGGATGGAAGCCTATGACACCCCCGCCGCAACCGCTGCGAAAATCCGTATCGACGAGATCAACGCGAATGGTGGCCTGTTGGGCCGTCAGATCAACTGGGTCGAATCCGACACCAAAACCGATCGCGCCCAAGCGGCCAAGGCGGGTTTGCAACTGATTGACGAAGGCGCGGACATGATGGTTGTGACTTGCGACTATGACTTCGGCGCCCCCGCTGCATTGTCGGCGGATGCGGAGGGGATGATTTCCTTCTTCCTGTGTGCCGAGGACGTGAAGGCCGGGATTCAGGGCGTCGGTCCCTACAGCTTCTCGGGCTCGGTTCTGGCCCCTGTGCAAGGCGCGACCATGGCAGAATGGAGCCACGCCAAGCGCAACGCCAAAACCGGCTATGTGCTGCTGGACACCACTATCGAATATAACAAGGGCATCTGCACCGGTTTTGACTGGATGTTCCCCCGTCTGGACGGCACCGAAATCGTGGGCCGCGACACGTTCAAGAACGACGATGCCTCGATTGCCAGCCAGATCAGCCGGATCAAAGCGCTGCCGGAACAGCCCGACGTGATCATGCTGTGTTCCTATATACCCGGTGCGGCCTCGGCTGTGCGCCAGTTGCGGGCGGCAGGGATCGACTCGTTGATCCTGAATGGTTCGTCTATGGACGGGTCCTATTGGCTGGATGCGACGCCGAACCTTTCGAATTTCGTGGTGCCGGTCCAAGGGTCGATCTATGGCGATGATCCACGCCCCGAAGTCGAAGCGTTCAACAAGGCATACGAGGCCAAGGCCGGTGCCCGCCCTGCCAGTTCCTATGCCTATCCGGGGTATGTGCTGATGGAACTTTGGGCCAAGGCGGTCGAGCGCGCGGGGACACTGGACGGCGCGACGGTGACTGCAGAGCTGGAAAAGATGCGAAACGAAGCAACGGCATTCGGTCCGCGCAGCTTTACCGATGAATTGCACCATCAGAATTTCGCAGAGATGCAGATCATCGAAATCTCTGGCGGGACACCGAAAGCGATTGATAGCTGGACCATCAGCGAACCTGTGCCGCTGGAAGTGTTGCTGAAGTAAGTACGCTATGAAATGAAAACACCCCCGGCAGGCGATCCTGCCGGGGGTGTTTTCATTTGTCCGATCACGCAAGGTATGGAACGCGTGGTACGCTATGCTGCTTCTACCAGCGGGTTCTCGGCATTGGCAGACAGCCAATCCCGCAAGGCCTGTCCCGATTGACAAGCAGCCTGCGCGCGCTCTTTGAATGTCTGCACCAGATCGGGCGCTGTCAATTCAATGATCCCGCCAAAGGCATAGGTGATCAGGGGCCCCTCGCCAGAGACAAAACCGGGTGTCAGCCCGTTTTCGATATAATCGACAACGTATAGCAGCTTTTTCGGCTGGCTTTGCGCAAACCCCTTCAGGTTTCGCAGTTGTTTGATCCGCGCGGCTTCTGGCAAATCCCGGTAGATGCAGGTGCCTGTAAGCAAACTCTCCATGACGAATTTGTCCAAGAGCATCAGCCCGTTAAGCGCAGTCAGGCGATCTTCACGTCAGAAGGCAGGCCACTTGGGGAATGTCGATTAAGGACGAGGAGTGCTTTCAGCAGACGACGGATCATGAAAACCCTCAAGAAGCCCACAGCACCCCGGTTTCCGAATCTATCCAGCCGATCCATGGACAGCGTCCATCAAACCAATAGGCCGTCAACTCGAAGTCACGGTCGTCGGTGACGCTCGTGGGGAAAGTTTCTCGAATATAGGCGATTTGCTTCTCAATCGGAACGTCCCAAACGCGGAAACGGCATGGGCCACCGTCAGGGACGCGCTCTACCGGACGCATAGGCTTATTGTCGCTGTAACCATCTGCAATAACCCAGTAATAGGGTTCGT
Source organism: Sulfitobacter sp. 1A13421 (assembly GCF_043557285.1). NCBI lineage: Bacteria > Pseudomonadati > Pseudomonadota > Alphaproteobacteria > Rhodobacterales > Roseobacteraceae > Sulfitobacter > Sulfitobacter sp. 1A13421. The sequence goes on from NZ_JBIFFQ010000008.1 coordinate 60,518, forward strand.
GATCTTCCAGCAACGCGGGAGGTGTCAACAGCACTTTCCCTTCCCGCAAAAGCCGTTCCAGAAGGTAGAAGAACGCTTCTCTTTGTTCGGGAAAAGATAGTTCGCGGGGCAGATAGGGCGTAGGGGGCGCAACGATGCTGAACAGTGCGCTAATCCACCCTCCAGAATGCTCTGGATCAGATGCTACAGCGTACAGTCTGTCAAGGAAGCTATGATCTAAATCGGTCATTTAAACTTCAGCTCCGCATTTTTCACATTGAACTCACCGATTTCAACAGGTTTACCGGAGGGGCCCGTTTCACGAAAACCGACATTATGTAGGGTATTCCGTTTAAAGTCTCCCTTTGCCATTGCATCTTGGGAATTTCACGCACCCAAGGAAGCGACCATAACGACCGCTGCGCTCAACCAGCCAGCCATCGGCGCAGACCGGACAGGCTTGGAAGGTCGCACCGCAGCGGCAGTCGGACGACCGCCCATCTTCCGACCTGACGGGTATGCCGACGCCACAGTCGGGGCAGCTCGGGAGCGTGTTGCCGCAGAGCTCGACATGTTCACATCGGTAAAATGTTCCACCGTCTTTTCGGGGCACTGCAAACAGATGCCCGCCGCAATCACCGCACGTACAGGTCGGGAGGTCTTCTGTCTTGTCTGCCCCAAGCCCGTACGCATCGTCATCCACCAACTCGGCGATGAAAGTCGATTGCCGAGAGGCGGCGCCCATGAGCGTCAGGGTTTTCCGGGCCCGTGTCATAGCCACATACATGACCCGACGTTCTTCGGCATGCGGGAACGGTTCGCCTTCGGGAGACACCATAGTAAGGAGAGGATCATCGACAATTTCTGACGGGAACCCCATGCGGCCGCTAAACATGTCGAGCAGGACCACATGGTCAGCTTCCAACCCCTTGGAGGCGTGGATCGTCTTGAAGGTGATATCCAGATCCGGAAACGACCGGCGCAAATCCCTCATTTGCTCTGGCATGGAATGGCGATAGCGTCCCAGCATCAAGACAGTGCCCTGACGTCCATCAGCTTCTGCCCGCAACTGTAATTCTGAGAGGACGCCCCTCAACTTTTCTTCACCATCATGGCGGAAGGTCGAGACGATCCGGATAGCCGCTTCTTCCGTTGTCCCGGCCGGAATTACGATTTTTTCGAGCTGAGTCGGGTTTTGCAAAACAAAATGACGGGCGGCAAAGGCAATCTTGTCGACGGACCGGAAGGTCCGCCCAAGGTCGACAGTTCGATGCACCCCGCTTTTCCCATTGAACGTCCCGCCGAATTCTTCGCCGAAGTTGCGCATCAGATGAATGTCAGATCCGGCAAATCGATAGATGGACTGCCAGTCATCCCCTACCGCAAACAGGCGGGCATCACTGTGTTGGCCAAGCAAGCCTTTGACCAATCTTGCCCGACTTCTTGAAATATCCTGAAACTCATCAACCAGAATATGGCGAAACGGGCTTTTGTATTGGCCCGTTTCAACATAATTGGCCGCACGCAATACCATGTCTTCAAAATCGATCCGCGTGCCGAGGCGGTCCTGATAGGCCTCATAGACAGGCCTGAACACCGACAAAAAAGCGGCGGCGCGTTTGCCAAGCTTTGCGGACTGCGCTTTGCGTTCGCAGTCCTCATATGCATAGCCTCCACTCTTAAAGTTCCGCAGGAAGTTGCCCAAGAGCTGCACAAAACCGTCGACCTGGTTCATCTGCATAACCCGATCGAATAGCTCTTCGCGTGGACGGGGCTTAAGGGTCACGAAAGGCGCGATCTTTTCTGCCAATGCGTCGAGCAGACGGCCTTCTGAATTCTCGTAGCTGTAGGTCTCAAGAAGAATGGTTCCATTCTCCTGATGCACCTGTCGCTTCCAAGCCATCCCTTCGAGGTATTCATCACGATCTACCCAAGGTGCTGTCACCAGCACTTCTTGGCCACCTTGCCCAGATTGCTTACGCACACCGAAATGCTCAAGATAGACGCCGCTCTCTGTCAGACGGAAGTCGGGACAGTAATTGCGGCGGGTCGGGCTGGACGTGTCGACTTCGTAATCAGGTTCATATTCGTATTCGACGCCATTTTCGTACAGCCAGTTGGCTATCAGAAGTTCTTCGTAACTCTTGACCTTTTCCCCTTGGAGCGTGCGAAGGTCTTCCTTTTCCAGATAGGTGTAAAAATCGTGTTTCCTCTGGAAGTCCCATTCGGATTTTGCCTCGAGGCGCGCCGACGTGAACCAACCGAGAATGGCCTTCGATGCCTCCGAGACTTTCAGCGCCAACTCGACAAGAATATCGCGGATCAGCGCCAGAAACGCCTTGTCATCTGTAGCATGCGCAGCAAGGGCAGGTTTGCCGCCTTCCACTTGTCCGATGATGTCGTAGGCTAAAGCATGAAAGGTTCGAGCCTCCACCGGCTCACCGCAACGGTCTTTGATCCGCTCTGACATTTCTGCTGCAGCATCCCGAGCAAAGGCCAGTAGGAGAACCTCATGCGGTTTACGAAGACCTACCTTGATCAGATATCCGGCTTTTGCCGTGATAACGCTGGTTTTCCCGGAACCGGCTCCGGCAAGAACCAGGGTGGCATCCTCATCCACGATGATGGACAGGCGCTGTTCCGGGGTCAGAGGATTGGACTCGAAACTGTCAAAAAAATCTGACCAAAGCTCAAGTTGGGACGCCACATACCTCTCTATCGCCGCCTGCCTCTGGGTTTCTGGGGCGGATAGGAAGTTCCGGATCGTTTCGATTTCCCCAAATCGGGTGCTCCCGATGGCCTCTTGGTTCAGCTTGCTGAAAACCTCTTGTTCGAGGCGGCCTGCGATATCCAATGTGGGCTGCATTCGACAGGCTGCAGGGTAATATTGGGGCGCGCCAGATCGCGTACGGTGCCAAGTACAGTGTTTATGTCGGCAGACCGTGCCTTGTACCGCTCAACATTGTGATTACGCCATGCCTTCTCGATGCTGTCACCGAGTGCTGCCAGGGCACCGCTATCCTTGCCGCGAATACGCAGCGGAGCACCCGACCGGCTGAAGGGAATGGACAGTTCGTTCCCCAGCCACCCGGGCCGGACGACAGGGCAGTTTTGCATGCTCTCCAGTGATGCCAAAGGCAGGTTGCGACCGGCAAACACAAAACGAGTGCCGTCGAATTCCAAAGAAGAAACATTGCCCCGCCACTTATCAAAGAGGGCAAAAAGAACTGGGTTTGCAGAAACACGCATCGCGGAACTATGGCCTCACTCGTCAACCAAGGACCAGAACCCGTATTTACGCCCATGTTTGTCGCGAAGGGATTTCACGAAGGCGACATGCGTAGGGAAATCGCCGTAATCCTCAATGGCCGCATCTGCGGACTGGCATTCCGCCAGATGGCGGGCGGCATACCGGTATCGCTTGGATTTTCCACCATCCAGTGTGTCCTGAACCATGGCGCGGCGCATCAGCGTGGCGGCAAGGGGATGGTCCGCTTCCAATGCATCAGCCGCTTTCGTAAGTGTATGATAGGAATCCCCGTTAAGGTCCGCCGCCCTGGACAACACGGTCTTTGCCGCCCGATCCTGAGCCGGCCATTCGATCAAGAAATTGATTGCACCGCCAAGGGACGGATAGGCTTCCGCCAGATCTAATGCTTTGTCCTCTGCCTCAATGTCGTCGAAGTCGGGCAACAGTTTCAGGTATTTCCGAAGGCTTGCTGCGCTCAGGGTTTGCTCGAATGTATCCCAGAGATGGTATTTGAGGTCATCCCGCAATCCAAGGGTTTCAAGGCAGTTTTCGTAGACCACGTCCAGATCGTAGCGGAACATCCGGAAGGGTTTCCCATCTTCAGCCGCACGGGCGCTGAGGATCAGGTCATAGGCCTCTTGGGCTCGCCCTGCCTCAAGGAGCCTGCGCGCCACATCAGGTGCAATGGTTCCATAGGTCAACTGCTCTGGTGTGTATCGTGCCATATAGGTATCGACATCGCCTTGCGCGTCGGCGATGTCGGCAAGGATGACGGAACGGGTCAGGTCCCGGTTTCGGTGAATGCTGTCCTCTGGGTTGGAGGAAAGGCCATATCCCCGATACCGGTCCAACTCATCACGGGTTAGAGGGGTTTCTGCCCAGGCATTCGTCAGGGATTTGAGGTGTTCCAGCCCGTCTTGGCCCAAGGCATCTGACAGGGCAGGAATGATCCCGTCAAATTCCCCATAGCCAGAATCCACGATCGCATCGAGCATGTGGTCGGCGAGGGAGGCACCTTTGGTGGAAATCCTGGGCGAGATCGTTGCGATTTGGTCTACCGCGTCGCCCATGATCCCCCCGATGGTCCCGTTGCTGTCATCCGTCCTCTCGTGAATGGAAGGCGCCAGAAGAAGGAAAGACCAGAGCAACTCAAACGCCTCATCCGCATCGACAGGCGAAATCGTGGTTTCGATCATGTTCAGAAGGCCGCTGAGATCCTTGGACAGCGCTTTTTGTTTGCGCCAGTCGACATAGCTTGTAGACCGTCGAAGGGAGGCGAACCGTTTGCGAATATCGGAAGCCACTTCCTTTGGCCCTTGAGCGGCACTCAACTCCATGCGCGCCTGGCGTTGCAGAGCAGCATTCCCTTGGACCAAATCCATCACAAGCGCGGCCAGTTTTGCGGCGCCAAGTTTCTCGAGGTTGGCTTGATTGAGGGATTTTTTGGACATAGGCAGGCCGACTTATTGTAAATTACCGACCGATGATGCCCTGCCTGGTCGTCGGGCGCAATCAAGTGCTATCTTTGGTTTGCCACGGCGTTTGCAGGGGATTTCGGCGGGAATTAAAAGTTGACCCAAGAACAACGAATGTCGAGTGTCGCCAGGTGGGACAGGGTCGGCCCTATCTTGTTATCCATCACATGCTGGGCGAATGACCGGTGCCGGCCCTTCCTGGACTTTCATTCTGCAACTGCATTGATGCCCCAGCCTGCAGGTCGGGCGGATAGCGGACTTTAGCCGCGCTTGCGAAGAGCTTATGTTGGTGGTCATGGATCCGGACATTCGACTCCTTCCGTGTCCGAAACTTGCCACGGTAAAATAGTTCGTACGGCCAACGTGCAGACTTTAGTGAGGGTGCCGTCGAATGCCTCACTTTGCGAGTTCAAGGGATATCAATATCGAACAGTTTCTCACCTGGTTGCAGCAAGCCTTCAACAACCGTGAAATTGCCATCGGCCTGTGGATCATCCTTGGCCTCTTGTTTTGTCTATCCAGGGCAGACCTGCGAAGCAGTCTCTGGAACCTTGCAAGTGCTCTGATTGCGCCAAAGCTACTATTGTTCTTCGGCATAGTTGCCATCAACGTGGTCGCTCTTTGCTGGCTGCTGGCAGAAGTAGGATTGTGGTCGATGTCCCAGATGCCACCCACTATTCTGTGGTTTGTGATGGGCGGCTGCGTTTTTGCTGGTCGAGCATTGCAATCGAAGGAAGATGACCAGTATTTCCGCAAGTTGTTTCGCGGCAGCTTGAGGCTCGGCGGCATCTTTGAGTTTATCGTGGTTGCCTACACTTTCAGCTTCGTTACCGAGTTGGTCTTGGTGCCTGTCCTCTTCTTCTTGGCAGCCACTTTGGCTTTTGCAGACACAAAGCCAGAATATGCGAAGGCAAAGGTCTTGCTGGAGTTCATTTTGGCCACCTTTGCCATTGTGTTGGTCTGGAACTCTGTATCATCAATTTGGTCACAGCCAGACCAGTTCTTCACAACAGATACCGGGCGCAACTTCGTTCTACCGATCCTGCTAACCGTCGGAAGCATCCCAGTTTTCTACCTGCTGTTTTGCTACTCGCACATCGAACAAGCCCGTATTCAGATTGATCAAAAGACCTTTCAGTCTGACGACCTGAAAAAGTATGCGCGTAAACGCTTCTTTCTGATCTTCCCGTTGCGGCCCTGGCTTTTACGACGGGCAACACGTCAATTCCACGTGCTTCCTGCAAGAACTAATGCAGATGTGGACCAGATCATCTCCGACATACTCAATTACGAACGAAGCGAAGAAGCACCGCCAACCGTGGACACAACGGAGGGCTGGAGTCCATTTGAAGCCCGAGATTTCCTCAGGGAGAAGGGATTGCGGACAAACGATTACCACAAGGGCTACGATGAATACTGGGCCAGTTCAGAATATGTCGACCTTGACAGCCATATCCTGCCGAACAGGGCGGTGTTCTACATCGAAGGGCAGGAAGGGATCGTTACCACGCTCAAACTGACGGGGAAATTCATGGGTGACTTCGACAGCGGCGAAGCAATCCAGAAGCTCAGGGTCATCGGTGCATTGCTTTGCGAAAAAGCTGTTGGGAATGTCGATATCGCAATTGATTCTCTCATTCCAAATTCCCAAGTATTTGAAAATGAAGTGATCATTGATGGCACGACTATAAGGGCTTGGGGTGAACGATATCCAAGCAACAAAGGCTTTGAGGTGTTTCTCACAATGTCTCGATGATCATCAGCAAGTGGATGGACTTCGTTTTGCTGCAAATGGCCCTTCCCTCGGGCAAATCTACACGAGGTAGTTGATGAGTAATTTTGACGACGTTCCAATCACCAGCCCAGACAATGACCGATTTGGCTTTGATCCGTTCGCCAGTGCCATCAGCGATTGCATTCGAAGTGTCGAGAACCCACTTGGCAGCGTCGTGGCGATCTATGGCCCTTGGGGCTCTGGTAAGAGCAGCGTTATCAATCTTGTCCGGCACCATCTTGCGAAGGACGCACCCGATCTTGATGTGATCAACTTTCCGGCTTGGATGTATCGAACCGAAGACGCCTTGGCCGTGGGATTCTTCAAGGAACTCTATGCTGGGCTGTCACCTGTCCTGTCGGACCAGACGAAGGCCGCTGGGGCACTTCGCAAGTTGGGGGCTAACCTTGCAGGCGCAAGCAGCCTTGCAGGAATGGCCGTAGGCTTGTTCGCAGGTTCGGTGGGCGAGAAAGCAACGACTGCAACTTTGGACGCACTCGGTGGCTTCATAGAGCAGGGAGAAACTGCGGAGGACCTACAGACAACCCTAGCCGATGCCCTTCGTGAAGCAGCGAAGAAATTCCTCGTCGTAATTGATGATCTGGATCGCCTCTCACCGGAGGAGGCGCTGGTCATTTTCCGGTTGGTCAAGTCGGTAGGACGACTTCCAAACGTTATGTATCTTTTGGCCTACGACCGCGAGGCCACAGAGCAGGCCGTTGCCCGTCGGTTTCCGTCCGAAGGTGCGCACTACCTTGAGAAGATCATCCAAGCGGGCTTCGAGCTTCCTCAACCCGATCAATCACATCTGAACGTCATGATGGGTGAGGTGTTGGATAAGTTGGCCGCTGGTCTTCCTGAAATTGATCCGGTCGAGTTTGGTAATTTGTTCCATTCCATCGTGGTGCCGGAGTTAAGGACACCGAGGGATGTATTGCGGTTGGCCAATACGCTTTCGATCACCATCACACCAATCAAGTCAGATGTATTTTTGCCAGACTTTGTGAGTCTTGAAACTCTGCGAGTGTTCCGGCCAGCAGTCTATCGGGCCATTCGACAGAACAAATCGGCCATCCTAAACGCGGGTCAGAACGATAGGTATGACCAGCGGGATGACCGTTCTGCACAATTCACATCGATGCTTCTGGCGGGTGAACCTGAAGAGGATCATGGGCAACTGAGGGAAGCCCTCATGCGACTGTTCCCTCAGTTGCAGAACGTCTTCGCGAACATGTCGTATTCCGGCACAAGAGAATGGGCTCGTCAAAGGCGAGTTTGTTCTTCCGAGCACTTTGACACCTACTTCCGATTTTCGGTCTCCCCAAACACGATACCAAAGGCAGAACTCGACTACCTCCTCGACGACACTCGAACAGTTGAAGAGATTCAGGAACGTGTTCGGGAGGCAATTGGGATCACACAAGCTGAGGGGCGAACCAAAGCCGCCTACATTCTTGATGAGTTGACGGCCCACGGACCCAATATCTCCCTTGAACAGGGGGAGAAACTGTTGACCGCATTGTTTGGTATGGCTGACGAATTGTTCTTGGACCAAGATGAGGGGCGCGGTTTCGCATCGTTCGGCGACAACAGATTCAGATTGCATTGGCTGTTGCGATCCATACTCAAAGATCGAACTACCCTTGAAGAACGATCCGAGATTCTGGGAAGGGCTGTCGCGGCAGCCACCTTACAATGGCACGTCGATTTCAGCAATTCGGCTTGGGAGGACTACCATCCAAGCAATCCAGACCGCGAACCTTCTTCAGAAGCGGAAACGCTCACGACTGAAGCCTTGGCCGAGCAGCTTCGAGGCCAAACAATCGAAATGCTTCGGGCAGCCGCCGCCGACGGCACTATACTATCTTCAAATAATCCTCTTCGCCTGCTTTTTGAATGGGAAAGGCTACAGCTTGATGGGGCTGGTGAGGTCATGGACTACACAACGCAGGCTTTGGGGGACGACACGAAGCTCTATCAACTCGCTTCAGCTTTTCTGGGGAAGTCTTACAGTCATGGCATGGGAGGTTTCGGTGGCGCACCAGGCGATCTCGTGCAACGGGAAAACGACCGCGCACAAGTCGATGGAATTGACCGACTGATAGATGTGGACGGGTTCCGGCGGCGGTTGAGTGAAGTCCTCCAAAGCGACGCCCTCAATGAACAGCAAAAGTCCACAATCAGTCGTTTCTTGGCTGCTTGGGATCGACGAGACGCTGGTGAGGATTGACGATCCTGCGCTCGACTTGAGGCCGTTCCCCATTTTGCCACGCGATGCCCGCATCGCTAGATGTTGCGGGCTTAATGTGCTACCCCTACAAATTGTTGTTTTGTGGTGTTGAGATGGCGATCTTCGATATTGAAAAAGATGACTTGCTTCGGTTGTCCGATGAACGGCTCGAAGAGTTGATAGCGCGTCTCGCCGAGTCGGAGGTCGCGGCACACGGCCATAGCCCTGCGAGTGTAAGTTGGTCAGGCTCGATCAAGGCACCAGATGAAGGTATCGACATTCATGTGGAAGTGGATGCCTCCGAACTGGAAACGGGCTTCCTGAGCCGTCCGAATACTGTTCTCCAGTCCAAGAAGGACTCTATGCCAAAGTCTGCAATCGCGGCGGAGATGCTGAAGGATGGAGAACTAAATCCCACCATCGCAAACCAAGCCCAGATTGGCGGCAGCTACATCATCGTGAGCCTCGCCGACGATTGTTCACCACCGATGAAGAAGGATCGCCTCGAAGCCATGCGGGCAGCGATGGCCAATGACCCAAACAAGGACAACATCCACCTCGATTTCTTCGACCGTTCAAAGCTGGTCCAATGGGTGCGGCAGCATCCGTCGGTGTTGCTGTGGCTGAAGGGCAAGCTTGGTCAGGGTTATTCAGGATGGCAACCTTATGGAGCCTGGAGCAACCCGCCCAAAGGATCAACTGACACCCTTATCTCTGCTCCAGGCGTGACAGTTCACGTGCCGACTGAGCGAGGTCAGGAATTATCAATCGAAGACGCCATAGAACCTATGCGTCGGCTGATACGCACATCAAACAAAGCGATCCGCATCACGGGGCTTTCAGGTGTTGGTAAAACACGGATTGTTCAGGCACTCTTTGACGAAACTGTCGGCGACGATCCACTTGACCGGACTATTGCTGTCTATGTGGATACGGGGCAAGACCCTGATCCTTCCGCATCTGCGATGTTAGACCGTCTGATTGCCGAGGGTCGTCGAGCGGTGATGATCCTCGACAATTGCCCCTCCGATCTGCATTCGGCGCTGGCAGCCAAGGTGTCTGCTGGCGGTGGTGATGTTAGCCTCATCACAGTTGAATACGATATCAGAGAAGACAAGCCGCAAACCACTGAAGTGATCCATATTGAAGCCAATGGACCGGAAGTCGCCGAAGAACTTTTGGTGCGCCGTTTTCCCGATATTGGTCAAGGAAATGCACGGCGTGTCGCCGAGTTTGCCGATGGCAATTCCAGGGTAGCCCTGGCGATTGCAGAAAGGGTTGAACAGGGCGAGAGCCTCGCCCAACTGTCAGACGCAGAATTGTTCGACCGGCTATTCCAACAGCGGAGGGGAAAAGATGGTGACCTACGCGAACAGGCCGAGACCCTGTCGTTGGTATACTCATTCTCGGTTTCCGACCCAGAGGTTGGTCAAAACGAAATGGAAGTCCTAGGCTCGATTTCAGGGCACTCAAAGGCTCAATTGTTCAAAGCCTCCAAGAAGCTGGCAGACCGTCACGTTGTGCAGAAAAGAGCCCATTGGAGGGCGATACTGCCCCATGCGGTCGCGAACAGGCTTGCAAGCTCAGCATTAGAGGGCATCCCCGTTGAGACCCTGAGATCAACGTTTGAGGCACCAGGAAACAGTCGCCTTCTGATGTCGTTCGCTCACAGGCTTGGCTTGATGCATGATCACCCAGTTGCCATCGAGATAGTTGAGGCATGGCTGCAACCTGATGGCCTGCTGGGCCGTATTTCCGATCTCGATGAGAATGGATCGAGGATACTGGACTACATTGGGCCCGTTGCACCAGATGCACTGCTTGATCGGATCGAAGCCGAACTCACCTCGCCAGACTTTCAGGGAATGGATCCTAAGCACAATCCCCGTAGGACCACGATCCTCAACCTGCTTAAGTCTTTGGCCTACGAGGCCTATGCCTTTGACCGCTGCCTGGCACTGCTGATCCGCGTTGCGGACCATGAAGATGAAAACAATAACTATGATGCGGTAAGGGACAAGATTTCAGGTTTCTTTCAGCCCTATCTTTCAGGCACTCATGCTTCTCTAAAACAACGCCTCGCCGTCGTAGAGAGGTGTCTGAGTTTCGAAGACGCGGGACGGCGTTCCTTGGGTCTGAAGCTTCTTTCGACGGCACTGGATGGACCGCCGTGGACGGGCTTCGGTCTCAACGAGTTTGGGGCAAGGCCGAGGGATTATGGTTATCGCCCCAACCATGACCAACTCGTAGAATGGCGCACTGCCTTTATCAATCTAGCTGTGCGGCTTGCAAACGCTGACGACGAGGACATCAAAAGCGGTGCACGTCGAGTTCTGGCGAATGAGTTTCGCGGTCTTTGGCATCAGGAAGCGATGCGGGATAGGCTGGTCGAAGCAGCACGGGCGATCAATGATTACGAGCCCTGGGGAGCAGGCTGGAAGGCCGTTCGTTCGATCATCTACTTCGACCACACTAGGGAGAAGGGTGAAGCTGAGCCGGAGCCACTTCCCCAACACCTGGCCGACTTGGATCGGGACCTGGAGCCTCGCGACCTGATCGCAAAGATCAATACATACGTGCTTGGCAAAGGCCATGACCATTGGGCGCTTGATGACGAGTTCGACGACAGCAGCGACGACAAATATCGCGCGGCTGAGGATCGTTTGGCTGCAAAGGCAACAGACTTGGGTGAGAATTTTGCAGCTTCAGACCATCGCCTCGATGAGTTGGGGGCTGACTTGTTCTCAAACGACTGGATGCCCTATCGCAAAGCTTTCGGTATCGGCCTTGCTAAGGGGGCCCACAATTATCGTGAAGGTTGGCAAGGCTTGCTGGAACACCTCGCCAATTCATCTGGTTCGAACCACGACTTTGCGGTGATCGGTGGTTTCATCGAAGAGGTGGCTGCCAAAAACAACGGGCTTTCAAAAGAACTCTTAGATGAATGCGCTGAACACCCACAACTTCAGAAAGTCCTCGTGGGCTTGCATCCGTGGAACGAGTTCACAGAAGCCGATCTTGATCGGTGCGTGGCCCTGCTCGATCACGAAGAAACACGCACTTGGATGTTCGGCCCCATCCTTTGGCGTGATAACTACGCTCACCTCCCATCGGAACGTCTGGTCGGGCTTGCACAAAGATTACTAGCGAAGGCGGACGGAGACGACACGCTGCTCGAAGCACTGACCATGAAGCTGCACGGGGAAGACCCTGCTGACGATACCTTGGGTCCTGAGCTGAGGAAACTTGGATTGAAGGCGGCAACCAAATCACTGCTGGCAGATCACAGCGACCCTGGTGGCAGCAAAGACTATCGTATGGAAAACGTCATCAACGCCGCACTTAGCTTCGATGGCAATGACGCCGAAAAGAATGAGTGGTTGGATACGATCTTCTCTGTGGTGGACGAACGCTACGGCTACATCCATTCGTTCGAGAAAGCGATTGAGACGACAGCGGGGCTGATGCCCATGGCATTTCTGAACCGTGTTTTTCAGGGGACAGAGGACGAACAAAACCGACGCACATTTTTCATTCGGCATGGCGGTATACGTCGCTGCCCTCTCTCCAAGATCGTTGTGGCCGACTTGATAGAGTGGTGTCAGCAACGGAACGAGCCTGATGTCTGGGGGTTGGTTGCGTCAGGCATCAAGCTTTGGGAGAAAGGCGATAGCCAAAGGGACGGCTCTTCTATTACGTCATCCGCTGTTGAGTTCCTTGAAGCCGCACCAGAGCCAGAGCCAGTTCTGCACGCTTATGCAGATCGTGTCACCCCATCGTCATCGTCTGGTAGCCGTGCAGATGTCATGCAGCCGAGGGCCGATGCTATTGCTGAACTGATACAGCATGAGCGAGAAGAAATCGCGCAAGCTGCAAAGTCGGTGTCAGATCGGCTTGCGATGGAAATCGAACGTGAACGGGTTCGTGACAGACAAAGAGACGAGGAACGCGAACAGCGGTTTGAGTGACATCTTGCGTGAGACCTGTCGAATTCTTTTGCAGTTCGAGCGTGAGGAGTCTCAAGGTAGTCCTTAGCACCGAATGGCAGCAATGCGGATTGCGGTTGCAGCATTCAAACACTGTGTTCAAGGTCGGCTTCGGGCCGGTCGCGTTTCAATGGCCTGTATCGCCCTAGGGTTATTGAGACACTATTGAAGCTTACGCGGCGGCTGGTATTTTGTCCATTGTGTCGCGTCTGAACAGGTTTGGTGAGCGGTGGCCATGTCGCTGGATCAGCCAATGCTCGTTGTACTCCTCCTTGAAGGTCTGGAGGGCGGCCTGCAGCTCCTCGATGGTATCGAAGGTTCTGACCCAGAGCAGGTTTTCCTTCAGCGTCCGTATGAAGCGCTCTGCGCATCCGTTGCCTTCTGGGGCACGGACAAAAGACGGTGAGGATTTCGCGCCCAGCCAGGCAATCTCGTTCTGGAAGTCATGGCTGATGTACTGCGAGCCGTTGTCATGGCGGATGGTCAGGCCATCGGCGACATCCTTGCCGATGGCCCCGAAGCATTCTCGCACCCCCTGACGTATGGGCTGAAGCGCTTCGAAGCGTGTGCCCCGCACGGCCGCGTGGATGCCCACACAGCTGGCCGAACAATGGTCGGCGGCGATAAAGACCGCCACCTGTTGTCCCGTGCTCAGGAGAGTGGCTGTCATGTCCGTTCCCCACATCTCATCAATGCTGTCCGGGATGATGGTCCCGTCGTGGGCGCGCGGTCCATGGGCCGCACCAAAGCAGAGTTTGGCGCAGAGACCGTTCTCGCGCATCAGCCTTAGCACCCGGGCTTTCGAGGTACGGATGCCCCTGTAACGCAGGCGTGCCCAGAGCTTGCGATGCCCTTCACCATAGCACGGGCTGTCGGTGATGACTTGCCTGATCTCTTCGACAAGCTCCGCATCCGGCATCGGCCCTTGTGGCCCAGGGCGGCGACGCACTGGTGGTGCAGGCGAGGCCGGTTGCAAGTCACGGTACACGCTGGCACGGCTCAGGCCCCAGACCCGGCAGACACGAGAGACGCCGTAGCTCTTGCCCGTGGAGATCGAGATGACCGCGCTCATCGCTTCGACCTCCGGCGCGCAAAAGGGTGACCTGCCTCCATCTTGGCGATCTTCTCATAAAGAAGCTCGTTATCCATGGTGATCTCGCCCACCTTGGCCCGCAGCCTGTCGATCTCCTCGTCCCGGGCGTCGCGCGGACGCTGCTTCAAACCACTGGCACCTGCCTCAAGAAACGCATCGCGCCAGCTGCTCACATCCGCCGCTGTCGCCTCAAGTGATCGCGCGACCAATTCCACATTTTCGCCCCGCAGGACGCGCAGCACGGCCTCCTGCTTTCGGGCTGCCGTCAGTCTACGTCGCCGGGCCGGAGCCGGATCTGCTGCGATATGTGAAGTCTCCGCAGCTCCGACTCCGGCGCGCTCAACCTTCTTTTGTTCCATCATAAAACACCTCAATCATCCCCTTGGATCATGTCTTAAGCGGTGTCTCAAAAAACTCTAGGGCGGGGGAGGCCGCCGTCGGCAACCGACTTTCATAATTCACCAACTGCGCATTGCTGACTTTGGTGGCTGGTGCGGCATGGCGATGTGTTGGGCCTTAGCCCTGAATGGCCACCTTCATGTGTGTGATGCTGTGCCTGACAGGCGTGGCGCGTCAATAGCGGCCATCTCCCCCAATGATTGCCCGTCAGTCCGTGCCAGCCTGAAGGTCGATTGCCAATACTCTGATCGCGGACCGGTTAGAGTTTCGACGCTCTAGGAGAGGGCCCCGGAGGCTTGACGATATGCTTCCTGCGCGTTCGCTGAGTACTTTCGCGGCGCCATCTGGTCGGAATGCTCGCAAAACATGTCAAGGCGTTTGTGTCTGGGCTCAGAATTTTCCAAAAAGACCAAAAAAGGCCCAAATCACTGTTTTCCGGCAACCCGGGTGAATTCCACATAAGTTCCCTATCGGGGGTACGTGGGCAAACCCGAACCCGATAGGGAAAAACTGCCATGACTGCGCAAGGCCTTGCAAGTATTGCCAATTCTTATTTCGAAAACTGTGTTTTGACGGCCACGCTTTCTGCCGGCCGTGCGCATAGGGCCCTCTGATCTGATTGCAAAAATGTAGCTGTTTTCGGTAATGTGCCTCCCATGATGACTTACGCACATATCGTCCCCGTCTCGCGAATAGCGCGAATAATAGGTTGACCTGACCCGGGTCGACTGTCGCCTCCCTGAAGTTTGGAGAGCTGACAGTCCGCCCCACCGGTCTCAACCTGGTACGGGGGATGTGCGGTCCGACTGCAGACGCATCGTATCTATCCTCAAACTTGAATAACCGCATGGGCAAGGAGCCTGTGCATGCCTTGAGGAAGAAAGATGGCTTGTCCGACCCACACAGATCCCCATCAATCGCTGTTTTCCAGCGCGCAATCTTTGTGCTCGATTCGTGAATTTCGCTCACCAGAGGGCGCGGGTTTTTCGAATTCTGACGTCTTCGATCCCAAAGGTCAGCTGTTGAGCTGTGCCAAACCGTCGCAGTTGCGCGCCGTGCTTGGAAAATCGATTCCCGAAGGGGTTCAGAAACATAAGTGCGAAAATTTTCGGCTTCATTTGGGGCTGCGCGACGATGGCAAGACAATCTTGTGTCCTACATCTGACGCCACGCGAGATCAGGGTGATTGCCACAACATGTGCCTGCCGCCAGGTGATGATGCTTTGTGTAGAGGATCCTTTAAGGCTCTGATTTTTCGCAAACATTTCTCGCGCGATACAGGATTCCGTGCAGAATTTCCAGCCCCGAAGAGCGGCTTTCAGAGCCATCACGCAGGGGCTAAGAAATCGCCGCAAGCCCAAGGGCAAACACAGACCTGGACCGAAAAGGAGGACCTGACCATGACGACCTAAAAAGAAAAACGCCTGTCCTGCGCCAACAGGACAAGCGTTCACCAAGGCGGGAGTAATCCACCAATCACAAAAGAAGCCATAGCCGAAACGGCGCTCGGCTTCAAGGATCTCCCCGCCCTCCACATCGGATCTTCTTAGTGCAACGCCCCGCTTAAGCCCGGGACGTGACCGGACCCGGATTGTCCTGAGCACCGCCGAAGACCCCTCCCGACGCCCGAATGACCGGGCCTCGGTTTCCCCAGCCTCCGATGCAGTCGGAACCGGAATACGAGGACGAATTATGGATGATCTTGATGGCCAAATGGCCAACCACCCCCATGCCCACCTGTCTTATCTTTGGGAGGGAGATGTCTTGCCGCCGCCTCTGGCAGACCCCGACGAGCCGATGCGGGTTCTGCCGTCGCACCTGAACAAGCTGGAACTCGGCAAGTCGAGCAGCTCTTGTAAGGTGGCCTATACGACGCGCCTTCATCGCCAGGCTGCCCTTCAGCAGTTTTGGTGCGCCTCTTTTGAAGAAGCACAGGTGTACGAAAACATCGCCGCCAACCCGAATGTGATCGCGTTTCGCGAACAGTTGACCCGTACACCGTACATCAACCTCGCAGGTGAGAGCACCCACACCCTGTGGGATTGCAATACCTTGTTGAAAACCGGCGCCACGTTGCTTGTGTCGGTCAAATACGATGAGAAGGCCAATCGCAAATCCTACCTCGAGGAAGTTGCCAATATCGCCACGCAATGTTCGGCGGATGTCGCGGATCGCGTCCAGGTCTTGTCGCGCTTCAGCTTCCATCCGGCGGCCCGTGAATGCGCGAAAGCCATCCATATGGCCCGCCGTGGCTGGGATCCTGACGCCGATCGGATCGTTCTGGAGGCGGCCAATGATCTGGGGCCTCGCTTCACCTTCTCGGGGCTGATCACGGCCTCGCGGCTTGGGAACGCCGGGCGCGGTTACCGCGCCGCCGCACGCCTGATCGGTGATGGCGACATCGGCAAACACAAACTCGACCTTTTTACCCCCAATACTCAACTATGGAGCAATGCATCATGATGTATTTCGGAAACATTACCGCCTCGGACCGCGTAACCCTGGAAGGTCGCGAGGTCACTCATATCCTGCCTGTGCAGGATAAAAAGAGCAAAGCAATCACCCATTTTCAGTTTTCTGTCGTCAATGACGAGGGAAATGTGGATCTCCGCAAGTTCGAGACCGCGGAAATTCCGCACCTCTTTGACGCAGAAGCGCTGCTTGTGGAGAAGGGGTTTCACAGCATCGCCCGCCAGGAAGAACGCGCCCTTTATGGGGCGACGGAACTCTTTGGGGCCACAAAGAAGCAGCGTGATGCTGTGGATTTGATCATGCAAGCCTGCATCTTGATGGAGCGTTATCGGAACCTGGGCATGAAGCTGACCCGGGATGGGGTGGAAGAGTTTCACACTCTGATGGGCAATGACTATGACACTTATCAGGCGCGGAAACTGTATGGCACTCAGAAGCCGAATTCATCCCAGCGGTTGAAACGGCTGCCGAGCTCGGACACCCTTTTGCGCCATTTCCGCACATATAAGGCAGCAGACAAAAATCCGAATGCCTTTCTGGCTCCTCGCAAGGTGCAGATTGACGCTGCCACCCAAGCGCATGCGGACTTTGTTTACGTCTTGGAACGCCTTGGAGCATATGCAGATGGAACCCGTCCGTCCAAGGTCAAAATCATCACCGTGCTGATCGAGGACCTGAAGCAAATCAATGCTCAGCGAGAGCAGATGGGGGTGACAACAAAGTTCAAAATTTTGTCGCAAAGGACCTATGAGCGCTGGATCGACCAGTATCTGGATCCGTTTCTCGTTGTCATGCAACGTGATGGTTTGGCCGCAGCGCAAAAACAATTTGGCACCTCTGAGGGCGGACGCCAAGCCTCGGTTCCTGGTGAAGTGGTTCAGACGGATGCCTGGCAGTTCCATTTGGTTACTTTGGACGCGACCCGGGAAGAACTCAACAATATGACTGAGGAAGAGCGTGCCCAGGTCAAACGGGTGCGTCGTTGGGTTGTGTTCCTGATGGATATTGCGACGCGGATCATTCTTGGTTTCTCGATTTGCCGGACGCCCAATGAGAATGCCTCTCTGGAGGCATTGCGCATGGCCTATATGGACAAGACTTATCTGTTCCGCGAGATCGGCATCAAAAACTCTGACTGGCACCATAGCTGTCCCATTCAGGAAATTGTCAATGACAACGGATCGGAGTTCGGAAAGCAGCCTTTCGGAGGTGCTCTGTTCTCCCATGCGGCCTATCTGCTTTCCTCCACCCAGATGAACACGGTCGCCGGTGTCTCCAACATGCGTGGTCACATCGAGCGTTTTTTCTGGACCACCGATTTGAAATTGGCCCGGTATTTGCCGGGGTATACGGCGCAAAACCCGCAGGCACGCAATGATCGAAAGCCGAATGCCGAGGCCTGTATCGCCGATGACGAATTGCACACCATTCTGCTGGCATTTGTCGCGGAATATCACAAGACACCCCATCGTGGGCTGAACTACCGGACCCCTGCGGCTGTTTGGGAAGAATTGACCCAAGGGGCCCAATACGATTGCACCCAAATGCCGTCACCGGGTCAGTTGCGCGAGGCTTGCGGTTTTTATGCCAAGGCCAAAGTCGGAGAGGAAGGCATCCGTTATGCGGGGACCGTTTACACCAATGAACGTATCCGTAATGATCGCAAGGCCCGCGTGGTCGACCGTATTGCGGCGCCCGGGCAAACGCTCGAGATCAAAGTCGATCCGTTCGATCTCGGTGGGATTTCTGTTCTTGCCGATGGCGAGTTGATCTCGGTCCGCTGTATCGATCCGAGCATGAGCGGCAAGTCCTTGCGTGTCTGGCAGCAGGAACGCATGCTCGCCCGTCAGCGCATTGAGGCGGAAAACCTTGCGCAGGAAGGGGCCCGCAAAGAGGCCGCGGCAATCTGGGAAAACCTGTCGAAGACCGTCATGCGCCAGTGCGACATCGGTATGGTGGGATATTCGCAGGCCGAGGTCGAACGCGCCGCACGCGAGCTCGATTTTGGCAAGGGCCAGCATGAAAAGCCCTTCATCGGTCGTGCGGAATACCGCGATCCGGTGGATGAGGGTGGTTTCGAAGTCGATCACATCCAGGAAGAAGCGGAACCTGACACACCGACCGGGATGGACCGTTTCCGTTCGAAGGCCAAAGCCCGCAAAAACAAAACCGGGAAAGGACCCCAATAATGGCTGCTCAATTGACGAGTGCTGCGCGTAAGGAATACGCGCAGCAGAACGAAATCGCGGACCGTATCGTTGCCCTTGAAGACCATTTTGAGAAGACAGACGTCTATTGGGGGTTTCGCAAGCGGGTTTTTGGGGTCCTTGCCCAACGTGAAGCCCGCCTGCGGGCCGGAAAAACGGAGCAAAAAGGGGCTGCGTTGATCGGCCCAGCCGGGTCGGGGAAATCGCGGCTGGCCAAGGAGATCATCGCCGAGCACCATGCCTTGGCCGAGGACGCAGACGACCGCCAGTTCGGCTGTCGCATTCTCAGCGTGATTGTGCCCGGTCGGGCCACGGTGAAGGAAACCTTGACCGCCATCCTGAGTGAACTCAAGGTTCCGGTACATACGCGGCGCGATGATGATTATCTTGCCCGTTTGGTCATGGAGTATTTCAAGGAATGCGGGATCGCCGGTCTGCATCTGGACGAGGTGCAGGACAGTGGCCGGTATAAGACCTCAGACAGTATCGAGGTGTTCATCAAACGTTTCCGTAACATGATGCAGCACTCCGAATGGCCGATCTGCATCATCCTCACGGCGACGCCCGAGGGGCGTGCCATGATCAACCACGATCCCACGCTGACCCGGCGTCTTCGCCCGATCGAGATGAAGCCTATGACATTCGCAAGTGATGGGGCGCTCCTTCGGAAAACGATGATCAAATTGTTTGAGGATGCGGGCGTCCGGGACGCCGGAATTCTTCAGATCGACGAATTCATCAAGATCTTGATCCATGCATCCGTCGGGCGGTTTGGCGTGGCCGTTGAAATGACAATCGAAGCCATCGGCGAATGTCTCGAAGATGACAATGATGAGATCGACATGTCATATTTTGCCGACGCTTATGCACTTCGCATGGGCTGCGACGAAGAGTTGAATCCCTTTGTTTCCGAGCACTGGAAACAGATTGACACGTTGGAAGCTTTGCAACGGTACGAAGACAAAAAACGCGAAGCAATGAAGGTATTGAACAAACGTCGCCGACCGTCTGCCAAATGAGCTGAAACCGCAAAACCTTCCAAAGAAGCCGCCCCTCGGGGCGGTTTTTTTGTGCCTAACGCTCAACCCGGCAGGGCAGGGGGGCAAGGCAGAACGCATTTGCGGTGTCTCAGAGCGCATTTGGGGTGTCGGAAGGCGGATTTGCAAATGTCGCGTATTGACCTAAGTCATTGGAATCATTAGGGTCGAAAAACGGCCAAGACGTAATTTAGATGTCGGACGTCACCGGTATCGGCGGGCACTGAGCGAACTTGGCGGTTGCAAGGCTTTCGTGTCACCATTATCTTCCAAGCTTTTATCGGTCGGCGCCTTGTTGGCGTGCTATGACCATAGGTACGGGGCTATCGCAGGAGATCGTATGTCAGTGGGTGTTTTGTATGTAGAAACAGCAGACTACTCCGATCCTGTCATAGAATCAGACACGGAGTACCAGCTCTCATCTATGTGGCTTCGTGGGGACTGGGAACGATGATCGACGACAAGAAACAGGAAGCCATCGGGTTACGGGCCATGGGAACAGGCTTCGTGGCCATGGATGTTGTGGAGGGCCTTGAGGCGACCTTTGCTTCGGCAGGCGGTTCGTGCGGGAATGTTATGGCCTTGTTGAGCTGGCTGGGTTGGGATTCGTTTCCTGTGGCGCGACTTGGATGTGATGAACCGGGAGACTTCGTTGTTCACGACCTTCAGTTCGACGGCGTTAAAACTGACTTTGTATGGCAAGAACAGTCGGTCTCCACGCCAGTTGTCGTTCAGAAATTCAAGGTAGATGCTGAAGGCCACAGGTCACATCGTTATGTGTTGACTTGCCCGGATTGCGGCGGTTGGCTTCCAAGGTTCAGATCAACGACGATCCGACAAATCCAGCCGGTATTGGATAGTGATTGCGTTCCCGATATCTTTTTCTTTGACCGCGTGTCTCCGAGCGCCCTGAAGCTTGCCTCTTGGGTACGCGAAAGTGGAGGTCTAGTCCTCTTTGAGCCGTCTTCCATAGGGGATGAGAGCCAATTTCAAAAGGCAATAGATGTTTGTCACGTCCTAAAGTTTGCCGAAGATAGGCTCGGTCACATCAATGAAATCCGTGATCTCACTGGGCCAAATCTCATCATTCAAACCTTAGGACCGCGAGGCTTGGAATTTCGCCTTGGCTGGGATTGGTTCGAACTTGATGCTTTCGAGGCGCCATATTTTCTTGATGCGGCAGGTTCAGGTGATTGGTGTACCGCAATACTGTTGAGTGAACTTGGCAACCAGGGCAGTATGAACCCTGTATCCTGGACGCCGAGGTTAATCTCTGACGCACTTCGAAGAGGGCAAGCGGCGGCGGCGTTGAACTGCGGATTTGAAGGTGCCCGTGGAGCGATGCAAGCAGCCGACAAGGATGCTTTCATGTTGGCGGTTTCAGACCTGATGGCCGGCAAGGAAACTTCAGTTGAAAGATTGACTGAGGGTAAGGCTGAGCCGCGAGTGAACCTGTGTTCGCTATGCAAGATTGTTCCGTTTTCGACGGGGAAAGATGCCGAAACCGCCTAAAGTACTATGACATCAGCAGTGCCCACGCATTATGGTTCCGGAGACCCAGTTCTGCTAACGAGCCTCAAGGCGGCGGCTGGTTTCTGCTTCCAGGCAGATAGAACTCAGTGATCCCCCGTTTGCCCTCGGCCCGCCCCAGCTGCACGATCACATCAATGGATTTCCGGATGTACTCCCGCACTTCAGCGAAGGTCAGCGGTGTGCCGGCCTGCAGCACCATGATCGCCAGCCGGTCGATGGCGAGTTCCGCGGTTTCGGCGTGGATCGTGGAGACCGACCCACCATGGCCAGTGTTGATGGCCTCGAGATAGGTCAGGGCCTCGGCCCCGCGCAACTCACCGACGATGATCCGGTCGGGGCGCATGCGGAGGGAGGCCTGAAGGAGGGCATTGGCGCTGCGTTGCGAACCGGTTCCGCGGTCGGCCAGGAGGGCGACGGTGTTCGGTTGGGCGGGGAATAGCTCGAAGGCGTCCTCGATGGTGATCAGGCGTTCGTGCTCAGTGATATGGGTCAGAAGATGGCGGGCGAAAGTGGTCTTGCCGGTCGAGGTGCCGCCGCTGATCAGGACGTTGAGCCGCGCCTCGACGAGGGTCTGCAGCGCGACCTCGAGGTTTTCTTCTGCGAGACTGGCGATGTTTTTCATCTTCTCGGCGCGGAGCGCATCGAGCGAGACGGCCTTGCCGAAGAGATAGGCCGGGGCGTAGTCCCGGACGCTGCCCGAGGCGAAAAGTCGGATGGTGATCGAGGCACCGCGGTCGATGGCGGGCGGCACGGCGACCTGGACCCGGAGGGGGCGGCCCGCATATTCCACCTTGCCGGACACGAGCGGGTTCTTTTCAGAGACGCGGGCCTTGGCGTCGCCGACGATGGTCTGGGCCATGTTGAGGGCGGTGGTGCGATCCACGGTCTGGCCTTCGTGGCGCATCGTGGCGTCGCCCGCGACCTCGAGCCAGACCTTGCCGTCCGGGTTGACCGCGATCTCGACCACGTCGTCGCGCCGCAGAAGGTCGCGGAACGGATCGAGATATCGCTCGAGATAGGAGGCTGGGCTTTCTGTCCGGGTCAATAAATCACCACATCCCGATCCACGAGCACGGTGACCGAGGCCCCCTGATCGACATAGATCGTCGGCGCGATCGAGACCTGATCGGCGATGACCGACCCGACCGCGTCCTGCAGGTCGCTGCCGACATCTCCCAGGACAATGCTGGTGGTTTCATTGTTGGCACTCTCGGCCGCGACCGCAGGCGCCGCCCCGATCACGGAAATCAGAGCCGCCCCGCCAAAGCGCTCGGCGAACTTGGTATCGACGAGGCCGGTGAGGCCCGACCGGCCGAGCTGGTCCCCGCCGACGGCGGCGATTTCCATCGAGGTGCCGTCCGGGGTCAGGACGCGGGTCCAGAGGATCAGGATGCGCTTCTGGTGCATCTCGATGCCGGAGCGGTATTGGCCAAAAAGGCGGGAACCCCGGGGGATCAGAACCCGGTCCCCGGAGAACGCCGGAACCGGCTCGGAGACGACCGCGACAACGGAGCCCGGCAGATCGCTGTTGATGGCGGTCTGAAGCGCGGCCTGGATGACGGACCCTTGGGTCAGCGTGCGCTCGGGATGGGTGAGACGAGTGGCCTCCTGCACCTCGAGCGGTCGCGCGCTCTGCAGGAACGCCTCATTGCCTGAGAGCACCGGCCCCCCGGCACCAGCAGCGGCGGTAGGTTCGGCCACTGCCGCGCCACTCGCACCGCCACGCGGACCGTCGGCATAGACCACGGCGGGCGATTTGATCTGCGCGGTCAAAAGCTCCTCGGCAACCCGCTCGGCCTCACGCTGACGCTGCTCCTCTTCCTGACGCCGGCGTTCTTCGAGAAGGCGCTGATCAGCAATAAACCCCTCGCGGTCGAGCTCGGCCTCAAGCCCCTCGCGCTGCGCCCGTTCGGCATCGAACATGGCCTGCAGACCTTCGATGCGGGTCTCGGTCTGACGCTGCAGGTTGGCAAGCTCGGCCTCTTTCTCCGCAATAAGTGCTTCAAGCGCCGCCTTCTGTTCGTCGAAGGCCTCGCGCAGGTCCGCAACGGCGGACTGGATTTCCGAATTGCGCGCGGCTTGGCTGGCGGCGAGGGCCTCGCGGAGCTTGGCGATCTCGGCCAGCACCTCGGCGCTCGGCTCCGGGGCAGGAGCCGCGGGCACATCGAGCGCTTCCTCGACAGCGATCAGCGCGTCATTGACCCGTTGCTCGGCCTCGTCAGGCGGGAACTCCAAGCGCCCGCCAGTGCCGGGCCGGCGGTCCTGGAAGGTCTCGACATCGGAGGTCTCAAGCGCGCTGTCGCCTTCCTGCAAGCCGGTGGCCAGGAAATACGCGACCCCGGCGCCGCCAAGGGCGAGGGCGGCGGCGAGGGCGCCGACCCCGAGGCTGTTGCCCCGGCGTTTGGATTTGCCGCGTTGGCTGAACTGGTCGAGGCGGTCCTGAAGGTCGGCAGGAGTTTGTTCGGCCATGGTCAGTTGCTCACGTAGATGGCGCTCTCGTCGCGCCAGGCGCAGATCGCCTCATCGCCGATACGCAGCGTCCAGTAGGTGTTCACCCCAAGCACCCGGACCGTGTTGCCTTGCTGGGTCCAGTTGACCGTGCGCTCACGGCCCTGGTCATCGGCCTTGAAGAGGGCGGGCTGGCGACCGTTTTCCGGGAAGACGAAGTAGGTATAGCGCCCGTCGTCATAGATATGGCTGGGGCGGAAATCCCCTTCGCCCGAGACGCGGTAATTGTAGTTGCGCGGGGCGTCGAAGCCTTTCGGCTGGGTCGCCGCCGTCGCCCGACGTTCCTCGTCGGGGTAGCGGAAGCGGACTTCGAAGAACATGCCGGTGCGGTTCGGGATCGAGCCTTCGCGCAGGTGGAAGGAATAGGTGCGGCGGTTGGTGATCACCGTCATGTTGGTGGAGGCATTGGCCACATGCGGTTTGATGGTCAGCACATTGCCAAGCTCTGGGATCGGATCGACCTGGAAGCTTTCGGTGTCGCCGACAATCACCGCCTCGAACCTCTCCCCGGCCCCGAAATGGATCGTCGTCGAATGCCGAAGATCGGTCTCGATCCGGTAGACCTGGTTTTCATTATAGACGGCAGTGCGGATGCGGATGTCGAGCGGGCCGCCTTGCGGCGTGGCTTCAGCATAGGCGGCAACAGGAAGAGCAAGCGCCAGGAGGAGCGCGGGCAGGGATTTCATCTTGGTCAGTTCTCCAGGGTCTCGGCGTCGACGCGGTAGGAGGTCACCACGAAGCCCAAGGGGTTGGCCCAGACGTCCTGAAGGCGCTGGCGGGTTTCGGGTTGGAAGTCGTAGCCGACGGTCGCGACGTAAGACCGGGTGACGGTACGGGTGTCACGGGGGCGGCGCAGCGTGCGGGTGAAACGGACCTGAGCCACGCCGCGCTCGATCTGGTTCACCGATTTGATCACCACCTCGATCTTGGCGTCGCGGCCATAGACGGTGATCGGGTATTCCTCGTTGGTGGAGGACCAGAGATCGCGCAGCGTGCGGGCGGCGTCACCATCCGAACGGTCGAGGACCGAGTTGATGCGCTGCTCGCCATCGGTCAGGTCATAGGTTTCCCGATCATCGACGTAAGCGACGAGATTGGCCTGAATGATGGCGTCGCTCTCGGAAAGCGTCAGCGCCTGGACAGCCGCAACCCGGTCCATCTCGCCGGTTTCCTTGTCCACGACGACCACGAAGGTTTCGGTCGTCTTGAGGGGAAAGAGGCTCGCGCCCGCGACCATGCCAGCCACGCCGACCAGCACGCCGGCAGCCGCGACAAACCAGGCGAAGCGCTCGCGCCGTCTTGGCCCGTAGATGAAATCCGCCTCGAATGCGTCGCGGTCGGGCGCGGGAGAACTGGTCACAAGCTTCTTCAAATCAGTCGTCTTTCACATCAGGGTTTTCGGAAGGCCTTGGCGGCGGAGAGAAGCGCGCCGGGGCTTTGCCGGATCATCTCGCCGGTCTTCACCACGCCCGCATTGGCCATCTGGTTCAGCTCGTGCGGGGACTTGCCGGTGACGAGGCGCGAGGTCGCGCCCGTGCCATACTCTCGCGTGTTCACGAACCCCTGACGTGCGAGACCGGTCAGACCCACGGCATTCGAGGCAATGCCGACGACGCCGGTGAGGTTGGAGGCGATGTTTGGCACCGAGGCCATGATCCCGGCGCTGAGGATCAGGATGACGAGGAAGGGCAGGATGAGGCTGACGGTCTCGACATCGCCCGGATCGGCGGAAGCATCCCCAATGGCCTCGGCGATCGCCACGATGATGCCCGCGGCCCCGGCGGCCGCGACCGGCATGAGCGCATAGCCGATGGTGGCGCGGGTCCAGGCCTCGAAGAGGGACTGGGTCGGCTTGAAGAGCGAGGTCACGATCATGAAGGGGGCGATCACAATCATCAATGCGAAGACGATGCGGGCGAAGGCGATGATCCCGGCGGTGACGGCGGCGAAAACGGCGGAAAGGACGAAGAAGATGGCACCCAGGACCGCGCCGAAAACCCAGCCCGCGCGATCACCAATCGTGTCACCATAGGCGGTGATGCGGGCGACCATGTTGTCGAGGCTCTCATAGACCCCGGCCTCGTCGCCGGACCCGGTGAGGGCCAGGATCGAGGCGCCGACGGAGTCGGGCACGCGTGTGACGATGTCATAGATGACGCTGAAATTGTCCCAACTTTGCGCGAATATCCCTACCAGTGCCACCTTCACCCCGAAGGCAAAGCCGGTGCCGAAGGGCAGGGGGCGCAGCTGCATGACCGCGTTGATGCCCAGAAGGACGAGGAGGAGGGTCGCGCCCGCCGAGATGACGTTGCCGACCGAGGCCGCCGAGGAGACAAAGCCGTCCTGCGCCACGGTGTTCACCGCGGCGTCGACCTGTCCCAGGATGTCGCGAATAACGCCCATTTACTCTGCGCAACCTTCTGCAAGTTGAGCCTCGAGCGCGTCGGCTTTGGCGTAGAGGTCCAGCACGTTGAAGGGCAGACGCGGATTGTCCGAGGTCTTGAACCGGGGCAGGGCGCCCAAGGCCTGATCCCAGCTGAACTGGTCCAGCAGGCAGGTGCAGCTCTCCGAGGCGAGGGCTTCCTCGGCGATCAGGATGCGCAGGATCGCGCGGTAGCCATTGCGCAAGTAAGCGGTCTCGGCGAGATCAACAGGCGGCTTTGGGACGCGGCATTCGTCCTCTTCATCCCGTACGATCTCCATCGAGGTGAAGGGCCGGTCCTGACCCGAGGCCGGGTCGGGCAAGACGAGAAGACCGACCGGAATGACAAGTGAAAGGCTGAGGAGACCGGCTTCCATCAATGTGAAGCGGCTCGGGGTGCGCTTGGACATTCTCATGGATCCACCGCCATCGAGCGGAACTTGCGTTCATCCGCGAGGGTGGCTGCATCGACGACGCCAAGTTGGCCGGCGCTGACGCCCTGGGCCGCTTCCAGCCGCCAGATCTGGGTCAGGATGATGCCGAGCTCTGCCGTGACGCGGGTGTTGAGATCGACGGCGGCCTTCAGCCCGTCCTGATCGTCGATCAGCCCGACCATGGTCTCGAGCCGCTCGAGGCTTTGGCCCGCTTCTTCATGGCTTTCCTGGGCTGCGACGGACAGCATGGCGCTGGCCCCGGCCGAAGTGGCGATCCGGTTGTCGGCGGGCTGATCGGAGCCCGAAAGCGTGCTCAGGCGCTCCGAGGTGAAACCGCTGCCAGACAAAACCCGCTCGACCGAGGCTGTGAGTTCCGCACCGGGATTGAAGCCGCTCAGGAAATCGCCGCTCGCCAGAGATTGCGCGGTGTTGAGCGGGGCGACCAACTTGCCGCGCAGTGCGCGGAATTCTTCGACCGTGGCGAAGAGCTCACCCAACCCGCTGCCCTCGATCAGCGAGGTCAGTTGCGCCTCGAGGTTTGTGAGCTGCGACAGTTGGGTTTCCAGTTCCAGCCGCATGGTGGCGAGCTGCTGCATCTGGACGTTCAGATCTTCGGCCATGTGCTCGAGTTGCGCGACCAGTTGTCCAAGCTGCGAACCATCGAAGGTTGGCACACCTTGGGCCGCTGCGGGCGAGGAAAACCCAAGCGTGGTGACCGCAGCCACGGTCAGGAGAAGCTGTCTCATTCGGGAACTCCCATTTGCATGAAGTCGCGCTCGGCCAGCCGGTCAGCGACGAGGTGCTGCGCATAGGCCGCCTCGCGCTGCTGGTTTGCCGCCATCAGCCGGACGCGGAGGTTGAGGATGCGACCGATCTCGGCCTTGGCGTAGGTGTTGAGCTCCCAGGCCGCCTTGGCATTGGGTTGCGCGTCGATCTGCAGGATGATCGCGCGCAGGCGATTGATGACCTGCTCTGTGGTGGCGGAACTGTCGGCGGCGTAATAGACGCCGGCCTCGGAGATGCTGGCATACTCGGCCAGCGCAAAGTCCGAGGGCGAGAGCGTGCCGAGCGCATCGGCGCCGCCGACCACGGCAAGGTATTCGTTGTAAAACTTGGAGATGTTGCGCACATAGCCTTGGGTCTCGGCAAAGGGCGGCACGCCACCATATTCGATCACGCGTCCCGGACCCGCGTTATAGGCCGCGAGCGCATGGGGGATGTTGCCGAAGCGATTGAGCTGGGTGGTGATGTAGCGCGCGCCGCCGCGCAGGTTGTCTTTGACATTATAGCGGTCGACGCCAAGATCGGAGGCGGTGCCGGGCATGAGCTGGGTCAACCCATAAGCCCCGACCGGACTTTCGGCGGCGACGTTGAAGCGGCTTTCCTGCTTGATCAGGGCCTGGAAGAGACAGCGCCACTGGGTGGCCGAGAGACCTGCTCGGGCCACACCTGGCGCGCCTGCGAATTCGCCCGCCACCTCGACGATCATCATCTCGACCGTCTCGCGACCGTCGCCGAAGAGGCGGCTGTTCATCGGGCTCGGGTCGGTGTTCGGGTAGACCGCCGCTACTCCGAAATCCGCATTGCCCTCGAGCGCGCGGATATCGACGCCGGGACCGGTGATCGCTGTGGTCATCTCTTCGAGCACACGCAACTGGTCAGCCTGGACATCGGCCAGGGTCGTCTCGGTGCGATCCTTGTCCTGCTGGACGCCCAGATCCTCGGCCAGTGCGGCCACCCGGGCGATGGCGCGCCCGATCGCGGAATTGTCCTGCGTCGGCACGCCCTGGGCGATCGCGGGCAGGGTGCTGAGGCCGAGGCAGAAACCGGCGGATATGATCGCGACGCGGCTCATTCCGGACGGGGCAGGGGCTCGAAGGTGCAGTCGGGCTTGGCCATTGCGTGAGCCGGCGCGCCCATGGTCGAGAAGGACAGGGCGGACCTTGTCACCTGCGGCTCGCCATTGCGTCCGAAGCAGGGCGAGGATTTCTCGGTGTATTTCTCGCAAGCCGAAAGAAGGCTTCCGGCGGCGCAAAGCGCGAGGAGAGGTTTCGAATTCATATAACATGTCTCCAGAAATCAGGATTGGCGCGCCAATCGGCGGGCACACGGGCCTCGCCGGTGGCGCCGCCGCCAAGGATGGGGAGGAGGGTGCCGAGGGCGGAGAGATCGGCATCGACAAAGACGCTGTCGCCCGCCGAGCGCACGAGCGCGATGCGCTGGCCGATTGTGGGCTGCACGAGGAGGGCAGCCTCCTTGGCGTTCACGCGCAGAAAGTCGTAATCGGAGATCGTGGCACGGTCGTTCGGGAAGAGGATCTGGGTCGGGACCGTCTCGACGATGGTCTTGCCGACGCGGCTATCGCGCAGCTGGCTCGGATACTGCGTCATCATGATCACGACGCAGTTCATCTTGCGCAGCGTCACCAGCCAGTTTTCCAGCCGCGCGCCGAAGTAGGGATCGTCAAGCAGCTTCCAGGCCTCGTCGAGGACGATGATGGTGGGGCGGCGATCCTCGACCACACGTTCGATCTGGCGGAAGATGTAGGAGAGCACCGCCATCCGCTCGGTGGTCATGTCGAGAATCTCGGTCATGTCGAAGCCGATGATGTCGGAGGCCAGTTCGAGCCCGGCACCATGTTCCGGCTCGTCGAAGACCCAGCCATAGCGGCCGCCCGGGGCCCATTCGGCGACGCGGGACTGTAGCTCGCCATCGTCGTCGAGCGATTGAAACAGCGTCTCGAAACTCGCGAAGCGCCGGAGCGAGCCCTCGGCATAGGCATTTTGCGCGACCGCGCTCTGGATATGGCGGGATTGTTCGCCCGTGAGGGTTCCGCCCCGGGAAAGAAGGGTCGCCAGCCAGTCCGAGAGCCAGGCGCGGCCCCGTTCGTCGATCTCGGTCATCAGCGGGTTCAGGCCCGTCGGCACGCCAGCGCGGATCTCGTTGTAGCGCCCGCCAAGCGCGCGGACCGCCATCTCGAGGCCGCGATCCTTGTCGAAGAAGAAAAGCCGCGCGCCGACCCGCTGCGCTTGGGCTGCGAGGAAGGCGGTGGTGAGCGTCTTGCCGGTGCCGGTGCGCCCCAGCACGAGCGTATGGCCGACGGTCGGTTCCTTGCCCGGGTTGCCCGCCTCGTGAAAATTGAACCGATAGCCCGAGGTGCCGACGGTTGGCAGGACCGAGATGGTCTGGCCCCAGGGCGATTGGTTGGGGCCGCGCCCCTCGACGCTGCCATGCAGGGCGGCGAAATCCGCGAAGTTGATCGAGGAGATCGGAGTTTTGCGAGCGCGATAGCCAAAGTTGCCGGGGGATTGTGCGAAGTAGGTGGCTTTCAGCGCCATGTTCTCGCGCACGATCACCGACATGATTTCCTGGCCCACGCGCTTGATCTGGGCTGCAGCGCGCTCAAGCGTATCGCGGTCGGGCGCATAGACGGCGATCGACAGGTGATGATCGCCAAAGGCGATCCGTCCCGCCTCCTGATCGTCGGCGGCCTGGCCCAGTTGTTCGCGCAGAGAGACGGCGGCATCGTCGGAGGCGTGCATCTGGCGGATGATGCGCTGGATGCGCTCGGCCATGATGTTGTTCGGGATCGGGCTGAAGGAGTTGGTCAGCACGATGTCGAGAGGCAGGTCGAGCGCGTCGAGCAGCGTGACGTCCGTGAGCGCCGGATAGGTTTTCATCGAAAAGAGTGCGCCGTATTTGACCTGGCCGGTCACGGCGTCGGTCAGGGTGACGACATCGCCGTCGAAGGTCGCGCGACAGTTGCTCAGGGTGTGCGAGAGGGGTAGGGCGCTCTGCCCGAAGGCGATGGGGGAGAAGCTGCCGGCGTTCAGCGTATTGAGGTAGCCCAGCCATTCACCGCCCGACTTCGTGAGCCTGACGGGGTTGGCCGAGGCAAGCGCTACCTCGAAGAAGCCCATGACCTCGTTCAACTCCTGCAGGCGTGTCGCGCGGTCCTTGACCCAGGCCTTGCGGGCCAGCGCACGCAGGAGGGGAATGCGGGCCGAGATATCGGGCCGCCGGATGACGCTGAGATAGAGTTGGCGCTTGGCCGGGCGCAGGTCTTTGACATGGGCCTGCCAGCGCGCATCGATCGCGGCGGCGAAGCTGTCCCCCTCGAGGGGGCGCATTCCGAGATCCTGCGGCACGGAGATGCGGTGAATGTAGAAGCCGAAGGCGTTGCCGGTCTGGGCGACGATGGCAGCGACTGCACGCTTGAGCGCGTCGAGCCGGGCATCTTCCGTGGTCATCGGGTTGAGCCCGTCGAGGCGGAGGGTCGCCATAAGGTCGCCCTCGCGCAGTACCATGACGTCGTCAGCCGCGAGCGCGAAATACGGCAGGTGCTCGGCGAGATAACTCTCCCGCGTGAACTCCCCCCCGCCTGCTTGATGCAGGGCGGCCCCAAAAGTGGAAAGTGTGCCCGCATCAAGCGCCAAAGCTGTCGCCTCCATGCAGGGCCCTGTTCTTCGTCGGACGCACTGATCCATAGGAGACGCGCAGGACCTCGAAGAAATGCGGCTCGCGGTCGGCGACAAACCAGAGGATCGGATAGGCGACGAGACCAATCAGGAAGAAGACCATCGACTTCGTCCAGATGAACGGCAGAACGACCCCGGTCGTCAGCACCACGAGGTATCCGACAGGGAGACCCAGATACTTGGGCGGACGGGCGAGGCCCAGAAAAAGGGGGGATCGTTCTGCCACTGCTCTACTCGGATCTCAGGAGAAGCCGTCGACGATGGTACCGGCCGAGAAGATCAGCACGATCCCGATGATGACCGAGGCGAACCAGCCCCAGTTGAGCCGCCCCATCATGCACATGAATCCGGTGCCGATGACCGCGAGCGTGGCAACCGCGATCCCGATGGGACCGGTCAGCGCGGCCTCGACGGTTTCCAGCATGGTCTGGATCGGTGACAAGTCCTGCGCGAGAGCGGGCGTTGCGAGAGCCGCCAAGGTTGTGGCGATGGGCAAGAGGCGGCTGAGGCAATGTCTGAGCATGCGAAGTTCCCTTGTTTTACTGAAGTTCGATAAGGACGGGCGCGCGGGCCGGAACCTGGTTTGCGACACGGATGTCCGGCGCGGAAGCGGGAGGGCCTGCCAGCCGGGACCGGATCCGGTGGATGCGCGCGATGTAGTCGCGGGTCTCGGTGAAGGGGGGGATGCCGGAATACTCGACCACACGGTGTGGCCCGGCATTGTAGGCTGCCAGCGCCAGGTCGATGTCCTTGAACGTGGCGAGCTGGGCGAGCAGGTAGCGCGCCGCGCCATCGAGGTTCTGGGAGGGATCGCGCGGGTCGACCCCGAGTGCGCGCGCCGTGTCGGGCATCAGCTGGCCCAAACCATAGGCGCCCTTGGGGCTGACGGCGGTCGGATTGTAGCTGCTTTCGGCCTCGACCAGGGCGCGGAAGAGGATCTGCCAGTCGTCCGCATCGAGGTCGACCTGCCGCAGGGCGCGGTTTCCCTTGTGGCGATCTGCCGTGGCGTCGATCAGGGAGAGGATGCCGTCGCGACCGGAAGGCGGCGTGGCGTCCAACGAGGCCAGAACGACTTCCGCCTCAGCACTATCACCCAGCCTCGCCCAGGCAGGTGGTTCGCCATGAAAGATCCAGCCGGATGTCCGGGCCGTGCCGTCACGGCCGAAGGCGATGACGTCAGCCGCGCTCCTCGAGGGTGATGCTGTAATCAGGACCAAAGCGCAGATCGCGCCCGTCACCGAACTCGAAATGATGTTTGAAGAGCCCCGGCCATATGTTGAAATACCGCGGCTCGGGACCGTGTGGGGTGATCCGGGTCGAGACCAGAATGGCTTCCGGCTCACCCTCGCGCAGGTAGATGCACTGGTAGCGCGGCTTGCCATCGTCGGTGAACCCCACGAGTTCATACCGGCAGCGGAACGCGATGCCTTCTTCTTGAAGGTCTTTCACACCATCGATGGTGATCAGGATCTGGTTGCGCGCTATCGGCATGTTCGGACTCTCCCCATGAGAGCCCTTCTACTTCACGACACTAAGGCCATAAAGTCATATAGAGTCAATACGACATATTGCAGATAAATACATATTGCGCGATAGTCCGCGCAACTTTTGCGGGAGAGTGACATGAGACGACAAGTGATGGCGGCGGCGATGGGGGTGATGGCAGTGTTCGGAGCCCCGGAGAAGGCGCAGGCCTATGACATCGACTGCGCCATCATGCTCTGCATGGCGGGTGGGTTCCCCCCGAGTGCCGTTTGTGCCCGCGCCTATCGCACCATGATCCGCCGCATCACGCCCTGGCCGAGTCTACCGCCCTTCGGGGTCTGCACCTTCGCCCATGTGCCGGTCGAGCTCGGTGGTCCGGGCGGCGAGGGTGAACTCGACACCAACCTGCCGGAATACGAATGGCTGAACCGGACCCATGTGATCTGGTTCACCGGGCGCTCCTATGAGCCGCGTGACGAGCCGCGTCAATGGGACTGGTCGATCCGCTCCTGTGATCGCGAGAACCGGACCTGCCGCTACATCCAGCGGGTCTACGGATCCCACACGCCCTGGCCCGCGACATTCGTCTCGGAAAGCGGGCAGGAGATCGCCTATCCGAGTGGTGGTGGCCGTTGGCACTTCTATTCTCGCAGCATCATGGTCGAGTACGGCGACTTCGAGGGCAACATGGGCCACTCGGAGTGGTTTTCCTACTGATCCGAACGGTCCGATGCCACCAGGGAAATTGAGCGAAGCTCGGCAAGATCTGCATCAAAGCGTTCCGGATCGACATGCCAGCGGCGGCTCACCGAGCCATCATTCCAACGGTAATCGGTGAACAGGTGAATCTCCTGTGTACCGGCGTTCAGAAACCCTTCCTGGAAAGGCCAGCCTGTCTTTCTCTTCGTCATGTACCCGTGTCGCTCGTACCGTTCTTGCCGTTCGAATCTTTCGTGTTGGGGGATAGGATCAAAGTCTCAGGAAACGAACTAGCGCTTCGCAAAGAGTACTTCGGGGTCGACATTGAGCGCCTTGGCGATGCGTTCGAGAAGGTCGAGGGAGGCCGCAAACTTGGCGTTCTCGACCTTGCCCATATGGCCGCGGCTCACATCGGCCCGATGAGCAAGCTCCTCTTGGCTGAGGCCGCGGGCGCGTCTCAATTCCTGGATGTTCAGTGCTACACGGTCCCGCAAGTTCATGCCCGCGAAACGGACACGCTGCGCGAAATATCGCCACGCGATATATGTTACATTCGGAGGTGCAGAGAA
The DNA here is from genome assembly GCF_043557285.1 of Sulfitobacter sp. 1A13421. Taxonomy (NCBI): domain Bacteria; kingdom Pseudomonadati; phylum Pseudomonadota; class Alphaproteobacteria; order Rhodobacterales; family Roseobacteraceae; genus Sulfitobacter; species Sulfitobacter sp. 1A13421. The sequence continues at coordinate 94,548 of NZ_JBIFFQ010000008.1, forward strand.
GAATTCTTGGTACGGCGCGAGATCGCCGGAATGGGATGCCTGCCGATACGCAGGTCACGGGATGATCCGTCTCGCAAACATACTGGGTCGTTCAATCGTTCTTTCGGAAAAGGGCGACACCGGCAATACCGGTGCCGCCAGTCGGTCGTCCACAGGGAGGTTGGAGAGGACGAATTCTACGAGGAAATTTGGGGTTGGCCAAAAATCGCATAAGAGAACTTATGTTAGTTTTGTGGTTGTCGCGGCACCTCAGACAGCTTCGAGCGCGATTGCAATCCCCTGTCCCACGCCAATACACATGGTCGATAACGACTTTTCTCCAGGTTTGAGGTCCAGCATCGCTGAACCAGTGATGCGGGCACCTGACATGCCAAGCGGATGGCCGAGAGCAATAGCGCCGCCGTTCGGGTTCACGCGGGCGTCATCATCCGCGATCCCCAGGTGCCGTAGTGTGGCCAGACCCTGCGAAGCAAAGGCTTCGTTAAGTTCGATTACCGAGAAGTCTTCTTGTTTCAGTCCAAGTCGCGCCATCAGCTTTTCCGACGCCGGTGCCGGCCCGAAACCCATGATGCGCGGTGCGACGCCCGCGGTTGCGCCGCCCAAGACCCTTGCGATCGGTGTGAGGCCAAATTTTTTTGCGACGTCGCTGGTGGCAAGGATCAATGCTGCGGCACCATCGTTCACGCCCGAAGAATTCCCAGCGGTTACAGTGCCGTCCGCTTTTACGAAAGTTTTCAGTTGGGCGAGCGCTTCCAAAGTCGTACCCGCGCGAGGGTGTTCATCCTGTACGACGATCTTTGGCTCCCCCTTTCGCTGAGGAATCTCTACCGGGACAATTTCACGGGCCAAACGACCGTTCGCCATGGCATCTCTCGCCTTTCGCTGCGAACGCATGGCGAAGGCATCTTGGTCGGCGCGGTTGATGCTGAAGTCTTCCGCTACGTTTTCGGCCGTTTCAGGCATGCTGTCGACGCCGTATTGACTCTTCATCTGTTTATTGACGAAGCGCCAGCCGATGGTGGTGTCTTCAGCAGAATTTTCGCGCGAGAATGCAGTTGTAGCTTTTGGCATCACAAACGGAGCACGAGACATGCTTTCCACACCGCCAGCAACAATGAGATCGGCTTCTCCAGCTTTGATCGCGCGGGCGGCTGTGATTACGGCGTCCATACCCGATCCGCACAACCGGTTCATCGTCGTGCCAGGGACACAATCCGGAAATCCCGCGAGTAGCAGCGACATGCGTGCGACGTTGCGGTTGTCCTCGCCCGCCTGGTTGGCGCAGCCGAAAATCACTTCGTCAATGGCCGCTAGATCTAGCTTCGGGTTTCGGCTGGCCAGGGCCCTGAGTGGGATTGCACCAAGATCGTCGGCTCGCACAGAAGAAAGCGCGCCGCCATAGCGACCAATTGGTGTGCGGATGTAATCGCAGATGTAGACGTTTGTCATTCTTAGAGTGCCTTTGTCATATCCGGGACGGCGTCGAGCAGGTCTGCGACCAGGCCGTAGTCGGCGACCTGGAAGATCTGGGCCTCTTCATCCTTGTTGATGGCGACGATGACCTTGCTGTCCTTCATGCCTGCAAGGTGTTGAATTGCCCCGGAAATCCCGACCGCGATGTACAGCTCGGGCGCCACGACCTTGCCGGTCTGGCCGACCTGCCAGTCGTTCGGTGCGAACCCGCTATCCACCGCCGCGCGCGAGGCGCCGACCGCCGCGCCCAGCTTGTCGGCCAGGCCCTCGATGATCGCGAAGTTCTCCTCGGAACCGACGCCGCGACCGCCCGAGACCACGATCTTGGCCGAGGTCAGTTCCGGACGATCCGACGCCGCGACCTTGTCCTCGACCCAGGCGCTCAGGCCCGCGTTGCCGGCCGCTGCGATGGCCTCGACGGCGGCCGAACCACCCTGGCCAGCCGCGTCGAAGGCGGTGGTGCGGACGGTCAGTACCTTCTTGGAATCGTTGGACTTTACCGTCTGAATCGCGTTGCCCGCGTAGATCGGGCGTTCGAACGTGGACCCGTCCACGATGGCGGTGACGTCCGACAAAACCATCACGTCCAGCAGCGCCGCGACGCGCGGCAGGATGTTTTTCGCGCTCGCCGTGGACGGAGCAACGATATGTTCATAATTGCCTGCCAGGCTGACCACCAGATCGGCGACCGGCTCGGCCAGGCCGTTGGCATAGGCGGCGTCATCCGCCACCAGAACCTTTGCCACGCCGTCGATCTTCGACGCGGCCTCGCCTGCGGCAGCGGGGCCCGCAACCAGAACGGTCACATCGCCCAGCGATTTGGCAGCGGTCACCGCCTTGGCGGTGGCGTCCAGCGCCAGTGCACCACCGGCGATTTCTGCAAGGAGAAGAACAGCCATTACACGATCCCCTTTTCTTTCAGCTTCGACACCAGCTCGTCGACCGAGCCAACCATTTCCCCGGCCGAACGCGCGGCGGGCTCTGCCGTCTTGACGACGGTCAGGCGCGGCGTGACATCGACGCCGAAATCGGCGGCGGTCTTTTCGTCCAGCGGTTTCTTCTTGGCTTTCATGATGTTGGGCAGCGAGGCGTAGCGCGGCTCGTTCAGGCGCAGGTCGGCGGTGACGATCGCCGGCAGCTTCACCTTGATGGTCTGCAGACCGCCGTCCACTTCGCGGGTCACGACGGCATGCTCGCCCTCGATCGCAACCTCAGAGGCATAGGTCGCCTGACCCCAGCCCAGCAGCGCCGCCAGCATCTGGCCGGTCGCGTTCATGTCGTTGTCGATCGCCTGTTTGCCCGCGATCACCAGGCCCGGCGCCTCGGCGTCGATCACGGCCTTTAGGATCTTGGCCACCGCCAGCGGCTCGATATCTTGGTGCACGTCGTCGGCGGCCACGACGAGGATCGCCCGGTCCGCGCCCATCGCCAGCGCCGTGCGCAGCGTTTCCTGCGCCTGTTTCACGCCGATCGACACGACGACAAGCTCGTCCGCCTTGCCCGCTTCCTTCAGACGGATCGCCTCTTCAACCGCAATCTCGTCGAACGGGTTCATCGACATCTTCACATTCGCGAGACCAACTCCGCTACCGTCCGCCTTAACGCGAACCTTCACGTTGTAATCAATTAGGTGTTTTATAGGTGCAATTATTTTCATTGGCGTTTATCGTCTTGGAAATTTGCAATGGCAGTAACGGCCCGGGTTCCAGGCCGTTACTTGGGATGTGTCTCTGTCAATTCGCAGTATAACCGCCATCTACTACAATCTCTGCTCCGTGAACGAACGATGACTCATCCGATGCGAGGAACAGGACCGCATTCGAAACCTCTTCAGGTTTGCTTGGCCGCTTGAGCAGCGTGGCCCCCAGAATTGCCTGCCGGGTCTCTTCGTCGGCGTGTAGCAGATCTTTTGTCATGGGAGTATCGATGACACCGGGATGGATCGAATTGACACGTATGCCACTTTCGGCCAGGTCGACTGCGCAGGATTTGGTCAACATCCGTACGGCGCCTTTGGATCCAATGTAGGCTCCCGCCGAAGCGGCACCAACAATCCCATAGATTGAAGAAATATTGATAATTGATGCTTTTTCGGTCTCTTTCATCAATGGAACCGCGGCTCGGATACCGAGATAAACACCGCGTACATTGACGTTGATCGTCATGTCAAATTCGTCAGGCGAGGTTTCGTGGAGCGGCTTCAGAATGAGAATGCCAGCGTTGTTCACTAGCACATCAAGTCGACCAGCACTTGATTGCACCGTGGAGATGACATTCTTCCAATCTTCTTCAAGCGTCACGTCATGCTGAATGAATTCCGCCTTCCCTCCGGCTCCAATGATACCTTTTACTACGCTTTCACCCGCTTCCGTATCACGGTCGGTTACAAATACATGCGCGCCTTCACGTGCCAGCGTTTCACAATGGGCTTTTCCCATGCCCATGGCGCCACCTGTTACCAGTGCGACTTTTCCGGATACCCGTCCCATAGTTCTCTCCTGAGTGTTCGTGAACAAATTTAATTGTTTCCGCCGGGTTTTCTTAATGCCCGACGGAATGCACTGTGTTAAGTTGCTGGGGCAGCGCCTTATGGCGCGGGACTTTGACCGTCAGGTCGCGAAAACCCTTTCTAAATTACGAGGCACCCTCCAGTCGCAAGGATCCTCTCTGACAAGCGCGCTAAAGAGCGCGGCCAACCGATCCTTGCCGATATTTTTGGCGTGGTGCATCAGGCCTCCCCGCCAGCGGGGAAATCCGTAGCCGTGAATCATTACTAGGTCGATGTCTTGCGGTTTTTCTGCGACGCCTTCGTCAAGGATATCGCAGGCTTCCGCCACCATTGCGAGCAAGAGCCTTTCTACGATTTCGTCAGCTGAGAACTCCCGGCGAGTGAAGTTCATTTCTTCTGAGACACGGAGTATTTCGCTAGCGACCAGCTCCGAAGGTGAGGGTTTGCCGTCCGGCCCATAGTCGTACCATCCGGCGCCCGATTTGCGTCCTAGGCGTTTGTGCTTTTCGACCAGCCGCTCGACCAAGGGCACGTGACCACAGCAGTTCCCTTCTGCAGCGGCCTTGCGACGGATATTCGCGTAGGCGATGTCCAGCCCCGACATGTCCTGTGCAGCATATGGACCCATCGCCATACCGAATCCGCGCATAGCCGCGTCGATCTCGTCGACAATAGCCCCCTTCACCAGAAGGCGATTAGCGGCGTGACGGTAGCTAGACAAAATTCGGTTTCCGATGAAGCCATCGCAAACACCAGACAGTACCGGGATTTTACCAAGCCTGCGCGCCAGCACAAATGCTGCACCTAATGTATCGTCTGACGTTCGGTCGCTCCTGACGACTTCCAGAAGCTTCATAATATGCGCAGGACTGAAGAAATGAATCCCTACAAAGCGTGCTGGGTGCTTCAACCCATCAGAAAGCCGATTTACATCGAGATAGGATGTGTTTGTGGCAATAATCGTCTCGGGCGGCAGAGCACCTTCGAGTTCGGTCAAGATCGCGCTCTTGACCGCAAAATCCTCGAAGGCCGCCTCGATTGCTAGATCGGTTGGTGGCAGAGCGTCATAGCCTGAGACCGTAACCAGCCGGTCCTCAACCGCCTTTCCCGCATCGGGGGACAGAATGCCGCGACTGATACCCTGATCAATCAGCTTTTGCAGGTTTTCTCTGGCCCACTCTGCGGACGAGGCACTGCGTTCGACGACAGTCACCGAGATCCCTGCGGTCGCTAGCGTGTACGCAATAGCTGCTCCCATATTGCCACCACCGACCACGATGGCGGTTTCAGCATCTCGGGAAGGTCGGGGGTAGGTGCGCCCCTTGTTGGTTGCGGTACGCTCGGTGAAGAAAACGTGCCTAAGGGCCCGCGCCTGATCCGAGGCACGAAGGTCCAAAAACGCAGCGCGCTCGCTGGCCAGTGCGTCGTGCAGCGGCGTCATCGCGCTGGCCGCGACCAGGTCCACCGCAACATGCGGGGCATTCTGGCCAGGCATACGCCGCGCTACCTGCGCGCGGGCGACTTCCGCTGCGAAGTGGTTTGGCATTGGTGAAGGAAGATTGTCGGGTGCCTGTGCCGCCTCTAGAACAGCGTCATCGAGAGCTATGGCCGCGCCAAGCGGGTCATCGGCTAGCAGCTGGATCAGTCCTATTTTCAGTGCCTGCTCGGCGGAAACAGCCTTCCCGGTGACGATAATGTCAAGCGCAGCTTCAATACCGATAAGTCGCGGCAGTCTTTGGGTTCCCCCTGCGCCAGGCACGATCCCCAAGTTTACCTCTGGCAGGCCCAGTTTGGTAGAAGTTGAGGCGATGCGATAGCAGCAAGCCAGAGCAATCTCTAATCCCCCACCAAGCGCAGCCCCGTTGATGGCTGCGATAGTCGGAATCGGAAGGTGCGCAAGTTGCAACAGCACGTCATTTAGTTGTGGATCAACAGGCAACTGTCCGAATTCCTTCGCATCCGCGCCCGCGACGAACGTCGTTCCTGCACCGGTGATAATCAGCCTGGTAGCGCCAGTTTCGAGGACTTGGGAGATACAGTGTTGTATTCCAGCCCGAACCTCCGCGTTGATTAGGTTAAGCGGCGAATTGTCTATGGTCAGAATTGCTGCGCCATTTGAGAAGCTTAATTCAATAGGCATGGGCATCCTCACAGCACTGGCGCTCGATTGCGCGAGATAAATTTGGTATTGAGATAGCCTTCGAAGGTTTCTGTCCCGCCTTCAGTCCCATAGCCGCTGTCTCTTACGCCGCCAAACGGAGTCTCGGGCAGAGCCAGGCCGAACTGGTTGATGCTTACCATACCTGCCTGCAAACCCGCAGCTGCTTTATCTGCACGCTCCAACGAATTGGTAAAGACATAGGACGCCAGCCCGAAGGGTAGCCCGTTGGCCCGCGACAGTCCGTCCTCTATTTCACGAAAAGACGAGACGACAGCAATCGGGCCGAAGGGTTCTTCGCGCATCAAGTCGATGTCGTCGTTGGGCGTATCGACGACTGTCGGGGCATAGAAGCTACCATGATTCCCAACCCTTTTGCCTCCCGTCAACACCCGTGCACCGTTTTCGCGGGCATCCTCGACGAGCTTTTCCATCGCATTCACGCGTCCGCGATGACACAATGGCCCCATCTGTGTGCCCTCGGTTAAACCATCGCCCACCTTTACGCTCTCAAATGCTGAAACTAGCTCGGACAGAAATCGGTCGTAGATGCCTTGTTGTACGTAAAACCGGGTTGGGGCGATGCACACCTGGCCTGCATTGCGCAGCTTGTTGCCCGCCAAGGCGCGCGCCGCGGCCGTGGCATCGGCGTCGTCGAACACCAATACGGGCGCGTGACCGCCGAGTTCCATCGTCGCCCGCTTCATATGGCGGCCAGCCAATTCTGCCAGATGCTTGCCCACCTCGACCGAACCGGTGAAGGTGATCTTGCGCACCTCGGGGCGCGCAATAAGAGTTTCCGAAATGAAGGCCGCATTACCCCAGACAAGGTTCAGACAGCCTTCGGGCAAGCCTGCATCCAGCAGATAGCGCGCAATTGCCATGCAGCCCGCCGGAGCCTCTGCCGGGCCTTTCAAGATCATCGTGCAACCTGACGCAAGCGCCGCCGCGACCTTGCGTACCGCTTGGCTCAGCGGAAAATTCCAAGGCGTGATTGCAAGGCAGACGCCTATCGGTTCGCGCACGACAAGCTGCTGTACCCCTGGGCTGCGCGATGGAATGATGCGCCCATAAATGCGCCGACATTCCTCGGCGTGCCAGTCGACGTGGTCAGCTGAGGCGCGGACCTCAGCCAAGGCCTCAGCCTGAGGCTTGCCTTCATCGAGAGTGATCCAGCCAGCGATCAGTCTGTCATTTTGGCGCAGCAGGTCGGCAAACCGTCGCAAAATTGCACTTCGTTCCATGGGAGAGCTGTTTTTCCATTGGCGAAAAGCTGATTCGGCGGAGTGAACCGCATGGTCCAGATCTGCGGCGCTAGCCTGCGGAATCTGTCCGATAGTTTGCCCGTTTGCAGGGTTTATGACTGCGCGATCCTCCGGCGTGGGAGAAGCGATCCAGTCCTGTCCGATGAGGTGCTGGATGGTCGGATAATTCATTTCTTTCATGGCGTTATGACCTCGCTTAGTTGTGTCATCCGCAGGATCCGGCACGAAGGGGACCAGATGGACGACCTTAGTTTTCCGCATAGCGGTAAAGTTTACCGCAGTATTGACGCGGACGTTATCGATCGTTTAGATGTGTTTCAAGACGCATAATTCTTCCCGAGGAGGGATGTCGTGAGACCAAGGAAAGACCGCACCAAGGACGCCGAGAGACAGGACCGCGATTTTGTCACGGCGTTGGCGCGCGGCTTGGAGCTGTTGCGGGCCTTTCGGCGGGAAGGGGAAGCTCTGGGGAACGGTGAGTTGGCCGAGCGCACTGGCCTGAGCAGATCGACGGTCTCAAGGCTGGCCTATACACTGAACAAGCTGGAATACCTCAGCTACGATCCGGATACAGCACGCTATCGACTGGCCCCTCCAGTGCTTTCGCTGGGTTTCTCCTGCCTTGCAGGGATTCCGCTGCGGCAACTCGCAAAGCCCTTTATGCAGGAATTAGCAGATTACACAGGTATGCCGGTGGCCATGGCCAGTCGTGACCGACTATCGATGGTCTATCTAGAGCGGTGCAAGGGCACCAACGCCGTCACGCTGGCGATTGAGGTTGGTGCCCATATTAAACTGGCCACTACCGCGGTTGGTCGCGCCTGCATAGCGGCACACGGCCCGGATGAGCAGGCCAGAATTCTGGCCCTTGTGGAGGAACATGAGGGTGACAACTGGCCGAATGTGCAGCCCGGAATCGAAGCAGCTATCGAAGACTACCAACAGTACGGTTATTGCACGTCCTTCACGGAGTGGAAGCGTGATGTGAACGCAGTAGCAGTGCCCTTCGTGCCGACGGACGGCTCACCCATCATTGCCTTCAACTGCGGCGGTCCTTCGCAAACCCTTACGCGCGATTGGATCGAAAGCGACGTCGCGCACCGCCTTGTCGATCTTGTCCGCCGCGTTGCGGCGGTCGCACCCTGAACAATAGAGAGCATAATGGCCCTTGATACAGATACCCTTTCCCAGTTTCTCGACGCGCTCGACCGCTTCGTGAAAGAGCGACTAATCCCTTACGAGGATCGCGTCGCCGATGAAGATGTGATTCCGCCTATGCTGGTCGATGAAATCCGCACGATGGGCCTTTTCGGCATGTCGATCCCGGAGGATTTCGGCGGGCTTGGCTTGTCGATGATAGAGGAAGTGCAAGCCGCTTTCGTTCTTGGCCAGGCTTCGCCTGCGTTCCGGTCGCTAGTTGGCACAAACAACGGGATCGGCTCGCAGGGAATCATCATCGATGGAACCGACGAGCAGAAGGCGAAGTATCTACCAGCTCTCGCCTCCGGAGATATGATCGCATCCTTCGCCCTAACCGAGCCAGATGCTGGTTCGGATGCTGGCGGTCTGCGCACCACTGCGCGGCGTGATGGAAACGATTTCCTACTGAACGGCACGAAGCGCTACATTACCAATGCGCCGCGTGCCGATCTATTCACGGTTTTTGCCCGGACCAGTCCAGAGGTGAAAGGTTCTGCCGGCGTAAGCGCTTTTCTCGTCGAGGCAGGGACGCCGGGCATAACGCTTGGCCAGCCTGACAGGAAGATGGGGCAGAAGGGTTCGCACACATGCGACGTCATCCTTGACAATGTCCGCGTGCCTGCCTCGAACATCATCGGCGGGCCGGACCGTCTGAACAAGGGCTTCAAAACGGCAATGAAAGTCCTTGATCGGGGCCGACTGCATATTTCTGCCGTCTGTGTGGGCGCCGCCGAACGGCTGATCCGTGACAGCCTATCCTATGCGATGGAACGCAAACAATTCGGTGAACCCATCGCTGAAAAGCAACTGATCCAAGCCATGCTGGCTGACAGTCGCGCCGAGGCCTTCGCAGCGCGTTGCATGATCGAAGAAACAGCACGCCGCAAGGACGCTGGTCAGAACGTGTCGACTGATGCTGCCTGCTGCAAGATGTTTGCCAGTGAGATGGTAGGTCGAGTGGCCGATCGCGCAGTGCAAATCCACGGCGGTGCAGGATACATGGCCGAATATGCGGTCGAGCGCTTCTATCGCGATGTGCGTCTCTTCCGCATCTACGAGGGGACAACCCAGATTCAGCAAATACTGATCGCGCGGAATATGATCCGCACTGCAGCAGCTTAACAGGAGCGAAGACAAACTATGGACTTCAATTTCCTTTCCACCCCGAGGATCGTCTGCGAGAGCGGTGGGCTTGGCCGGATCGGCAGCCTGATGCAAGATTTGTCTTGCACCCGTGCGCTGGTCGTGACGGACCCGGGCATATTGGCCTGTGGTTTTGCGGACGAGGCAGCCGCCGCACTTAGGGCTGCTGGCATCGAGGTTGAGATTTTTCATAAAGTCGAAGCGGACCCCCCGATCGCTGTCGTCGAGGCCGCGGTAGAGGTCGCGCGGGCCTTTGGTGCTGACGGAATCATCGGACTTGGCGGCGGCAGTTCACTGGACACGGCCAAGGTCATCGCAGCGGCGGTAGCCAACGATCAACCGATTACGGACATGATCGGGATCAATCAGGTCACCGATAAACGCTTGCCACTGATCCAGGTGCCAACCACGGCAGGGACCGGATCAGAGGTAACATGGGTGTCCGTGCTGACTTCGGAAAGCCACGAAAAAAAAGCGGTATATGCACCGCAGCTTCTGCCTGACGTTGCCTTGCTAGATGCAAAGCTAACATTGGGAATGCCTCGTCACATCACAGCGGCCACGGCGTTAGACGCAATGGTTCACGCCATTGAGGCAGTAACCAGTCGCACCAGAAAGAATCCCATTTCCGATGGAATGGCGGACAAAGCGCTGGTGCTTCTCGGTCAGAACTTACCAATCGTCATGGAAACGCCTTCGGACCTGTCAGCGCGAGAGGCCATGCTGTTGGGGGCGACACTGGCTGGGATGGCCTTCATTAATGCCAGCGTGGGGGCGATTCATGCCTTGTCATACCCACTGGGAACAGGTTTCAAAGTTCCTCACGGGCACGCAAACGCTCTGGTCGCAGGACCAGTGATGAGGTTCAACATGCCCGTTGCAGAAGCTGAATATGCTCGTCTATCGCGGTTACTACTGCCCTCGCGGCCTTTCAACTCTGATGCGGCTGCGGCCTATGGCCTGATCGACGAGATGGAACGGATGCTAGTCGAAAGCGGACTTGAGTCTCGACTTTCTGGTGTCGGAGTGACCGAGGCAGCCATTCCCGGAATGGCTAATGAGGTCGTGACCGGTATCACGCGATTGCTGGAGACCAACCCGCGCGACATGACAGCCGAAGATGTGTCGCGCCTCTATCAGGAGGCGCTTTGATGGCTGGCTCATTGGACGGGATCAAGGTGGTCGACCTCAGCCGCGTGCTGGGCGGGCCTTACTGCACCCAAATGCTTGCGGATCATGGCGCTGAGGTCATCAAGGTGGAGCCGCCTCTGGGCGACGAGACCCGCAGTTGGGGCCCGCCTTTCAATGATGAACTCAGCGCCTATTTCTCTGGCGCCAACCGCAACAAGCGGTCCATCGCTATCGATCTGCAGCAACCGGAAGGGCGCGACCTGATTTTGCGGTTTCTTCAGGATGCGGATGTTTTAGTTCACAATTTTAAGTCTGGTACTCTTGAAAAATGGGGGCTTGGTTATGATGATGTTCTCAGGGCACGTTTTCCTAGACTGGTACTCTGCCACGTGACTGGATTTGGTTCCGATGGCCCACTTGGCGGTTTTCCCGGCTATGACGCCGTGGTACAAGCTATGACGGGCCTCATGAGCATCAACGGCAATCCCTCCGAAGGCCCGACACGCATGGGTACGCCCATCGTGGACATCGGCACCGGTCTGATCGCCTGTAACGCTATTCTCGCCGCACTTTTGGAACGGGGCCGGTCCGGATTGGGCCAAGCCATCGAAGTGCCGCTATATGATTGCGCGATCAGCATGATGCATCCCCAAGCGGCTAATTCCCTCATGTCCGGACAGATACCAATGGCGACCGGCAATGGGCATCCAAATATTGTACCATACGACATGTTCGAAACAAGTAATGGCAAACTCTATCTGGCTATCGGTAACAATGGTCAGTTCGCAAAACTCTGTGACGTGCTTGGCCTACCTGAGGTGCCCTGCGATCCACGATTTGCCGACAATGCCGCGCGTCTTGCGCATCGGTCAGAGATGACAGAGGTCTTGTCAGAGTGCCTGGTGCAACATGACGCCTTGAAACTTGAGCCCGTGCTTTTGAAAGCTGGGATTCCCGCCGGAGTCGTTCGGAATGTGAATGAAGCGTTGCAGCATCCACACACCCGACATCGCGGCATGGTGGTATCAGTAGGCACCTACCGCGGCACCGGCGTGCCAGCACGCTTGTCGCGTACCCCCGGAGCGGTTCGCGCGGCACCGCCTCGCTTCGGGCAGCATAGTAGGCAGTTGCTTAGCGAGGCTGGACTGACAGAAGCTGAAATCGATAGATTGACTCAAGCGGATATCGTTCGAGAAGAACCGCGGATGCGCGAGACGACCTAAGCCGAAATTTCAGCTCAAGCGGACGATCGTGAAAAAGTTCAGGGAGGCCAAGATGGAAAGACTGCTCATATCACCGGACCGGATACCCGAATGGATTCCCGGCACGACTACGTTGGACAGTTCCGGGTGCAACTGGAACGGCATTACCCTGAAGGGCTATCGTTATGAGCGACAAGACGCGGCAATTCCCCCCATGCGCGACTATATGATTGTTGCATATGATGGCGCGCCAACCACTATGCGCCGCACGAGTGGCGGCCCATGGCAAAGCGCGCGCGTAGAGAAAGGTAGGATTTCCTTGCTCACGCGTGCAGAGGAATCCACTTGGAGTTGGTCCGAGCCTATCACGGTTAGACACGTCTATCTCAATCACAGCGAACTCGAAAACACGGCCCTTTCGGTCTTTGATCGTGACCCGAAGTCCATTGAGATCAATGATTGGCTATCTGCGAAGGACCCCTGTATCCTGAACTGCATCCAATTGCTAGAGAATGAGCTAAAGAACGGTGGAATCGGCCAGAGATTGATCATCGACGCCCTGCGCAGCCAGATCGCCGTTCACCTTCTGCGTCAGTACGCCAAGGTCTCTTTGACCAGCGACGCAAACTCGAACTTCAGCCCTGCTCAAAGGCAGAGAATCATCGATCTCGTTGAAAGCTGCTTAGGTGAAAACCTCAGTCTGGAAGACATGGCCGCATCTATCGGTTTCAGCCAGTTTCACTTTTCGCGTCAGTTCAAGGCGGAGTTTGGGTTGGCACCGTATGCATATGTTTTGCGCAAGCGAATATCGAAGGCCCAGGAGATGCTGAGAAAGGGTAATGCCCCCCTGAAAGTGGTCGCGCTTGACTGCGGTTTTGCAGATCAGAGTCATTTTAGTCGAACTTTTCGAAAAATGACAGGCGCGACCCCCGCCGAATTCCGGCGCATGGCATAATGACCGGAAAACTATTCCTTCCTATCGCTGTCACGCACCAGAGACAAAGAAATGTTGAGCCCGTAACGCTGCAATGAATGTACCAGAAACAGAATTTAAACCACGATTTGCCTTCGAACGCAGGATTTTCTTTGGCGACTGTGACCAGCTGGGAATCGCCTTTACTGGCCGGATTACGAATTTCGCGCTGGAAGCGATCGAGACTTTCTGGGACGATTTGCTTTCAGGCCGGGGCTGGCTTTTTCTACTCACGGAAAGAAACACGGCCATGCCTTTTGTCTCTATGGACCTACAATTCCATGCGCCGGTGAAAGCAGGCGCGAACCTAGCATGCGAGGTCTATGTGGTCCATGTCGGGGAAAGTTCAGTTGGTCTAAAAGTTGTCGGCCGTCAGCATGACTTGATTTGCTTCGAATGCGAAACGAAGTCAGTTTTCCGAGATGCTTCAACATTTGGTAAAGTCAAAATTGAAAGCTCAATTCGGCAGATTTTGCTCGCGGAAGTGGGTTCGGAAAATCAAACAGTGAGCTAGGCCTGTAGGCTTTGGAGACAGCAAAGCCTGTGCAAAACGATCTCATGTAAGGGAACACAAGAAAAAGCCAGAGAAAGGGAAGCCCGGGTGCCGGGCTTGAAAGGATAGAGAGAGGCTCTTCCGGGTCCGGCGTGACAAGGACCCTGACCATGGCCAAGACCACAACCCGCCCGAAACCCGCCACTGCGAAGAAAACCGAAGCCACTGAGTTGTCCGTGCCTGGCGGCGGGACCGACATCCGGATGATCCCGCTCGACCAGTTGGAGCCGAGCCCGCTCAACGTTCGAAAAGTTGCGGCCAGCGCCAGCGACGATGCTGAGCTCCTCGTCAGTATCCGCGAGACCGGAATTAAACAGAATCTGGTGGTTCATGCGCTGTCAGAGACACGTTTTGCAGTCGATGCCGGCGGTCGTCGCCTCAAGGCGCTGAAGCAGCTCGCTGAGGACAGCGTCATCCCCGCCGATCACCCCGTGCCCTGCCTCGTCGATGATAAGCGCAACGCCATCCTTACTTCTGCAACTGAAAACCTCCAGCGCGCGGCGATGCACCCCGCCGACCAGTTCGAGGCTTTTGAGGCGATGATCGCCGAGGGCCGCAGCGAAGACGAGATCGCGCTCAAATTCGGCGTCTCCGTCGACCTGGTGCGCCGCCGCCTCAAACTCGCCCGTGTCGCGCCCGAGATCATCGAGCAGTTCCGCGCGGGTGATCTGACCCTTGAATGCGTGATGGCTTTCACACTGACCGACGACCATGATCGCCAGCTGGCGGTCTGGAACGCAGTGAAGGGCGGCTATCACATCCATCCGCAAAGCATCAAACGCCATCTTACCGAGACCGCCCATTCGGCGAACTCGGCCATCGGGCGCTTTGTCGGCATTGAGGCCTATGAGGCGGCGGGTGGTGTTCTGCTGCGCGATCTCTTCGACGACCGCGCCAGCGCCCATATGGAGAACCCCGAACTCCTAGAGCGTCTCGCCATCGAAAAGCTGCAGGCTGCGGCGAAAACCTTCGAGGGAACGTGGAAATGGGTCGAGGTGCATCTCTCGGTGGATTACGGCGCGTTTCGCAGCTTCGGGCGGGTCTATCCGCAGGACATCGACCCCGATCCGGACCTGCTCACCGAAGAAGAACGTCTCATTGCGCGCGAGGAAGAACTGGCGGCGAAGAATGACGGCGAGGACTGGACGGACGCGGAGACGGAAGAATATTATGCCATCGAGCCGCGCCTGCGCGAGATCGAGGCCCTGCAACGCGAACGGCAGCCTTACGCGGACGAAGATCGTGCCATCGCGGGCGTGGTTCTGACCATCGGTCATGACGGCGCGCTGCGTGTCGAGAAAGGCCTCGTGCGGCCAGAAGATATCCCCGCTGCGGTCGTCCCGAGCGAAAATAGTGCTGACGCGGGTGATGCCCCGTCTCCTGTCCGCCCGAACGTGACGCCGCCAACCTCCTCGACACCGGTGCCCACCTCCGACCCGGCCGCGACCTTGCGCAAGGCGAACGGGATTTCGGCGAGCCTCGCCGACGATCTGCGCGCGACGCGTCAGCATATCCTTCGGGCGCATCTGGCGGCGGATTTCGAGGTGGCGTTCGATGCGATGCTCTACGCGCTCTGCGAGCAGGCTCTGGGGCGGTCCTACAACAACGAGGCGCTCGATATCTCGATCCGGCCCTTCCAGGCGCAGAACCGCGAGGTGCTGCATTCGGATACTGTTGCCCAGAAGATGCTCGAGGCGCTGGAGCAGGGCCTCGCCACCGACTGGATTACGCTGGAGAAGCCCGAAAACTTCCGGGCGATGTCGGCGCTGCCCATTGCCGCCAAGCAGGCGCTTTTCGCCTGGGCGACGGGTCTGGCAGTCAAGCCGCAGCTTTCCTCCGACAATCGCCCCTCCCCGATCATCGAGGAGATCGGCGCGCGTCTTGACGTCGATGTGGCGGCCTGCTGGCGCCCGACTGCTCAGAATTACTGGGGTCGGGTCAACAAGGGGCATGCGGTCGCTACCGCGCGCAAGCTCATTGGCGACGATTACGCCGAAGATCGCAATCGCGAGCGTAAGGGCGATATCGCGGCCGCGATGGAGCGGGCCTTCGCGGAAACGGCCGGCGAGACGGAAGGGTTCGACGCCGCAACGGTTGTCAGGACGACGCGCTGGCTGCCCGACGGGATGGTGTTTGCCGGTGCGGCGGAGGCTGTTGCCGACATGGCAGGCGAAGCGCCGGAGACCGAGGAGGGGGATGTGTCCGCCGAAGATTCTCTGAGCGACGCCGAGAGCGATGAACCGTCGTCCTTGCCCGCCTTCCTCAGCGAGGATGCGGCTTGACGAGCCGCACGCTGACCTGATCACGACATGAGCCTTGGGCCGTCCTCACATCGAGGGCGGCCCTTTCCGGCTGACGGGTTACCAACAGCCGATATCGGATCGGCGGGCCCGTCCCGGAGATATCCCATGACCACCACACTTGACCTCGATCCCGTTAAGGAAGCCGCACTCGTCGCTTCGCAGAATGACGCCTTTCGTCGCTCTATCCTTGGCAATATCCTCGTCACCGATGCCCCGCAGGGCCAGTTCGTGATGACCCGTGGCGTTGCAGCGCTTGGGCCCGATGCCCAGCTTGCTCTCACCCGCAGCGTGGCTTCATTTGACGCGTTCAACGCTGACAGCGACCCGCAAGGATGGCACGAGATGGGCGTCATCGACCTCGACGGCACGAAGGTCTGGTTCAAGATCGACCTGTACGACGTCGACTACACCTATGGCTCGCCTGAGCCCTCCGATCCTGATCAGACGCGCCGGGTCCTGACCCTGCTTCTGCCGTCGGAATACTGACGCCCCTTTTTCACCGACATCGCCACGGATCGCCCTTGCACAAAGGGCGGTCCTTTCGGGCTGGCGGGTTCCAAGGGGCGCGATGATCGTGTCCGGCCTGCCGCAGGAGACCAGAGATGGCCAAGACACTCGACTACCAGATCACCCTCTATCCCGCACATCGCGATGGCGCCTTCGTCGTCACCCAGTTCCAGATGCTGGCGAACTACCCCGAAAAGCGCATCGAGGCCGCGGGCATGGATGATCTGATCGACCAAGTGACGCAGTTCGCGATGGAGCACGGCGAGAGCTGCAGCGCCTCGGTGCGCTGCCTCGCTCCGCGCAAACCGCCGGGGTTCAAGCGCGCGACCGAGAATTTGTATTTCAACCTGGTTGACCGGACGGCTGAGAAACGCGGCGACGCTGCGGCCTGAAGCCCCCCAAAGGAAACCTCCGGGGCGCGGCCTGCAAGACGGTCGCCCTCACCCTCCCTCAATTCCAAAGGACCGAAGATATGACACAAGCAAATGATTTCTACGCGCAGATGCTCGAAGCCCAGAGACGGGCAGCCGAACAGCGGGTCGAGACCCGCGCAGCCCTTCTCACCGAACTGCGCGGCCTCGGCGTGACCGGCCTCGACGTGCAATATGAAGGCTATGGCGATTCCGGCAATGTCGAGGAGGTCGTCGTGACGCCTGACACGATTACCCTGACAGAAGAGCTGCGGCGACGGGTCGAAGATTTCGGCTGGGACTTTGCCTATGCGCTGAGCCCTGGCTTCGAAAACAACGAGGGCGGCTATGGCGAATTGACCTGGGCGCTCGAGACGGACAAGATCGATGTCAGCCACTCGAACCGCTTCATCGAGACCGACACCACAGAACATGAGGGGCTCTGACATGGCACATCCTCTCCACCACGCCGAAAGCTCGGCCCGTAGATTTGGCGGTGTTCCAGATGATTACCAACATGTGCATGACTGGTTTGACTCATCTAAAGAGCACCTAGGTCTCTTTGTTCACAGAGCCCAAAAACATCATACGGTCGGGATCTATGATGCCGAGCGGGTGTTCGGTCGCAGCCTGATCAACAGCGCGGGCCGGGTCGTTCCGATCCGCTGGATCGGCGAGCAGCATGTGCGCGAAGACTGCCAGGGGCGTATCCCGTCACTGGCTGACTGGCTCGGACGCATACAACCCGAACCGTGGATGGCCAATGGCCGGATCGACAACGACCCGACGCAGATCGGCAGCGATCCGCGTGCGGCCTGGGTCCAGGCGGTTGCGGGTCACCAGACCATTCTTGGCTTTGAGGATTGGCTTCTCAAGGTCTCTGTCGAGCACGTCCAGCATCGCCAGAATCGCGCCGCCGCCTGATCCGCCGGGCGGCAAACTCACCAACCATCTGATCCCATCCAGATCGACCCGCCTGCGCCACAACCGGCTTGGCGGGTCGATTGCGTTTCGAGAAAGGACATGGACATGCAAGATCCCGTCTACGAGGAGGTCCACCAGGGCCACACGATCAAGATCTACCACGACCCCGACGCTGAGGACCCACGAGAGTGGTGCAACCTCGGTACGCTGATCTGCTGGCACCGCCGCTATCGGCTGGGTGACAGCCATCAGTACGACAGCCCTGAGGCGTTCCTGCGCGATCTTGCGGGCGTCTCGGATCAGAGCGATCTCTCGATGGATCGTCTGCGGGACCGCGCCGAGCGGAAGGCAATCATTCTGCCTGTGTTTCTCTATGACCATTCCGGTCTCGCGATGAACACCGTCGGGTTCCACTGCCCGTGGGATTCTGGGCAGGTCGGTTACGTCTACGTGACGCTCGAAGCGGTCCGAAAGGAATTCGGTGTAAAACGCGTGACCAAGGCCCTGCGCGAACAGGCTGTAGACATCTTACGTGGTGAGACCGCCGACTACGATTCTTACCTTGGTGGGCGTGTCTATGGTTACATCGTCGAACAGGGTGGCGAGGAGATCGACGCTTGCTGGGGGTTTGTTGGCGCCTATGAGACGCATTGTTTGCCGGAGGCGCGGAATGCCGTTCCTCGGTCCGATCCCCATGCGCCACCCGCGACCGGTGCATTGACCGCATATCCATAGAATAACTCGCCGCCACACACCGGAACTATGGGCAGCACCCGATCGCGGACATGCATTGCTGCATTGCAGAAAAGTCATAGCCCGCCCATTGTGCGACTGCAGCATTGCTCCTATGTTCGCTCTTGTGATCGGTTCTCTCCTCCTCCCTGAGCCGATCCGGAATAATCGGCGGCATCCACCTCCTCCCGGATGTCGCCTTTTTATTTGCAGATCCCCATTCTGAGCTCTTGCGATTTCTCCTCGTTGACCATTCGGTCCCCGAGCTTGCTGTGTGTCGGGTCCGTTTCGCTGGAGGTGCCCAAAATGCAGGCACGGCCGTGTCCCAGCAGCCTGGCATGGGTTTGCGCGACAACGCCCACAGCGTCATCCCCAGATTTTGTGGATAAGTTTTCGCTGCCAAGACTTCAGTTTTCGAGGCCATGAAAGAGTGAGAGACAGGGCGGGAGGGGTGACCCCTCCCGGGTGAGAGAGTGCACGCGGGGCTCGGGGCCAACCCTCAACCCCGGAGATTGCCGATGAACGCTCACCCCCATTCCGTCCAACTTGCAACCGAGCCCGAAGCCCCTGCCCTGCCGGATGCCCCACGCTTCGCCCAAAACCTGATGCAGGCTGCGAAAATCCTCGTCCCCGTTTTCGAGGCAGGCAGGTCCATCGACGCCGCCGCACTTCGCGCCGCGATGGAAGATGCTTGCGGTGCCAGTGACACAAGTGGTGCCTGGGTCTGGAAAGACGCCTATGAGGCGGCCGAGGTCGCCCAAATCCTTATACTCTCGCGCTACGGCGCGCTGATGCAGCGTCAGGCACTGTCGCCGCAGGCCTTCCTCACCATGATCGAACGTTTCACGGCTCTGGCCCCGTCTCACACGCGCCGCTCCGAAGACAGTATCCGTCTGCAACAGTTTTCCACGCCTTTGCCCCTCGCGGCCATCGTCGCGCAGGCCGCCGGGTTTCGGGACGACGACCTGATGCTCGAGCCGTCGACGGGCACGGGCATGCTGGCCATCTTTGCAAAGATCGCTGGTGCACGGTTGGCGCTGAATGAACTTGCCGACACGCGCCGCGCCCTACTGGGGCAGTTGTTCCCCGATGCCGCCGTATCTGACCACGATGCTGCCTCGATCGACGATCGTCTTGATCGCTCGATCACGCCCTCGGTCGTGGTGATGAACCCGCCGTTTTCCGCTGCCAACCATGTCGAGGGCCGGTTTAGGCAAGCGACCAGTCAGCATGTGCTTTCCGCCCTGGCACGCCTCGCGCCTGGTGGGCGGCTTGTCGTCATCACCGGCGAAAGCTTCCGTCCCTCTTTGAAATCCTTCCAGTCGACATTTCAGCGGATCGGCCAGAGCGCCGATGTCGTGTTTTCGGCCCCCATCGACGGCAAGGTCTTCGCACGGCATGGCACCACGATCGACACGCGGTTGACGGTAATCGATAAGCGCGCGGCTGGTGCTGAAGAGACCGCACCGGCTGATATTGACGCCGCCTATCATCCGATCTGCGCGACCACGAGTGATCTTCTCTCCGTAGTACTCGCCCATTGCCCGGAACGCCGCAGCCCCCCGCCCTGCCCCACCACATCGGCCCTTTCGGTCCCGTCTCAGCCGACCCGCACCAACCTCCACGCCCTGCGCAACGCAGCACGCAAAGAAACCCGTGCGCTCGCCGAGGAACGCGCGAAGCATCCGTTCGACGACATCGAGACGGCCCCGCTCGACTACTTGCCAAAAGCCTGGAGCGAACCCTATGGCACGTTGCAGGACACGGTCTACGAGGTCTATGACCTGCAGGCGATCCGGATCGACGGCGCGGCGGAGCATCCGACAGCACTTGTGCAATCCGCCGCCATGGCCTCGGTGCCGCCGCCCGTGCCGAGCTACCGCCCCGTTCTGCCGAAGACCCTCGTTCGAGACGGTCTCCTCTCTGCGCCGCAGCTCGAAAGCGTGATCTACGCGGGCAATGCACACGAGACGCATCTCAAAGGCTTGTTCAAGCGTGGCGAGATCGAAGGCCAACTGATTGCAGCGGCTGAGGGTGACGAAGGCGCCTTCCGCCTGCGCAAGGGCTGGTTCCTCGGTGATGGCACTGGATGCGGTAAAGGGCGACAGGTCGCGGGTATCATTCTCGACAACTGGCTGCAGGGGCGTCGCCGCTCGGTCTGGGTCTCGAAGAGCGACAAGCTCATCGAGGATGCGCGACGCGACTGGATGGCGCTCGGCGGGCGTGAAAGCGATATCGTGCCGCTCTCAAAATTCCGCCAAGGCAGCGACATACGCCTGCCCGAGGGCATCCTCTTCGTTACCTACGCCACGCTGCGCTCGGCTGAACGTGAGGGCAAGGCTGCCCGCCTCGAGCAAGTGACCTCCTGGCTCGGCGAGGGGTTCGACGGGGTCATCGCTTTTGATGAAAGCCACGCCATGGCCAATGCCGCCGGCGAAAAGTCCGACCGCGGCGACAAAAAGGCCTCTCAACAAGGCCTTGCGGGCCTCGCGCTGCAAAACGCCGTGCCCGACGCCCGCGTACTCTATGTCTCGGCCACCGGGGCGACGGTCGTTGGCAATCTTGCCTATGCTTCGCGCCTCGGTCTCTGGGGCACGGGAGATTTCCCCTTCGTGACGCGGGCAGAATTTGTCGCCGCGATGGAGGCCGGGGGCATCGCCGCCATGGAGATGATTTCCCGCGACCTGAAGGCGCTTGGGCTCTATCTCGCGCGGTCCCTCTCCTATGCCGGGGTCGAATACGAGATGCTGGTCCATGAGCTGACGCCCGCCCAGGTCGCGATCTACGACAGCTACGCTGATGCCTACCAGATCATCCACACCAACCTTGAGGCTGCCCTACAAGCCTCTGGCATTTCGTCTGAGACAGGCACCTTGAACCCTCAGGCCAAATCCGCCGCACGCTCGGCGTTTGAGAGCAACAAGCAGCGCTTCTTCAACCACCTCATCACCGCCATGAAATGCCCCTCGCTGATCCGCGCCATCGAGGCGGACCTGGCGGCGGGACATTCGGCGGTGATCCAGGTGGTGTCGACCAGCGAGGCGGTGATGGAACGGCGTCTCGAAGAGATCCCGCCTTCGGAGTGGGATGATCTGCAGGTCGATTTTACGCCGCGCGAGAACATCATGGACTACCTGATGCATTCCTTCCCGACGCGGCTCTTCGAGCCTTACACCGACGAGAGCGGGGATCTGCGCTCGCGCCCGGCCGTCGATGGCGATGGCAATCACATCATTTGCCGCGAGGCGGAGCGGCGGCGGGACGAGCTTGTCGAGCATCTCGGTGCCCTCGCCCCAGTACAGGGTGCTCTCGACCAGATCCTTTGGCATTTCGGAGGGGAGGCTGTGGCCGAGGTCACGGGGCGCAAACGGCGCATCGTGAAGACGCGGGAGGGGCGGCTCAAGGTCGAGAAGCGTCCCGCTTCCTCCAACCTCGGAGAAACCCAGGCCTTCATGGATGATGCCAAGCGCATCCTGATCTTCTCCGATGCCGGTGGCACCGGGCGCAGCTATCATGCCGATCTCGGGGCCAAGAACCAGCGCCTGCGGGTGCATTACCTCCTTGAGCCCGGCTGGAAGGCCGACAATGCGATCCAGGGGCTCGGGCGCACCAACCGCACCAATCAGGCGCTGCCGCCGCTGTTTCGACCCGTCGCAACAGACGTGAAGGGTGAGAAACGGTTCCTCTCCACCATCGCGCGCCGCCTCGACACGCTCGGGGCGATCACCAAGGGGCAGCGCGAAACCGGCGGCCAGAACATGTTCCGCGCCGAGGACAATCTTGAGAGCCCCTACGCACGCGCGGCGCTGCGACAGTTCTTCTACAAGCTGCGGGCGGGCAAGATCGACGCCTGCTCATATGCCAGGTTCCAGGAGATGACCGGGCTGACACTCGATGAGGCGGATGGCACGATGAAAGAGAATCTGCCGCCTATCCAGCAGTTCCTGAACCGCTGTCTGGCACTGCGGATCGACATGCAGGACGCGATCTTCGAGGCTTTCGGCGGGTTACTTTCGGCCATCATCGAGGACGCACGGCAGGCTGGCACGCTGGACGTCGGGCTAGAGACCCTGCGCGCCGAAAAATTCGAGATCGTCGACCGCAAGGTGATCTTCGAACATGAGGCGACGGGGGCGACGGCCACCGCCCTGACCGTTGAGCGTACGGATCGAAACGATCCGCTCACCCTGTCCCGCGTGAAAGCCATCTGCGCTGATAACAAAGGCGCGACGCTCTATTGGAACAAGACCTCCAAACGCGCGGCCCTGATGGTGAAGGCGCCGGCCTTCATGGATGAGGATGGCGTACCGATCCTGCGGGTGAAACTGCTACGGCCCATGGCGACCGAGATCCTCGCCCTCACCGAGTTCTCGAAATCGCACTGGGAAGAGATAGACGATGCGATGTTCGAACAGCTCTGGCAGGCTGAGGTCGACGCGGTGCCGCAGTTCACCACATCGAAGATCACGCTGATCTGCGGCCTCCTCCTGCCGATCTGGGACCGGCTTCCTGCCGACAACATGCGCATTTACCGCCTGCAGGCCGAGGACGGGGAGCGCGCTATCGGCCGTCTCGTCAGTCAGGAGCAGCTCCTGAATGTCTATTCACGCCTTGGTCTCGATTGTCAGATCGAGATGTCGCCGCAGGAAGTGCTCAGCGCGGTGATGGAAGCCAGGACGACCCTGAACCTCCTCGGCGGCTACCAGTTGCGCCGGTCGTTGGTCATGGGACAGCCGAGACTTGAGCTGATCGGCGCGTCGGGCGCGGCCCTGCCCCGTCTGAAAGCGATGGGTTGTTTTGCCGAGGTGATCCAGTGGAAGACTCGGGTGTTCATCCCAGTGGATGGCACTGACGTGCTGGCGCGGGTTCTGGCTGAGCACCCGGTGGGTGCCAGCGCAGCGGATGTCGCCGCATGAGCGCGCGGCGCAGCATCGCAGACCTCTCGGCCGCTCTGGCAGACCGTGCCGAGAGTTTCTGCCGCCAGTATTTCCCCGAGGGTCGTAAGCAGGGCAATTATTGGCAGGTCGGCGACACGTCCGGTGCAAAGGGCCAAAGCCTCGCCATCCGTCTGCAAGCTCAAGGTGAGCGCAAGGCCGGATCCTGGCAAGATTTCGCGACGGGTGAATATGGCGATCTCATCGACCTGCTGCAGGAACGGCTTGGGTCGGTCACGCTCAAGGAGACGCTGAGGGAGGCCCGGTCCTTTCTCGGCGAGGCCCCCTGCCCTGCCGCACCTCGAGACACCCAAAGGGCTGAGCGCCCTGATGCAGCCTCCGCCAAACGCATCGCGCGGGCGCGGAAGCTCTTTGCCGCTGGCAAGCCGGTGCTTGGCACCCCGGCCGCCACCTATCTGCAGGGGCGCGGCATCACACGGCTTGGACCTGCCCTGCGCTATCACCCTCGAGTCTTCCTGCGGCAGGGCGAGGACGATCCCGATCAGCCGCGAAGGGCCCCTGCCCTGCTCGCAAAGATCACCGACAAACGGGGCCAGATCACCGGATGCGCGCGGGTCTATCTCGACCCGTCTACCGACGGGTTGGCCACGATCGAGAGACCCAAACGGATCCTTGGGCAGCTGCACGGCCATGCCATCCGCTTCTGGGCCGGCGCGGGTCGCTCGGATCTCATCGTCGGCGAAGGGCTCGAAAACACCCTCTCAATCGGAACGGCTCTCCCGGAGTTCGACCTCGCCTCCTGTCTCACCGCCACCCATCTCGGCCTCTTCATTCCATCGCCGGGGATTCAGCGCATCTGGATCGCGCGGGACAATGACGATGCCGGACGCAATGCATCCATAAGATTGCGTAACCAACTGGAATATCGAGGAATTTCCTGCGGTTATCTCGTCCCTGAACTGGGCGATTTCAACGATGATCTGCGGACATTTGGCAGAGATGCGCTGCGCCGGTCTCTGTTAGGGGCCATGAAGGCAAACGGTCTGGAGATCGAGGACGGATGAGCGCCAGTCTCCCCGGTGATGCCGGACAGGGCAAAGGTTCCGCGGGTTCGATCTGATCCCGTTTGGATAAGGGGAGCGATGGACCGGCGGGTCGGGGCAGAGTGCCCCTCGCCCGGGCAGCAATGCCCCCCGAACCAGAAAATTCCCCTGCCCCTTCGGGCCATTCCTCGCGGGAGCAATTTTCCGGCCTTGGGCGCATTCTCCGCTGCGCTCCGATCCTGACGGATGCGGCCCGGTCGCCGCCGGTCCTGATATCGCCCCATCCAAATCGGGTCAGATCAAACAGAGGAACCAGACAATGCCCCATCAGACAGACATCCAAGAGGAGACCGGCGTGACCTCCGGCATCCTCGACCACCTGGCACTTCACGGCGCAACACCGGGACCCGGCGAGACCGATCACCGCCCCCTGCCCCAGCCCGACGAAGTCGAACTCGCCATGGCGACCCTCTTTGACACCACCATCGGCCTCCTCACTGGCAGCCAGTTGGAAGACAATCTCGAAGAGATGCTCTGGTCCCTCACCTCGATCTTCCATCGTCGGCTCACCCATATCCAGAAGCTTCTCGACGACAACGAATTCGAGGTCAGGGAAAGCTTGGGGCTACAGGACGGCTCCGAGGTCGCCTCGGTCGAACTCGAGCGCCTCCAGATGATCGGGCTCAAGCTCTGGGACCATCGCGACGCCTTCGAGCAGATGCGCGATCTGGCCGTAGACCACTTCTCGGCCGCCACCGGTTCGCCCTGGCTCCCCCGCACCGGATCCAAGGTCTCACATCGCGGCCTCACCTCCGCCGTGGTGGACAGCCGGGCCTATCTCTCGGCCAAGCGTCGCAAGGAGACCGAGGTGCACTGCCCCGAAGGCACGCGGATCGCTTTCTCAGGCGGGGACTATCAGGCTTACGATCTGATATGGTCCGTCCTCGATGCCACCCATGCGAAATACCCCGACATGGTGCTGCTGCATGGTGGCACGCCCAAAGGCGCCGAGATGATCGCGGCCCGCTGGGCAGATACCCGTGGGATCACCCAGGTGGTCTTCAAGCCCGACTGGAAGAGCCACGGCAAGGCCGCCCCCTTCAAGCGCAACGACAAGATGCTCGAAACCATGCCACAGGGTCTGATTGCCACGCCCGGTTCGGGCATCACCGAGAACATCGTCGACAAGGCCCGCAAGCTCGGAATCCGCATCAAGAGGATCGGGGCTTAGGCCCCGGTTCACGCCCCGCGCAAGAGGTCCTGTACGACGGAAGGCTTCTTGGCGATCAATGCCAGCAGAACCTGTGCTGGGCCTGTCGGGTGCCGGCGCCCGTGTTCCCAGTTCAGGAGCGTACCTTTCGCGACGCCAATGCTCTTCGCAAACTCGGCCTGGGACAGGCCCGTCCGTTGCCGGACTTCGGCGACATCGACCTCCGCCACGGAAACTTCATGCACTTTGGCGTCGGCCAAATCGCCATTCGCGAAGGCCAGAGCCTCTTCGAGGCCCTTGGATACGGTTTCAAATGCACTCATGTTGCGTCTCCATATTTCGCGACAAGCGCCTTGCTCATCTCTACCGCAGCAGCTTGTTCGGTCTTTGACAGGTTGGCTTTCTCATTCTTGGCGAAGACCGTGATCAGAAAGATCGGCATATGGGTCCCGCCAAAGACATACACCGTCCTGAAGCCGCCACTCTTGCCGCTCCCCTCTCTCGGGATGCGGACTTTGCGTAATCCGCCGCCAAGAGAGACGCCCGCTTCCGGATTGGCGGCAATGAAGTTGATCGCCGCCTCACGCTCCTGGTCCGACATGATTGCCTTGGCGCGCCTTTGGAATTCGGGCAGTTCGACCACTGTCTGCAATCGCGTCATCGTCAGTTCCATATAGGTTTTGGCGGCGTATGTGTCAATGACGTATAGTATGCGCACTGGAAGGGCAAGTTGGCAACTGATGCTAGAGCTAGGCAGTATGCTCTGTCCGTTGGTACCGGCGGCCCTTGACCAAATATCTTGTCGCATTTTCTGACCGAACCAACCAGACGGGCTGTCATTTAGGGCTATTGGATGGTTGCGGTGTCTCGTGGCGACCCGGCCTTTCGTTCCACGCTCTGTTCGCGTCGAGCACTCCTCCGCATCTTGGGCGCTTCAGCGAAGACTATCGGCACGTTAGTGATCCTGGGGATGCGACTTTGACGTCTGGACGATGTCTCATCTTCTGTGAGTTAGTAAGAAGCCAAGATTCTGGTGGCAACTCCCTCGGCTGTTCACCCAGTTTCCTTCGCGGCCACCGCACTTCTCCCGATGTCTGAGTTGCATGACATGCTGGTCGCAGCTGTCGTCCCGTCCACAAAGGTTGTCGCCGATCTTTTTCCCCTGACCCACCAAAGAACAGGGGTGGGCCAATCCTCGCGCGGCAAAAAGATCGGCGCCTGCCCCTCTCCGCTGCGCTTCGCCTTCGGTGTGGCCGGGCCTTGGCCAGCTGCAAGTTGACCATCATTGCAACGCAAACAAGGAGAAGAGCAATGACCACGAACTGCATCAAATTCACCAGCGCCGACATCGAAACCGCCAAAGGCGTCGGCTCCATCTCGACCCTGACCTTCGACCTCGACATCACGGTCGAACCCGTCGCGAGCTCGAACCCGATGGCCCCCACGCACCGCGTCCTCGGCCGCTCCCCGCGCGGCAAGCTGGTCGAATGCGGCGGCATCTGGAAGAAGCAGAACAAGGAGACCGGCGCAGACTACTACACGCTGACCATCCGCGACCACGGCTTCAACGCCAACCTCGGCAAGGCGGCAAGCCAGGACGATCTGTCCCTGCAGGCGATCATCCCCTGGGGCCCCAAAGACGCCGCGTGACGCAAAGAATCGGCTGGGGCAACCCAGCCGATTCTCGTTGTCTCCTATGGCACTGACACGATTTATTATGTGTTGGAGTGGCATGGGCGATGTGTTTGACGGAACCAAGTGACCACGGTTCAGATGTAGAACTTTTCTGATGCAGCTCGCTGCGTGGCTGTCGTGTTTGCGGATCCGCTAGGCGTTTCGACGCTTCAAGCCATGTGCCGTTTGACAGCCGTGCAGTTACATAAATGTATTTTAAAACAGTAGGTTAAAGTATTTTTACCGCGCCGTTCGAGTTGAGTGCTGCGCAGAAGGCCGCACCGTTGGTTCCATATGTTGGGCCGCCTTTTTCGCCGCTCACTATAGCTTGTCGCCGCATCTAGACTCGATCGTGCTGCGGGAGTGCATAAGCCACCGCGTGAAAATCGTTGTTAAGACTCATTTTTCCGTGTAGATGACACTTTAAAGGGATAAATTGCTGAAAAAGCGATATTTAGAGGGCAGGCGGATGCGAGATAGGTCATTTACGGCTGATACGAAGGATCAACCCTTCGACGAGATCATCCTTCAACAGGGAGAGCTGATTTCTGACCGTCTCAATATGTTGCGGCAGGAACAGTATCCTCCAGATGCCCAGAAAGGTCTACGTCAGTTTTCGCTGGCGGAGGTCGCTTATTATCTCGGCGTGACCCAGTCGACAATCAAGAAGCTCCACCTAGAAGGTAAGGGGCCTGATCCCGAAACCTCGTCGTCGGGGAGGCGTAGTTATTCAGCTGAGCAAATGCTCGAACTGCGGGCGTATTTGGACAAGCATGGTCGGCCTGGAAAGCGGCGGTATGTGCCCCATCGGCGTGAAGGTGAGGAACTGCATGTAGTTTCTGTCGTCAACTTCAAAGGCGGGTCCGGAAAGACGACGACTGCGGCTCATCTGGCTCAGCACTTGGCGCTGAAAGGGCATCGTGTACTGGCGATCGATCTTGACCCGCAGGCATCACTGACAGCTCTGCATGGTATTCAGCCGGAGCTCGATAATGTTCCATCGCTCTACGAGACGCTCCGCTACGATGATCAACGCAAGCCAATTATCGAAGTAATCCGACCAACGAACTTTCCTAACCTTGATATCGTGCCTGCAAGTTTGGAACTTCAAGAGTATGAGTACGATACCCCCGTTGCCTTGACGAGCAGCGACCCCCACGAGGGGCGCCTTTTCTTCACTCGGATCTCTAAGGCGCTCGACGAAGTCGATGATCGCTATGATGTCGTGGTGATCGATTGCCCACCGCAGCTTGGCTATCTCACGCTGACCGCACTGACAGCCTCGTCGTCAGTCATCGTCACCGTCCACCCACAGATGCTGGACGTTATGTCGATGAGTCAATTTCTGCTCATGCTTGGCGGAATCATGAAGACAATACGAGACGCTGGCGCGAACATGCGACTGAAATGGTTTCGCTATCTGGTTACCAGGTTTGAACCCACTGATGGCCCTCAGAAGCAGATGGTCGGGTTTCTGCAGGCGATGTTCCCGAACCAGATGCTTACCGCGCCTGTTTTGAAATCCACGGCGATCTCCGACGCTGGGATTACTAAACAGACACTCTACGAGGTCGAGCGCTCCCAGTTTGTTCGCACAACTTATGACCGGGCAATCACTTCACTGAACGACGTGAACGATGAGGTTTCGGAGCTGATCCACAAAGCATGGGGGCGCGAATGACGACGTCTTTGACAGCCGTGCAGATTGATAGTTTTGACAGCCGTGCAGACAGCCATTTGTCCAGAGTGTTCACGTCTATGATCGCCCAGAAGGAGACAGTTTGATGGCTCGTAAAGACCTCCTGAAAAATGTGATGGCCAGTTCTTCCGAGCAGCCGAAGGACTCTGGCCGATCAGGCTATGCGATGCGTGGCGCATCAAAGTCCATGAAGGTCTCGATTGACAATCTTGCCGAAAATTCGAAGCGCTTGCTCGAAGGGGAAACCATCGTCGAAATCGATCCCCAATTGATCGATGTGTCCTTCATTTCGGATCGTCTCAGCGACGACGACGAGGCCTTCAACGAGCTGAAGGAGTCGATTGCAACTGGTCGCCAGGACACTCCAGTACTGCTTCGCCCGCACCCGGATCTGGACGGTCGCTATATGATCGTCTTCGGCCATCGGCGTGTGCGCGTGGCGTCAGCCCTTGGCCGGAAGGTTCGCGCTGTAGTCAAACCAATGGACGATGTGGCGCACATTCTCGCCCAAGGGCAAGAGAACACGGCGCGCGCGGATCTTTCATTCATCGAGAAGGCGCTTTTCGCAAAAAGCCTCCTTGATATGGGGCAGGCGAAGGATGTGATCCAGTCGGCGCTGACCATTGATGGAACGCTGTTGTCGCGCATGTTGTCTGTCGCGCAGAACATCCCGAGGCATGTGATTGAGCGGATCGGTCCCGCTAAGCAGATTGGCCGTGACCGCTGGGAGGATTTCAAGAAGCTGGCTTCGGAGTCTGCGAACCAAAAGGTCCTTGAAGGTGCCTTGGAACTCGAAGGGTTTCACGAGCTGGATAGCGATGCAAGGTTCGAGCTCCTGCACAGCAGACTGGCAGAGGCGGGCAGGACACCCAAGCGCAGAAAGACGCGCATGGCACCCAAGAAGCGCACCTGGACCGCCGGCAAAGGCCGCATCAAAGGGGTAATCGGCCGGTCCGGAAGGGCATTCAGTATTTCGCTGACAGCACAGGATTCAACCGAGTTCGGAGACTTTCTCTCCGGTCGACTGGATCAGCTCTACAGCGAATTCCTCGCAACAAAAGAGGAGCAGTCGGAACAATGATCTAGGCAAAAGAAAAGCCCCCAAGCAGCGTGGCCTGAGAGCTAATCTGAAAAGTTTGGTCGCTTAGAAGATACCTCTCCCACGAATCACTGTCAACGATGAACGCTTTTGAGCGAACGGCTTTCTTTTGCCTCCACATAACCGGAGGTGAGATACAGGCATGAAACATACAGGTTGGCGCAAGCCGACACCGGGTCTTGGGGTTGCTGAGCAACTTGCCCAAGCCGGTGAACGGGTAGCAGTACCCAAAACACGAGCATTTGTCGCGCTCAAGCGCGTTGGTGCACATATCGGCCTGAAGGCTGGCGACATGATGCTCCTCGACACGCTCGGGGCCTTCACCCAGGCCCAGGACTGGGAGGAGGGGCAGCGCCCGATCGTCTGGGCGTCGAACGCCTATCTGATGGAGCGGACGGGCTTTTCGCTCTCCGCGCTCAAGCGCCATGCGCGGCGCCTGGCCGAGATCGGCGTGATTTCCTTTCAGGACAGCCCGAATGGCAAGCGGTGGGGCCGTAGGGACGCCGATGGGCGCATCGTTGAGGCGTATGGCTTCGATCTGTCGCCGCTTTCAGCCCGTGTCGAGGAGTTCGAGGAGCTTCATGCCGAGCTGCAGGCCGAGCGCGAGCTCTGCCAGCGCCTGAAGCGTCAGATTACGGTGGCACGCCGGATGATCCGCGCTCGGATTGAGGCGGCTATCAGCAGCGCGCTGCGCGGGCCCTGGAGCCAATTCACTGGACTCTTTGAGGAACTTCTGGACCGGCTTCCGCGTCGTCATGAAGCCTCTGAGCAGTTGGAACGGCTACTGTTGTGGTTCAAGGAACTTCAGGAACGGGTCGAAGCGGCCTATCTCAAGGCGACTGGTGCGACAAAACCTGTGGAAAACATCGGTAACAAAGACACCCAAATCACAAAAAAGACTCAAGAAATGGACCCCAGGGAGGTCATTTCTGAACCTCATATACTAATTACAAATCAACTTAATCCTGTAACTAGTAATTCCTCTAAAAAAGAGGAAGCGGCGGGCGTGGTACCCAATGCTCCACCCGAAGAGTGGGTTGATAGGGAGCTGGAAGACTGGGTTGCCGAGGTGCGCAAGAAGCGGACGGCGCTCGATCTGCCGACAATCATGCAGGCCTGTCCGGAATTCGCGTCCTGGGCGCGCAATATGGGTGGATTCCTGAAGGATTGGGGCGACCTGCACCGCGTTGCCGGGCAACTCAGGCCGATGATCGGTATCTCAGAGCATGCCTGGAACGTAGCGCAGGATCGAATGGGGACCCAAGTGGCCACGGCCGCATTTGCGCTCGTCTTCGAGAAGCACAGTGTCGGTGAGGTTGCCTCGCCGGGCGGATATCTTCGGGGCATGGTCGAGAAGGCTGGGGCAGGAGAGCTGCATTTGGAGCGTAGTTTCTATGGCAGGCTCAGCGGGCAGGCGGCGTGACGTATTGATAAATAAGTGGCATTGGCATATATTGCCAACAAAGGAGATCTGACACATGGTGACACGCAACGTTGTCCTGACCGAACCTCAGGATCAACTGGTTCAAGCCTTGGTGGCATCCGGGCGCTACCAGAACGTGAGTGAAGCAATGCGCGCTGGCCTGAGATTGCTGGAGCAGGAAGAAGCACAACTAGCCGGGATCCGGAAAGGTCTAATTGAAGGTCTGGCGCAGGCCAAGGCGGGCGATCTTGCGGAGGGAAGCGGCAAAGATGCGATCCGTAGGGCCTTTGCGACTGCGCGCGCGCGTTCATGAGCCGATCCTTCCGGCTGACTCGTCGTGCGGAAGCTAGCCTCACTGAAATCGGCAGATGGACGATCGAGAATTTCGGGCTGCGCCAAGCGGAGCTTTACGAGGCCGAATTGCTCAACTGCTGTGAAAGAATTCTGAACGGCCAGGCCCATAGCCGGAGTTGCGCAGTTCTCGTTGATGATGTCGAAGACCTGCGGTTCATAAGGGCAGGGGAACATTTCCTTGTGTTTCTGGATCGATCGGACGAGGTCATCATCGTGGATATCCTCCATTCCCGCAGCGATCTCCCTCGCCATGTTGCCTCACTTTCGGCTTTGAAGTCCGAAGACTCCTGATCCACATCACAACCCGGCTGCCTTCGTCAGGTTCACCCGGAACCTGTCTCGGCGACGCTGATAGCGGCGAGTCATCTCGGCCGAAGCGTGCCCCAGCTGCTTCTGGACATAGCGCTCGTCGACTTCGGCGGAGCTGGCGAGACCGGCGCGTAGGCTGTGGCCAGAGAACATAGCGAGGCGGTCTTTCTCAGGCAGGTCCGACCGGATGCCCGCGTCCAGGACCGTGCGCTTGATCAGCCGCGCAACGTGTTTGTCGTTGAGCCGCTTGTCAGAGGCGCGTTTGCCATCCCGCGAGGTGCCGACAAAGACAGGGCCGAAGTCGATCCTGGCGAAGTGCAGCCATTGCTCGAGTGCATGGACAGGGCAGGTCTGGTCCTTGGAGCCGCGGCCGATCTCAACCTCGCGCCAGCCGGTCTTTGCGTTCAGGGTCAGTACGACGCCCTTGTCGAAGATCTCGATCCAGCCGCCCGAGTCCGGCGTGTCGTCCTTGTGAACGTCGAGGCTGACAATTTCCGACCGACGCAGACCGCCCGCGTAGCCAATCAGCAGGATCGCCCGATCCCGCAAGCCGCGCAGGTCGTAGGGCAGGGCGGCGATCATCGCCAGAATATCCTCGGCCAGAATCGCTTCCTTCTGCACCGGCGGGCGCGCGTGCTTGCGTTTGATCCCAGCCAACACCGTCGCGATGTGGCGGTTCTTACGATCGAGGGTGAATCCGCGTTGCGCATAGTTCCAGGCGAGGCCGGAGAGGCGGCGATCGATCGTGCTGACCGACAGGGGGCGGGACGCCCACTGCGAAGGGGAGGGGCCTGACCCGGAGGCGAGATCGGCGAGGTAAAGGCCGATCATCTCGGATGAGGGGGGCAGGGGCTCCACTCCCTTCATCCGGCACCAGCGCGCAAAATGCGCCCAATCCTTGGCATAGGCCTTCAGCGTGTTGTCGGACGCTGCAGCGCGGGCATAGTCGCGGGCGGTGTCGACCAGGCGATCAAGGCTGCCGGAGCCCGCGACATGGGAGGGCAGGGCGATCCCATCGCTTTTTTCTTGATTTCTCGCGTCGCCCTGAGCATTATGACTTGCATCAGAGTTTGATGATGTCGATTTCTCGTCCTCTGCGGCCATTTTCCAGTGAATCCAGCGATGAAATTAAACTGATTTTCAGCGTATCTTTTTATGTCCGATAATGCAAACTTATTGGACATAACGAGGAACTGCAAAGCGAGGCGGTTTGCACATCATATTGTGGACGAAAGCGCCGCGCTGATGTAGGCTTCAGGCATGACTTTTTCCCGACCAGATCACACCAGCGACCTCGACACGTTACCCCGGATGCCTGCCTGGGTCACCTCTGCACGCGCTGAAACCCTTGAAGATGTTGCGTTTTTGTCGGGCGCGGCGCTGAACCACCTGCATCTTGTGTTGGGACGCGTGGAGGTGCCCCAAGCCTTGTTGTCGGACCGGCTCGCGCTGCGCGCGGCCGAAGCGTGTGTCGCGTTTTCCGGCCGACCGGAGCGGGCAGGGGAGCTGCGCGACGTCGTGCACCTTCTGCGCCCCGGCGATCTGCCCGGACCGGCGGGGGAAACCTACCTGGCTTGGCGCCGCGCGGCGGAACGGCCGGTGTCAGTCAAGGCTCTGCATCGCGCGCTGCGCGGACAGGAGGTTGCACAGATAGCAGGCTGGCTCGACGCGGGGCAGGGGGCGCCAGTCACCCGTGCGGCAATGGTGCTGGAGGCGGTGCTGACGGAGGGGCCCCGTGCCGATGTGTCGGCGCTGATCCTCGCGGATGCGGCGCTCGCGCAGGCGCTTGGTTGGGGGCATCTTGTGCCGCTGCTGGCTGCGGGCCTGAAGCGCGCTGACCTGCGCAAGCATGGCGACGACCTTCGCTTGGCTTGTCATCGGGCACTCATCTTTTCGGCGATCGAGTCGGTGCGGCAGGCCGCCGACCTCACGCGCCGAGCTGCGCATCTGAAAGCCGTCGCGCTGAAGCTGCGGGCCAAGGGGGCAGGGGGCGCGGTTGACATGTTCCTGACCCGCGATGCGGTGGCGCCTTCGGCCTTGCCCTTGCCGGATCGCGCCGCGCGGCGGCTCTGCGACCGGTTGGTCGACCTCGGCGCGGTGCGCGAGCTGACCGGGCGCGATACCTTCCGGCTCTATGGGGTGTAGCTATGGCGAAGGATCGCTCGGAACCTGACCTGGACCTCGAATTGGCCGACCTGCCGCCGGAGCTGCGCTGGCGGGAGTGGATGCGCCGGATCGAGGCGGTGCTCTTTGCCTCTGCCTCGCCGGTGCCGCGCGAGGATCTGGCGCGGGTCGTGGGGCAGGGGGCCTCGGTTGACCTGCTCGTCGAGGACCTCGCCGCCGAGCTGGAGGGGCGGGCTTTTGAAGTTGCGTGGGTCGCTGGCGGCTGGATATTCCGCACGCGCGCCACCTACGCCCCCGCGATCCGCGCGGCGGCAGATATCGGGGACCAATTGCTGGACCTGAGCGAATTCGACGTCGCGGTCCTGGCCGCCATCGCTTACCACCAGCCGATCACCCGCGACGCACTGAAGGATATCTTCGGCAAGGAGATCAGCCGTGACCTGATCGGACGGCTGCATGCGCGCGACCTGATCGGGACTGGGCCGCGGTCGCCGCGACGCGGCGCTCCCTATACCTTCGTCACCACGGAGCAGTTCCTGGTTGCCTTCGGATTGGAGTCCCTGCGCGATCTTCCCGATCGGGAGCAGCTGGAGGATGCGGGGGTTGTGGCGGAAGCTTCACAAGTCGATTTCGGGTAACGCGTTGCCGGTTTCCATTGCCATGCCTGACACAAACTCGGTAGTTCTGCTTATCGTTTCATCCGCAGTGCAACGATTCATGCGGAGAGCCAGAAATATTCACAATTTCAATGTGATAATCGTTGCAGACCTGTGAAGACGTCCACTTGCTCTATTCTGGTCGAGAGGATGTTGTCGCGTACGCTCGCGAGCAGTTCTTCGTCTGTTTTGGGCTGGAAGACCTTTGCGACCGGGAGCAACTGGCGAAGGCCGTGGTGGTCGCTTCGTCGTGAGAGCGATGCGGTGTTCGCATGCTGTGACCCGTTTACACGATCTAAACGAATTTCGAATATTTCGAGTGTTGCGATTGTTTCGAAGGACGGATAGCCTATATCCAACACGAGACGATAGAACCGGAGAGAGAAGATGAACGCCCTCAGAAAAGAGGCGTTCTTTGATCGTTTGCCCGACGAGGTAGAGATCAAGAACGCCGAACAACTCAGAACGATTGTGGCCTCCCAGATCAAGGAAGGCGAACCGACAAAGCTGTCGCTCGCCCTGGAAGACGGCGAAGTTCGCACCGTGACGCTTGCGCCGGCCTTGACGGCTTCGCTACTCGAAGTGCTGCGGCTTGTCTCGAGCGGTCGCGGGTTTCGGATGATCCCCGTCGAGTCAGAGCTGACCACGCAGCAGGCGGCGGACCTTCTCAATGTGTCCCGGCCGTTCCTAGTGAAGCTTCTCGAGGAAGGCGAGATTCCCTTTGCGAAGACCGGCCGTCATCGCCGGGTTCGTGCCGACGACCTCTTTGCCTACAAGGAGAAGCGTGACGCGTCTCGCTCTGATGCTTTGAGTGACCTTGCTGCAATGGATGCGGAAGAAGGTCTTGTATGAGCCGACACGCTGATCGGTTCACGGCGCTCCTCGATGCCTGCGTCCTGGGCGGAGCGCTTCGCAGAAACATGCTCCTGAGCCTGGCCGAGGCTGGTTTGTTCCGGCCTCGGTGGAGCAGTCGCATCCTTGACGAGACTCAGAAAGCGATCACCCAGATCACCAAGGGCGAAACCGATGGGTCCCGGCAAAGGGCGGCAATCGAGGCAGCATTCCCTGAAGCTCTGGTGACTGGTTATGAGATCTTCGAAGACAAGCTCGCGTTACCCGACCCCAACGACAACCACGTGCTGGCAGCGGCCATCGCGACGTCTGCTTCAGTCATCGTGACGGACAATCTTGCCGACTTTCCTTCCGCGGTTCTGGACCCGCACTCCATCCAGGCGATTTCCGCCGACGACTTCATCGCCGATACAATCGAGTTGGATCCCTCCGAGGCCATAATGGCCCTGCGCCGGATGAGGGAGCGCTTCAAGAATCCGGCGCTCGATGTCGCGACATTGATCCACAAGTCCGAAGCGCAGGGCTTGTTGCAGGTCGCAACCTTCATGGACGAGTACCAGTCGTTCTTGTGAGGAGAAGACCGGTGGGTGTTATCGCAAAGGCATACGGTACTGTCGGCGATGGTAGTTTACTTTATTTCCCGCCGGACGTGCTAAGCGGTCCGTGGTAATCTGTCACCACTGATCGATCTTCAGCCGAGGATTTTCTCTAACTCTTCGCCTTGGGCGGTGTGCTTCTCGGGGTTCTCTGCTTTCAGCTTGTTCACGTTGATGAGCTTCCATCTGACCGCTGGAAGCTCCGCCGCTTGAGGGCGACCGATCGCGTCGAAGTCGGGATCGCCTTTATGGTAAGCATCAAGGGAACCCCCTCTATTTTGGGCTGATTTGAGGTGCGATTATTGCGCGAGGCTGGCGATTTGACTGGCGCAATATGAGGGTTTTGAGATGAGTAAACGGCGGGTTGGGCGGGGTTCCAAATACTCGGATGAGTTCAAGCGGCGGTTGGTGGCAGAGAGCCAAGCCGATGGTGTCAGTGTGCCGATGGTTTCTCGCCGTCATGGCGTGCCGACAAGCCGGATTTATTCGTGGCGCAGCGATGACAGGTTTCAACCCGATGGGTCTGATGATGCCGGGTTCATGCCTGTTGAGATTTCAGGCGGCGATCACGATGCAGTACCGATGCTGCCGGAAGCGCGGCCTACAGCCAGCTCCCGGATAGAGATCACGCTGGAGAATGGGCGCAAGCTGAGCGTTAGCGACGGGGTTGATGCTGGCTTTGTGCTGGAACTGGCGCGGGGGCTGGCGGCATGATCCCTGTTCTGGCGGATGCGAAGATCTGGCTGGCGGCGGGTGTGACGGACATGCGGCGTGGGTTCAACGGTCTGGCGGCACAGACCGCGCAGGTTCTGGCGGGCGATCCCTATTCCGGCCATCTGTTTTTGTTCCGGGGACGGCGAGGTGATCAGATCAAGATGATCTGGTGGGACGGTCAGGGTGCATGCTTGTTCACCAAGCGCTTGGAGCGGGGTCGGTTTGTCTGGCCCACGGCCAGCGAGGGTAAAATCAACCTGAGCCGCGCGCAGTTGGCCATGCTGATGGAAGGCATAGACTGGCGCATGCCGCAGAAGACATGGCGGCCCGCGATGGTGGGCTGAGGCAATGTTTTATGGGCTTTCTTGCTGTTTTGGGATTCCCCCTGATGTCCGATTTTGCTATGGAATGGCATGCGTAAGACCCCTCCAAATCTGGCTGATCTGCCACCTGACGTGCAGGCCTTTGTAGCCGCACAAGCGGCGGAACTGGCCCGTAAGGATGCGGAGTTGTTGGGCCAATCGTTGAGCCATGCCTCCGCCCAAAAACGCCTCAAGGATGAGATGGAAGCCGCCCTTGCTGCCGAGCGCACCGCCCATGCGCGGGCCATCCAGAGCCGAGATACCCTCATTGCTGATCTGCGCTTGCAATTGCATGGTCACAAAAAGCACCGCTTTGGGTCAAAGTCGGAAAGCAGCGCGCAACTGGCGCTGGAACTGATCCTCGAAGAGTTGGAGATCGAGCAAGCCGCAGAGACTGAAGGTGATGGTGAGGGCCAGACGTCTTCCGAGGCAGACGTCCCAAAGCCGCCGCGCACCCCGCGCAAACGCAAGCCTTTCCCAAAGGGGCTTAAGCGGGTCAAGAAGACCATCACCCCCGGTGAGACCTGTGAAGACTGTGGTGGCCGCTTCAGGGAGCTGGGAACAGATGTTCTGGAAGAGTTGGAATATGTTCCAGGCCATTACATCGTCAATCAGATCAACCGCCCGCGTTTGGCCTGTAGCTGCTGTGACAAGGTGGTTCAGGCGGAGATGCCAAGCCGCCCCATCCCCAAGAGCTTTGTGGGTCCCGCGCTGATGGCGCATATCCTGTGCTGCAAATACGGCTATCACCTGCCGCTCTATCGCCAAAGCCAGATGTTTGAGAACGAAGGCATCGACCTGAGCGGATCGCTCATGGCCCTCTGGGTGGGCAAATGCACCAAGCTGCTTGAACGCGTGGCAGATGCCATCCGTGACCATGTGTTTGAGGCACAAGCCATCTTCATGGATGATACCACGGTCAAGCTGCTCCAGAAGGGCAAAGGGCGTGGCAAAAACAAGAGCAAAACCGCACGGCTATGGGTCTATGCCCGAGATGAGAGCGCCTGGTCCGGGGCCGCGCCACCCGCCGTGTGGTATCAGTTCTCCACCAACCGAGGTGCGGAACACCCGAGCGAACATCTCAAATCCTACACGGGCTACGCCCATGCGGACGCCTATGCAGGCTATAACGATGCCTACCGCACGGGGCGCATCAAGGAGATGGCCTGTATGGCCCATGTGCGACGGGAGTTTTATGCCCTGTATGAAAGCCTGAAGCTGCCTGTGGCGGGCGAAGCGGTCTTGCGCATTCGAAAGCTCTATGACGTTGAAACACAGGCACGGTTCCTACCA
The DNA here is from genome assembly GCF_043557285.1 of Sulfitobacter sp. 1A13421. Lineage (NCBI taxonomy): Bacteria > Pseudomonadati > Pseudomonadota > Alphaproteobacteria > Rhodobacterales > Roseobacteraceae > Sulfitobacter > Sulfitobacter sp. 1A13421. Next base: position 133,334 of record NZ_JBIFFQ010000008.1, read on the forward strand.
CCCCATGAGCGCGTGGCCCTGCGTCAGGAACTCGCCAAGCCCATCTTTGATGATCTGGAGATCTGGCTCAAGGAGCAGTTGGGTAAAATCTCCGGCAAGACGCCACTGGCTAAGGCCATCCGATATGCCCTCGCGCGCCTGCCAAAGGCACGGCCTTATCTCGACAACGGCTTCTTGGAAATCGACAATAACACAGCCGAGCGGGCAGTGCGTCCTGTGGCCGTTGGAAGAAAGAACTACCTCTTCATGGGGTCAGAGGCAGGCGGCAAATCCGCAGCAATCGCCTATACTCTCATCGAGACCGCAAAGATGAACAACGTCAATCCCGAAGCCTGGCTCGCTTGGGTGCTCGAACGCATCCAGGATCATCCCGTCAATCGCATCCCCCTGTTGCTACCTTGGGCATCTCAGGGCATGATCAACGCGCAGAATGCTGAGGTCGGGGATCAACACGCCGCCTGATCAAACTTTTCATTGACGCCTATGGAGGTAAAATGGCTTGGGTTTACTTGTTCTTTGCGGGTCTTCTTGAATGTGGGTGGGTAATTGGTCTGAAATACACTCAAGGCTTCACGAAACTTCAGCCATCTGTCCTGACCGTGCTCGCAATGATCGCAAGCTTCTGGCTCTTGGCTGAAGCAATGAAAGACATTCCCGTAGGTACTGCATATGCCGTTTGGGCAGGTATTGGGGCTGTGGGCGTTGCTATTATTGGAATGACCATCTTGGGAGAGCAAAAAGACTTGGCTCGTGTCGCCTGTCTTCTCTTGATTGTTGCTGGGATTGTTGGGCTGAAACTGGTCGGAACCACGGCCAATCATTAGCGCCGAATGACAATCAACGAGCTGCTATGATCACAGTGCAGAGGGGCTTCCCTGGATGCTTACAATGCGGATACACTTTCGAGGAAATGCTCGGTCAGCATGACATTGACATCTACCATGTCGAGACATTGCGGGAGCTGGCCGAGAAGTTTGTAGATGAAGGGCTTTACGGTGAAATCCCAGAGAGCTTGCAGTATTACTGTTTCTCCTACGACACCCCCTCCAAACTTGTCGATCTGATCAATATAGCGCTTCAATGCACCAAAGATACGGCTGGGCCGGTCCGCATATCCCGGCGCGCGGGTTTCGAGCGTCTTTGCGCTTGTGGCAAGGCCTCGATCTTCGTCGAAGAAATCGAACGTCTTGAAGTTGTCGGGCGTGCGCTCTCCCAAACCGCCCAATCGTTCCAGGTGATCCTACCACGGTCCACCCTGCTCCCTGATCGGCCCGCCCCAGGTGAGGCCGGAGTTTTCGATGACGTCCCAGTCAGGATCAGAGGGCAAGCGGCGCGCCTCTGCCGCCTCATGCAGAAGCGCGTCGCGCATGTCGTCCGCGTCCTGCGCGTCACAGCTCGGCCCGCGCCGCCGCAACGCACCAAAGCAACGAAGAGGCCGTCAACAAGAACGGAGTCTCGCCGGTCTGAAAGCCGCTCAGCAAAGGTTCACCCGAAGAAGCTCTTGGTTGAACGAGATTTGTAAAGATCAGCTCGCGTGACAGGCGCCACCCGGAAAATGTGTAGACAGGCCGACCCAAGTTTTTCCCGGATGGGAAAGGGTAAGAGTTCTGGCTTGTCGTTCCCCTGACTAGGCGGCCCCGTTTATGTCTGCGGCCAGTTCCTCCAGACTCTTTTTTGTGATCTGGATGATTTCTCGCACGTCATTCGCGCCCACTATCAATGGCGGACAAAATGCCATCGCGTCTGTCATATTACGTGAGATGAGGCCGTTGCGCAGCATGATTGCGTTCATTTGGGCGCCGAGTTTTCCAGGGGCAAAATCGCCTGATTTACCCTCTGGGGCGATCAATTCAAGTGCGCCTATGAGGCCAATGCCACGTGCCTCTCCAACGAGAGGGTGGGACGTCAGGTCGGTCAATCCAGCTTGCAATTCTGCACCGCGTTCGGCGGCATTGGCCACAAGATCGCGCTCTTCGATAATCTTGATGTTTTCCAGCGCTACGGCTGCGCCGACGGGGTGGCCACCGCCCGTATAGCCATGCCCCAGAACACCGATGCGCCCGCTTTCGTCGGCGATTGGCTGATAGACCCGATCGTTGATCATGAAAGCCGAAAAGGGGAAATAGCTGGAGGTGATCTGCTTGGACATGGTGAGAATGTCGGGCTTTATGTCAAAGGTTGTAGAGCCAAACATGTTGCCCGTGCGGCCAAAACCGCAAATCACTTCATCTGCGATAAGAAGGATATCGTATTTCGCCAGAACCGCTTGGATTTTCTCCCAGTAGGTCGCCGGAGGAACAACAACACCGCCCGCGCCCATGACAGGCTCGGCGATGAATGCGGCTACAGTTTCGGGGCCCTCTGATTGGATCATATCATCAAGATCTTGGGCACAGCGTGACGCAAAAGCTTCTTCGCTTTCGCCGTCCTGACCTTCGCGCCAGTAGTGCGGGCAAGTGGTGTGCAAGATGCCCTCCATCGGCAGATCGAAGGACTTGTGGTTATAGGGCAGACCCGTCATCGACGCGGCTGCGACTGTCACGCCGTGATAGCCGCGCAGGCGCGAGATGATCTTCTTTTTCTCGGGCTTGCCGAGCGCGTTCGAGCGATACCAGACCATCTTGACGATCGTATCGTTCGCCTCGGAGCCCGAGTTGGTATAGAAAACCTTGCTCATTGGCACGGGGGCTATTTCGATCAGCTTTTCAGCAAGATCAATCGCCGGACCATGCGAGCGGTGCGAGAAGTTGTGGTAGTAAGGCAGCTTTTGCATTTGCCGGCTGGCGACATCCACAAGGCGTTGTTCGTTGAACCCGACTGCCACGCTCCAAAGGCCGGACATGCCCTCGATATAGCGGTTGCCGTTTGAGTCGGTGACGTGGATTCCCTCGCCTGATTCAATGATCAGCGGACCAATTTTTTCATGCGCTTCGGCATTGGTATAGCTGTGAAAATGATAAGCGATATCACGGGCTTCGTCTGAATTTGGTCGCACATCCATGGCAGGCATCACTTCTTGTAAGTTGGCGTTTTTCACGCGGCAGGGGGCCGCGATTTGCCCTCAGTACTATCGCCGCTTTCTTGCTTTTAGCAAGCAGTTTTGTTCCGAGCATCCTGTCTGCGGGCCAGCGAGGCCGCCCATTTGAAGCAGAAACGCCCGCCGGGATTTCGGTCGTGGTTTGAGGACACTTCCATCCTGTGATTCTGTTTGGATGCTTCGTTTTTTTGAAGCGCAGCGGCCGTGAATCTTGGGGAAAATGCGGCCCAATCCCGCTCAGGTTGTTGCCTTCGCAGCTTTCCGTTTCACAAAACCAAGACCCGATTTGGCGGTGTTCTCGCGCTGCAAATGGTTGGTAAAAATATGTTTTAGTTAGATATTTAGGATTTTCCAGGGCCTTTCTGGGCCCGATGAAAGAATCGCAAGTGCGCGAATTGACACGTGACACAAGAGTTTGTGCGTTTTTTGCCAAAGTGGTTGGCCGGAACGGTGCTACGATCATTTTAACACATGAGACAGTTGTGTTTTCGCCATTTGTGTTTTGGGGACGTTAGATGAATCAGAAGGACAAAACTGCAAACAAGCTCATGACTGCCACCCAGTGGCAGGCGGCTGTCTCAGATACGTTCTTTCGTAAGCGCCGTCCCTGTCCCATTGATTTCCACGGTTCCGTTACGCTGATGGAGCGGCGAGTTTCTCTCTGAGTATTC
>NZ_JBIFFQ010000009.1:0-125105 GCF_043557285.1 Sulfitobacter sp. 1A13421
GCGACAAATGACTGGTGGCGTTTGAGCTTCGCCGCCAACTGCTGCTGGCTAAGACCCGCATTTTGACGTGCATCAACCAACGCACGGACGAGCGCCAACTGGCCATTTGTTCTGATTGTTTTTGCCACGCGTCACATACCTTTTGTGACGTCGCTAGCGGATGAAATCTGTTATCTAAAAAGTAGATATATGAGGGTGTTATCGGCGTCTGGTTTCCATGGGCTGCAAGTCTGATGCTCCCGAGGTTGCCCATCAATCCCCTACCAATTGCAGGAACCGGCCATATTCCTCGCTGACTTCGCGCGCTTCCTCGAAGGCGCGGGCCCGTTCACCGTCGAGGCAACGGAAGTAGCTCTGGATATCCTGAATGTAATCTTCGAAGTCGCCGCGGATGATATCCGCATAGTCCCGCGCGGCCTGCGAATCGCTTGGCAGGAAAGGACGGGATGGCGCAAAGCAGGATTCCGCCAAAACCGGCCCAGGAACGCAGATCAGAAGGGCCATAGCTTGCAATGGGAGCAGGCATGTCAACCTTGGGTTTCTCAAACCTGTTATCTCCTTGATCGCGGACACTGGCCGTGACTAGTGTTTGCGTAACCAAACTACAGCCAAAGCACGATATTACATCTTGCGGTTGATAATATACTATCGTAACTCTGGGCTTCAAGTGGGAATGCCCGGGCGTTGCGCGTTTGAAGAAAGCGTGAGCCGGGCCATGAACTGGGACATAGAAGCACCAAATGTGGTTACGGAAGCTAGGTTCCGCGAGCTCGTGGAAAGCGGCTATAGCGCAGAAATCCTGTGCCAGGAGTCGGCACACAAGAAAGGCCCCAGCTATTACGGGATCTGGATCATGCGTGTTGCCTCTGATGACGGGGTGGAAAAGCTCCTCGTCACCGCCCGCACGCGGACGACCTACAACGATATCAAGATCCGTGAGTTCAAGACGATCTCTGGCGTGGTGTCATTCTTCATTGGCCTTGGCTTTGCGCATGTCGACCTGCCCCTTGAGGCGGGTACAAGCCGTACGCATAAACTCGCCCCGCCAGACAAAGCCCCATCAGACAAGGGCGCTGGCAACTAAGTTCGTCTGTCTCTGGCTGGTCGCCGCGCCAGCCTCAGCGCAAATCGTTCTGGTCATGGAGGGCGACGGCTCTCTGACCCCGTCGCGGTCTCAAAGCGGTTTTGCCCGGAACTACAATGACGGCGTTGGTCAGGGATCGGCGTCCGATGGTTTGGCCATTCTTGGTGAGACGGAAGCAGCACCCAAACCTGACGCGCTGCAGCTTGCGGCACTCGCCCAGCCAGCACCCCTGCCCCGCGCAGACGTTCTCTTAGACATCGAGGCAACGGCCCTGCGCTATGCCAATCATCCTGGTTTGCGCCGCGCAGAGCTCTCCGTGAGGGATTGGCTGGCTCTCTACCGGGCCAACATCGAGGTTGAGAGCGCCTACCGGCAGGATGCGATCTCAACCGCGGGCGCCATTGGTCTGGGTCAACTGATGCCAGCAACCGCGCGTGATCTCGACGTCAATCCGGAGGACCCGATGCAGAACCTCGACGGTTCCGCCCGCTACCTCGCGATGATGCTCGAGACGTTCGGCGATCCGCGCCTGGCGCTGGCCGCTTACAACGCCGGACCCGGCGCCGTGCGCCAATATGGCGGCATTCCCCCCTACCGAGAAACCCAGAACCATGTGGCCCGCGTGATGGCCGTCGTGGCCCGATTGGAAGGATCAAATTCATGATGTCCCAACCTTTTTGGAAATCATTCCTCAAAACACTTATCGGCAATGTCACGAGAGCACGCAGCGCGGCTGTGCATTGGCGATACAACTTTTTCCAAACAAGTTGGTTTTCAAACCTCTTTATCGTCTCGCTGGCGCTATTTCTGGTGATTGCCGAGCCCGCCCTAGCACAGAGCATCGACCTCTCCCCGATCCAAAGCTTGTTGCAGGGCATTGTCGATGCGCTGACCGGACCTCTTGGTGTGGTCATCGCCACACTCGCGGTCCTCGGCGTTTTCTTGAGCTGGTTCTTCAACATCATCGATCTGCGCCAGGCGCTCTGGGTCCTCGTGGGCATCGCTGGTGTCGCGGCTGCCCCCACCATCGTTGCCGCGGTCTTTGCCGGTGGCTGAGCGCGCGCCTCTCTTTCTCGGCCTCGTGCGCCCGCCGAAGCTTCTGGGCCTGCCCATCATGTACGCGATGGTCTGGCTCTTCGGTTCGGTGCTCTTGTTCGTGTGGGTCCAGCACATCGCGGTGCTAGGCGTGGCCGCCCTGCTCTATCCGGTGCTGTGGAAGGCCGCCGATTGGGACCCGCGTTTCATCGACGTGATGATGACGTCGCTGCAGGAGACGCCACCCACGCGAAACCGTAGCATCCATGGCGGGGACAGCTATGCCCCGTGATGAAGCCCGTGATGCTGCGCTCGACCCCCGCACAATGACACCGGGCTGGTATGCGCGCGAAACCCGCCTCGCGCATATGCTGCCCTATGTAAGCCTCGTTGACGACCAGACTGTGCGGACCCGGGTGAACGAGCTCTTCCGGTGCATCCGGCTCGAGGGGATCAACAGCTACACGACCGACGATGCCTATCTCGACAAGGTGACGGCGCTTTTTGCCCGCATCGTCGCGCAACTCGGGCCGGAATTCAGCTACTACGTCCACAAGGTCTCCAAGGCCATCAAACCGGATCTCGACCCGATCCGTGAGGACAGCTTCGCGGGCGAGGTCGACCGGCGCTGGCGCGCGAAACTCGAGACCAGCGGGCTGCGCGACAAGACCCTGACGCTCACCGTCATTCACCGCCCGCCCCCGAAAAGCCTCCTGCCGCATCTCGGCCGCAGCGCGCCGGACCGGCTGAAGGAAGAGACCCGCAAGCGTCTCCAGCGCCTCGGTGAGGCCGTGAACGTCTTCCTGTCCGGCCTCGCAGAACTTAAACCGCGCCTCCTGTCGGCTGCATCGGGGGAGTTGGTGGGGTTTCTGGGCGCGCTGAACACAGGCACCGAGCTGCCGCTCTACCCTGCAAACACCTACGGCTTTTTGTCCGTCAACGTCGCCAATACCCGCGTGACGTTTCACGGAGACCATTTCGAGCTTTCCGAAGGCGTCATGGGCCATCGCTACGGCAAGAGCTTCACCATCGGAGAATACTCGGAAGGCACCTCCTGCACCATGTTCGACATGCTGAACCTGCCGGTCGACATGATCGTGACGCACTCCTTCACGCCGATCAATTCGAACCTCATGGCGGGCCGCATCAAGCGGCAAAAGCGCCAGATGCAGGCCAGCCAGGACGCAGCCCTCTCGCTTTTGGAAGCCCTCGACATCGCCGCCGATGATCTCGAGGCCAAGCGCCAAAGCTTCGGCGAGCATCACATGGTCGTGACGCTCTTTTGCGACACGCTCGAAGAGCTGCAGACGCTCAGCGCCGAAATCGTGAACGCCGCCGCAACCGAAGGCGTGAAGATGATTGGCGAGCGGGTCGCGGCCAAGGCGCATTACCTCAGCCAGCACCCCGGCAACCAACCAAAGCGCGTCCGCGCCAGCGCCGTCACCAACCGCAACTTCGCGGATTTTGCGGCCTTCCACCGGACACAGCTCGGCAAACCTGCAGCACTTACCCCCTGGGGCCGGGTCGTCACATATTTGCCCACGCCGGAGCAGAGCGCCTACCGGTTTTCCTATCACGAGCAGGGATCGCCCGACAAAGAACCCACCAGCGGGCATACCCTGATCATGGGGCGGCCCGGGTCGGGCAAATCGGTGCTGTCGGCCTTCCTGATGACGCAAGCCCGTCGCGCAGGGGCGCGGGTCTTCGTCTTCGACTACCGTCTCGGTATGGAGATGGCGGTCCGCGCCAATGGCGGGCGCTACGCCTCCCTGAACGCCGGCCAGCCCACGGGTCTCAACCCGCTCTGGACAGAGACCGATGCGCGCGGCACCGCCTGGCTCTCGGATTGGCTCACAACCCTGCTCTACCGCGCCGACAAGCCTCTGACCCCGGCGCAGACCAACCGCATCCAGGAGGTCGTGCGCCAGAATGCCCAGGCCACCAATCCGGCCCTGCGGAACTGGCGGGATTTCGCATCGCTTTTTGTGTCTACGGATGACGGCGGCGATCTGCACCAGCGCCTGCTCGAATGGTCTGAGGACGGCCGCTATGGCTGGATCTTCGGGCAGAGCCTCGAGGACACGTTCTCGCTCAAAGGCGATGTGGTGGGCTTCGATCTGACCGGCATTCTCGACAGCGAGGCCGACAAGGAGCGGATGGCGGTTCTCTCCTATCTTTTCCGCCGGGTCGAGCGCGAGATCGAGGACCGCCGCCCCACCATCATCGTGATCGACGAGGCCTGGAAGGCGCTCGACAACGTATATTTCGCCGAACGGTTGTCGAACTGGCTCGTGACTGCGCGCAAGCAGAACACCGTCGCGGTGATGATGACGCAATATGCCAGCCAGCTTGAGCGCACCCGGACCGGCAAGACCATCGTCGAGGCGGTGCCGACGCAGATCCTGCTGCCCAATATCCGCGCGCAGCCTGCGGACTACGCCATGCTGAACCTCACGGAGAAGGAGCTCGACGTCCTTCTCAACACGGGCAGCAACAGCCGTTTGGCGCTGATCCGCGACGACCAGGGCTCAATCGTCGTCGATGCCGATCTGAGCGCCCTTGGGCCCAATCTCACCATCCTTGGCGGCATGGAAAAGGGCGAAGCGCTTGTCGGCGCCGATTACCGCGACCGCCCGGGCTTCTGGAGGCTTTCATGATCCGTATTCTTATCGCTTTGGCTGCGCTCGGCGCGCTGGCCTCCTGCACCCAGTATCGGGAGCCGCAGGCCAATTGCTTTTCCTTTCTCGCCTCGACGGCAGCGACAGCCCAGGATTGCCACTTCGCACCGCTCGGCGCGCCGGAGGGCGACGTTGAAGTCTAGCCTGCCTCATATCCTGGCACTTTGCCTGCTGCCCGGTCTCGCCTTGTCTCAAGGCGTGCCGACCAATGACAGTAGGCTGACCGCGCGTGACATCGTCGAGACCGGCGATCGCGAGGCAGACTTAGCTGTTCAGGCCGACAAGCTTGCAGTGCGCGAACTCATCGCCGAGATCGAACGGGAGCAGCTGGAAACCCTCCGACGCATCCTCGATGCCCAGACCAGCTTCGGCGGTCAGGGCCTGCCCGCCATGGTCTCGGGGCTGGAAAGCGGCAGCGGCGATCCCGACCGCGCCGTGGAAGCCGTCTATGGCACGGGCGAGATCGATCCCAATCGCGGCGGTGCGCAGATGTTCGGGGATGCGTCTGAGAACATCGAGCAGCTCATCATCCGGGTCGCCCAGGAGACCAGCGGCTTTGCGGGTGTTGGCCGCGCAGGGCTCTCGCCCGTCCAGTGGCGCGCGTTGCTGCAAGCGCTGATCTGGCAGGAAAGCCGGTTTACGATTGGGGCACGGTCTCCCGTCGGCGCCTATGGTCTCACCCAGATCATGCCTGGGACGGCCAGCGATCTGGGCATCAACCCGGAATACTATGACAGCCCCTACCTTCAGGTGCATGGCGGCGCGCGCTATCTCGCGACCCAGCTCAACACATTCGATGGCAACATCATCAACGCCCTCGCGGCCTATAACGCCGGACCCGGCCGGGTTTTCGAGTATGGCGGCGTGCCACCCTTCCGCGAGACCCAGCACTACGTGTCGGTCATCCCCGAACGCTACAATCTCTATCTAAGCCGTATCGGCGGGATCGATGCGCTTGGCACGATCGATCCGGCGCTTCTCGCCAATGCCAACCTCTCGCTCACGGGTCATGGGACGGCCTTTTATGGCAGCAACTCACCAGCCACGATCCGCCAAGCCGCCCTGCGCATCCGCGATATCGTCGAACGGATTTCCGAAACCGAGGACGTGCAGGAGAGCGTCGCACTCAACACCTATGCCCGCGCCGAACTGGTGCGTCTCGTGGCTGCCCGCATCCGGCTTCAGGCCGCCCGCACCCGCGTGCTCTCCGCCGAAGAGCTGGCCCAGGCCAGCGCCCGCATGGCCGAAGGCGCGTTCATGGATTTTACGATCAGGGAGATTGAATGATGGGACATCTGCTCTTGAGGACAGCTTTGGCCACGACACTTGGCGTTGGCTTGCAGTTCAGCGCCCTACCCCCTGCCGCAGCACAAGGTGTACCGGTCGTCGACACCCAGAACATCGCGCAAAACATCCAGCAGCTGCGGCAGATGATCGAAGACGAGATCCTGCAAAACGAGCAGCTGACGCAGCTCCGCGAACAGCTTGCCACGCTCACGGACCAACTCGCAGAGCTGCAAAGAACCTATGAAGCGCTCACCCGACTTGCCGAGCTTCCCGAAATCATCCGGACGGAAATGGAAGACGAGTTGAACGGTCTGCTCGACCAGGAATTCGGCGACATACTCGCCACGATTGAGGCGATCAAGACGGGGGATTTCTCGGGCCTCTCGGGCTCCGGCGCAGGCGAAATCGAAACCCAGATGGACCGGGTGCTGGCCGATCTCGGCTTCGATGAAGACACGCTCTCGGAAATGGCCACGAGCGAAAATCCCGGAGCCAACCGCGTGGCGACGCAGGCAACAACCGGCGCGCTCGTCTCAGCCGCCGCCCAGAACAGCTATGAAGACGCAGGCCAATCGCTCGAGCGGGTCGACCGCCTTGTGGGGCTTATCGACGACATGGACGAACTCAAGGAAAGCATCGATCTCAACACGCGCGTGACCGCGGAGCTCGCCATTGCGCTGGTCGCCATGTGGCAGCTCGAAGCCATCCAGACCGTGGGCGATGGCACGGGAGGCGTGATCGATGCCGCCACCATCGCCGAAGAGCAGCGCTTCATGGATTTCACGTTACCGGACCTGCGGGCAGACTGATCGTGGGGGCATGACGGGTGGCGACTGAACAAGAAATCATCGAGGAAGAACTGGTCTACGGTGCCTTGCGCCGCGAACGGCTCTGGCAACGCCTTGGTCTGACAGGTCTTGTCTTCGGCATCATCGGTTGTCTGAGCGCAGCAGCAGTCTCGATCCTCGATGTCGACCCACCCCCCGTCGTTGTCCCCTATGATCCCGCCACCGGCTTTGCACTCCCCGAAGCCTCGGTGGGCGCGTCCTCGGTGACCGCCAACCAGGCGATCATCGAGGCGGAGGTCTTCCGCTATGTGACCGACCGGGAGGTCTATAACCAGCTCGACAACGATCTGCGCATCCGCAGCGTCCTGCGCCGCTCGGACGGAGCTGCCGAGAGCGGGCTGCGCCAGATCTGGAACAGCGCCAACGAGAATTACCCGCCGACCGTCTATGGCCCCAACGCCCGGCTCGACGTGGAAATTCTCAGCATCAACCGGATCGGCACCAACCGCGCCACGGTGCGCCTGCGCAAGCGTCTGACCTCCATCAACGGCACCCAAACCGGGCTCTTCACCGCGACCCTTCTCTTCGAGTTCCGCCCGGAGACCCGCCGCTCCATCGATGAGGTCTGGACCAATCCATTCGGCTTCACCGTCCTCGAATATTCCATCCGCTCCGACAGATTGGAGAACTGACGTTGTTGTTTATAAGATCGCTTATTTTTGTCATTACCCTGTTGCCCGGCCTCGCCTCTGCCGAAGCCATCCCGCGTGGCGGTCCCAATGACAGCCGGGTGCGCTTGGCCACCTACCAAGAGGGTCAGGTCTACCGTCTCAGCGTGTCGATCACCCATGTGACCACCATCGAGTTCGGCGAGGGCGAAAGCATCCGCTCGATCATCGCGGGCGACACCGAGGGCTTCGAGATCGACGGCGTCCCGGGAGGTCAGGCCTTCGCGATCAAGCCTGTGGCGCGCGGGGTGCATACCAATGTGACAGTCTATACGAACCGCCGGAGCTACTACTTCAACGTCCAGGAGGTCCGCAGCCCAACCTTCTATGTGGTGCAGTTCCGCTACCCTGATGACGCTGCGCGCCCGACCCGGGCCATCGCCGCCCAAGCACCAAACTACAATTACGGTGCCAGCGCGCGGACCGAGTTCACGCCAACCCGCATCTGGGATGACGGGACGTTCACGTATTTCGCCTTTCCAAGAAACGCCCCTGTGCCAGCGATCTTTCGCTACGCGGGCGGCCGCGAGCGCACGGTCAACACGCAAACTCCTGAAGACGGCGTGATCCGCGTCAGCGGCGTAAACCGCCAATGGGTCCTGCGACTTGGCGAAGAGGTGGTCTGCATCGAGGCGATCCCGCCCACGGAGGCCGCCTCATGAGCGATACCGAGAATACCGAGCTGGAAAAGCGCCTCGCCGCCCTTGAGAAAGGCAGTGCCCGCGCGCCCATAGCGGCGCAGCGCCGGTCGCCCCTTCTCGCGCTGGTCGTGGTCCTCGTCATCGGCGCGGGTGGTGCCCTGCTTTATCTCCTCTCACAGCCCGACGAAGAGGAAACCTTGCCGACGGCCACTCCGGACGTCTTCCAAAACGAAGGGGATGGCTTTGGCGCTATCGAGACCTTGCCCCCGCCCGAGCGCGAGGTTGTGTTTGTCGGACCGGATCCAGTCGAGCCCAACGCGGAGCTTCTGGCGCAGATCACCGCGCTGCAGGCTCAGATCGAGGAATTGCGCAACGCCCCCGAGGCGGTCGTCGAGGAAGACACCGCCGCCGCAGAGGCTATTGACGCGCTGACTGCTCAGATCGCGGCGCTACAAGCCGCCTCTGAAGCCGCACAGCAACGATTTCAGGACGAACTGACGGCGCGGGATCGCAGCCTTGAGCAACTCCGCATGGATCTGGAACTGGCCCAACTCGAGGCCAGCCGACCGCAACCCGCGCCAGTGGGCCCCACGGAAGATGAGCTGCGCGCACGCGAGCAAGAGCGACTGCGCCGCGAGGAAGAAGCCCGGCACATGGCCGAGCTGGAGCGCCGCGCCGCGGAGGAACGCGCCTTCCAGGAGCGGCGCATCACCTCGCCCACCATCGCTTTTGGCGGTGCCTCCGGAGCGAATGAAACGGCTCTGACTGAACGCACTTTTGGCGAGGTGACGGATTTCGTGCTGAACGGTGCGTTGCCCTCCACCGTGACGCAGGCCGAGGTGATCGCCAATCCCTCCAACACCATCATCCAGGGCACCATGATCCAGGCCGTCATGGAAACTGCCCTCGACAGCTCGCTGCCCGGCCAGACCCGTGCCGTGGTGTCCGAGGATGTCTACAGCGTCGATGGCGCGCGCCTATTGATCCCCCGCGGATCCCGTCTCATCGGGCGCTACCGCGCTGGCGTCGATATCGCGCAGCGCCGCGTCACGATCGCCTGGGACCGGATCATCCTGCCCGCGGGCCAAACCGTCCAGATCAGCTCCTTCGGAGGTGATGAACTGGGCCGTTCTGGCGTCACCGGCCTCATAGACACACGCTTCGCCGAGCGTTTCGGGTCGGCCGCCCTAATCTCGCTGATTTCGGCTGCGCCCAGTGCCGCCGCCTCCGAGGTTCAGGATGAGACTGCCGCCGACGTTCTTGAAGACGTGGGCGATGATCTGGCAGATGCCACGGACAGCGTCATTGGTGATTACCTCTCCATCGGCCCCGTCATCTATGTCGACCAAGGCGCACGCGTCACGGTCATGGTCGATCGCGATCTGGAGATATTCTGAGCCCATGTCGCTGAGCTATCTCGAAACCTCGCTCGACCGGATCGACGCCGCCGCCCGCGACGATGTCATCGAGATCTGCATCAACCCCGACGGGACCTGCTGGGGAGAATTCCAGGGCGATCACTTCATGCGCGCGCTGGATCAAAGGCTGACGGGCGTTCAGGTCAGGGACCTCGGCAACCAGATCGCCTCCTCTGCCAATACCACGATGAGCAAGGACCGCCCCATCGTCTCGGTATCGATCACCTACAAGGGTCGCCCGATCCGCGCACAGGTCATCACCCCGCCCGCCGTGCTCTCGGCCATGTCGATCAGCTTGCGGTTCTTCTCGAGCCTGCCGCTCGAGGGCATTGCGCTCGACTTTCTCTATGGCAAAGAGCGCAAGCTCGAAGACCTGCGCGTGGAAAAGAAGCGCGCCTTGCGCGCCGTGGTGGCTGCCGGATTGATCGATGATGCGCTTGCCTTCTGCGTCGAGAACAAACTCAACATGATTGTCTCGGGCGGCACCTCCACCGGCAAAACCGTAGCCGCGCGCAAGATCCTCTCTCACGTACCGGCCGAAGAACGCATCGTCACCATAGAGGAAGCGGCCGAGCTTCTGCCGACCCAGCCAAATGCCGTGACCCTCATCGCCAATCGCGACGCAGAATTCCAGACCGCCGATGTGCTTCTCACCGCCACGCTGCGCATGCGCCCCGACCGGATCATCCTGGGCGAGGTGCGCGGCAAGGAGGCCATGACCTTTTTGGAAGCCATCAACACCGGCCATGGCGGCTCGATGACCACGCTGCATGCCGAAACCCCGCAGCTTGCAGTGCAGCGCCTCGCCATCGCAGCGCTCAAGACCGAGATCCCGATGACCTATGCCGACATGATCCAGTACATCGAGAACTCCATCGACGTGATCATCCAGGCTGGGCGCCACGACGGCAAACGCGGCATCACGGAATTCTACCTCCCCGGCGCAACCGAGATCGGAACTTCCCCATGAAGACGTTTGAATACAATATCCTGTCCTTTCCCATGACCCGCAAGACCAGCCTCTCCGACATGCAGGCCAGCCTGAACGAGAAGGGCGCAGACGGGTGGGAGGTGGTGTCGATCAGCACTTCGGAATTTGCCAATATCGGGCACACCGTTTTCCTGAAGCGCGAAACCACACCCGCTGGAGCCACGGCATGAGGCAGGCGCAGCACCTCGCCTTGGCCGCGCTGGCCCTAAGTCTGAAGCCTACCTTCGTCGTTGCCGAGCGCAACCTAGTGCCGACCCTCGAGCGCAGCTTTGACGTCTGTCCGGACCGGCCCGCCGAGCCCATCTGGATGCAGGAGATCCCCCTGCGCCAAGCCTATCAGCGGGTTCTGGTTCAGGACATCTATCGCGCCCAGAATCTCGAGCGGGTCGTCGAGATCGGCAACTGCGACTGCGCGACCCGGTTCCCGTCCTGGGACGCGGCCGAGGCGATGTTTCGGGAGAGCTACGCGAGCGACGAACGGTGGGAAATGCTCGAAGCCTCGGAAGGCTACAATCGCCGCGCCAACGCCGCCCGAACTGCCGCCAAGGCCATCTGCGACGCCGCAGGCAATTGGTAAGGCAGTCCCGCGATGAGTGTCGTCACCTACTTCGTTGAAACCTCCCAAGCCTATCTCGACACCGCCGCTGAGACCCAGTTTGGTGCGGTTGCGGCAACGGTCGGCACGCTCCTGGTTTTGGGGACAACGCTGGTGGTGATCCTCGTCGGCATCAACATGATCTATCAATACCGGGCCATGGATGGGCACACGGCCTTTTGGCTTGCGGTCAAGATCGGGCTCATCGGGATATTCGCGACCAATTGGGTGCAGTTCAACGCCTTCTCGTCTGCCATTCTCTATGGGATCGACAGTATTGCAGGCGCCCTTGTGGCCTCCGTCGGCGGCGGCAGCCCTGGCCCCTCAGGCACCTTCGCCGAAGAATTCGACCGCCTGATCGCGGAACTGGGCGACTATCTGAACGCTGCCGGGTCCGAGCTGAACTGGATGGCCGGCGCCATGCTCGACATCGTCGGTGTTCTTCTGCTCTCGATCCTCGGCGGGCTGGCCGCCTTCATCCTCGTGGCCTCCCGCCTGATGATCGCGCTCCTGATCGGGATCGCCCCGGTGATGATCTTCCTGACCCTCTTCGAGGTCACCAAGGATTATTTCGCGCGCTGGCTGTCCGCGCTGATTTCCTTTGCGCTATACCCCATCGTCGTCGCAGGCGTGTTCGCAACGATCACAGGCGTTTCCTCCGCGCTCATCGGCGAACTTGGCGATCCTGAAGGGGCCTCAAACATCGGCGCGCTCATCCCCTTCTTCATGATGGTGCTCATGGCCAAGGGCTTCATTATCGCCACGCCCTTCATCGTCCGCGCGATCTCCGGCAACATCATGATGCCCGCCCTCTCCGGAGGTCTCGGCGGCGGCTACAGCTTTGCCCGCGCCGCCATGGGAGGCCAGCAGGCCTACAATCGCTACCTCATCGGCGGGGCCAGTGGCGCAGAATACGCAGCCCTCAGGGCGCGGCAGTTTTTTGGCGTGCAGCAGATGCCTGCAAGGCAAGGCATGGGGCAGACGGGTTCCGGAGGCGGCACAGGATCCACTGACGCAGGGTCCAAAATGCTGGCGCAGCTGGCGAGACTGGGTCGACTTGGACGACGGTGACGGCGCTAGCTGGACGATAAAGAGTTGATCAGCGCCATGGACCAGTTTTCGCAAGAGCGGTCATTCGCGACACCTCACGAATCAGGATGCCTCAAGCACATGCTTACGTCGGAAAACTCGCACTTGCTCACACATTTCACGACAGTTCTGGCATGTGCTCGGCAATCAACGCGTATGTCAACTGTTCACCACGCTTGCTGAGTTTCTCGATCCACTCCTCCGGCATTGCAGAAAAGTCAGTAGGATATCCATGTACGTCTTCTCGTGAAACGAGATCCGATGGCGGAAACGCGAGGCGGGAGTCATCCTGGCCGAGAAAAGGCATGGCAAACCCCTTAATCTGTCCTGACGACTTCAAATCGAATAGACGCTTCACGGCTGCGTTTTGAGCCCTGTCGAAGATGCTCGTGAACGTGCTTGTAAGGCGCGCCATGAAGAATTGGCTCGGTGGATCAAACCGAAGACCGTATCCCGCGCGGCAGCAGATGATTGTGTCCACATTAGAGACGTTTAGACTTATGGAGGAATCTCGATCCGGCCAAAGCGGCGCAAGGCCCAAGTTGTCATATGCCCCGCCGTCGGTCAGGGTAACGTGTTCCTCGCGCCGCGATCCGTCAGGCTTGTTGAAGGCGAGACGTTCATCAAGCGCTGGCAGAAACAAAGGATATGCCGCAGAGGCCATGACTGCATGTGCAAGAGTCGTCTGTGAACCGGCAAGTTCTCCGAGACGCCAAGATCCCGACTTCTCCCGCGAGAAATAGAAAGCCGAACCCGTGCGCAAATCCGCGGCAATGATAATCAGAAGTGGGCGCGTCGAGGGCAATTGCCGCAACTTCTGACCATGAAAGACATCTTCGTCCAAGACCCTACGCAAGATCGTCGTCCTGCTCGCAAAACGCGGCATGGGTGCGCGCAACTTTTCTAGGCTCCAGCGCTTTCGCGCTGTCGTTGGCAGTAACAGAGCAAAGAGGCGCGGTCCGGTCGCGATCGCCAAGGTGGCGACGTTGATCACTCCAAGAAGGGCAGCACAATAGACCGCTCGCAGGCCTTCGGTAGTTGTGAACACTTTACGCAAGGCGGGGCGAACCAAACCGCGGGCAAGTAATGATCGCACTTTGGTCTCGAAGACCGTGAAAGGTTCGTCATTGGCTGCGTAGAGTGCGCCAATAACGCTTCCCCCGGATACCGTCGAGATAACCCGAACTTCGTCAAGAATCCCCAAGTCATGCAAGGCGCGCAGACAGCCCAGATGAAACGCAATGGCACGGGATCCACCGCCTGAGAGCGAGAGGCCGATTGTGGGCTTACTCATTGACCCGATCCTTCAGCCAGCGGAGAAGGCTCTTTATTTCGGCGCATGAACACAACAGCGAGTTCAGCCTGCCCGGCAATCAACATCAGTCCGGGCAAGGTATCCATGTCAAATATGGTGGCGAGCCAATTAATCTGGGATAGGTCTGTAACGCTTGGCATCACCCCCGCCAGTGGCGGGTGTGAATGCCACTCACCGACGTAGCGCAACTGTCCCTGTGTCTCGGCCATAGATCGGTCGATCATCTGTTGGACACCGTCGGTGCCCCGGACGAACCCGGTCGGCGATCCGATGCTGTCAGCAGGTGCTTTGGCGGCATCGGCAAGGTGTATTTTCCGCGCAGGAATGTCGACGACACCCAGCAGAATACCTCCGGTCTCGTTCGGCAGGCAATCATCTCGCATCGCGGCGATGCGTGAGCGGAGTCCGCCATCGAGTGCAACCTGCCAGCCATCGACATCGAAGCGACGCACATCCTCCGCAGGATAGGAAACGTGCCGGACTTCGCCGCCCGCTCCGAGTGACCAGATGCGAATGACCCCATCATCAGAATCGGCGGCCCGTCCCAGACCTTCCGCAACCAAGCCACTTAGGGCCATGACGCGCGATTCAGGGATCAGGTTTGTGATGGCACGGCAGGCGCCAGTGTAGGCGAATGTCCGTACCGGGGTTTCCAAATGACCGGCGAGAGCTTCCTCGCGGACGATGTGCCCCAGATACTGCGCTTCCAGATCGCGCAACGTGACACTGCGATCTTTCGGTTCGGCCAGTAGAACGGCGGCATCGCCCGCCGGGCTGAAAAAGATGCTGAACCGCCGAGCCTTGGAGTGATGGTCAGAGAGGAAGCGCTCAGCCAGCAAAGAAGCGGATGCATCCACGATGATATCGGCATCATCGAGCGCGCGATCAACATCGTCATTCCGCTGCCCTTCGACCCCGATCTGGGCGGTTATCGCCGTGGCCACAGTGTCTTCATCGTCAAGTATGCTCGCCAGCGCCCCGGCAAGCAATTCAGATTTACGTCTCGTGACGTCGCCGCCGAAGCCGACATGACGAGCAAGGTTGTGTGGAAGCAGGACGTCATCGTCTATCACCGTCCAGCAAAAGCGCCCCTCTCGGGCAAGACAAGGAGCGACATGGGCACCGATCGCGCCCCCTCCGACGATCACAGCTTGGCGTTCATCCGGGATGGTGCGGCCCGCAAGCCGGGTCGCCAGGTCTCGGTCAAAGGTAGCGTGAACTTCGACCGGAAGCACGGCCATCGCGATGAGGGCAGCCTCATCCACAGCTCCCGCGGTCAATGCCGGAACGAAGCCGGCGGCACCCCCCTGATCCCTGCTTTCAACCTTGTGGGCAATTCCGAGCGCGACCGCGAGGTCACCAACCTTCTCAGCGGTGACAAAGGCCCGCATATCGGTGCCCTGTTGTGTTCCGTCTGGTGAGGCAATCGGCATCTCGACGATCACGGCCAGGCAGGAATTGATCCGCGCAGCATTGGTCTGCGCGTCGTTCAACCAACCAGCGAGGCGCGTGCGCAGGTCGGCGAACAGGTCGATCCCGCGCACCGTAAGCAAGTCGGCAAGGCTGCCAAGATTACTTGGCGCGAACGAAAGCCGCACCATCTGCGCCGGAAGCACTCGGTATGCTGCCACCGTCAACGGCAAAGCCAGTGTGCGCCCCTCCAGCTGGGAACGCGGGACCACGCGCATCAGCGTGCCCGTGTCGTCAGGGACAGCGACGAGATCCTGTGTGTTGGCGTTATCGATCAACGCGCGGGACATGATGATGTTGTAGCCCGTCCCGAACATAAGCGGGTCGACCGGCTGCCGGGCGTCATGCAAAGCGCCCTCGGCAGCTCGCCGAAACCAGGTAAGGATACGGTGGACAAGCTCGGCCGGTGTCCATGTGAGGCGCGCTTCCGCCCAACTTCGGTCATCGATACAGATCGCGCGGGGTGATCCTTCGGCAGTGAGATTTTGGTGGGCAGTGTCGGGAAAATCACTCCGCAACACGTAGACGAATGGCATCGTATCGCCGCCAGCGAAGCGAACGCCAATTCGTTCTGTGCGCCGGATTGGCACGACGCTCTGCTGCGGTCTGCCGGTCCTGAAGGTGAGTTCGACAAGCTCACCGGCCCCTCCTCTGCGCAGTGCGACCACGGCAGCGAGCTCGGCGGCATGCCGGTGGACAAACCGCGCAAACGTTGACGCTGCCGAAGAGGTGAGGTCATCGACCTCGATCACTTCGTCGAAGGATGCGGTGAGCCAGGCTTCGACGTCCATTAACCAGCCCTGGGCGACGCTGCCGCGGCGGTTCCAGCAACCATCGGCGCGGCAAGCGCAAGGGCGAAACCAAATGCCGTGATCTTGTATGCGAAGGGCGTAGGGTCACTCTTCGACGGGTACTCCATCGTCACGATGAATTCGCCGTCGTGCGCCACAGTGATCCGACGGTAATAGTTTGCAGCCTGCCGGTGCGGGGGCTGGACGTCGTCGTCGGCCTTCGAACCTTTCACTGGGATCGGCCAGGACGGAGAGATGATGTCGCCGCCGGGTTGGCGCTGATCCTCGAACAGCCACTTGACGTTGGGGTCAGGGACAGTCTCGTTCGAGCCACGCTCTGGCCCCAACGACTTGTAGGAGCAATGGTGCGGCAGCTTCATCAGATCCCAAGCGAGCCTGTCCTCATTGCCGTGCTTCCGGCTAACCTGGATGATCGCAGCCAGCGTCTCGTAATTGACGTCTGAGGCGAGAAGCAGTCTCGTCTTCCGGCCGCCCTCGACAAAGGTGGCCTGCATGACGATCGAATCTTCGTTGCGGTCGACGACAGTGTTTTCATCTTGTCGCCAGCCAAACGGGCAGTGCACAAAAAACTCTACCTTCTCTGGTCCAGTCAATGTGTACCCAGGCACGAGTTTGCCAGCATCCACAATCAAGTGCTTGCGGCTTTCAAAATCGATCCCTTCCGCCTCCATCCAGGCCTTCAGCCGTTCGGGGCGAGAGAACACTCGAATACCCTTGCCCTGACGCAAACGGTACCGTGCCTCCGCACGGACCAACCGCGCGTCATCCTTCAAGTTCTCTTCGAGGATTGCCGCTGCAGGTACCCAGAGCTCCCTGATCTTTACACGACCCTTGCCTTGGTAGAGTGCAGCATGATCCAGCCAGAAGAAGTCACCGAACCCCTTACAGTGATCGGAGTCAGTGTGCGTGATGCAAACCGCATCGAAGTAGTCGCGGCCCGCTTTATCCAAGTCGCGGCGAAGTGTCGTCGGCAAGTCGCAACGCTGGTCATCCTCATCGTCGTCGCAACGCATTGCGGCGAAGTCGATCAGGATCTTGCGCCCATCGGCAAGGTCGAGGCGGGAGGTGTCGGCGTTGCCGAGCGGAAAGAAGTTCACCAGAGCCTGCATTTCAGTGTCCTCATATTTTTGCCCGAGCAGATTGGGCAGTTTTTTTGACCTCCAGCCCCGTACTGGAGTCTAGCCTTTCGGCGGATAGGGATCGTTCCCATAGGAATTGGCATCGCGGATCTGGCCATTGGGCCGATGGATGACGACCTCGCCTCGCTCTCGGATCGCCGTGGTGCGTGCGGCCGCACTCGCCTCTGCCTGAGTCGCATGCGTGGATCCGACCCGGGTAGCGCCCTCACGGCGTGCAGCCCAACCATCCCCGTGGGGGACCACATGAATACGCTTTGACATCGAATTCTCCTTATTTTCCTGACTCGCCTCAATTCGAAACTGTTGACCCCGGCCCTTCGGCATGATTCAAGTGTTTCACAGACTGGTATAGGCCAGAAGCCTCGCCAAGTAAACAGTCGTCGCACCACTAATACCAGTCTACGAAACACTAAGGAGGGCACATGAATATCAACGAACTCGCCCCACTAGTCTTAAGGCGACGGGGAAACATGGGGGTTAGGGCTGCCGCGAAGGAGATCGGGATCAGTCCGACCACACTCACGAGGATCGAAAAAGGGCATGTGCCAGACGTGGGCACGCTCAACAAACTCAGCGAATGGTTGGGGGAGGAGCCTTCGAAGTTCACGGGCGTTGGAGACCTTCAAATCGCATTCAAGAACAGAAAAGCCGTCCCGCAAGCGACCGCTCTTGCTCTGGCTGAACTAATCACCCAGGCCTCGCGACAATTCGAACAAGACGTCGATGCTCGAGGACACTAAGTGGCATTCAGACGAGGGTTCAAATCTCAATGTGAGCGGCGATCGGTCGAGTTTCGAAAGCAGTTTGGCCTGTCGGATCACGACGCGCTGTCTGCCGACCGATTGGCAGAAGAGCTTCGAGTAACTGTTTGGTCCACCGATGAAGTTGATGGGATATCAGAAAGCGCAAGGTCGGTTCTGAGCGACGAGACTGATCAATCGTGGTCTGCCCTCACGATGAGATTAGGCGCGGCCCATCTTGTCGTTCACAAACCGGTTTCATCTAAAGGTCGTCGCAACAATGTGGTGATGCACGAGCTGGCGCACATCATCTTGGGCCACGAACTCGCATCAGCCTGCATCCTAGAGGACGGCTCGCTTGTTCCGGGAAACTTCGATCAAGACCAGGAAGACGAAGCCGACTGGTTGGCCGGCGCCTTGCTGCTGCCCCGACCCGCCCTTTTGTCTATTCGTCGCCGTCGGCTTTCAGACCGTGACGCTTGCAAAGAACATCTCGTCAGCCCGGACATGCTGAAGTGGCGGCTTCGGATGACGGGTGTAGACTACCAGCTTTTGCGCCGCCACACGTAGCATTCTTTGTTCCCACTCCAAACGAAGGTCAGCTTTCGTTCCAGATTGCCAATTCATTTTCGGTTTCCACGAAAGCCCGATTCCAGTCCTGCCCGACAGACAGACCAAGCTCGCCAACCTATCGAGCCACCAGCTTTTCGCCGCCCTCTTCCTGCAGCATCGCTTCCATGTCGTCCAAGCCATCGACGGCGGAGCGCATCTGCGCCTCATTTACTACGCTCGCTGCCTCTGCATCGGCGACCTGGCTCCCAAAATCCATCTCCATCTGACGCTGTTCCTCGGCGATGACGGCTTGAACGACGGGCGCGGTTTTCTTTGGAACGCCGTCAGTTTGTCGTGACAGTTGCCCCCCAGAAGCCTGAGTTGAGTTTTCCACGACGGCTTCAGGTCCACTTGGTCCGTTCGCAGGCGGCGTCATCGGCATGGCGCGCACACTCAGCGGCAGCGTACCCTGCGACCCACCTCCCCCCGGCTTCGGAAACGGCAACTCTCCCGTCTGTGCCGCGTGGATCGCCTTGAACAGCCGATCGTCAAAATATTGGATCCGCTTCGCGCGGACCGGCATCTGGGCATCGATGACCATGACGATCTCGTCGAGCGGTAGGCGGCGCGCCTCATCCTCGGGCAGGAGAGAGCTTTCTTCGGTCCGGGTGGACTGGCTACGGCCCTCGAAGGGGTTCTTGCCGATGGACTGGGACCGCGTGATGACGGTTTTCGTGGTCTTGCCGACAGCCTTACTCAGCTCCTCGACGGTCTTCTCATCCGACGGTGTCAGGTAGAGCTTCACGCCCGCGTTGCCTTGCAGGGCGCGGCGGGTGTTCTCGCCGTAGATTTCATCGAGGGCGGGGATGGTTTGGGTGACAACGGCCAGGTGACCGCGATAGGTCCGCAGGGTCTCGATGCTCTCGACCACGATGGGCATTTTGCCGAGACGATTGAACTCATCGAGCATGATCATCACGGGCCAGGGCTCATCCGGCCCGGGGTCCTTTTCCTGCATGGCGGAGAGGAGATCGGAGAAGAACAGCCGGATCAGCGGCGCGAGCGGCTTCACCATCAGCGGCTGGACCACAAGGTAGACCGAAAAGGGCTTCTTGCGGATCGTCCGGAAATCAAAATCCGACACCGCCGTCGCCTCGTCGATGGCAGGGTTCTGCCATTGGTCGAGCCCCGAGGTCATCAGGAGCGAGACGTAAGAGGTCAGCGTATCGTTGTTGGTCGAGGCGAGCCGGGTGAAGATCAGCTTGGCCGCCCTGTTGTCGACCTCGTGACCCCGCGCGAAATACTCCTTCTGCTTGTTCCCGCCAGACGCGGCGATGCGGTAGATTTCGCCCAAAGTGGGGCGCTTGCGCTGGAACGCCAGCAGGCCTGCTGCCACAAAGAGATCGATCCCGCCCTTGAGCAGCCCCTGCACCCGGTCATTGTCGCTTTGCAGGAAAAGCGTCGCCAGGAGCTGCAATTCCATCTGCTGGCGCGCGGGATCTTTCAACTCATAGATGCGCAGGAGCGGGTTGTAGCGATGCGTGCGCTTGCCCTCCCAATCGGTGGGGGCAAAGCGATAGACCTTGTCGCCTTGGGCTGCGCGGTGCCGGGCCGTGGCCTCGAAACACTCGCCCTTCACATCGAGCGTCACGGCGGAGCCTTGCCAGGTCAGCAGGTTCGGAATGACAAAGCCCGTGGTCTTGCCGCGGCCCGTGGGGGCCACGATCAGCGCGTGTGGGAAGACCTTCGAGCAGATGTATTTCGCGCGGGACTTTGGAGAGCCAAGTTTGCCGAGGATGAACCCGGTGCCCGGCGCCCCGAAGAAGCCATTGGCCTTCATCTCGCGCGCGGTCTGCCAATGGGTCTGGCCAAACCGTGTCAGGGCGGACCCCGAGAGGGCGAGGCTCAGCATCAGCCCGGCGGCGGCGAAGCTGCCGATGATCAAGTGAATAAGTTGCGCGTCCTCCGGGCGGCGATTGAGGATCGCCATGTAGTTCTGCGCGATATAGGCAAAGTCGATCTCGGCCCCAAACCCGAGATCCTGGTAGGTCAGCACCGCCGAGGCGATGGTATAGCCCATGGCCCCGGTCACCAGCGTCACGAGCAGCACACCCGTAGCGATCCGCGTTTTTCCCATGGCGGCGCTCAATGGACCTGGCCCCGCTCGGTCTCGCCATCCACGTCTGTCGCGCGGTGTTTTTCATATTCGGCGTCGGCGAGTTCATCGACCACCTGGCGCAAGGCCTCCGTGTTGGCCGTCGCGGCATCGGATTGCAGGTAGACCTTGGCGACATAGAGCCGGTCGAGGCGGTCCTCGAGAACCTTTTCCAGCGCATCGGCATCGCCAGATGTGAGCCGCTCAAGTTGAGGGTCATCCAGCACCCGCGCGATCTCGCCACGGAAGGCGTCCCGCTCCGCCTCGGTCTCGAAGGGGGCGGACAACTCCCCCGCCCGCTCATGGTCCAGAACACGCTTAATCTCGTCTGCAAGGCGGTCGGCACGGTCAAACTGCGGCGCAGTTTCATCGCGGGTTTTGAGGATGTCGTCGCGCGTGCCAGACCCAAGCCCATCGCGCATCTCGGTTTCGCGGCGGACCTGATTAATGGCCTCCGTGTCGCGTATCTCGACGACGGCCGCATAGGTCGCGCCGAGCCCGCGGGCGAGGTGGGACGGCATGTCCGGATAGCGCGCGCGTAAGTCATCCGTGACAGCATCCGCAACAGGTGTGCGGACGTCGCGTCCCTCCATGATCCGGTCGACCTCGCGGGTGATCTCGCTGGCGCGGGCCGCATCGGTGATGGTCTCCCAGTAGGGCTCAGACCGGTCGATTACATCGCTTGGGCGTGCAAGCAAGTCCGGGTGTGCCTCGAGATACGCGCGCTGCTCCGTCTCGATCCGGCGCTCCGCCCGTGAGACAACCTCCCAGTCCCGGTCTTCGATCTGCTGCGCGGTCAGGCCGTCTGCGCGCATCTCCTGACGGATTGTCCCTTCCATCGCCCGGACCGCGCCCTCATGATAATGGAACTGCTCGCTGACCGGTTCCGCTTCCATGACGCCATCCCGGCGCAGCACGTTCTCCCGCTCCAAGAGCGTGCCAAGTTCGACATGCACATCGTTGAGAATGTCGCGGGCCTGTTCCAGATCGGCGCGGCGTTCAAGGTTCAGGTCCCGCGCCTCGGCCACCTTGGCAAGATCGTCGGCGATCCATTGATGCTCGAGCGCTGCATTTGAGGCGCCCGTCTCGATCCGGGCCACCACTTCCGATGTGCTGATCCCGGTGCCCCGTATTGCCGCGTCAATGCGCGATCTCAGGTCGGGCTCTGCCAGACGCTCGCGCTGGCTGGCGTCGATATTGGCTTCGGAATAGATCCCGCCCTCCGAGGGGGCCTCTGACAGCGAGCCCGAGCGCAGCCCCAAGGGCTGCATGTGCTGGACCTGTGTCTGGATCTCGATGAGGCGTTTTTCCAGCACGGGACGTTCCGCGTCAGACTTCTCGGCGATCATGCCCTGCACCCGCGCGAGCTTTTCCGCATAGAGGCTTCTCAGATCCTCGAAGCTTTGATCCTCGGCCATATACACATCTCCTGTTCGGTCCACCTGTCCGCCATGCGCCAGCACCTCGCCCGCGCGGAAGAGTGCCGCGGCGATGTCTTCCCGGGCCTCCCGGGAGGCCTCTGCGGCAAGCGAATGGTAGACGGTTCTGGTGTTGACGATCTCCGCCAGCGTCCGGGTCAGGTCCTGCCCCACGCGTTCGCGCTCGCGGGGCGCGCGACCCTCTTCTTTCGCGGCGTAGATCTCGCTGGTCCGGGCCGGGTAATGCACGACGCCGCGCTCCACCCGCCGCGTGGCTTCCAGCCGCACGCCGTACTTCTCCGCCTCCTCGACCATGGCGAGGCGGAAGTCGTCATAGTTGAAGCGATGGTCGCGCCCGAGGAAGAAGAACTCGCCTTCTTGCGAGCGGCGGTTCAACACCAGATGCGCATGGGGGTGATCGCGGTCCTCATGCACCGCGATGATGTAGTCGAAATGGCCCGCGTCGGTCTGGAAGAACCGCTCGGCCACATCCGTCGCGATGTCGCACACATCCTCCCCACGCGTGCCCACGGGGAAGGACATGAGCATGTGGGTGGTCTGTCCGAGCTTGGGCTTGAAGCCCGCATCCCACCGCTTGGCAAAGCGCTCCGTCAGGTCCTTGATGTCACCCGCCTCGAGCTTCGCCTTGCCATCCAGGAACCCGCTACTGTCCACGATATGGGTAGACTTGGTGGTGAGGTAATCGAGCTGGTTTGCGAGCTGCGATTTGGTATGCGTGCCCCCGCCCCGGATCGCCTTGAAGACCGCTGGCCGATGCCCTGCTGCCGCGCGAGTAAGCTGGGTCTGCTTGGCCACGTGCAGACCTTGCATCGAGCCCCGGACGCGGCTCCAGCCATCCCGGAAGACCTCGCCCGTGACGGCATGGACGGCATCATTCAGCCGCATGGGCAAACTCCCTCAGCGCGGCTGTGGCCTGCAGCTGCATTGCGTCCCGACGGCGGCGCAGGAGCAGATCGATCTCGTCAGCAGAATCGAGGATGAACCGCGCCAGCCCGCGCATCTGCGCAAGGCGCAGTTCGGTAAACTCCGGGCCAGCCCCCTGCCCCTGCCGGTTGGCCTGCGCCATCTGCTTGGCGATCTGCGCGACCCCATTACCGACCTCGTGCAGAGAGGCGCGGTAGCGCGCCATCTCTGCTGCCATCTGCGCGTCCGGAACGAACACCCCGCCTGCCGCCTGAATGAGCCGCCTGAGCCCCTCGGCACGGCTCTCGATCCCGGCCTCGACCAGCACCTCGTCGAGCGCCGCAAGCTCCGCAGCCGTCACCTTGACACTGACCGCTGAGACCGGAATTGCGGCATCCGTCTGGCGCTCGGCATCGGCTTTGAGCGTGTACTGAATCGCCCGCACCGACACGCCAAAGCGTTCCGCCAGCACTGAAGTGGAAGCGCCTTCCGCAGCTTCGCGAACGATCTCCATGCGGTCCGCATCTGTGAGGCGTTTTGAGCGAGACATGCGAAGAAAGACCCCCTATTTCCTGCCACCTTCCACCAAGGCTGCCCCTACCTTACGATATTATACCAAGCTGTCAATTATATACTTACGTCGCATTCAGGCTCAGGCAGCCTTGGTGTCCGCTTCCCCCGCGGCCCGCAGGGACGCGGCTCTGCCGCCCTCACCACCGGGCGACACCTGTCCTAGGGGTCCGGTCCGCCAGCCCCGCCCGAGGCTCTGGCCGAACACCCATGTGTTCGGACGGAACCGCGGGCGGGCGCAAACCCCACCGACAGGGCGGACAGGCAGGGTCAAGGAGGGCCAGATTTGGGCCCCCAAATCTCTGCCGCAAAAACCGGGAGGCCCTGGCCGATAGGTTTTTGTGGATGGCCCCCTTGAGGCTGACTGGCCGGTCTGTCGCGGCCTGATCATTCCGGGCGGCGATCGTCCTTTGAGCGCGAGGATACCGACACCAAGAGGAAGTCGCTGTGGGCGTTCACACGCGCCGGTGACGGCATCCCTGGAACAGGGATCGGGCCACCCCAAGATCGTCCTGGGGCGGCCCATCCTCTTGAGAGGATTCAGTCCTGGGGATCCTTCGCGCTCGGCGGGAACATCACCAGCTCCGAGACCGCGACCGGGAAGTCGAGCTTGAGGCTGAAGAACTCCGAGCCATCCCCATTGCGGGTGTTGCGGAACATCGCACCCACGCGCTGAAAACGGGTGCGCTCCTGGCCATCGGTATCGGTGAACTTGACGGGGACGGTGGCGACGTAGTGGTTGGTCATTTGGGTTACTCCTTATTGCGATGAGGATCACCCAGCACGGGGGCAAGAGGACCGGTCGCAAGCGCAAATGCGGAGGGTCCGCGGCCCCGCCGTGGAAGCCGTATTTGTGCTTGCCGAAGCGTGAGCTGAGGGGACGGACGGGCCGACCCCGTGCGATCCACATCTATGAGCAAAAAGGAGTGATCCGGATGACCCTTGCCATCACGCCGCAGCCATCCTCCGCGTCCTCGTCCCGCCGATTCTGGCCGAGGTGCTGACGGAGCCCGCCCGCGTGGATGCGATGTTCCGAAACACCACCCGAAGGTTGTACAGGTCTTCAGCCTCATGTGCGATGTCTCGACCCCTCGGTTTTGCGCTGCTGACGATGTGCGAGGTGCGCACCATCCCCAGCCCATACCGATGCGGATGGGCCGCACTCTGACGGGCTGGGTAGAGGGATGACGGTGCTGGATGCCGTGAGCTGCCGATCAAGTGTGACCGATCGCACGCGCCATGAGACATGACGAAAGGGCCGCGCCAAGCACGACCCCGTTACGGCCATCACGCGCCCAAGCTGTCGAGCATCCCCCTGGTATCAGGCATTCGCTTCAGCGAGTTGCCGATGTGCTCCCGCCAGCGCGGCCCAACCTCCATTGCGGTGGCATAGGCCCGAGCCAGATCATCGGGCCGGTCCTCGGCCATCGCTTCGATAAGGAAAGCCGCCTGCTCGCGGTCCTTCGCGGATTTCAGGCTCCCTGCCCCATCGCGGCGCCGGTCGGCAATGATCAGTTTGTGGACTGCATAACGCTCCGGGCGGGGCACCTGCACCAGAACGCCGGATCTATAGATCGCCGCCGCGTGGATCGGCTCAGCGATCAGGAAGTTGAGATAGTTCAATCCTTGGGCGTTCACGCCCAATGCTGGCAGATCACGGATGGTCTCATCTCCGAACGCCGGTGTGAGAAACTCGACCAACTGGCCGCTGCCACCCTGGGCCCATCGCCATGTCCGACCTTGGTCAAGAGCTGGCAGAGGATCGAATTTGAGCGCTGAGAACGTCTCGGCAAGACCCGGGTCGACCTGATCCTGCAACGCAACGCTGAGCTTCTCGAACTGCGCGATGTCGATGTCGCCAGTATTGGCCATACCGCCAATTGGCAGACGGATACCAAGCTCGCCTTCATAGAGGCGAAATGCATTGGTTCCGACGATGGTACCACCCAACCGGAAAGTTCCGGCTGCGGCCATGGCCGACAGGATGGACCCGGTCGCCCGGTCGGTGGGCGTCATGCCTTCAGCGCGCAAGAGCCGAACGAGCCGCGACCGTTGCGCCTGCCGCTCCTTGGCGGTCGCGCGCAGATCCTCGATCCGGTCGATACGTGCGCGCGTCTCGTCGCTGTCTTCGCCGATATAGATGAACCGCATCTCCGTCCCGACACGGCGCGCGGCATACCAATAAGCCTTATCCCCACGCTCCTTGAGCGTGGGCTTGCCTTCGACACCGGACAAGGCGTCGTCCTTCAGAAGACGCACCAGGTCGGTATAGGCGCTCATCGCGATGCTGCTGAGTGGGGTCATGCCTATCATTTCCAAGTTTTGCTTGGCATTCATATACCTATCAAAACAGGAAATTGCTAGGCAAAGTGATTTGGAGAACGTCCACACCCATAAGAAACGACGAAAGGGCCGCCCGAAGGCGACCCTCTCTCTTCAATCCTGCGACGCCTTCTTCGCCGGGTCCGCAACCCGCATGACCGTCAGGCCTTTCGCTTCCGCCTTCTGCCCGAGGTTCAGCGCGACCCCGTTGCCGCCGAAGAGCACAACCCCCGTCGCCGCGAACTTGTCGTCCAGCATTTCGTCATTGCACTTGAACGGTGCCGCCCGTCCATGCGCGGACCAGCGCGGATCGAAGCGCGCCTGTGCTATCCCGCGTGCCCGGGCCCACCGAGCCGCAATCATCTCCGCCCCGTGCTTGCCACCCTTGTGGCAAAGGAAAATCTCCTGATTGCGGTTCTGCTTGATCCGTTCGCGAACCTTGTCGAGCGTGTTGAAGATCACATCGACATCGGTCCAGTCGGTGGCGCCTGAGACGATCAGGGGCACCCCCTCGACTTTCGACTTCTCGGCGGTTTCGCGGTCGTGCTGCTCCAGGAGCTGCCGCGCCTCGAAGACCGCCCCGGTCTCTTTCGCCCGGACGCTTGCGCGCGACCCGGCTGCCGGGATGTAGGCGTGGCCCGTCTCGATCTCGTAGCATTCCGCCGCTGCCTCGCTCATCACCTCGATGGCGCTGACAATCTCGCGCAGCTGCACAAAGCGCGCCTGCGCCTCTTCGAGCGCGGTCTCGGCGATCTCCGATCCGTCGTGGGATTTTGCCAGCGCGCCGATCTTGTCGGCGGTGCGGTCGACCTCCTTGCCGAGTGCCACCTTGCGGCGCTGCAGGATCGTCGCGAGCCCATGGGCCAGCGGTTCGATTTCGGCTTCAAGCCCGGTCCCGCGCAGCTGCCCGAGCAAAGCCTCGAAGCTTTCGCGGATGATGCGGTCGGTCAGGATGTGATCTTCCGGGATCGGCAGCTGCGCGTCCTTCTCGGTCAGTCCGAAAAGTTCGATGGTCTCGTAGGTGTTTACGGTGTCGTAAGCCATGTTTGGTCTCCAGTGTTCGGTTCCAAGGCCACCACGTGAGTGTGGGGGCATGGCCGAATGCCTGGTTTCCGAATCTGCCCGAGTCAGGGACGGCGCAGCCGCCGGCTTGCCGGGCGCAAAAGTTTTCCGCGCGCAACACCCGACACATGCGCGCGCTCACGCACGGGACCGCCCCGCGCAACGGGCACCGCGCTCGCCGAAAAGTTTTGCGATCCTTGACGCGGGCTGATTTGGGGGCCATCCGGAGGATATGCTTCCGCACTCATGTGTGTGTGTGTTTTGACGGTAGGTTTGCCCGACACGAGCAGGCAAACGGCCCGACCGGACGCGGGAGACGGATGGAGCGGCGGGATCGTTTTGGCCTCAGGCCAAAACAGACCAGAGCGCAATCCGGCGGAGCGGCCGGGGAGGGACGTGCTCGCGAGGCGGGCAAACCGGGACGCCAAGCGCAACGCCGCGGTGAGGCCGCATGGCCGAATGCGCGACGGACCGAAGGGCCGTTCTCCCCTGCGACACGCGAAGCCGAGCAGGGGAGGCCGCAAGGCCTAGCCCAAGGTTGACGTGCAGGCGACCACGCCGCCAGCTATACAAAGTATCTACTCCAGCATTCGACGTGATGGGCGGAACGCGGGCTTTTGCTCCAAGTGCCAGATGACTTGGTAGTTTCCTCTTAGACCCCATGATCGCTCTGTACGGTGACTAGGTCGGCGGTCTCTCCCACGGCATTCTGAATGCGAGGATTGGGCCGGATGACCCGGTGCCGAGCCTCAGGAATGGGGGAGAGACCAGATGCAGGATAGCACGTTCATCGGGCTGGATGTTCACAAGGCGACGATTTCGGTGGCGGTTGCCGAAGGTGTTCGAGGCGGCGAGGTCCGTCACCTCGGCACAATCCCGCATCGCGCCGACCATATTCGGAAGCTTGTCGAGAAACTGGGTGCCGGCGGTCACAAGCTCCACTTCTGCTACGAGGCCGGGCCCTGTGGCTATGGCCTGCACCGCCAGCTCGTCGAGTTGGGGCAGGATTGCATCGTGGTGGCGCCCTCTTTGATCCCGGTGAAGACGGGCGACCGGGTCAAGACGGACCGTCGCGACGCCGTCATGCTGGCGAAGATGCATCGGGCGGGGGAGCTGACGGCGGTCTGGGTCCCCGATGCGGCACATGAGGCGATGCGCGATCTGGTTCGGGCGCGGGCGACCGCCATGCGCGTCACCGGCAAGGCGCGGCAGCATCTTCAAGGCTTTCTTCTGCGCCACGGACGCATCTACCCCGGCAAGAAAGGGTGGACGGTTGCCTATCGGCGCTGGCTGACGACCGTGCGCTTCGGGCATCGGGCACAACAGATCGTCTTTCAGGACTACGTCGATGCCGTCGCCGAGGCTGAGGCGCGGGTGGCACGGTTGACGGGACAGATCACGGAACTGCTGCCGGATTGGGATCTGGCACCGGTGGTGGAGGCCATCCAGGCCATGCGTGGGGTCGCGTTCGTCGTTGCGGTCACCGTCGTCGCGGAAGTCGGCGATTTCCATCGCTTCGACAACCCACGGCAACTCATGGCCTATCTCGGGCTGACACCCTCGGAGCATTCCAGCGGGGCCACCGTCCGACGCGGCGGCATCACGAAGGCAGGCAGCGGCCTGGCTCGACGCGCGCTGATCGAAGGCGCCTGGAGTTACCGCATGCAGCCACGCGTCAGCCGCAAGCTGCATGACCGGCTCGCAGCTGTTCCATCGTGTGTGCGGGACATCGCATGGAAGGGACAGCTGCGAATGTGCCAGCGCTATCGCCGTCTGGTCATGGCAGGGAAGCCGAAAGTCGTGGTGACCACGGCGATCGCTCGGGAAATGGTCGGCTTCATCTGGGCCATCGCCCGAGCTGTATCGCCGGTTCCAGACCCGACTGTCTCGCAGTCCGCTTAGAAAAAACACGCTCTTTCGGCCCGCTGATGCGCAAGGCCGGGGGCGGAACGCGGTGGGGAATCCTCGTGCCCTGTTATGAGCCGGCCATGCCGACGCTCGCTCTTTAGACCGAGGCAGCCCCAGGACGAAACCACGGTCATGCGGTACCCAACCCGCGTATGAGAGCTTGCTCAACCGTCGTCTCAGTTCCGTCTCCAGCCTTGCGCATCTACATTACATTGCGCCCGGTATCGCCGGATTATTTAACGTGAACCAAAGGGTTGACAGCGATCATGAGAACAGGCTGCTGAAAAAGGCCGGTCTCGACGCGGTTTTGAGAACATGATTCACTTCCGGCACGGCAGCGGTGGTGAGGGTGACGATGCGTGGGACGGACGAAGCGAGCGAGTCGCTGTTCAGCTATGTTGACCTTGAGGAGCGGATCCCTGCGGGTCATCCGCTTCACAAGATCCGGCAGATCGTGAACGATGCACTGACGAGCCTCGATGCCGAGTTTGACGCGCTCTATACCGACTTTGGCCGCCCCTCCATTGCGCCGGAGCGCCTGATCCGGGCGAGCCTTCTCCAGATCCTGTTCTCGATCCGCTCGGAACGGCAGTTGATGGAGCAGATGGACTATAACCTGCTGTTCCGATGGTTCGTCGGGCTGGGAATCGACGACCCGGTCTGGGTTCCCACGGTGTTCAGCAAGAACCGCGACCGGCTGCTGACAACCGACATGTCGCGCAAGGTAATGGCCGCGATCCTCGCGCACCCTCAGGTCAAGCCGCTGCTGTCGGACGAGCACTTCTCGGTCGACGGCACCTTGGTCAAGGCGTGGGCGTCCATGAAGAGTTTCCAGCCGAAGGAAGGTACAGCGCCGCCGCAGAATGATGATCCCAGTGGGCCGCCATCACCACCAGCCGACGAGACCTCCCCGGACACCGACCAGGCCCAGCAAACCGAGACCCAGCCGATGACCGACACGCCCCGCCAGACCCGCAACCCCGAGGTGAACTTCCGGGGCCAGAAGCGCTCGAACGCAACGCATGCGTCCGTAACGGACCCCGATGCGCGTCTTTACAAGAAGGCGCCGGGCGCGGCGGCGATGCTGTGCTTCATGGGGCATACGCTGATGGAAAACCGGAACGGCCTCGTGGTGCAGGCAGAGCTGACCCACGCTGATGGGCATGGCGAGCGGAAGGCGGCACTTGAGATGATCAACCGGCACTCACCGGGCTCGACCCGACGCCTGACGCTCGGGGCGGACAAGGGATACGACAGCGCCGACTTCGTCGCCGACCTCAGGCGCATGGTCGTGACACCGCACGTCGCGCAGAAAGCCCGGCATTCCGCCATCGACGGACGGACAACCCGGCACCTCGGCTACGCCCTGTCCCAGCGGCGCCGCAAGAAGATAGAGGAACCGTTCGGCTGGGCCAAGACCGTCGGCGGCATGTCCCAGACCGTTCACCGCGGGCTCGATAGGGTCTGCGCCCAGTTCACGATGACGATGGCGGCCTGCAACCTCGCGAGGCTACCGAAACTCCTGACGGCCTGACGGAGAAGGCAACTCTGACCCGCGACCACCGCCGATGCCGATGCCGAAGAAAACCGACTTCAAATCGTGGCGGCAGGAATAACGTCCTTCAAGGCCGACTTCTTCAGCAGCCTGTTAAGCAGACCTCGCTTCACCGCGCTAACGAGATAAAAGTCCCAAATGCGGCTACTTAGGCTTTTTCTTGAGGTTTAGGTTCACAGAATTGCATGAACACCGAAGTCCTTCGGGAGAAGTGCCTTTGGGAGTAATGTACAGCCATGATCCACAGTCATCGCATTGTGCGCATGCCAGCAAATCCTTAAACGCATTTACAATAGGCATAAAGTCGTTGGGACTAAAATTGGCCCACTCGTTGAAATGTACGGCCTTATTGACGGTCCAGTCTTCTTCGCCCTTGTGAGTATTGGCTTCCTTGAGACGTTGCCTGCGAGCCTGCGCTTTGGACTTTTGGTCCTCGTTGCCCCAGGATTGCGCCGAGTCGACGGCTTTTCCTAGGAGATCTGACAATCTAGAAAAGGCGCTCGGTAATAGCCCCCCTAGATCGTAGCTGTTATCCGCCCTGAAGACCGTTTGCGCCCCCAGTTGATCCGCAAGTAGTCGCGCTACAAACTCCATGTGACGCCGCAAAATCGGAGCCGCAACTTCGACCTTACCCTTAGTCAAAGCTGCATCAATTTCTGCCCAAATCTCTGGATTTGATTCCACCAACGGACCAGTGTCCACAGACCAACTATCAAAAGCCATAGATGTTTTTCGGGTCACTAGATTTGCCGAACGCATCTGCTCTGCCCAAACTTTGTCATGGGTGGCAATTACGAACTGCGTGTTTGGGAATTCTGCCATCAAAAGTTTGCAAAATTGGTAGCGATGGTCTGCATCGACAGACATCACAACATCATCGAGCAGCGCAACGGTAAAACGGTCACCCAATAGCCGCTTCATCAATGCTAGGTATAGGCATACACCCATGCCATCTTGATGACCTTCGCTATGAAAAGCACCTGGTGGGAAAAGTCCCCGCTCGTAGAAATTCACATCAAAATCGAGACGCCCTTCAGTTGCTTTAAAGCGCGCGACAAATTTTTGCTCATCGCCGTCATTTAAAAGCCGATAAAACTTGCTGAAATCATCTTCGACGGCCTCGTAAAGCTCGTCAAGTTCCGACTCCATCGCTGCGCACCAAGCGTCATATGCGACTTTGCTGGCGTCTCGTGCCTTTTGGGAAGCTGTCTCGGTAAGACGTGCTGCTTTGTAGTCCTTGAACCGCTGTTCAGCATTGATCAGATAGCTCTGTGCGGCCAACGAAGCTGATTGATCAGGCTTCGCGCGAATAGCGCTCACAAAGTCCGCCAGTTTGGCCCGAAAGCCTTCCGGTATGGCTGGCCATCCATTGGCCAAGCGATCCTTCAACTCCAAGATTGTTGCGAAAGACTTTAGTTGTTCCTGAAAAAACGCCAAGTCTTTGCCCCATGCGACGACGCTGGACAGCATTTCAACTGCGTTCTCAATCTTGGCAATACGGTGAGTTTCGAGCAGCAGCGCCTTCAAGTTCCCCACTTCATTCGAAAGCGATGATGCATGTTCAACGAGCTTTTGCTTGAGCTCTCCTGCCGCTTGCGATTTCCGCTGCTTGGCGTGTAAATGCGAAAGAAGATGTGCTTCATCCGGCCATTCATGATCGCACATCGGACATGACGGGCCGTCCACCAGCTTTAATCCACTTTCCACCAAATCGCGTTGTTGCAACGAAACAAGGAGCTGTGCGTCGTTTTCAAGTTGCTCTATCTGATCGACAAGAGCTTCTGCATCCGGCGACGGAGATTGTCCAAGCTCGACGAGCTTTTTGTTAAGCTTGTCCAGTTCGATCAGTGCTGCGGATTTATTGAGCGATTGTTCACCAGCAGGCTCTGCCAAGCCTTTGTCGATGATTGTATCAGCTGTTATGGTGTCGTGGATTTCTAGTCCTAGCAGCTGGCGCTTTGCATTGACGGCTTTGAGCATCTCAGCTGCAGACAACGACGTGATGCCTAGGTGCTGCAACAGTGTATTTCTTTTGTCCTGCGTATCCTTTTCCGCCGCAATCGCTGCCCGGTTGAGCTTGCCGTATGCTGTGTTCAGTGCCGAACGGGTCTGACCCAACTCATCGATCTTTAGAATCTCTTGAATCTGTGCAGATCGCTTCGTTGGTTCGACCAAGATGAATTTCAGAATTTCTCTTCTCGCCAAAGTGATTTCGGGATGCTGAGAAACTTCGTCCAGAATCTCCACGATGTCCGGATCGTTCGGTTCGATACTTGGCTTCTTGGGGGCAGAGACTTTGCGAGTGAGCTTGGCTTTTTTGCCAAGCGTCGGGAAGGATACTTCCAGCTCTACAAATGCGGCATCTGGGAATTTGATGTGATCTACATGTGGACCATGATCTGCTAGTGAGAGCCCTTTGGTTCCGGTTCCGGTCAATCTGCCAATTTGACCAGTTAGTGCAAATTCGATGGCGTCAATGACCCCACTTTTTCCCGAGCCGTTCGGACCGGATATCGCGAAGGTCTTCTCAGCCAAGTTGATGTCCAACTTACGAATTCCACGAAATTCCTCGATGTGCGCTGAAATGATCTTGATCACAGAACTTCCCCTCCGTCTGGAAGAGTGAAAATCTCGGCTAGATCGTCGGCCTTAATTTTTCGACCTTCTTTCAAGAGCGCTTCAAGCTTTTGTATTTTGGATGCATCAAAATTTTCATCATTCGAAAGTGTCTCGAGGAATTTGTTTGCGACTGAATCCTGAAGCGACGCCATTTTGCACCATATCTAAGTAACTGGTTCCACTTTAGGCTGAGCACCGCCCTGCGGAAAGAGGTCTCTTGCAGGAAGGTGAGGGATTACTGCCGAAGGTTCAACCAGCGCCGATTTTTGGGGGTTAGGAGCTGGGACATATGCAATGGCCGCTTTGAGGAAACTGCACTGCAGCATCTCGGCGTTTACGAATGACAGCACCGGGTCGACCACGTCGGGCGTACGGCTTCAGTCCAGATCGACACCGCCGAGGCGCGGCACATGGACATGCGTCCGGACAAGGGCTGCAGCGGCCGCGCCCGCGATGGCGCCGAAGAGATGCGCCTCCCAGGAGACGCCGGATTGGCCCGGAAGAACGCCCCAGAGAATGGAGCTATAGAGGACACCGACCACCAGTGCCGCGCCCAGCGTGATCAATGAGCGATCCACGAAGCCGCGCGCGACGAGGAAGCCAAACCAGCCGAAGACCAACCCTGACGCACCGATATGGATGGCGGAGCTTCCGAACAGCCAGACGAGTCCGCCGCCGAGGCCGATCACCACTGCGTTCACCGGCAGCAGGGCCCTCGTGGTCGTTGCCACCAACAGCCCACCCATCACCAAGAGCGGCGGCGTATTTGCCATAAGGTGCGCGAAACTTCCATGCAGGAGGGGCATGGCGATGACACCATCCAATCCGCTTACGTGACGGGGGATCAGGCCGAAGGCCGGATTCAAGCCGTAACCGATAATCCAATTGAGGAGGTGAACCGCCCAGAGCAGTGCGACAAAGGCGACAAGCGCCGCGGCGCGACGAAAGAAGGCGCGCATGTGATCCCGGTTCATCATGTTGGCGACAGTAGACGTCCCCACAGCACCTTCAACGGCTTTCGCGCGCTGCACAGGATGCCACCTCCAGGAAAGGGGGTTTGAGGCGGCCAACCTCGGTACGGCTCAAGCCAAGAGAATGGCTCGGATCTTACACGGTGTTTCCCGGACGAAAGGGCTGCGGTTCACGCTCGGGACGCTTCAGGGCTTCGGCGTATTTGCGCGCATTGTCATCGATCGTGTTGTGCCAAAGCTTCGAGACGAAGGCCCGGGCGTCTTGGACTGTCATGTCTTTCAGCGAAGAGGACAGCGCCATGAAAAGCTCATCCTCGCTAATCGCAGCGGCGCGGTGCATGGCATCCGCGTAAAATGACGGGTCGTTGAGAACCTGCTCGCGCAGCGGCATCCGCGCGAGGTTCTCCTCCGGGATCGCCATGAAGATCGTGTCCTGAACTTCGGTCAGATACGCACGCCGCGATGTGGACACCGGCTTTCCCGCCGCCTTGGCCTCCAGAAATGCCTGCCTTGTCCTGTCGAGCTTTGCCCTTGCATGGATCATGATGACATCACGCTTGCGGTCAAGCAGCGCAAATCCGGTGCAACGCTCGATATGAGCAAGAAGCTCTGCAACCTCTGCTTCTACATCAAAGCTCTCGAACCACGGAGCTTTTCCCAGTCTCGCCACCATGCGCCTACCTTCGTCCATTCGATAATATATTATCGTATATCATATTCAGCAGATCGCAAGCAGATGGCGCCCGTCATGCAGCCAAACATGGAAAAAGGGGAACCGTGATCCCACGGCTCCCCTTTGGGTTCAGATCGTCTCGCCCTCGCGTGCCAATTAGGCGACCAACGACAGCCCCGTGCCTGCGTCCTGCGGCTGCTCACCGCTGTCGATGAACGGGATAATGGAGAAGGCCTGCCCGCCGCGCTGCTCTTCGTTCTGCACGGCGTTCACGCGCAGGTCGCCATCGGGCGTGTTGATCAGCAGCGACAGGTAGTCATTGCCCGTGCGGCTGCTTTTCGCCATCCAGGCCGAGCCGACGCGGATCGGTGTGCCCCGGGGCGAGCTGACCTCGATACGGTAATCGGGGTGCGTGTCTTCGGTCTTGTAATCGTTCTCGATCAGCATGAACTCCAGATCGAACATCATGTTGGCGATGTAGCCGGTGAAGGCGTTGTCGGCGTCCATGGCGGTGAGCTCGCCCGAGATCGAGCCGGATTTCATCAGGCCGTTCGAGACCAGAGGGATGATCTCGAATTCGCCGCTTTGGGCTGTGCGCGCTTCCTTCGTCTGCACGGCATTGACGCGGAACGGGCCCAAACCGACATCGATCTGCATCGAGATGTAGGGGTTGCCGCTGGTGTTGCCGGTCTCGTTCCAGGCCGTGCCGATGCGCACCTTGCGGCCTGATTTGTTGACTGCCGTCACGTCAAAATCCGGGCTGCGTTCGGACATCTTGGCCCGCGCCTCCAACTGGATGGCGATGTCAAAGCGCGTCGAGTGGATCATGCCGGTGTACTGAGCGGCTGCGGTCTCGACATTGCGGGTGAGGGTTCCTGCGAACATGGGATGTTTCCTTTTGGATTGGCCGGTGCCTGACGTCCTTGCCAGCGCATCGGGGATTGCTTTTTCGACCCCTCCTGGGATCACAAACCAGAAAGCTCGCTTTCCTTTCTTCCCAACCTTCAGTTCAGCGCTGTCGCCTGAGAGATTGTGCCACCTCCCCGCCGGGTACGACGCCCCTCCCTTGCCCGTCTGCTCTCAGTTGGCTGTCCTGGCTCTTCTCGTCGCCACCCTCCGGTCCAGCGATAAAGAACTCTGCTTCCTCCCCGTTCAACCGCTGCCCGCTCCGGTCGGTCAGCCCGATGGTGCTGCCGTTCGGCTCAAACGTAATCAGGTATTGGCCGAGGCTGTCCTTGTGCACGCGGTAGCCGGTGTTGGCCCAATGCACGGTCCGACCGGCATCGATGGCGGCTTTGATCTCTTCGAGTGTCATGATCGTCCCCTCGCCTATTCTGCTGCCACTGAAGTTACGTCCCGCGTGGCGTCTGGTCCGGTTCCAACAATCCGGGAGAGGATGCCCAATGTGTCGATCCCATCCCCATGCGGCAGGAACACCCGCAACTGGAAGGCGATGATCTCCGTGAAACACCCCATGGCCTTGAGACCTTCAATCATGCCCCGATCCGCACCGCCCAGCTCGAGACGCATCTCGCCTGCGACCCGGCGACGGGTCAGGGTGAGACCCTGGCCCAGATCGACCGGCGCCGTGGTGCCGAGCGCAGCGGTCAACATCTCCTGCGGTGTTTGCGGGTTTGAGACGAGGAAGCGGGCGCGCAGCGCGGCCGCCCCTTCTTCGCTCAGCGTGCGCCCGATCATCGCTGTCGCCCCGTCCGGCGTGACCCTGTAGATGCGTTCATTGGTGGTCGGGATGTCCTTCCAGATCGGCAACAGCAGTCCTGTCAACAGGTAGAGCTTGGTCGTGGTGGTTTTTGGCAGGGATGCGGCCTCGGCATCCCAAAGTCCTGCAAACTCGGGCCTTCCGATGTCTTCCCAGGCCGAGGACTCGAAGCGCGTCTCTTCGAGGTAGCTGGAGCCATTGGGCCGCACCGCCTTGCGCATGAGCGTGACGATATCCTCGTCATACATCTGCATGGGCCGCGCCGAGATGAGCGCCGCGCGGCCAGACGCTCGGTTGACCATCGGCAGCTTGTCGGGATTGCGCGACATGGCCTCTTCGGCCCCAAGGACGTGGACCGGGTCGGTCACCTCCAGCCCGATGATCCGCGTCACGGCGCCGGATTTCGGGCAGGTCCAGAGATCCTCTGTGGAGACCTGTTCGATCTTTTCGCCGCGCAGGGTTTCCACGCCGAGATCGAGCGTGCCCGCCGCGCGCGCACGTTCCGTCTGATCAGCAATCCGGCGCATGAACTCGGCAAAGAGTGCGTTCTGCATGTGGATGGGCAGGGCAAGCACCCGGTTGAGAAACCGCTGGATCGGCGGCAGCTCTTCGAGCAGCACCCCGTCCTTGTCGATCAGCCGCAGGGCCGTCCAGTCGGTTAAGCTCTCGTAGCTCATCGCCTCGGCGCGCCCGGCCGCAAGATCGGCATAGTAGCCACGCAATGCCGCGCGCGCGATCGGGCTTTCGAGATTGTCCTCCTCGCGGAACATGCCTTGCGAGCCGGTCTCGCGCTGACCCTTGGTCAGGGCTCCCAGCTGGTCGAGGCGCTTGGCTATAGTCGAGGTGAAGCGTTTCTCGCCATGCACATCCGAGGTGCAGACCCGGAAGAAGGGCGCGCTGACCTGGGCCGAGCGATGCGTGCGGCCGAGCCCCTGGATGGCCGCGTCGGCGCGCCAGCCGGGCTCCAACAGGTAGTGCCGCCGCCGTTTCTGGTTCTTCGCCGTTTGCGCCGCGTGATAGGACCGGCCCGTACCGCCCGCGTCGGAGAAGATCAGGATATCCTTTTCGCCGTCCATGAAGGCTTGGGTTTCGGAGGAATTGCTGCTGGCGGCGCGCTTCTCGATGAAGAGATGGCCGTCCTCGGCCTTGAGGGGCCGGATAGATCGGCCTGTGACTTCTGCCACGGCCTCATCGCCAAAGGCCCAGAGGATCTGATCGAGCGCCGAGGGGATCGGCGCCAGCGTCATCAGCTCCATCATCGCGGCGTCGCGCAAGGCGAGCGCCTCGCGTGAGACGACCAAGGCGCCGTTCGCATCCCGAAGCGGCTCGGCCACCATGTTCCCGTCGATCTCGACAAGCTTCTGGGCATGGATCGGGAAGGCCTGCTCAAGGTAACTGAGAACGTAGTCGCGAGGTGTCAAGGCACCCTCCGCCAGTTCGTCCTCCGGGTCCATCGCCTCGAGCCGGCGCTTCAGCAGGCTCTCTCCCGTCGAGACCACCTGGATGACGCAGGCAAATCCTTCCGCCAGGTCCTCATTGATAGCGCGGATAATGGTCGGGGCTTTCATGCCCATCAGGAGATGGTTGAAGAAGCGCTGCTTGGCGCTCTCGAAGCGGGACTTGGCCGAGGCATTGGCGGCGGAGGCATTGGTCTGACCGGAGGCATCATTGACGCCCGTCGCGGTCAGCGCCGCCTCGAGATTGTGATGAATCGTCCGGAAGGCGCCGGCATAGGCGTCGTAGATCTCGATTTGGGCCGGTGTCAGCGCATGTTCGAGAACGTCGTATTCCACGCCGTCGAAACTCAGCGCCCGCGCCGTGTAGAGGCCGAGCGTCTTGAGATCGCGCGCGACCACCTCCATGGCAGCCACGCCGCCGGCTTCCATCGCAGAAACGAAGCTCTCGCGGCTTGGGAAGGGGTATTCGGGGCCCTGCCCCCAGAGCCCCAGGCGCGCGGCATAGGCGAGGTTGTGGACGCTCGTCGCACCCGTGGCCGAGATGTAGAAGACGCGAGCGCGGGGTGCTGCCAGTTGCAGCCGGAGGCCAGCAAGGCCCTGCTGGGAGGGTTTGACCCCCCTGCCCTGCTCGGACCCGGCCGCGTTCTGCATGGCATGGGCCTCATCAAAGGCCAGCACGCCTTCAAAGTCTTCGCCCATCCAGGCGAGGATCTGGCTCAGTCGCGTGGTGCCGCATTTGCCCGCGGACCGCAGCGTGGCGTAGGTGACAAATAGGATGCCGTCGCCCATCGGGATGGACTGGTCCGGTTTCCATTTGGAGACCGGCTGGATGTCGGCGGGCGAGCCGCCGAGATCGGTCCAGTCGCGGATGGCGTCCTCGATGAGCGTGGCGGATTTGGAGACCCAGATGGCCTTCCTGCGCCCGGCCAGCCAGTTCACAAGGATGAGCCCCGCACATTCGCGGCCCTTGCCGCAGCCGGTGCCGTCCCCGAGGAAATAGCCAAGGCGATAGGCACGTGCCTCCGGGTCATCATCGGCGCGCGTCAGCTTGGTCTGGTCGTCATCGATCGTGAACCGGCCGGGCAGATCACGCCCATGGGCATCATGCGCCATGATGATGGTCTCGAGCTGCGCCTCGGAGAGATGTCCCTCCTCGATCAGCTTTGCGGGCAGACGCAGTTCCGCATTGGCCGCGCCAGAGGGCACGGGCGGCGCCACGGAAGCCATGGCGATGCTTTCGACCAGCGGTGTGGGATGTTCCTGCGCGCCTGCGATCTCAATCCGCTGCGGACGGTAGCGCGCATAGATGTCCGAGATGGGCGTGTTGTCGCGAGGGGTCTCAAAGCTTGTGAAGCTGAGCGGACGGACGGCATTGGCCCGGGGTTTGGAGGGGGCGACAGGCGCAGCGACGGTCTTGCGCGGGGCAGAGGATGCAACGGTCGGTCGCGCAGGAGTAACCGCTGCCGCCCGTTGGACGGGGCGCATCTCAGGCCGGGTTGCGGCCACGGCATCGACATATGCCAAGGCTTCATCCAGATTCCGCACATTTGCGCGGATCATCTCGCCGTCTTCCTGCACCTTGTCGAAGACCATGAGCTGGGTTTCGACAGAGGTGCCGAGCTTGCGGTAGACCTGCCCCGGCATCGTCAACGCCAAGCGCGGCGTCAGGAGGCCGCAGGCGCGGGACCAATGCGCGGCATCGCGTTCGGG
Organism: Sulfitobacter sp. 1A13421; assembly: GCF_043557285.1. Lineage (NCBI taxonomy): Bacteria > Pseudomonadati > Pseudomonadota > Alphaproteobacteria > Rhodobacterales > Roseobacteraceae > Sulfitobacter > Sulfitobacter sp. 1A13421. Next base: position 39,427 of record NZ_JBIFFQ010000009.1, read on the forward strand.
CGTGAATCCCGGCGGCATGATCGCCACAAGCCGCCCGCCGGGTGCCAAGCGCTTTGCAGCCGCGATGAGATGCTTGGCGGCGATGTGCTTGTCTCGGGAGCGATCGATCGATGAGACGAAGGGCGGGTTCATCACCACGACGTCGGGTAGAACCGGCGTTTGCAGTAGATCGTCGATATGCTCGCCGTCATGGCCCGTCACCTCGCCGCCGAAAACCGCGCGCAGGAGGCGCTGGCGAAAGGGGTCGATTTCATTGAGCACAAGCGTGGCACCGGCCCGGGCGGCGAAAGCAGCCAGGGCACCAGTGCCAGCCGAGGGCTCCAGCACGGTTTCGCCCTCGCGGATCGCCGCAGCCCGCAAGACCAGCGCCGCAAATGGCAGCGGCGTGGAAAACTGCTGCAGCCGGATCTGCTGCTCTGACCGGCGCGTTTCCGTGAGAAGCCGTGAGGCAAGGAGCTTTGCAGCGGCGATGTCACCTGCCGCGCCGTCCCCACCCAGCAGCACCTGGATGGCCGCAGCCTGCATCATGTCATAGGCTATGCGCCAGTCCCAGGCGCCCCCGGCATCACTGCCATGAAACGTCTCGCGCATGATGCGCGCCAGCGCTGAGCTGCGCAGCGGTTGGAGGTCGATCTCCGTGCCGATCTGCTCCAGGGCAGAGGCGAGGTTAGCGTCGAATTCAACAGGATTGGGGAGCGTTGAGCGGGGCTTGGACATGGGGGTTTCCTTTGGATCAGGGTCTGAGTTCCAAAGACAAAAAGCCCTCTTTCGCTTTTCGGGATGATGAGCTCAGACCAAGAGGCATCCAATCTACGGCCGGCCAATCAAACGGTTTTTCGGAGTTGGATTAGAAAACTGAAAAACCCGCCGCAATGCGACGGGCTTTTGCTTTCTTTGTGCAATGAGGGGAGGCATAGTGCCCGCAGTCTCAAAGCTCACGCCCTATATGGCACCGAAAGTCTTTACTGTCAATGTATCCACCGTTCACGGCTGATGAAGAACACCACCTTCCGAACGTCCTATCCGCACCTAGGTTTGCGACCTATCTGCGCGAAACCGGCAATGATAGGACGCGAGCTCTCCACCTATACCACTGGAATCTTCAAGTATCAGCCGCGTTCATGGTTCCACTCCATGTTTTGGAAGTTGCGCTGCGAAACGCGATCGTGGAAGCAATCGAAGCTGTCCATGGAGGAACATGGCCTTGGACACAAGGCTTCATCCGTTCGTTACCGAACCCGCGCGGTCCGGCATACAGCCCCAAACGAGACCTCGAAGGTTGCGCAGCACAGCAACCCACTGCCGGAAAGGTCGTCGCCGAACTGAAGTTCGTGTTTTGGGAGAAGATGCTGACAAACAGGCACCAAGGCAGACTGTGGGACGATCATTTCTACGCAGTGTTTCCGGACGCGCCTCGTGGTGTCGCTGCCAGCCAGCGCCGATCTGAATTAAGGTCTGACATTGAAGCCGTGAGGAGGCTCCGCAACAGAATCGCACACCATGAGCCTGTTTTTCCGCGCGCCCTTCAGGATGATTTTGATCGGATCATCCGCTGCATAAGATGGCGCAACGAAACGACCAGCAACTGGGTGCTGGAAATCGAGACGGTGCGCGCACTACTCGCAGTGCGCCCCTAAGCGTCCCGCCCCGCCAGGAACTCCGCCAGCACCGGGCTAGCCGCACCTTTCGCGGAGCTGAGCAACTCCGAGCCCGCAAGCGAGGCCTTCGACAGGCGTACGAGCCCACCAGTTTCCTCGATGCGGTAGCAGCGGCGCTTTTGCCGCCCGCGCCTGTAGTGGGTCGCGGTGACAATCTGGCAGGTACTGCCATCGGTGAGCGTCACAGGTGCTGCGAGCTTGATCTTGTCGCCTTCCTCGTAGTCCGGGATCGACGCCCAGTCCCGGCAGCGCTGACGCCAATCCTGGGCGTAGCTGTCCGGGTCCTTCAGGTCGGAGAGGAGCTCGATCAGCCCAAGGGGAGCACGAGACTCGTTCGGGCCAGCGCTTTCCTCCATGTCCTTGTAGCCCCAGAAGCCGTCATCGTATCGGGTGAGGAAGACAGCGCCAAAAGTGATCGACCCGTCCGCATCGGTCACATAGGTCGTGTCTTCGACAGGGGTGCCGTTGAGATTGATGACCTTTGCCGCCGCGTACCAAGTCGAACCCACCTTGCAGGCTTTGACCAGTTCCGTCTTGCGCCTTTCGCCCTCGAAGGTGCACAGCCGAGCAATCTCCGCTTTCTCATCCGCGTAGGTCTGGACGCGGCCGTCGGTGTAGAAGAGCCAACCCATCACGCCGCCCTCCGGTCATCGATTTCAATCAGCGCATCGAGCGGCACGCGGTAGGGCTGCATGGCGTCGAAATCCTCGCAATTGCCGCAGTTCTGCACGATCGCGAAGGTGTCGCAGGCATCCTTGAGAATGACCCGGAAGGTGCCGCCGAGGCCCGAGGGCACCTCGTAGGTCCCGCCGATGAGATAGTCCGAAGCCCGGCGCACGAAGACGCGGATGCTGTGGCCATCGGTGGCGAGCCGGATGGCCCCCCGCCCCCGGTCGATGAGCACCTGCACGTCATCCAGGATGTCGGTGTAGAACTGGCCGGTCAGATCGCGAAACGCCATGCGGCGCTGCGCCATCCAGTCGGTGTCCCGAAACGGGTTCATGCCTTCGGCGAAGGCGAAGGACGGATCGGCCTGTTCGGTGGTGACGATGCGGGTGGTCGTGCCATCGATGCCGTTTGAGCGCAGATGCACACCATTGCCGACGATGAGGATCAGGGCGGGCCTGTCCACGGGTCCGTTCCAGTTGGGCAGGAAGGTTTTGCAGGCGCGCGCATGGGCGATTTGCGCCGCGACAGCGGAGGCAGAGAACTTGAGAATAGCCATGGAGATGTCTTTCCGTTGGGTATGAGAGGATCGACCCGCGCGCGCGAAATACTTCGCGCGGGTCGCATGAGGTCTCAGGCCGCTTGCCCGACCTCGCTGTCAGGCTCGGGGGTTTCCGCAGCGGGCTCCGCCTCATCACGGGCGACACCGGCGGTCTGCATCATGGGCGGGCACCAGGCGGCCACGGCAGCGCGCTGCGCGTCCGTCAGCGTGGCGAAGGGCTCGGCAAAGAGCTTGTCGCAGAAGGTGACGATCTCCTTCTTGCTCGAAGAGGCCAGTGTCACCGCCTCCTGGGCGAGACCCAGATCCTCGCCGAGGATTTTCAGGATCCATGCCTTCTTGAAGCGGTTGAAGAGCGCCGCATTCGGCGTCCAGTGGGCGCGGATGTCGGGCATGATCTCGATCTCGAAGTCATGCATCAGGTTGTCGCGCTGGCGGTCCCGCGCGAAGCAGGACTGCGTGGTGCTGGCGGTTGCAAAGGCGACGAGCTTGGCCTTCTCCCCTGCCTCCAGCGCGCGAAACGCCGCGAACTGATCGGCGGGCGGGCGGGTGTCATCGAGCCAGGACAGATCAAGCGCATCATGCGCCGCCGCCACCTGCTCGAGCGAGGTCTCGTCGATCTCGTCCATCTTGGCATGGCTGCGATATTCCTTGCGGGCATCGATCTTGATCGCCTGCGTGACACTCATGCCGCTGGCCAGAACGTCACTGACCAGCTTGAAGAGCGTCAGATCGAGCGTGGCTTCCGGATGCAGCGCCATCGCGGCCCCCAGTGCCATGGCCCGCTCGGTCTTGAGGTCCTCAGCCAGTGAGGCTGGATAGGTGATTTCGCCCGGGTCCGGGGCCTCCTCCCTGGTCGAGCTATCCGAGGAGCCGCACGCGCCCTCCTCTTTGACGATGTCTTCCGGGCGGACAAGACCAACATGGAGCGTGATCTGCCCACCCTGCCACGACGCGATCACCCCGGACCGCGCGAGGTCCTCGGCGCTGTAGGCCTCCTGCAGATCGCGGGCTTCCTCTTCCAAGGCGTCCACGCGCTCGTAAAGGGCATTGTAAGCACCGTCCTCGAGCCCCTCATCCTCCATCTCGAGCTGCAATTTCTCAAGCTCGGCGGTGATCTCATCGATGCGCTTCTGGGCAGCCTCATCCGGCTCGATCGGGCCGGGATAAACGCGGCCGTAGTCGGCCATGGTCGCGTAATCATAGCGGACCATCGCATCGGCCCAGGCAAAGCCCAGCTTTATGCGGGCCTCTTCGGCGGCGGCACCGAGCTTCTCGAGCAGGATGGTTTCGACCAGTGCTGCATCCTCAAGCACGGAATGCTCTTCCAGAAGGTCAGCCGCGACGGCGCCGCCGCGGGCCTCGTAGTCCGCGCGCACGAAAGCCCCGATATCGTCACTGACCTGCACGCCGCGGGATTTGAGGGCCTGACGGACGGTATAGGCCTGCAGATAGCCGCCGTCCTTCGTGAGCGCCTCGAAGACCTCGCGCTGCGCCTCCTGGCTCGGGTGCTCGGCGAAGGCTTTCATCGTGTCGAGCGTGATCACCTTGCCCCGGGCCGCGGCGCGGATGTCGGGGTGGATAAGGCCATAGCGCAACCGGCCTTTCACGGCCGCCACCGTGGCGCCGAAGGTCTTTGCGATCGTCTCGGGCGTCTGGCCGTCGACCTCCATCATCCGGGCGAAGGCCTCGAACTCGTCGATGGCATTCATCGGTGCCTGGGTGATGTTCTCGGCGAGCGACAGCGCCGTGGTGACGTCGCACTCCTCAGGGACAAGGCGGCAGTCCACCTTGGTTTTCGCCGTGAATCCCTTGCTGGCCTTGTCAGCGATCAGCTCCTTCAGGGCTGCATGGCGCCGGCCACCGGCGAGGACAGCATATTTGCCGTCAAGCTTCTGAACCAGAAGCGGCTGGAGCAGGCCCAGCACAGCGATACTGGCCTTCAGATGGGCGATGTTCTCGGGATCATAGGTTTCCGGCGCGTTGCTGCGCACATTGGCGGGGTGGGCGACAAGATCGCCGATCGCGACGGTGAGAGGGGCAAAGCTTGTGGTCATGGGATATCCTTCCAGGTGGGTGAGGTGTGGCCCGCGCCTTCACGCGCGTGACCAATCCCCGGCTTCAGGGATCACCACGACAAAAGGCCCACTTTCCCTTTGAGGGGTCAGCGGGCCTTCATCGTCTCAGATGTCAGGGTGAGGAGTCCCCTGCCCTTCTACCAGTCGCGCGCCAGCATGATTGTCAGCACGCGCATGGTGGTGGCAGGATTGTCCGGGGTCTCAGCCCCATAGCGGAAGTCCGAGTCTGCTTCATAGAGATCGATCTTCCAGAACACGGTCTCTCCCCGGATCTCGACCGCCCCGAAATCGTGCCAGCCCTCGGGATCATTCTCAGGCTCGAACGTGGCAAACTCACCGGTTGCCTTGACCGCCTCGGCCATGAAGCCATCGCCGGCCTCCATAAGCGCGCGGGTCACATGCATGCGGCCCTGGATGGGTTGCGCGGGCGGCACTCCAAGGCATGCGAGCTTTCGAAACGCGTCGTTCTGCGCCGCGATCAAGGTCGGATCGGGACGGTCTGGCTGGGGTTGAACGGTCATGGACATGGGGATCTCCTTTGAGAAGTTGAAACACCCTTCTCAAAGCCCGCTTTCGCTTTTCCGCGTGGTGAAAGGACCCAGACCAAACCTCCCCAACCCGAACAGATCCAAGTGTCAGCCCAGCGGGACTTTGCTGCCGTTCGACAATCTGATCCAGAACCGCTAATCGACGGCATGCGCAAAGCCATCGTTGATACACTTGCGACAGTGATCTTTTTCACGTTTGTCGCATCGCTTACCGAATTGTTCGTCGCAGGTATGGAGCCCGGCGAAGTTCTGAAGACGCGACTGACAATGATACCGCTCATGCTGTTCACAGGGCGACCGTACGGACTCTGGCGAGACTGGTTTTTCAGCACAACCAAGCCCACGGTTTCTTGGAGCAAAACTCTGATCGACGGGCTCGCCTTCTTGTCGTTCCAATTGCCCGTTTATGCCTTAGTGCTGTTTTTCGTTGGAGCTGACCGAAGCGAAATTGTTTTGCTTCTTGTATCAACCGCTGTGCTGATGTTCGCAGTCAGCCGACCGTTCGGACTGTTCCTCGATGCAGTTCGCAAAGTTTCTGGTGTGACCTAGCCTGAATTTCGGTCACGCATTCGACGTGATATTGGACCCAAAGCGGCCATGTTCCGCTTCGCAGCAATAGATCTGTCAGGCGGCCTCGGCGCTGCGCCCTGCCCTGCCCGTCTCCGATCTGACGATCAGGTAGTCGCAGGCACGTTGCGCGTCCGCCGCGTGCTTGAAGATGGCGCCCTTGTCCGAACGCAGAACGCGCAACCAGTTGTGGAGGTAGGCGGCATTCATCTCGAGCGTATGGGCCGTGAAGCCGAGCGTTTGCCCCAGGAACACGGAGGTCAGTTCAGCGACGATCTCCTCGCGCGCGTAAGAGGTGTTGCCGAACTTCGAGAGCCCGAAATCACGGTTCAGTCGATGGGGGGCTTTCGTGGCGTGGGCCAGCTCATGGGCCCAGACCCCGTAGAAATTGCGCGGGTCCTGGAACCGGGTGATGGACGGCATGTAAACCTTGTCCACGGGGGGCAAATAGTACGCTTCCGTTCCTGTGAAGACGGTCGTGATGTCGATGGCATCGAAAAACGCCTGCATGTGCGGGATGGGCTCGGACGGAGGATGCTCAGGAACAGGGTCCGGCTCGGGATGGAAGCTATTCGGCAAACCCTCGATCTGGCAGGCATTGAACACGCGATAGGATTTCTGGAAGCGGAAGATGCGGGCTTCTTCGGAGTGATCATCCCCGTCGCTGCGGTCATCCTCATCGCCGGCATCCCTCCGGCTTTGACCGTAGTAAACGACGACAGAGGACTTTTCGCCCTTGCGGACCTTTGCGTCCAAGGCATTGGCCTGCGGCAACGTCATCCAGAAGGGAGAGCTGTGGCCCGCCATCACGGTCCGCATCGTCAGCAGGAAGTTGTTCACTCCCTGGTAGGGTTCTCCGCCCACGCGCAGGGGACGAGAGCTGCCACCTGCGGTCCATGGCTTGCGCCACGGCAGGACGCCGCGCTCAATGATACGGATGATTTCGTTTGTGATGACCTCGGAGGCATCGAATTTGGGCGTGCGGGATCGGGCCATGGCTGGCCTCCTTTCGAGTGTTGATGAGAGGGAGTGGTGATCAGGTTGACTGACGGGGGCGTGGATCGTTGGCGATCCTGCCACCGAGGGCTTCGACCATGTCGATGTAGGCGGTCAGCGAGACGGACCTGCCAGGGCCGCAAGGTTCAGGGTCGATCGATCCGTCCCGCGCCACCCGCGGCAGGTTCGCGAAGGCGATGACATCGGTGACGGGTCGGATATCGATGAACGGGGTCCTTCGTGCGACTACAAGAGTGGCCAAGGGAAAGCGCTCGATCGGCGCGAAGGTCGACACGGTGGTCCAACCAAGATGGATGAATGTCCCGCCCTCTCCGCAGATCACGTGCGCGTTTGGCAATAACGCCGCCTGCTTCAGATAGCCGAGATCACGCAGGACGGTCTGGCGTTCGAGCTGCAATGCCTGGCCCGTCTGGCCGGTTCGGCGTAGTTCCTTGTGTCGCCACCACGAGGCAGCGGTCGCGCGTAACACGCGCAAGACACCTGTTTGCATCGGAATGCCCTTCATCAGGAAAGACAGACCGGAATCCGGCCCGGACCCATCTGAGGGACCCCAAAGGCCCTCATCCGTCAGTCACAAAACCCGAAGAACACTTTTCCTTTTCGTGGACCAAACCCATGAAACACCCAACCTCCACCGAACTGTACTGGCACGACGGGATGAGAACTTCCACAGGGCCTATCGGCTAGACCTGTGGCGGTTTCTTCTTCACGAGATAGCCCAGACCGCTCAATCGGCCCGCAACTGCCAACTTCTTCGTAAAGCGTGCTGATCCTTTGGCTTCCCGTCGATGTAGCGGATCGGCATCCTGGAAAGGGAAGCCATTTCGATGAAGGCTATTATGGGCATGATTTCTCATCGCGAATACCAAAAACGCAATAACCTATTGTTATTAAATCGTTTTCCGCCATCGGACGGATCAGATCATTCCGCAGCCAACATCAAAGCACTCTTTTGAAGAGTTCGGGTGTCATGAAATCAAGAGATTGAGTTGCAACCGCTGTTCTGCGATGTCCTCGTCGTCCAATACGACCAAATCAGCGGAACGCGGGACCGCTGGCAACCAGCTGCTGCGCTTGAGGAGCCGATTGCCTCGCTGGCCATGTCGCCATTATCGAAGTGACTGAGAAGTTACGGGGTCCCCTTCCCCGCGCGCGGGAGTTCGAGGATCGAGCCCTTGGTCAAACGGTTTTGGCAACCATCGATCGTCTGCTCCTTGTGCGCTACGGCCCGTAGCCACGATATCATGCAACAGACATCCACAACCTACCTCTCAGGCATTAGCACCGATGAAGGCCAAGCGAATATCCGAGGCCAGGACCCAAATCGCCATCAGCAGGCGCCGGATAGCGTAGAGCCAGTTATTTAGGGTATTCATCATCAGATCTCAGACATCGAAAAGGGCAGGGGCCGCGGAGGCGCGCAACGATCTGTATGTTCTTCGCTAGCCGCCTTGGCGCTACTAGCAGCGATGGTCACCAGCTGAGGTTTCACCATGGTGATCGGGATGCCCTCGTCATCAGATCTTCGCCGCGACGAAGGCGAAAGCCACTTTCACGATCTCAAATACCGCCATACCTCACCCCCCTAACTTTTCTTTCTCAGACACCGTTTGTGTGCCGAGAGCCTACTTAACAGCTGTTAAGTTATGCCATGCCAGCCGCACGCGATCGGAGTTTAACAGCTGTTAAGCCGCGTTCCGCCGGCCAATCAATGCCATGACCATTGGGCCACAGGAAAACTCGCCTCCCGCAGCTTTGGTACTCAGAGCTCGCAAGTATCCACCAGGCGATCTTATGTCGGCGAAGCGTTCCAGCATCGCAGCAACGACGATCGACGCTTGCTCCGGACCCATGAACCGCTGTGCTTCTTCCCATGCAGACGCACTGATCCCCATGGCTGGCCGCACATGGCACGCCGCATCGAAAAGCTGATGCCAATGCCGGATCTCACCTTGGTAGAAGGTCTTAAGCGAGGGGCATGCCGCTATCACTAGGTGGAGCGGGATCTTTGGCAGATGTCTTGTGTCCTGTTCATCAACGTCAGCCACCGGCTCATTCGTATCCACATCTGGCACACCCGCCGCCACCCCGCTTTTTTCTAAAGCAGGTTCAAAATCTATAGATTCTTTATTTGAATTATGATGGTGACGCTCAGATTGGGCATCATTGGTGTTCATTTCTTCTGTTTCAGGGCCATCAATGATGTTGCGTGCCTGGTCAAGGAGAGCTTCAAGATCGGCGCGATAGGCCGCGAGGTCCTCAATTGAAAGCTTGCGGCGAAGCGCGCGGGCTGTGAGGGCAGCCTTGTCGCGAAGCTGATCCCAGAAGCCTAGTCCTGGCTGCATCTCGTCTCCGAACTCGGCGAGGGCCGCGAGATCGCGTCGCATGAGGCTTACGACCTCTCTGAGGCGCCTGACGCGCTCCTCAGCCTCACGTACGGCCTCTGCGGCCCGTGCTATCTCCTCAGACTGGCAGTAGAGCGGGGAAAGATCGAAGCCAAAGGCGACGCGGTCTTCGCCGTGCTTGCGGACGTAGCGCTTCCCATTGGGGCTATCGCGCCGCTGGAGCAAGCCAGCCTCGACGAGACGCGCGAGGTGACGACGCATCGTTGAGCACGGCATGCCATTGAGGCGCTCGCAGATTGCCTTGTTCGAGGGGAAGACGACCATCTCGGCGTTCCCGCCAAGCGCATCGTCCGGAAAGAAGCTGAGGAGCCCCTGCAAAACAGTCAGATCACGTTCCGAGACCCCAAAGGCCGCTTGCGCCTTGGAGAGCTCGCGCAGGAGTTCCCACTTGTTAACGGGTCTGGCCGGAACAGATGCCTCGGGTCGCTCGATGACGCGCAAATGAGCGTGCGAAATCGGCCGCATAAACGGCGAAATTGGTGTGTACTCCATGAAAATGTTCACGAAGACAAAAATTCTAGGGCCCGCGAATCGCTTTGCGCTTGCGGGGTAGGGGCCAGAACGCTACATTCAGAAGTGCGAAAACTGAGATTTTGTAGCGGGCTGATCCCGGTGCGAAACCTTACAAAGGTCTCGTGAAGCTAGCTTCTCGGGGCCTTTTTCTTTTTGCCTGTATCGTGCCTCCTTCTTGTTGGTTGCTCTTCCTCAGTCTTCTGAACGCTTCCAGCGCTCATGAAGCTCGGTAATCAGCTTTGGGGCATTGCCCTCCAACCAGCTGATAAAATCAGGTTCATCCGTAGTCAGATCGAGTTTAAGCTGCTTGCCTTGGCGGCCGGTCTTGACCGTCGCAGCTCCGACACCGGGGATCGCCAAAGCAGGCACGCCTTTTCTAGACGGGCTTGCTTTCTTCTCTGCGCTCTTCGCGGCTGCCAGAACTGCGAGAAACGCACGCTCAGAAACCTCATCGACCGAGCCGGAACTTTCGGACTTGGCTGCATGAGCTACGGCTTGCAGTTGGTCTCGATCACCGTCGTAGGCACCCAAAGCCTTTTTGAGCTCTTCCCATCTCGGGCGACCAATCCCGGGAGCCGCACCAATTGCCTGGATGAGTTCCTCGCCGACCGTCCGAACGACACTCAAGAGTTGTGAAACCCCAGCTTCGTGGAGGTTAAGGACTTCGGCGACACCTCGATTGGTGCGCTCAGCCCCTTCCAAATGATCACCGTCCAGAAGTGCCGTCGCAACGAGCGCACGCTCAATAAAGCTCAGATCACGACGCTCTTGGTTCTCGAGAAGCTGATCTCGAAGCGCTTGATCACCCTCAACCTCTGTGACGATAGCTCGAACTTTGATACCGAGTTCGCGACATGCTTCTAAGCGTCTGCGGCCATAGATCAGGTTGTAGCGATCGCCTTCCAGTGGGCGGACCAAGACAGGCACACGCTGACCGTTCTTGGAAATAGAGTTCTTCAGTCCCTCAACTTCAATCTGAAGCCTGTCATCCAACCGTCCTTCGGTAACAATCTGCGCCGGATCGATCTCAAAAACACCGCCACGCAGTCGGCGCCCTTCAAGAGCGTCAGGAGCGTTGCGAAGGGTCTGCAGCGGCAGGCCAAGTTTAGGCTTTCTTGCCATTCCGCCCCCATGTGTTCTGGATGATTTCAGCGATCTCATCGTTCACTGCGTTCATAGATTCGATCGCACGATCAAACGTCTGACGCGTGAAGTCCCTCTTGTCAGCTTCGTAGAGCGTTTGCTTGGTCAAGCCGGCATCAGAAATTGCGGTCGATTCAACCATGTGATTGGTCAGGACCGACCTCCCAAACAGCCCGCGAATGAAGGCGATGACTTCGGTTTGTGGCGCGTCGCCGACTTTGTATCGCGTTGGCAAGAAGCGCAGCCAATCGAAGCGCAAATTTGCGCCTGCATCCCTGATTACTCCCAGGAGATCCGCCGTCATTCGCAGGAATTGGGACATCGACATAAGGTCAAGCATCTGCGGGTGAACCGTCACGAGGACGCCCGAGGACGCGGAAAGTGCTGACATCGTCAAGAAACCAAGCTGCGGCGGGCAGTCGATCACAACAACGTCGTAGTTCGCTTCAACACTATCGAGTGCGTCATGAACTCTCGCGAAGAACGCCTTCGCTCCGCCTCGCTGGATAGCAGCAGGCGTCTCGTGCTCGAACTCCATGAGTTCAAGGTTGCCTGGGATGAGATCAAGGCCGCGAATGTAAGTCTTGCGGATCACTTCGGAGATCGGAACCGGATCGTCGTAGCGAACGGCATCATAGAGGGTTCCGCCCTCCATGAGGTCGAGTTCTGGCTGGATTCCGTGAAGAGCCGAAAGAGATGCTTGGGGGTCGAGATCGATCGCAAGAACTCTGTACCCCTTGAGCGCCAAGCGCTGAGCGAGGTGAGCAGACGTCGTCGTTTTGCCGCTTCCGCCCTTGAAGTTCACCACTGAAATGACTTGAAGCTCGTCACCGTCGCGACGCCCAGGCACGTAAGTTCCAGACTTTTTTGCGTTTCCTTCAAGCGTCTGCCGGATTTCCCAGATATCGTCGAGCGTATAGCGGCGATGACTTCCCGCCGTCGTCTCGACGTCAGCGATCTTTCCTTCTCGATGAAGCTTCCGAAGATAGGTATGGTCGACGCCAAGGAGCTCAGCAGCTTCGCCGCTGGTCAAAGTGCGCATCACCTTCTTTGCATCCGGTGGGAAGTGCGCAGCGCGCTGAGCATGCAGGTTCGACGCGAGAAGTTCCGCGTAGTGCCCGATGGCGATATCTAGATCTTGTTCTGCTTCGCTCATGTCTGCCCCGATCCGTGGGCGCGTTTTTTATGTGACCGCGCGTTATTTTTCGAGACTATTGCCCGACCAGCCAGATTCGTGCAAGCACTTTCTAGATTTAGTGGCAATCCGTTAAGCCAACACAAGTGTCGTGTTCACAGGAGCCCCAACTTTTCCGCACGCTCAAGCAGCATTTTGACCGAAGACGGCTGCCAGCTAGTACGGCCTCGAGGGGTGCGCTCACGCATCGATTCTAGCCGGTCGCAGATCGCCTGCAGTGTGATTTCGGGGTCCGAGCCTTTGATGGCAGCCACGATAGCTGGCAGGCGGTCATCGGTTTCGCGGCGTCCGGCGCGGCCAAGCACTTCATCTGGTAGAAACCCGTCGCGGACATAGACTTTCACAGCACGGAGTAGGCGGCTTTGGGTCCAGTGCCGGTCGTGGGGCAGGGGGCCATTAATGATTCGCAAAACATCTTCCCAGGCCATATCCGGCCGTAGGCGTCGCACGTGGGGCACCCAATCCTGCGCGGTTTCGTTCAGGCGCTCCATGTAGCCGTCCTGTCGTGCCAGCCGCACCTTGCGCAGCGCGGCGGGGTCTTTGGTGCGAAGCCCAGGATTGCCACCAACGCGCCCTTTGGCGCGCGCAGAGGCAAGCCCGGCCTTTGTGCGCTCACGTGTCAGCGCGCGCTCGAACTCGGCCGCGGCGCCCAGAACCTGCAATGTGAATTTTCCTTGAGGGGAGGCGGTGTCGATTGGATCCTGCAGCGAGCGGAAGAAAGCTCCCTTGGCCTCCAGACGTTCGATCACCTCCAGCAGATGCGACAGGGATCGCGCAAGCCGGTCGATCCGCACAACGACCAGCGTATCGCCGCTCTGGACGCGTTCGAGCAAACGCGCGAGTACAGGACGCGCGCGATTGCCGCCTGAGGCGTGCTCTTCAAAGATCTCGGCACAGCCCGCAGATTGCAGCGCCTCAGACTGGGGCAGGGGGGTCTGATCCTCCGTGGAAACGCGGGCATAGCCTATCAGGGGCATGAAAACGGAGCCGATTGCAATTTCATATGCCGTTACTAAACGACCGTTTGTAAGCGAATGCAAGTGCCGGCTCTGTGGAGCTGTTCAGTCCAAAGCCCTTGGTTCCCTTACGCTGAGCGCGATCAGCGAGCTCTCGCAGACCATTGCGCGCACGTGCTATATAAAGTGTGCAGGCGCACCCTGACAAAACCCTTGGGTAAAATGCAAAAATGCCATATTTTGCACATATGGAGCCTCAAGCATGTATAAAGTATAATATTTTTGATGATCCTCTTGAGGATGCGGAGGAGCTTGAAGAGACTTCTGAGGACGACCTGTGGTTCCTGCCCGGTCCGATGGAAGAGGAGCCGCATTATCTGCCGCCCGGACCTAGGGCCGAAGTGCGTGAGACCGCTGTTCTTGACGATTGGCGACGTGCCGAGGCGGGCCATGCTGCCCGCCTTGCCCGTGTGGCCGGCCGGATCGGGGCGCTAGACGACCGTCTGAAGCGTGGCCCGGAAGGCTGGCGGCACAGGCTTGCGTTGATCGAGGCGGCAGACCTCAGCTGGTTTGCAGGCGACCGAATTGGCCCGGATCGGCTGGCGCTCTGGATATCCATGCGCTTGTCCGGCGTGCAGGACGACACCGCAGCGCTTGCGCGTGTCGGATGGGCGGTGCGGCGTCTTACAGGCGGTCCCGGCCCAGACGTGGACCTGTCCGCCTTCCTCGATCGCCGTGACCCCGAGAACATGGTGGATGAAGCCGAGCCCTTCGCGGATCGCGCGGGCGGGTGGCTTGACCTGATGGCGCAAGCCGCCGACCTGCACCCGATCACGCGTGCCTGCATGGGGTTTCACCTCTGGAGCCTCGCGGGCCTCGGACAGCAGAGCAACCGAATGGAAGCGGCGGTCACGGCGTCGCGCATTGCCGCGCATGAGGGCGAGGGGGCAATATTCGCACCCCTGGCCATGGGTGGGGCGGGGGCGCTGCGCGCCGGCGGCCCCCCGGCTGAACGTTTGGCGCGCTGGCTCGAGAAAATGGAAACGGCCTGCCTGACCGCGATGCGGCACCTCGACGATATCGAGACATGGTCGGCGCTGGCGGAAGCCGAGATGACCCCACTCTCGGGCAAGACGCCGCCAGCCCTGCGCGGAGTGCTGACCGAATGGCCCCTGGTCTCTGCCCCTATGGCCGAGGCCCTGACCGGAGCCAGCCGCGCCGCTGTCCAGCGCAACCTCGCCTGGATGGAAGCGCGGGATCTGGTCCGCGAGCTAACAGGGCAAGGACGGTTCCGAATGTGGCGCGCCACAAACTGATTGTCGAAGCGATCTGTGCGCGCCGATGTTGCGTCTATCCGCAGCACGGCTGAAACGGTGAGGAGCACCGTTTTGCAGATGCTCGAGGTCAAAGAGTTCGGCTGATCGGCTGAGACAATTCGGCTATCGCCACGTCCCCAACTACCATGAAAGCATTGTCGACTGGGTCGTGACCGGTCTGCGGGTATAAACCGGACAGACCATACAACGCTCCAAGCGACGAACGAGCCGTTGTCGCAATGGCCTGTCCAGTGATGTCTTCTTGAAAATCGCCTTCGGAAAGAGCAGGGGCAGGACATGAAGCTGCAAAATCTCGAACGCCATCAAGCCTGGATCTACCTCGCTGCCATCCTTTCCGGTCTGGTCTTGGGCTCGCTCGCCCCCGGTATCTCGGGGGTGTTCGAGGCGCTGCTTTGGCCGGTGTTGGGGCTTATGCTTTTCACTACCTTCGCTCAGATGCCGCTAGCGCACCTGCCGCGCGCGACGCGCGACCGGCGTTTCATCGGCACCATGTTGATCGGCAATTTCGTCCTGGTGCCGCTGCTGGTCTGGGGGCTGATCGCGTTCCTGCCTGACGATCCTGCGCTTCGGCTCGGGGTGCTTGTCGTGCTGCTGGTGCCCTGCACCGACTGGTTCATCACATTCACCCATCTCGGTCGCGGCGATGCGGTGCGTGCCGCGTCCGCGACACCGATCCTCCTCGCGGTTCAGTTCGCCTGTCTGCCGCTCTTCCTTTGGCTTTTTCTCGGCGAGGCATTCTTTGAGCTTCTCGCCGCCGACCGCATTGCCGCCGTCTTTGCGGCGCTTGTCCTGCTGCCGCTCACAGCGGCTTTCCTGCTGGAGCGTTGGGCAGAGGCGCGCCCGGAGCGGGCCGCGATCGTAAATCGCCTCGCCTGGCTGCCGGTTCCGCTTCTGGCTGTCGTGGTGTTCCTGATCGCGGCCTCGCAAGTCGACGCGGTACGGGATGCGCTGCCGGTTTTGGCGCAGGTGGCGGGCGCCTACGTCGCCTACCTCGTCGCCGCAGCACTTCTCGGTGCGGCGACCGGGCGGGCGGCCGGATTGTCCACTAGCGGGTGACGAACGGTCATCTTCTCGCTCTGAACCCGCAACTCCTTCGTCGTACTTCCGCTGGTGCTGGTGCTTGGACCGGAGTGGAACGTGGCGGCCGTGGTCATCGTCTTCCAGTCGCTCGTCGAGCTCTTCGGCATGGTCGCCTATCTGTGGATCGTGCCGCGCTATCTGGTCCCCGAACATGCGGCGACCACGCAGGACTCCGCGGGGAACGAATGATCGCAAACAACGGCGCTGGCACCATTGTCCGCTTGGCTGACATGCATGGGCGTCCTCAACTATGGCCCTTCAGGTCACCTCCGTCAGCGCGTCGATCACAGGGCATTCAGGGACATCGTCACCGGTGCATTGCGCCACGGTGGAAGACAGCACTCGTTCGATGCGTTTGAGATCGTCGATCTTGGCGCGGACCGAGGCGAGATGCGAATTTGCCAGACCCTGCACCTCGCCGCAGGTCTGGGCACCGCCATCGACCAAGGCGAGCAGATCGCGGACTTCGTCGAGCGTGAACCCAAGCTCGCGCGCGCGCATGATGAAGCACAAGCGCGCGACATGCCGATCATCGTAGACGCGATAGTTTTTGCTGGAGCGCGGCGGCTCGGGCATAACGCCGATGTTCTCGTAGTAGCGAATGGTCTCGAGATTGCAGCCGGTCAGCCTGGCCAGATCTCCGCGCCTGAGGACCTTCACCGATCTGTGACGATTTTTCACGTTTGACCCTCTTGAGCCTGTACCTGCTACAGACCCTAGATTGAGATCATCACTGAGGCAAGGATGATTCGAACCATGACTGAAACCACATCCGCCGACCGGCAGACGGCAATGGACGAAACAGGGGCTGCCGACAAAAAGGCATGGACGACAACCTGGCTCGGCGCGCTTGGCGCGCTGGCGATGACCTCATGCTGCATCCTGCCGCTGGTGCTGGTCAGCTTCGGCGTTACCGGCGTTTTCATTGCGCAGCTGGGCGTTCTCTACCAGTACAAATGGATCACCTTCGCGCTGAGTGCCGCCTGCATCGGCTATGGATTCTACAAGGCCTACCGTCCGATCCCGACTGAGGCCTGCGCGGATGGCACCTGCGCGCGCCCCATGAACCGGAAACTCATGCGATCCATTCTTTGGATTGCCACCGCCATCGTCACCGTCGCGATGATCTTTCCCTATCTCACCCCATACCTTCTGTCCTACTGAAAGGCCGAACCCATGAAGTCACTCCATCTTGCCCTTGCGGTCGTTGGCACTCTCGCAGCTTCCCCCGCCAGCGCCGCCGAACAGCGCATCAATATCGGGGTAGGCGAACTGACATGCCCGACCTGCTCCTACACGGTGGCGGCGGCCATGCGGGGCGTTCCCTCGGTCGAGATCATCGACTTCATGGAAGGAGAGGAATTCGGCACCGGCACCTACATCGTCGCCTTTGATGACGAGGCCGCCGATCAGGACATGATCGTCGAAGCAATCCGCGCCACCGGCTATTCGGCGGACATCGTCGAGTCCGGCGATTTCTGATCGCATTCACCGACCCGCACTCGGAGCTGGAGACAGCATGACAGACATGAACAATAACAATGAACCCACGACCCTTTTGCGGCGCGGCCTCATCGGCAGCGTATTTGCGGCGATCTGTTGCTTCACGCCGTTCCTGGTGCTGATCGTCGCCGGGGTCGGACTTTCTGCCGTTGTTGGTTGGCTCGACTACGCGCTTTTCCCGATGCTCTACGCCTCGCTGAGTGCGGTTGCATATGCCCTGTGGCAGCAAGCCGGCAGACCAGGGCACAGTCCGAAAGCCCTTCTCATCGGCTTGGCGGTTGTTCTTTCGGCTCTGCTGTTCTGGCTGGAGTTCCGCTTTGCTCTGCGGATCTCGGTTGCCGCCGCTTTGGCGGTGGCGGGATATGCGCTCTGGCTCAGAAAATCAGGCAGTTCAGCAGTGAGCCGGATCAAGAGAAACTGGCACAAGGAAAGGAACAGGTATGACCAAGACCTATGACCTCATCGTGATCGGCGGCGGCACCGCTGGAAATGGCGTCGCCCGGATGGCCGCGGATGCAGGCTGGAGCGTCGCCAGCATCGACAGCGAACCCCATGGCGGCACCTGCGCCCTGCGCGGCTGCGACCCCAAGAAAATGCTGGTCGCGGTCACCGAGGGTGTCGAATGGGCCGAAAACATGGAAGGCAAGGGGCTGGAGGCGCAACCTTCGGTCAACTGGCCCGACATGATCGCCTTCAAGCGCAGCTTCACCGAAGCTATGCCACCGCGCATCGAAGCCGGGTTGGAAAAAGCGGGGATCGACGTCTTGCATGGGCTGGCACGGTTCACCGGCCCCAATACGATCGAGTTGAACGGCGAGACCCTGACCGCGAAGCATTTTCATATCGCCACCGGCGCGCGGCCGATGACGCTGAACATCCCGGGCGAAGAGCATCTGACCACCAGCACCGAGTTCCTGGAACTGCCTGAGCGACCGAACCGCATCGCCTTTGTCGGCGGCGGCTTCATCGCCATGGAATTCGCCCATATTGTCAAGCGGGCGGGCGCGCGCGAAGTGACAGTGCTGGATATGATGGACCGCCCCTTGGGTCCTTTCGATCCCGACTTGGTCGCAATGCTGGTTGAGGCAACCGAAGAGCTCGGCGTCGATCTCCGCACCAAGGCGAAGGTGGCGAAGATCGAAAAGCAGGGCGACGAATTCACCGTCACGGTGGAAACTCCCGACGGCACCGAAACGATCACTTGCGATCTGGTGGTGCATGGCACGGGCCGGGTGCCCAATATCGATCGCCTTAACCTTGAGGCCGCCGGCGTCGAATACTCACGCCGTGGCATCAAGGTGAGCGACGCGATGCGCACCACCAATCCGGCGATCTTCGCCGCGGGCGACTGCGCTGCCAGTGGGCCCAAGCTGACCCCGGTGTCCGCCTTCGAAGGGCGTGTGGCAGGCAAGAACCTGCTGGCTGGAGAAGACGAGCGTACCGTGGATTATCCGCCGATCCCGTCGGTAGTCTTCACCCTCCCGATGGTGGCCACCGTGGGCTTGTCGGAAGCGGTGGCCAGGGAACAGGGGCTGAAGTTCGACACCCATTTCGAAAAGACAGGGGACTGGTATTCGTCGCTGCGCGTCGGCGCGAAACATACCGGATTCAAGGTTCTTGTCGAAGAGGGCAGCGGACAGATCCTCGGCGCGCATCTGATCGGGCCGGGCTCCGAGGAGCAGATCAATCTTTTCGCCATGGCCATGGGTGCCGGGCAGACCGCCAACCAGATCAAGGCCATGATTTTCGCCTATCCGAGCTATGCCTCCGACATCGGTTCGATGGTGTGATTCAAAATTATTGATCGGGGCCGTGTCGCGATACCGATCGCAAGCTAAGGAAGAACCAATGGACCAAACTGTAACGAAAGACGATTGCTGCACTGCCAGTGAAACCCGCGATGACAACTACGATCTCATTGTCGTTGGTGCCGGCTCGGCCGGGTTTTCTGCCTCGATCACGGCAGCCGATGCCGGAAAGCGCGTGGCGCTTATCGGGCACGGCACCACCGGCGGCACCTGTGTGAATGTCGGCTGCGTGCCGTCCAAGGCGATGATCCGCGCCGCAGAGGCGGTGCATGGCGGCGCGTCGGCCGCCCGGTTCCCGGGCGTCGAGCCCTGTGATCATGCGGTGGATTGGGGTGCCGTAGTGCAAGGCACCACCGATCTGGTCGAGGAGATGCGGCACAAGAAATATATAGACCTGCTGCCCGCCTATAAAAGCGTTACCTATATCGAGGATGGCCCGGCGCGATTGGTCGAGGGTGGCGTCGCTGTTGGAGGACGGGTGATATCCGCCCCGCGCGTCCTGATCGCCACCGGCTCGCGCCCCCACCTGCCAGCGATCGAGGGGATCGACACAGTGGAGCCCCTCGATTCCACCGATCTATTGACTTTGCCTGACCGGCCCGAAAGCATCTTGGTGCTGGGCGGCGGCTATATCGGCTGCGAGCTGGCGCAAATGGCTTCAAGGCTGGGGGTGAAGGTCACGCTAGTGACCCGCTCGCGCCTCCTGCCGGGCGCCGAACCGGAGGTGGCCCAGGCGCTGACGCAAGCGCTGAAGGCCGAAGACATCGCGGTCGAGACCGGTCTTGCTTACGTCTCGGTCGCGAAAGCTGCGGGCGGCGTCAATCTGACTGTCGAACGGGGTGGCAAGACCGAGGATCTGACCGCCGAACGGCTGGTTGTGACCACCGGCCGGATCGCCAATTCCGAGAACCTTGGATTGGAAGAGCTTGGCATCGAGACCGACGCACGCGGCTCTATCAAGGTCGGTCAGGACATGGCGACCACGCGTGCCGGCGTCTGGGCCGCGGGCGATGTCACTGACCGTGACCAGTTCGTCTACATGGCGGCCTATGGTGCCAAGGTGGCGATCAACAATGCCCTTGGATTGGAGCAGATGCGCTATGACAACGCGGCGATGCCGTGGGTCGTGTTTACCGACCCGCAAGTGGCCGGCGTCGGCCTTTCGGAGGTTGAGGCCAAGGCGGCGGGGCACAAGGTCAAAACCAGTGTGATCACGCTCGACAACGTGCCCCGCGCCGTCGCTGCACGCGATACCCGCGGCGTGATTAAGCTGGTGGCCGACGCGAAGACCGACCGCCTGCTGGGCGGTCAGATCGCAGCACCGGAGGGGTCGGACACGATTCAGACACTGGCAATGGCGCTTATATTCGGCATGACCGCACGGGCGCTCGGAGAGACGATCTTTCCTTATTTGACCACGGTCGAAGGGCTGAAACTCGCCGCACAAACCTTCGACAAGGATGTAGCCAAACTCAGCTGCTGCGCGGGGTGAAAAGACGAGAAATTCCGGCGACACCGACTCATAAGCAGCGCTCATTGTGAACCAGCGCGTACAAAGCCACAAAGTGCTTGTGGCGGTCAGCATTCTCTCGGCATGGAGGCTGACGGCGGTAACGGATAATCACATATTAGAGCCAGCAGTGCACATCCCACGTTTTGTCATTAGGTTGGTTATTGTGGCGGGGTTCATAAACAGACCGATCTCATCAAGATGGAAAGTGATCGGGAGTTGCCGAGAACGTCGCTGGGTCAACAATTGGTCATTACATTAGCCCTGTCTATTTGATCGCCCGCAATACAAAGAAAGAATCGCCATGAATACAGTTGATACTGATTCTCGCACAACAGGTTCACTACCCGCATTCAACGCCCGAACTTTAGGGTTAATGTTCGTCGCAGGTTTCTTTGCGACCGTCGCGTTCGATCTGTTGGGTCAGATCATCAGCCCGGGCTTGGGCTTTTCGCGGTTGTCACCGCACGGGCTAGCGAGGAGCTTACTCGGCAGCCTTGGTCTGCCGAACGGTGATTTCGCAGGATATTTCGTACATTTTTATCTTGTTGGCCTGATTGGCTATCCCGTCGGTTGGTTGTTCGTCTTTAGACCAATTTGGCACCGTATCGCGGGGCAGACGAACTGGTTTTTGCCCTCGGCGATTTATGGGTTCGGCCTGTGGGTGTTCGCCATCGGGGGCACTACTTCTGTCGCAGATCTTCCCTTCTTTCTGAATTTCACCGGCATTGCCTGGGTAGCGCTGGTGGGTCATATGCTCGGGACCGGGATCATGAAAAAGCGTGGCACGCTACAATTTCCGGGCCAGAGACCAGTCACTATGGATGAGAAATCACCGTCATTTGCCGGTAGCCCTATTGCAGGAAATGCAATTCTTGTTGACGGTGATCGTTGGACCCACTCCTGATGTGAGCCAAGCGAAAGAACCATCAGCTTTCGTCCGGAAACCTTCAATAGGAAGCGAAAACCGTGCGTATAGTCGAACTCGGTTCCGGATCATCCGAGTTGCTGGGCTGTGTCCACGACAGGTAAACCCCTTCATTCGTTCGCGCCGTGCGC
The DNA here is from genome assembly GCF_043557285.1 of Sulfitobacter sp. 1A13421. Taxonomy (NCBI): domain Bacteria; kingdom Pseudomonadati; phylum Pseudomonadota; class Alphaproteobacteria; order Rhodobacterales; family Roseobacteraceae; genus Sulfitobacter; species Sulfitobacter sp. 1A13421. The sequence continues at coordinate 61,029 of NZ_JBIFFQ010000009.1, forward strand.
GGGAAGTTGACCGAACCTGCGCCGTTGTTTCGCGCAATCAGTTGCAGGTCCTTACACTGCTGACCGGTTGTGATCTGGCAAGCAAGGATCACCTCGCTCTCATTTGCCCATTCGACCCACGTCACGAACGCAGTCTGAGGGTCCAGCATGAGAATATCGACCCGACCGGCGGGAATCCCGAGGCTGACTTTCGCCGGATCGCCAAAATTTCTGCCACCATCGGAAGAGAACGCAACCTTGACTTCCGGCTTGTCATTTGCAGCCGTGAACCAGGCCACGGCGGCTGTTTGACCGGCGGTCGCGATGGCGGGGCCATTGACCGGGCAGCCGGAGATTTCCCAGCCGTCATTGTGGACGTTTGTTGGTTCTGACCACATGCCGCCTTGGTGTCTTACGACAGATATATCCCTGATTTCCGCATCTGTTCTGTCGCGGTATGCGACAAGGACGGTGCCATCGTCCAGCGATGCGGCGGACGTCTGGCAGCATGAACAGGTCTGCGCATCGACAAGAACATCATCGGTTCGCGTACCTTCGGGCGTGATCCGGGTTGCGCGCAACTGCATTGCATCCGGGTAGTTGCTGGCTGCGCTGGTGAAAAGCGGCTTGTCATATGCGCGTCCGTCAAGCCAGACAGACATCAAGGAACCGTCTTCGAGCGGCTGGAGCGTGACAAAACCGTGTTGGCTAACCGACCGATCATCATGTGGCGTTATCGGTGCGCTCCATGTCAGGCCCTCATCCGGCGAAAGAGAGATCTTGACGTCATAGGCATAGTCGTTTTTGGAATTTTCCCACAGCCAGTGAGCCGCAAAGGTACCGTCATCAAGCGCAACAACGGACGGAAAATCGGCCCAGTTCACGAAGAGTTCGTCGGACACGGTAACAGTGCGGGCCGCGCTCCATTCTGCGTCTTCAAGGACCGACAATTTTACCGCAAACCCGGCAGGGTGTGGTTCGGTCCAACCCAGCAGGACCCGATCATCCTGCAGTGCGAACAGGGTGGGTTCCTGCGCATTGTTCCCGACCGGTGGGTCTAGGTCGGCGAACTCCAATGGCTCGGCAAGGACCATGCCCGCCGTCATGCCCATGAACAGATGGGCCACAATCACGCCAGAATGGATTTTTGATGGCATTGCGCACCTTTCCGATTATCAGACCAGCGTCATTCACAACCTGAGCATAGGCAAATTTTGGCGAGTGCCATGTAAACTTTTGTATGACGGGCCTGTGCTTGTTGTTAAGAGCGATATCCCGTTGTGGCACAGCTTCGCGTCAACGGTTGGCGCAACCACCGCTCCGACCTCAGCTGACTTGCATCCAGGTCGCCATGCCATCAGCCTGATGGCTCAGCATATGGCAGTGCAGCATCCACGCGCCGGGATTGTCGAGTACGCACACAATCGTCATCGTCTCGCCCGGCGCTACGAGGGTCGTGTCGCGAAGGTGGGTTCGCGCACCATTCTGATCGGTTTCCCAGAAATGGTGGCCATGCAGGTGGATACCGTGCGGAAAAGCAGTGTCGTTCACCATCCGCACCTGCACTGCTTCATCACGTCTTGCCGAAATCAGCGGTTTGTTCGGCAGACCGCTCACGTCGTTGAAGGCCCAGCCCCCGAACCCGCCGTGCGCGCCGTCCCCGGCACCGCCTTGCATGAAGAGATCTGCCGTTTGCGTGATCTCTCCGGGCGCGGGCACGAGGTTCGCGGGGAGGGGAGCTATCGGCGCAGACCGGATTTGTCGCTGACCGTTCAACATAATGCCCCCCAGTTCCTCGCCACCCGAAGGCACGGTTTCTCTTAGGATCACATCACCCGTCACATCTGCGATGATGTCGATGCGCTGCGCCGGTGCGAGTTTTAGATTGCCCAGCGAAACCAGCTCGGGCAGCGGCATCCCGTCATAGGCCACACAAAAGCCCGTCAGCCCGTCGATACGTATCTCGAAAATGCGATCCGGTGTCGGATTGATCAGACGCAACCGGATGTGATCCCCCAGCCGCGCCTGCTCAGACGACAGGAAGGTGGTCATCAAGTCCCCCAGCCTACCTGCTGTTATGAAATCAGCGCGGTCGAATTCCATGTCGAACTGGCCGGTGTCATCAAGCCGAATGTCGAAGAGGATGGCCGTGATGTCCTGATCCACGTCTGGCGGGGCAGGTTCTTCGACGATCAGGGGCCGAACAGTCCGCGGGCGACCTGTTCGTAGGAAAGGTAGTGGGAGTGATACCAGTAGGTTCCGGCATCGGGAACCGGAAACCGGTACTCGTAACCCTCATTCGGGATGATGACATCCTGTGTCAGCACGTTTACGCCGTCCATCGCGTTGGGCAACCGAATGCCATGCCAGTGTACGAGGGTCCCGTCCTCCAGCCCGTTTTCCACCCGCGCCCGCAGAATATCGTTCTGGCGCTGTCTGATTTCGGGGCCGGGACAGGTGCCATTGAATCCAAGCATTGCAATGTCCCGCGACCCGATCCGGGTGAAGGCCGGGCGTCAGGGTGACAGGCACCGAAGCCGCACTCAGGGGCAGGGGGAGCGTGGCTGCGCCAAGCGCAACCATCATCTGAAGACGCTTAAGCATGGGTTTCCGTGTATTCCGTTTCTGGGGCCTGCAACCCACATCCCCCACCGTTGCGGAAGGGCGTCCCGGCGAGATATATTGATACATTGCAGATCGGCGCCCAGGTTTGGCGGAATACCGGAGAGCACCTAACGTATCTGCAGGTCCTGAATGGCCGCAAGGATCTTTCCGTCGGTATCATCGCTGTCGGCTGTCACCGCAAGACCGACCAGAACCTTTGGCATGTCCCCGAACGCACGCACGAAATCGCGATCCAGGTTCACATTCTCGGTGAAGTTGCCGGTTTGCGCCGTTTGCAGAATTTTCGATTTGAGACCCGTCGAGTAGGGGCTGTTCAGCAATGCGCCTTTCGCATGATTGCCACCCCAGACATAAACCAGCGCCCGCGTATTGGGATCACGCAGCAATTTGCGCGCCGTTGTTCGGCCAAGCGTGCTTGCGGTCTGCGGATCGACGAATATGAAGTACAAAGCAAGATTGCGATCATCGCCGCCGCGCCGTGTGAGGTCGGTTCCCTTAACACCCTGCGTGACGGACCATTCCCACATTGCTGCCTTTGCGGTGCCAAGGGCTGCGCTGACCGGACGCCAGAGAACCGAAACCGTGCCATCGGAAATCACGTCCAGCCGCCGACCTTGCAGGCCGTACTCGTTCGAAAAGAGCCGCAAGAGGCCCTGTTCTTTCCAGCTTCCATCGAATGGAATTGTCTTTCCTTGCGCATAGAGGGGCGGGGCGTTTGCAGCTAATGCAACAAAAGCGATGAAAAGTGTCGCTGCGAGGGACCGTATAAACATCTGAACTCCTTTTGCGATGCCGCTGGTCCTGCTTTGATCCCGGTTATCACCATTATGTGCCGTCATGATCCGTTGAATTGTGCCGGGCGCGCGCAACTTCAATGAACATATCCGTGATCATAGATGTGGTTGCGCAATGGTCGTTGCAGGACGCGGGAGCGAATTCAGATCATGGAGCGCGACCTTGATCGGCTGATTTCCCGCGACGGACGGATCCAGTAGGCGGCGGAGCTTCCAACCGTTACAAACAAGTACAAAACTCATGGGATACAAGCGCCTGAACACATGGACGCGGGTGCCGATGTGCGTCATCTCTGGTTCAACGGAACCGACTCCCGCACGCAAGGATGGCACATTCACCACAGCGCTTTGGGCTGGGGACAACAGGGTTGAACGCGCCAACGTCCGTTGCGGGAAACAAAATGTGGCCTTGTGTGAAACAGGCAAAGGTAACAAAGAATGCTGACTTCAATTATCCAATTTCCTGACATCGGAACAGAGATTTTTGCCGTTGATATCGGATCGTTCCGCTTTGCCCTGCGTTGGTATGCGCTGGCCTATATTGTTGGCCTCCTTATCGGCTGGCGCATCTGTGTCGCATTGGTCCGCTCTTCGTCAGTCTGGGGGGCCGGGGCGCCGCCGCTGCAACCCAAGCAACTGGAAGACCTGCTGACATGGATCATTCTGGGCGTGATCGTGGGGGGCAGGCTGGGGTTCGTGCTTTTCTATCAACCTCAGTACTATTTTCAGAACCCCGTCGAAATCTTCATGGTCTGGCAGGGTGGTATGTCATTTCATGGCGGCTTTTTCGGCGTGGTCGTGGCCACCTTGCTTTTTTGCTATCGCAACGGCGCACCCGTTCTATCAACGGCGGATCTGCTCGCTGTTGCAACACCACCGGGTCTTTTCCTCGGTCGGCTGGCCAACTTCACCAATAACGAGCTTTGGGGCCGTCCGACCGATGTGCCCTGGGCGGTGGCATTCCCCGGCGAGGCGGCCCAGTCCTGTGCGGGCGTCGTGGGCCTGTGTGGCCGCCATCCGTCCCAGCTTTATGAGGCTCTTCTGGAGGGTATCCTGCTTGGCTCGGTCCTGATCTTTCTGGCCTGGAAACGCGGTTGGCTGCGCTTTCCCGGAAGCCTTACTGGCCTGTTCCTGGCGGGATACGGAAGCGCAAGGTTCCTTGTCGAGTTCTTCCGGCAGCCTGATATGCAGTTCGTCACGCAGGACAACCCGATTGGACATGCGGTTCATTGGGCGGGCTATGGGCTGACAATGGGCCAACTGCTGTCGTTGCCGATGATTATCCTTGGCGCGGCCCTGATCGTATGGTCCCGCAGGCGTGTGACGGTTAATTCTGCGGATCTGGTGTCGACATCAGATTCTTTGTGAATATCCGAGCGTAGTGTTGGCGAAGTGACCATTGCGGCCTGGGTCCGCATATGAGCCTTGGGCGCGTGCTCAATGATGCGGCTTGCGTCCTTTCGCAATCATCAGATGGTGCTCTTGATGATGTACACCGATTGTCATCAGACCAAAGAAACCAAGGCCCTGTATTTGTTCACCATCGCCACCCACGATCAGTGCGACACCATCCTCCATTTCTTCTGACGCAACACTCCAGCCTGTTTCACCGGCAAGGAACGGTGCATGGGCGGGAACCATTGTGTTGATGGCCGACAGGACACGCGGGCTGCCACGCACTTCGAACCGTGCCCCGTCGGGCCGCAGAATGCGGGTGACCTCTGCCTTTCGTGTCAAAAGGTCCATATCGACCAGATGGTCCCTCAGTTTGTCGATATTGACGGCGCCCCAATCGGTTTCGGGATCGGCCTGGAGCAGCACAACTATTTCGGCCAATGCGGCGAAGGCGGACTGGCCGGTTTCCTGGGGCGTCGGACGCGTGACCCATGGATGAATGCATTTGTTGCGGCGTAACGGGTGTCGCAAGCAAGACAGCGAAGAGAACGGGTATCAGTCGCATGGACCAGCCTTTCCTGAGTGTATTCGGATTCAGCCTAGTACCTGATCGGACCCTGAAATATGATTTGGATCATATGATGCCTGAACCCTATAATCTCATACCGCCCTCCGCCTTGCGTCCGCTGACGAGGGCCGCAGGGGATACGGTCTTTCGTCAGGGCGCGCGGACCTGCGGCCTTTATGTTGTTAAGTGCGGGCGCGTTCATCTTGAGCGTGTCGGCCCGGATGGCGAACGATTTATCATCTACCGTGCCGAGCCCGGGATGAGCCTTGCCGAAGCATCGGTGTTTTCGGATAGATACCACTGCGATGCGGTCGTGGCGGAGGCTGGGGCGTTTGTACAGATCGACAAAGCGGCGGTCTTGTCTGCCTTTGCAGATCCGGATTTTGCACGCGCCTATGCGCGGCAAGCGGCACAGCAGATACAAGCGCAACGTCAGGCGCTTGAGATCGTAGGCATCCGCCGCGCAGAAGAACGGGTCTATGCCGGTATGGTGGCGGGCCTGCTTGAAAGCTCCGTTGTCGATTTTGCCAGCGCGCTGCACCTTTCGCACGAGGCCACCTATCGGGCCTTGCGAAAGCTTGTGAATGATGGCCGGATCGCAAATCCGACCCGGGGAACGTATCATTTGCGCCCCTGAATGGATCAGCCGGACCATGCCCGGTTCGAGATAACAAAAGGTGCGGTAGCAAAGCTTGGCGGGTATTTCGCTTGCCCGATAACAATGAGAATTGCTGCCCGCGACGATGACCTGTTTTCAAAGATCGCCGTTATGCCCTGTCTTACTGCTCGCCGCTGAAAGGTCGATTGCCTCAGCGCCGCTTTCGTCGAAGCACCGTGTTTCGATCTGCAGGGTTGCGAAAAAGAACCCGAAGTCCTTACGCAGCATGTCGTAGGCGGTTTGCAGGACCTCTTCTTGATCTGCTTGCTCTGTGACACGCAGATGCGCGGAGAAGACATGCTTGCCACTTGTCAGCGCCCAGGCATGAATATGGTGAACATCGGAAACCTCGTGCAGTTCTTCAAGGGTACGTTTGATTTCAGGCAGACTCACTTCGGGAGGCGTGCCTTCCATCAAAAGATGCGCCGCTTCTTTCAGCAATCCCCAGCTCGCCCATAGCAGGACAAACCCGAACGCCATGCCAAGCAGCGGGTCGATCAGCAGAAACCCGGTGAATTCGATTGCGAGGGCGGTCACGATGATCAACAGACTGCCAACAAAGGTCTGGATGATATGCCAGAACGCTCCCTTCGTGTTCAGATCTTCCTTGCTTTGCTTCCAGATCAGCGCAAGCGAAATGAACTCCGTAAAGAGCCCCCCGGCAGCCGCAATCAGCATCGGACCCGTTGGAAGATCAATTGGCGCAGACATGCGCATGGCAGCCATCGCGATGACAACAACCGCCATGGCCAGCAAGAAGCCGCCATTCACAAGGGCGCCGATGATTTCGGCGCGCGCCCAGCCAAAGCTCCGCTCTTCATCCGCCGGACGCAACGCCATACGCGCCGCGACAATGGCGACCAGCACACCGCCCACGGCCGAAAAGGTATGGAACGCGTCGGAGATGACCGCGATTGACCCTGTCCATAGGCCAATCGCCAGTTCAATCACAAAATAGATGCCGGTCAACTAGGCTGATATCGCCAGCCCCTTGCCGCCGGACGGCATATGCCCCTGATGTCCGCCTGCCATCATCTATCTCCTTAGTTTGCGACTAAAGCCGTACCCGTCGCAGCCGCAGTGCATTGCTAATGACGGAGACCGAAGACAGGCTCATCGCGGCGGCGGCGATCATCGGCGACAGAAGAAGGCCGAAAAACGGGTAGAGAATACCAGCCGCGATGGGCACACCTGCGGTATTGTAGGCGAAGGCAAAAAACAGGTTCTGCTTGATGTTTCGCACCGTTGCCTTTGCCAATCGGCGCGCACGCACGATGCCGACAAGATCACCACCCAGAAGGGTGATGCCTGCGCTTTCCACGGCAACGTCGGCACCGGTGCCCATCGCAATGCCCACATCAGCCGCCGCCAGGGCAGGGGCATCGTTCACGCCGTCTCCTGCCATGGCGATCCGGGCCCCTTCTTGTCTGAGGGAGTCCACCAATGCCTTCTTGTCTTCGGGCAAGACGCCTGCGTGGACTTCATCAATACCCAGCTTTGCGGCGACGGCTTCGGCGGTTTTCTGATTGTCACCGGTTGCCATTATGACCCTGAGACCGAGGCGATGAAGGTCATCGATGGCGTCTGCCGTGGACTCCTTGATGGGATCGGCAACAGCGACAATGCCGGCAAAAGTGCCATCTATCGCCACAAGCATTGCTGTCTTTCCAGATTCACGAAGGTCGTCCGCAGCAAATTCCGCAATCGAAGCGTCAACGTTGATCTCTGCCATCATGGCGGGATTCCCAAGTGCCACGACCTGGCCATCGACCATGCCTTTCACGCCCTTGCCAGTCACGGCTTCGAATTCCGTTGCGTTCGGAAGCGTCAGCCCCCGTGCCAGCGCACCCTCGACTATTGCTTCGGCCAGCGGATGTTCGGAGCCCCGTTCGAGGGCCGCAGCCATTGTCAGCAGGTCATTTTCAGCCTTGTCCCCCGTGGGCACCACGTCTGTCAGCTTGGGGCGCCCTTCGGTGAGTGTTCCGGTCTTGTCAACGATGACGGTATCGACACGCGCCATGCGTTCCAGTGCTTCGGCGTCTTTGATCAGAACGCCAGCCTGTGCCCCGCGGCCCGCCGCCGTTGTGATCGAAATGGGCGTCGCAAGGCCCAAGGCACAGGGGCAAGCAATGATAAGAACGGATACGGCTGCAGTAACAGCGAAGGCGAGCGCGGGATCGGGCCCTAAGAACAGCCAGACAACGAAGGATATGATCGCAATGACGACAACCGTCGGAACAAAGACGGACGATACCCGGTCCGCCAGACCCTGAATCGGCGCGCGCGACCGCTTTGCACCTGCCACCATGTCCACGATCTGGGACAGGACCGTGTCCGCACCGACCTGTGTGGCCCGGATCGCCAATGTGCCGTTCTTGTTGATCGTGCCGCCTGTGACCCGGTCGCCTTGTGTTTTCTCGACCGGCAACGGCTCTCCGGTGATCATACTTTCGTCGATAGATGAATGCCCTTCGAGGACCTCGGCATCGACGGGTATGCTGTCGCCGGGGCGTACCCGCAACCTGTCACCCTCAACAATGTGTTCGAGAGGTGCGTCATATTCCGTCCCGTCCGGCAGGATCCGCCGCGCCGTTTTTGGTGCGAGATCGAGCAATGCACGGATGGCATCACCCGTCCGTTCGCGGGCGCGCAACTCGAGCACCTGACCGACAAAGATCAGCGCAACGATCACAACCGCAGCTTCGTAATATGTCCCGACGCTTTGGCCGTTTCGATACGCTTCGGGGAAAATGCCGGGCAGGAATGTTGCGGCAAGCGAATAGATATAGGCAGCCCCGACGCCAAGCGCGATCAGGGTCCACATGTTCGGCGATATATTCCTGATCGATTCCCACCCCCTTTTGAAGAAGGGAAGAGCCGCCCAGAGAATGATCGGGGTGGCGAGGACGAATTCGATGTAGACAGCCGTCTGATGTCCGATCCATTCCCGCACAGGTAGGCCGACCAGTTCACCCATCGTCAGGATAACCAGCGGAACGGCGGCTGCCGCGCTGATCCACATGCGTGTTGTGAAATCGGACAACTCTTCTGACGGCTCGTCCGATGGAAGCATCGGTTCAAGCGCCATGCCGCAGATCGGACAGGACCCGGGCTCATCCTTCAGGATTTGCGGATGCATCGGGCAGGTCCATTGCGTACCGGCCTCGCCATGTGCTGGTGTCTTTTGGGCGTTTCCCGACGCATAGTAAAATGGGTCTTTGCCAAACTTGGTTTCGCAGTTTTCCGAGCAGAAATGAAAGACCTCTCCATCATACTCGGCACTGCGCGTGTCTTCGTCTATCTCGACGGTCATGCCGCACACCGGGTCGGTCGCTGTATCTGGGTCTGATGCGGTCGAGGTGCGCGTCATGTCGTGATGATGTTCTTGGTCCGTGGCCATCTTCTAATTCCCGTTTTCAAGACAATTGAACACATAACCCTTCCAGTTACTGGAGGGTCAAGACTCTTCCGACAACGCTGCGTATGAATTTTATGGGCCTTCGCGATGCGCGAAGCTCCTGTCAGCCCAGGGTCAGTATCATGTCTTCCGAAACGGACATCGTGGGAATATGCAGGTTCTCCGGTGCCGGACCCTTTCGAATGCGTCCTGCTGTATCATAATGGGAGCCATGACAGGGACAGAACCAACCACCAAAATCGCCGGCTCCGTCACCAAGTGGTACACATCCCAGATGCGTGCAAACGCCTATCATGACCAAGAAATTCTCATTTCCCGCCACTGCCCTGTTTGCATCGGTGGCCAGGTCATCTCCGGATATGTTGGGATTTCTGGCGACGGTATCAGGAAGGGAAAGCACATCTTCCGAACGGGCCTGCGCGATTTCCGCGTCGGTCCTGTGCCGGATGAACACCGGCTTGCCGAGAAAACTGACAGTCAATTGCGTTCCGGGTTCCACACCGGAGATATCGACGCGGATCTGGGACAGCGCGCGGACATCGGCGGATGGGTTCATCTGATTGAGCAATGGCCAGACCGCAGCCCCTACGGCAACCGCGCCCGTTCCGGCGGTGGCGTAGTACAGGAAATCCCGGCGGAGTTGTGGTGTTTGTGTATCCATAGCGATTCACGGTCGCAGCTTCCTGTGGGGGAAGGTCAATGGTAAAGTAGGCAATCACGGTTTTCATTTTTGCTGACATACTCAGACTTAGGAAGCGTTGGTTGACCGATTTGTTCGCCAGAGCGCTGCGACCAGCAACGGTGCGGCAGTCATCAATCCAAGACCGATGATGATCCACTCAGCAGTGCCGAAATCTCCCGACATGGCCTCTGCTCCGAAATGCGCGAGCAGGAAACTGGCTGGAAGAATGCCTGCCAGAGTTGCGATCAGGAACCGCCAAAGGCGCAGGCGGCTGAGACCGGCAGCGTAGCTCATTGCGTCAAACGAGATGAAGGGCAAGAGGCGAGACGCGAACACCGTCAACATCAACAGATTTTGAGAGCCCAATAACCCGAAACCGGCCTTATCCCCAAGCCAGCGCTCAACGTGGTCGCGCCCGATATAGCGGGCGATGATGAATGCCACGAGTGCACCCAGTTCCGACCCGATGGCGACATAGACAGCTCCGGCAACATGACCATACGCCGCGCCTGCCACCAGTGCGACCGGTGCACTTGGAATGGGGCTTGCCACGATCGAAACCATCATGAGCACGATGATGAGCAACGGTCCCAAAGCGCCGGCCCGCTCTATCCAGACCTCGATAGTCTCGCGGGCTATCGCCGGGCCATATCCCATTGCCCATATGGCTATCAAAAGTACGCCAAGCGCAACCACCAACCATAGCCCAACCCGATGCAGGCGCGGTTTGCTAAGCGGCATGGAGCACCAAAAGAAAGAGAGCTGCGAAGACAATTGGCCTTTGCTCGGGCAAGATGAAATGCATAGGCGCAGAGATGACGATCAACAGCCCGCCGGCGAGGGTCAGCCGCTTGATGTGCAATTCGGTTTTCATCTCAAACCTCTATCGAGGAATAGGATTCCCCTAAAGGTTCCTGTCAGCGGAGGGTAAAGGGATTTCTGCGCTAAGCAACACTGAATTGCCCCATCATGCCGCCGTCTTCGTGTTCCAGAATGTGGCAGTGATACATGTAGGGCGCAGCCGCTGAGGCAGGTTTTTCGAATTTCATCGCAAGCTCCACTTCACCATCCACCAGTACCGTATCCTTCCAACCCCTGTTCTCTGCACGCGGTGCCGTACCGTTTTCCGACAGGACCTGAAACCGGACGCCGTGAACATGGAACGGGTGCATCATCATGGCCCCACGCACAATCCAACGCTCGATGCTGTTGAGTTTGGTGGAAAAATTGAGCGTTCCCGAATCGTATGACGCGCCGTTGATCGAAAATCGGTTACCGGACCGCGAGAACATCATCCCCATGCCCATCGACATATCCAGTGACAGACGTCGGACTGGCGCGTCCTTGACCGCAAGATCAGGCAACTGCCCGTCCAGAGAGCCGGGCAGGGCGTCGATGCGAACCGGAAGGGTTGTGTCGACAGCGAAAGGCAGCACGGTGAATGGACTGCCGGAACCGCCGCCGCCCATCATTCCGCCCATGGCCGAATTAATGATATCGTCGGACTTCAAAACACTGTCCCGCCCGCTTGTGAAATCCACAAGCACTTCTGCGCGCTCTCCTGGTGCAAGGGTCAGGCGGTTCAGCGCAATCGGTCGATCCAGAAATCCGGCATCTGTCGCGATGAGATGAAGCGACCGGCTGTCAGACATGGACAGGCGGTAAACCCGCGCATTCGAGCCGTTGACGACACGGCACCGCACGATCCCCTTCGGAACCGCTGCCGACGCGCCGATTTGACCGTTCACAACCATTGTGTCGCCCTGAAACCCGTTCATGGACTGGTGCATGCCGGGATCGTATTTCAGGCGTCCGCGCCAGTTGAACTGACGGTCCTGCAATACAAGGGTCAGATCATCGACCCCGTAGGCGGATGGCAATCCACGGGCGTCATCCGCGTCATCCGTCACCTGCAGAACACCCGCCAGCCCCAGCATGACCTGCCGTGCCGTCGCGCCGTGAATGTGGCTGTGATACCAGGCCGTTGCCGGGGGCTGGTCAAGGTCCAGCACCGGCTTCCAGGTGTCTCCCGGTGCGATGGCCTGATGTGGTCCGCCATCGAACTCACCGGCAACAACCAACCCGTGCCAATGCGCCGACATCGGCTCGCCAAGCGTGTTGTGCACCTCTGCCCGTGTCTCGACCCCGGCCTGCACCCGGATCGTCGGGCCAAGGTATCCCTGGTTGTAGCCGAACGTTTCGCTGGCGGCACCGTCGTCAAAACGGGTCTCGCCCGTGCGGGCTTCCAGCTGAAAAAGCCGGGATGTCGTCGCATCGAGAAGGGGAGGATACGCGAGCCTCTTGTCCGATGCCGCGAATGCAGCCGATGGCAGGGCAAATGCAGCCCCAAAGCCTGCAGCATGGCCCAACAGTTCTCGACGGTTCAACAGTTTCACTTCAACTCAATTCCTCTGGCAGCGCCGCCAGAGCCATATCGACACTGACGACCGGATAACCGCCCGCGATCCAGCCCGGTCCGGCGGCAGAACCGAGCATGCCTTCGGATACGTCAAGAAAGCCGCTGTAGCCAGCCTGCCGAAGACTTCGCATGACGCGGCCAGACCGCCCGCCTGTCGCACAGATGAGCGCGACAGGCCGCCCTTCGGCCCGTTCCCGGGCGGCAAAAAGCCGCTCGGCGAAACGGTCCTCATGCAGGCTGATGGGCCAGGTACCGTCGGCAACGCCGGTGTCGGTCCATTCCGGTCGCGACCGAACGTCGATCATCCGGATCAGGTCCTGTTGCAGCGCATCTGCTGCCATGTCCGCCGACCAGACCTCGGCGGTCTGGGCGACAGCCGAGAAAGGTGCAACGGAACTGGCCAACATCGCAAGGCTTGCGCCGCGGCGCGTCAGAAAGAAGGCCATAATTTGCCCCCATCAAGCGGAGTGCCGCAGGCTTGACCCTTATTCGCTGTCATGATGACCTTCCATGTCCGTTCCGGTGGAAGTACCGTTCATTTTGCTCATCCGTGTACCGGCATCTTCCATCTCGTCCTGAGAGATCTGGCCGTTACCGTCCGCATCGAGATGCTGAAAGCGATCTACCATGCGCGCGCGCATTGCGTCCATATGCAAGGCTTCGAACTCGTCAAGTGTCAACGCTCCATCGGAATTCGCATCGAACTCCCGCATTTTTTCGGACATCTGCGCGGCCATTTCATGAGGCTGTCCACCGGACATCATTGTCGACATCATGTCCCGATCCATCATTCCCATCATGTTGCCCTGGCCACCCATCATAGCGGCATGCATCTTCATCATTTTTCGCATCATCGGCATCATGTCCCCGCCCATCATGCCCATCTGATTGTCGCCATCGCCCATCGCCATGCCGGACATATTCCCGCTGTCAGGCTTGCTGTCGGCAGCCCCGTCGGATTCCGCAAATGCTGTTTGCGCCATGCCAACCGCGATCACCACGCCAAGCGCAATAATTTCTTGTTTTTCATTTCTCATTCCTTTCAGACTTACCCTAGATACATTGGCGTTATAGCGCTTTGATTAAAGGCCAAGCGCGGGCCGTTTTGTAATCATTTGTCACAGCATCCTGTTACAAACGGTGACAAAGCAACCACTCACAGTTCGCCGGACGATTTGCTAGACAGACGTCGATCCAGTGAATTCATTGAAGAGGCTGATGATCCTTTGACACCTGAAATCGGTCATTTCGCGCTGGCACTGGCCTTGGCCATGGCGCTTGTTCAAAGTGTGCTGCCCATCCTCGGTGCGGGGCGCGGAAACATCCTGTGGATGCAGTCTGCCAGATGGTCCTCGTTCGGTCAGGTTTTCTTTGTCGGCATCGCGTTTCTGGCGCTGATGCAAGCCTTCGTCACAAGCGACTTCACGGTCAAGAACGTGGTGGAGAATTCCAATTCACTCAAACCGATGCTGTTCAAGGTGGCAGGCACCTGGGGCAGTCACGAAGGATCCCTGTTGCTGTGGACCCTTATCCTGACGGTGTTTGGTGCGGCGGTCGCCCTCTTCGGATCGAACATTCCTCTGTCGCTGAAGGCAAGAACGCTGTCGGTGCAGGCCTGGATCAGTGTCGGTTTCCTGACTTTCATGCTGCTGACGTCCAATCCCTTCGACCGCGTTTTCCCTCCGCCAGACGACGGTCAGGACCTCAACCCATTATTGCAGGATGTCGGTCTCGCCATGCACCCGCCGCTTCTCTACTTCGGGTATGTCGGGTTCTCGATTGTCTTTTCGTTCGCGGTTGCCGCCCTGATCGAAGGGCGGGTGGACGCGGCCTGGGCACGGTGGGTACGTCCGTGGACGCTGGCTGCCTGGATGAGCCTGACCGCAGGCATCGCGCTGGGATCCTGGTGGGCCTATTATGAGCTTGGCTGGGGCGGCTGGTGGTTCTGGGACCCCGTTGAGAACGTCAGTTTCATGCCATGGCTGATGGGCACGGCACTGCTGCATTCCGCAATCGTGACGGAGAAACGGGATGCGTTCAAAAGCTGGACAATCCTTCTGGCGATCCTGACTTTTTCCCTATCGCTCTTGGGCACGTTCATTGTCCGATCGGGCCTGCTGACCTCTGTGCATGCATTCGCGGTCGACCCGGAAAGGGGACTTTATATCCTTGGATTGCTGGCCGTTTCGATCGGCGGTTCCCTTGCTCTGTTTGCCTGGCGCGCGCCGACAATGGAGCCCGGCGGCCTGTTTAAGCCGATCAGCCGGGAAGCGGGGCTATTGGTGAACAACCTGCTGCTGGCCACGGCCACCGGCATTGTGCTGTTCGGCACCTTGTACCCGCTCTTCTACGAAGCCGCGACGGGCGGTGAAAAACTGTCGGTGGGGCCGCCCTTCTTCAATGCGTCCTTTATTCCCGTGATGCTGCCGCTCGTCTTTGCGATGGGGCTGGGGCCTTACCTGTCCTGGAAACGTGCCGATCTGGCGGGCGTTCTGCAGCGGTTGCGTTTCGTGGTCGTTCTGGCCGTGCTCGCGACATTGGTGACCTGGTATCTCGCCGAGGGCGGTCCGGTGTTGGGGTATCTGTCGCTGATGCTTGCATTCTGGCTGTTTTTCTCAACCCTGCGGGAATGGGCGATGCGCATAAAGCTGTTTGAGGCACCGTTCCCGGAATCGGTGCGCCGTGCACGCAACCTGCCCAGATCCTCTCATGGGATGACACTGGCTCATGCGGGGCTCGCGATGGCGATGTTCGGATTTATCGGCTCGACGGTCTGGAAATCCGAGGAAATCATCTTTGTCCGGCCCGGTACAGAGGTCAGCATTGGTGGGTTCGATGTCACCTTTGAGGGGGCCGAACGTGTGCGTGGGCCAAATTACTTCGCGGATCGTGGCACGCTTCGTGTGGCCCGGGAGGGGAACTATGTCACCGATCTCTTCCCGGAGCGGCGTACCTATCCGGTCGCGCAAACCACCACCACAGAGAGCGCCATCAGATCGACAATGGCCGGTGATCTCTATGCGTCCATCGCAAATCCGGCCGCCGAGGACGAGAGCACGCAAGGGGCTTGGACCCTGCGCATCCTGTATGAACCTCTGGTCAACTTTATCTGGATCGGATCGGCGATGCTTGTGCTTGGTGGGGGTCTTTCGCTGTCTGACCGGCGGTTGCGCGTCGGGGCACCCCGTCGCAAGGCGACAGCGCCCGCAGCACTTCCTGCGGAGTAGGCATGGGACGTATACTGGCATTCATTCCGCTGGCAATCGCGGCCATTTTCGGGGGGTTTTTTCTGTGGGGCTTGAACCCGGACCGGGACCCGAACAACATTCCTTCGGTTCTGATCTCGCAGCCGGCACCCGAATTCGATCTGGCCGCTGTCGACGGGTTGGAGACGCCAGGGCTTTCCCGCGCCGATCTGGTCGGGAACCCGCGACCGGTCATCGTGAACGTGTTTGCCTCGTGGTGCGTGCCCTGCCGGGCCGAACACGGGGTTCTGACCCAGATGGTCGAAAAGGACGGGCTGACGTTGTTCGGGATCAATTACAAGGACAAGCCGGAGGATGCGACTAAATGGCTTGCTGAGCTTGGCAATCCCTACGAAAGGATCGGGTCTGATCTGAGCGGCAGAGTGGGGATTGAATGGGGCCTTTCGGGCGTACCTGAAACATTCATTGTCGGCTCTGACGGGACGGTGTTGTTCAGATATGTCGGCCCCGTCGTGGGCGAAACGGCGATTTCCACATTCAGGGAAGCATTGATCCAGGCTGGCGCGTTAGCAAGGGGCCAGAACGGATGAGGTATATCGCATTTGCTTTCCTCCTGCTGCTTCCGGTGACGGCCTTGGCGGTCGAGCCAGACGAGATGTTGCAGGATCCTGTACTGGAGCAACGCGCCCGTGAAATATCACGGGAACTGCGCTGCGTTGTCTGCCAGAATCAGGACATCGACAGCTCCAACGCCGGGGTTGCGCGGGACCTGCGCATACTGGTGCGCGAAAGGCTTGTTGCCGGTGACAGCGACAAGGAGGTCATCGCGTACATCCACGCCCGGTATGGCGATTATGTCCTGATGCGCCCGCCCCTGAATCGCGCCACTCTCGCGCTCTGGATGGCGCCCTTCGTGTTTGCGCTTGTTTCGCTGCTTGTCGGCTGGGCCGTCATTTCGAGAAGCCGGCGCAGGGCTGCCGCAACGGGATTTTCCGATGACGAAAAAGCGGAAATTGCGCGTTTCATTGAAGAGAACGCTTCAAAGGACGGTTCATGATCTGGTTGGTTTTCGCCCTGTTATCCATTGTCGGTCTGCTTTTCATGGGCCTGCCGCTGCGCCATCGGTCGTCGCGGACACCCGTCCCGGCTGACGCCACGGATGCGGTCCTCATGGATCAGTTGGATGAGGTTCGGCGGGATCTTGAGCGCGGTGTCATTTCCGACACCGAGGCCACGGCGGCGGAGCAGGAGATCAAGAGACGGATCCTCGTGCAGTCGCGCCGGTCCGTTCTGTCAGATGGGAAACCGGCGGCAGGGGGCCGCTTGATGGTCGTTCTGAGCGCAGTGTTCGTGCCGGTCTTCGCTTTTGGATATTACTCCGCAATGGGCTCGCCAGAGATCCCAGGTGTCGCCTTTGCCGAACGTGCCACTGAACGGCAGGAAGCGGCGGAAATCGCCGAATTGACAGATCGTCTGTACGTCCGGCTCAGTTCAGACCCCGAAGGCGGGCCTTCGGAAGGCTGGATGCTGCTGGGGCAAACCTATTCGAAAATGGGCCGGTATGCGGATGCAGCCGATGCATATAGAGTTGTCGCACAACGACCGGAGGCCGATTCCGCCGTCTTCTCCATGTTGGCCGAGGTTCTGATCTACGCAGAGCAAGGTGTGGTGACACCTGAAGCGGACACCGCGATTGATCGGGCGTACGAACTGGATCCTTCCAATCCCGGTGCTGCCTTTTTCAAGGCAGTCTCGCTCGAGCAGAAGGGCGATGAGGCTCGGGCTCACGAAACGCTGGTGGCCCGGCTGGACGATGCGGATAGGTTTTTCCCGTGGATGGAAAGCTTTGTTGGCGAAGCCAACCGGATTGGCGCGAAGATCGGCAAGGCTCCGATCTCGCTGGCCGACTATGCCCCGAAGACCAGTGCGTCCGGCCCGACACAGGAAGACATCGAAAACGCGCAGGACATGAGTGTGGAGGAACGACAGGATTTCATCCGCTCGATGGTCGAACGGCTGGCCACGCGGCTGGAAGATGAGCCTGACGATCTTGATGGATGGATGCGGCTTGGCAATGCCTATTCGGTTCTGGGTGATACCGCGCCGGCAATCGCGGCGTTTGAACACGCTGAAATCCTGTTGTCGGAGGTGCCGGGAGATGACCCGCGCCGTCAAGCCGTGCAAAGCGCGTTGGAACGGTTGCGCCCGTAGTGGCGTGGGCGACCGTCGCTGTGCAGGTGAATGTGAGGCAGGATCAAGGTTTGGCGCTTAATCGAAAGCCCATCCGGTCCGGCCGTCGTCACAGACTATTTCGTGGGTAGTACCTTCAGACTGACCGACCAAGCGACATCCTACGGGAAGCATGACGTCGTGTGCCGCATCCCGTGTCACGGAAGGGGGCTCAAGTGGGCAAAGCTTGCCCGAGGCCGACTGGGCACAACCGCCGAGGGCCAGAATACCTGCAATCGGAATTCCGATTGTCAGCCGCGTTCTAGCGGGCGCGTACCAGTTCTCGTTCGGGAGCTTGGCCATCTTCAAATTCTGCATCCACAGTCGCCTCGTTCGCCTGTTCAACTCTTGACCCGTGACACGACTTTCCCATCATCCTGTGCATGACGACATGCGCACCAAGACAAAGTGCGAGCGGCGCAAAAAGGCCGACGTTGCCCCACAGACCCGCGATCGTGCCGCCTGCAATAAAGAATGCGGCGACTGGAAACAACATAACGGCACAACAGGCCATCATACCATACTGCATCAGTTTCGATGAACCGGTGGATTTTTGACTTTGATTGTCAGACATGTAGCTCTCCAGAATATGCTCGTGTTCTTCTGCGACATTCCAGTGAGGCAAGGTCAAGGGTACATTCGGATACAATTTGATCAGATGACAGCCTGCGGGTCGTTGACCAAGTTGGCCCGTCAGGTTGCCAGATCCAACGCATAGGACAGGAATGTGACGAGGGGGATCGGGGTCAGGCTGAACAGCAAGGCCATGCTCATTGTCCTGAACATGGTAGGCTTCGATGCCTCGCCAGAAGGTTCTGTCAGAACCACCAGAAGCGCGATGAAGGTGCCGGGCGCCAGGGCATAGAGATATACGCCCGAGATGTTCCCAAACATGAACGACCGCTCGAGCGTTGGTCCGACCACGCTCAAAGCTGTTGCACGGCTGCCGTTGAACGAGCCGAACAGATCGGCCGACATCACATAGACGGCAATGTGAACCCCAATGAATGCGACACTCCGCAGCAGGCCATCTAAAACCAGGTAAACAATCGGCCGATGCTGGTACTGCTTCAGCGCGACCGATGCGGAAACGAACCCCAAGTAATTCACGAGGAAAACGACCACAAACCCATTGGTAAAGACCTGCCGGAGGAAGCGCGAGAGCGCGGTCCCATTCGTCAGCAGCAGCGTCGCAAAACCAGGCGTTGCGAGGATGTAGACAAGCAGGAACGGCAATATGCTTGCCAAGCTCAGAACGGATACGTTCCAACAAAATCTGCCGAATGGTAAGGTCGGCGAAAAACTTTGTCGGAACGTATCGCGGGCAAACACGTCAGCCGTGGGTTGCGAAGACTTGCGTCGACCCATCCATCAGTACAAGCAGCACATCATAGGGATCACCTTGGGGGCCCATGCCGGGCGAACCCATGGGCATTCCCGGTGCTGTCAGTCCGCGCGCGACAGGTTTTTCGCTCAGCAACCGCCCGATGTCAGCCGCAGGCACGTGACCCTCGACGAAATATCCGCCCACGGACGTAGTGTGACATCCTGCCAGTTCCGGCGCGATGCCGTGTTTCTGCTTCAGAACCTGAAGCGTGTCGTAATCCACGTCCTCGACCGATGCCTTGAAACCGGCAGCGATCATCTCATTTACCCAAGCGCCGCAGCAGCCGCAGGTCGGTGTCTTTGTCACCTGCAACGTGGGTGCGGCGGTTTGCGACAAAGCAGGCCCGGCCAAGGCCAGGCTGAGTGCCGTAAGGCCAAATTCACGTCGGTTCACTTAAAACTCCTCGATGTTCTTCCTTAAATAGTTGCTCGGTATCCCGAAGTCGACTGCCCGCGCTGTTACATTTGGCTACAAACACGGGATGGGCGTCCCTTGGTGAAAATGACTATGTTGGCGGCATGAGCGATCTGCCACGCATCCTTGTCGTCGATGACCATTCAGAGATTCGGAAATCCGTCACCAGTTATCTGGAACGCAACGGCATGCGTGCTTCAGCGGCGGAAAATGCAGTTGAGATGGACGCAAGGCTGGCGGAAGCGCATTTCGATCTGATTGTCCTCGATGTGATGATGCCGGGGGAAGACGGGCTGTCCGCGTGCAGGCGATTGCGCAAGGAAGGGCATATTCCGATCCTGATGCTGACCGCATTGGGTGACGACGAAGACCGCATCGCGGGTCTGGATGGCGGGGCAGACGATTATCTCGCCAAGCCGTTTAATCCCAAGGAACTGGTGGCGCGGATCAACGCGATATTGCGTCGGACGCAGCTGATCCCAAAACCGAATGGTTTTGCGGGGAAAACGTTGAAGTTTGCACACCTAAAGCTGGATTTCGATGGCCGCACACTGATTGACCAAGGCGGTTCGCGTACGCAACTTACATCCGGTGAACTCAAACTCCTGACCCTGTTCCTGCAAAGGCCAAGGACGGTCATTGGCCGCGACGAGCTGCTCAAATTGAGCACCGGCCGGGTCGCCGGTCCATTGGACCGAACCATCGACAATCAGGTGAGCCGGTTGCGCCGGAAGATGGAAGAGGACGTTTTGCGCCCGAAGATCATCGCGACTGTCCGGCATGGGGGGTATAGTCTTTCCTGCGATGTCGAGATTTGCGAATGAAGCTGCTTCCGCGGACGTTGCGTGCACAGATTGCCCTTCTGGTCCTCGGTGTCTTGATCCTCGCGCAAGCTCTGAGTCTTTGGTTTTTCGTTGATGAACGCTCGTTAGCCATTCAGGCCGCCATCGGTGCCGAAGCCGCCGGAAGGGCCGCAAATGTCGCACAGTTGATTGAAGGCGCACCCCCGGAATTGCATGCCCAGATCGTCCGCGCGGCAACGTCTCCGCTCGTACGGTTCGACCTTACAGACGAGCCGTCGGTTGCACACGGACAACACGATGACGGTGGAGCGGTCGAAGCGCGGATACGGGCACTGCTTCAGGAAAGCTACAGCCGGGATATCCGGGTTGAGGTTCATGAAATCGAGGGAGGTCTGCTGCCCCTTCCGAACCTGTCACCGGAAATGGCGCAAATGCACGCCGAAATGATGCAGGGCAGCCTTGCGGCCATCGAGATGGAGCTGTCCATTGCGCTGTCCGGTGGGAATTGGCTCAACATCGAGACGCGGTTCGAACGGCCGCCTCTGCAAAGGTCGCTGGCGTCCAACATATCCTTTGCACTGACTGCGGGACTTCTGCTGGTTGCAAGTTTCTGGTTTCTCCTGTCCCGACTGACCGGACCACTCAACGATCTCGCGACTGCGTCCGAACGTCTGGGTCGCGGCGCCGCCAAGGGCGATCTGCCGGTCGTAGGGCCGAAGGAAGTTCGGGATCTGACCCGATCATTCAACATCATGCAGGATCGCCTGACGCGATTTGTCAGTGACCGGACCCAGATGCTTGCAGCGCTTGCGCATGATCTGCGCTCGCCTTTGACGGCGCTTAGGGTGCGGGCCGAAATGGTGGACGACGAAGACACGCGCACGTCCTTGGTGGCGTCAAGTGAAGAGATGCAACGGATGGTCGATGCGACCCTCGATTTCGCGAAGGGCGTCGGACAGCATGAAGAGGTCCAATCGGTTGATTTGCACGATCTGATCACTGGTATGGGCTTGGACAAGGTTCAGGTGACCAGCCAAGGTCCACTCATCGTATCCGTGAAACCAAGCGCGATGGGGCGCGCGTTGAGAAACCTGATTGAGAACGCGATCCGCTACGGGAGTGAGGCCAGGGTTTCGTGGCAACGCATGGGCAGTGAGGTAGTGGTCGCCATCGACGATCAGGGGCCCGGTATTCCCGACAATCAGCTGGAGGCTGTTTTCGGACCCTATGTCAGGCTCGAGACGTCGCGATCACAGGATACCGGCGGTCATGGCCTGGGGCTGTCGATTGCGCGCAGCATCATCCTTGAGCACGGTGGTTCTATCGAACTGAAAAACCGCACTGATGGGGGTCTGCGCGCTGAAATCACGCTGCCCGTCAAACAAAGCGCCGAGTCAGCCCCGAAAGAGGAAGGCTCGCCACATATGGCGCGGGTTGTTCGTCACCTCAAACCCGACTAGTTTAGTGAGGCAAGTATATGAAACGAAGATATTTCCTGACTTCTGTTGCAGCTCTTTCGGTGAGTGGAAAAACAGCATTCGCGCATAGTGACGCAGAGCACGACCGGCGCGTCGGGCCATCTGTGGTGCCCCCGGAGCAGTTGCCGCGCCAGGTTCCGTTCACCGAGGCAGACAAACCGGGAGAAATACATGTCGATCCGAACCAGTTCGCTTTATTTTGGACTTTGCCGAACAATCGGGCAATCAGGTATACCGTCGGAATTGGCCGGGAGGGGCTCTATGAATCCGGCGAGTTCTATGTCGCGCGCAAGCAAAAGTGGCCGCGGTGGACGCCCACACCCGCCATGATAGCCAGAGATCCTGACCGATATCTTCGTTTTGCGGGCGGTGTGCCCGGTGGGCTGAACAATCCACTCGGTGCCCGCGCCTTGTATCTTTACCAGCCAGGGCGTGGGGACACCTACCTGAGAATTCACGGCACAACGGATCCGAAGACGATTGGTCGACGTGTCTCAAACGGCTGTGCAAGGCTTACCAATAATCAGATCATCGAACTCTATGAGAAGGTCCCGCTCGACACGCGTGTTGTCCTGAAACCCATCGAGGTTTGAGGCAGCAGCGCGAAGACGTGTCCGTTGGCCGGGATACATATCGTTACATAATATCAGGCCCCGGACTGTTCATGAAATGCAACCAGGCGGGTAGTCTAGTGGATAGGCAGACAACAACATGAGGCCATATGATGACCCGCAAGCAAACACGTGTAACGCGTCGAGCATTCACGGCAGGTGCCGCATCGGCAGCTTTCGCGGCCCCGTCCATCCTGCGTGCGCAGGTGGATCAAACCAGTGTCCGAAGGAATATCTCATCGTTTCGTACACACGCTTGGCAAGACCACTTTGACGCTTTGGACAAGGGTATCATCATCGCAGACACCGTTACCCGCGTGATGCAACACTGGACGGCCGATGGCGAAATGCGCATTTATCCGACATCGGTTCCCTTGTCTGACGAGCTGACAAAGCGCGGCTACACGACAGTCACGTTCAAGGACCCCGAACCTGACTGGACCCCTACACCCTCCATGCGCGAACGTGACCCGTCTTTGCCAGCCTATATGCCGCCCGGGCCGGATAACCCGTTGGGCGTCCGTGCCCTGCACCTGAGTTGGACGTACTACAGGATTCACGGCACCCATGATACGCGCAAGATCGGAAGACGCTCTTCAAGCGGGTGTATCGGTCTCTACAACGAGCAAATCATCGAGGTGTTCGAAAGGACACCGGTCGGCACGCAGGTACGATTAATCTGATGTCGAAGTCCGGCATCCTGATTGCGGCGTTTTTTGTCGTCGGTGGCGCGGTTGTGATCTGGCAGCAATTGCAGCCATCGTCTTCGATGCCCGGCCACACAATGACAACGCCTGATCTTTCGCAGACGGAAGAGGGCGCGCCGATTGCAGACGTGGTTGTGCCTGCTGAATTCTCAGCAAATGCCCAATTGGGAAAGCGTGTTTTCGATGGCGCTTGCGCCGCTTGTCACGGTGCGAATGCTGCCGGACAGAATGGCGTGGCACCGCCGCTTGTCCACAAGATCTATGAACCGAGCCATCACGGTGACGCCGCTTTTTTGCTTGCCGCGAAACAAGGTGTCAGAGCGCACCATTGGAAGTTTGGCAATATGCCGCCAGTTGAAGGCGTCACACCCGGCGATGTGAAGATGGTTGTTGCATATGTGCGGGAACTTCAGCGCGCCAACGGGATCAATTGACAGCAATGACCAACATGAACATGAAGATATGGATTACTGCCATTGCGATCGGGACGACCGGCGTTGCTGCCTTGGCGCATTCCGGAGCAACCGGCGTGGTGCTGGAGCGGATGCAGGGCATGTCCGCGATGGCCAAAACACTCAAGACGCTATCACCCATGATGCGGGGTCAGGTACCTTATGACGCCGATGTCGTCCGCAGGGAAGCTGGCGCGATGATCGGCCATGCCGGTGAGCAAATGACGCGACTGTTTCCTGAAGGCTCGGGTGGCGGAGTGTCCAAGGCGTTGCCGTCGGTCTGGGAAAACAGCGAAGAGTTCGCGGCCCTTGCGCAAGAGTTGAGAACAGCCGCCGAAGGATTGAAGTTGAGCGCAGGCAATGGGTTGGCCGCAGCACAGGGCAACGGTAGCGAATCAATGATGGGCGGCGCCACTGACGGGATGATGGGTGGCGGGTCCGCGCCTGCAATGGGAGGGGGCATGATGGGATCGGACCTTCCCATGACGACCGAGATGTTTGCGGACATGCCGACCGACCGTGCGTTCGCGATGGTCGCCCAGACCTGTTCGGCCTGCCACCAGAAGTTCCGCAAAGAGGACAAGTGATCAGATGCGGTGGTGGCGTTGGATCATCGGTGCGGGGGTCGTCGGCGGCATCGGCGTTGTCGCGGCAACGATAGCCTGGCCGATCGGTGCGCCAGTCTCGGACCTGACCCTGCAAGGCGATGCCCAGCGGGGGTCGTATCTGGCGCGCGCCAGTGGATGCATTGCGTGCCACACCAACTTTGAAGCTGGCGGGGCGCCATTGGCAGGAGGAGCGCCGCTCCGGACCGATTTCGGGACATTCTATCCGCCAAATCTGACCACCGATGTCGAATTCGGGATTGGCGGCTGGACAGTAGAAGAGTTTGCAAAAGCGGTAAGGCAGGGAATTTCCCCGGACGGAGACCCCTATTATCCCACCTTCAACTACCCGTTTTATGCAAACTACACGGATCAGGACATTGCCGATCTGTGGGCCGCGTTCCAGACCGTGCCAGCCGTGAATGTGCCGACCCCGTCCCATGAGGTGCCTTTTCCGTTCGATCAGCGATGGGGGATGAAACTTTGGCGGGCGGCTTTTCTGACAAAGCCTGACACCGCACCAGAGGCGGACCGAAGCGATGCTTGGAACAGGGGCAAGCTGCTGGTCAACGGGGCGGCACATTGTGCTGCCTGCCACACAACGCGGAACTTTGCAGGCGCACGCATAGTATCGAAGAGGTTTTCCGGCAACGACGCCTTGCCGGGAGGTGGCAAAGCACCTTCGATCCGGACGCGCGATCTTGTGTCCGAAGGCTGGACAACAGACGATATGGCTTATGCATTGCGATCTGGCATAACGCCGTCTGGCGACGTATTTGGTGGATCAATGGCCGAAGTCGTGCGCTATGGCACGGGCTTTCTGAGCGACGCAGACCTGAATGCGATGGCCACCTACCTGCTGGACAACAAATCATAATCTTGGGAACCCACGAATGATCACGCTCAATCGCCGCCAATTTCTGGCAACATCTGCTGCGTTCAGTGGTCTGTCGGCCAGCACTGGATTTGCGGGCACGCCATTCGCGACCCTGACAGCCCAGCAAAGCGACGTGCAGCTGCTGCCCGGCAACTATGGCAAGACATCGCTTTGGTGCTTTGACGGCGGCTCACCCGGTCCGGAGATTCGCGTGGCGCAGGGGGGGCGTGTCCAGCGCAGATTGGTCAACCGGTTTTCTCAGGGAACGTCGACGCATTGGCACGGCATCCGCATCGACAATGCGATGGATGGCGTTTCCGGCCTGACACAGGATGTGGTCCAGCCGGAGGAAACATTCGACTATGACTTTACTGTCCCGGATGCCGGGACCTATTGGTACCATGCCCATAATAGGTCGTTTGAGCAGGTGGGCAGAGGGCTTTACGGTGCACTGATCGTGGAAGAGGCCGAGCCTCTCGACATTGATCGCGAGGAAGTCCTGATCCTGGATGATTGGCTTATTGACCCCGAAACCGCGCAGATCAAAGACGACTTCGGAGCGCCTCATGATCTCAGCCACGCAGGGCGCATCGGCAACCTGCTGACGACCAATGGAACCTTCAATCTGGGCCTGAGTGCACGCAAGAACGAAAGACTGCGCTTGCGGCTGATCAATGCTGCCAATGCGCGCAATTTCCAACTGGGGCTGGAAGGCCTTGACGGTTGGGCGGTTGCTTTGGACGGCATGCCCCTGGCTGCACCCATTAAGGTGACGGAGCCGATGATCCTCGCTCCGGCTCAACGGATCGACCTGATCGTCGATGTGGTCGCGGATGTTGGTGAAACGGCTCATATTCTTCAGTTCGGCCGGGAAGAGGCCTTCAGCCAGGTTACATTCGAGGTCGTTGAGTGGGGCTCGAAAAATCGTCGAGACGCGCCTTTGGCCTTGCCGCCGAACGTCCACAGGATGGTCGACTTGAGTGAAGCCACGATGCTCAGCCTGAGTATGGAAGGCGGTGCTATGGGGCGGATGAGGTCCGCTTCCCTTGGGGGCGAACTCAAGCCGATCGGCGAGATCGTCGAGGCCGGGTATTTCTGGTCGTTCAACGGCAAAGTGGACGGGATCAACGGTGATCCCCTTGCGCGGCTGGACCGCGGCCAGAATGTACGATTGAAGATGGTGAACGACACGGCGTTTCCGCACGCGATGCACCTGCATGGCATTCACTTCCACGAGGTCGCCGAAAACGGCACCCTCGGACCGCTGCGTGACACGACCCTTCTTGAACGGGGTCAGACGCGCGAGATTGCCTTTGTGGCGGACAACCCGGGCCAATGGCTGCTACATTGCCACATGCTGTCGCATGCGGCTTCGGGCATGATGACCAAGATCGTCGTTGGATGACCCCGCGATCCGTCTATCTTGCGTTGGGCGTAGTTACCGTTGCGGTGGCTACCATATTCCTGTGGGCCCGGTCCGGCGGAACCGACCATACGGCGGAAAACCTCATCAACTCCTCAGCCGATGTGGCCGCGGGCGAAGTCCTCTATGCCGAAAATTGCGCCGCGTGCCATGGCGCAAATCTGGAAGGTGAAGAAAACTGGCGCAGTCCGCGTGATGACGGAAGCCTGCCCGCACCGCCGCATGATGCAAGCGGCCACACTTGGCACCACGCGGACAGCATGCTGTTCGCCTACACCAAGCTGGGGGGCGCCGAGGTTCTCGCGGCGCAAGGCGTTGACTTCAACAGCGGCATGCCCGGTTTCGGCGACCAACTGAGCGACGGGGAAATCTGGGACATCCTCGCATACATCAAGTCAACATGGCCGGAGCGTGAACGCGCCACGCAAGCCGAGCGCACGGCCCAGGATATTGCCTCACAAGGAGACGGATAATGAAAAGATTCTTGGCTACCACCGCACTGTTAATGCTTCCCATCGCTGCGACGGCAGACGGCATGGACGAAGACCGGATCAAGGAACTGGTGCTGGAAGCCATCCGCGAGAATCCGGGCATCGTGTTCGAGGCCGCGCAGTTGTTCGAACAGCAACAGCAGGCGTTGCAGGCGCAAGCCGCAGCGCAGGTTCTCGATACGGAAAAAGCCACGCTTGAAAATGATCCCAATGCGCCCGTTCTGGGCAATCCGGATGGCGATGTCACGGTTGTCGAATTCTTCGACTACAACTGCCCCTATTGCCGCCGGGTTAAACCTGAAATGGAGGCATTGCTTGCCGCTGATCCCAACGTCAGGGTCGTTTACCGGGAATGGCCCATTCTGGGGGACGGGTCGGTTTTTGCCGCCCGCGCGGCGCTGGCGTCCCGAAACCAGGGCAAATATGAAGAGTTTCATTGGGCCATGATGCAACTGAAGGAACGCGCAGAGGAAGCATCGATTCTCCGCACTGCGGAAGACATCGGCCTCGATGTTGCACAGTTGCGTCGCGACATGAACGGACCGGAAATAGAAGAACACATACAGACTTCCATGCGGCTTGCGCAATCTCTGGGGTTCAGTGGCACACCTTCATTTGTGATCGGCGACAGTCTTGCGCCGGGCCTGATCCAGGCGGACCAGATGATCGAGCTTGTCGATCAGGCACGGGCCGCCGAATAAGGACAAGCTTACGCGGCTGAAGCGTCGTAGCCAGCGTCAACGATGGCTTGCCGCACAGCGGCCTGTTCCAATGTGCTTTGGACAGTGACAAGGCGAAGGTCCAGATCGGACGTGACAACGGCTGATGGATCCTTTGCCTTGATGCCGCTTTCGATAGCGGATGTACAGTGTCCACAGCTCATTTTCGGGACGGAAAAAATCATGAAGGCCTCCATTTTTGGTACAACCTCAGACTTGGTCGTTCCATCGGGAGGAAGGTCAAGCAAATATCAGAAAAATAAATGAGATACTCTCTTGAGCTTCCAGCAACTGGAAGCCCTATATCAGGGTAAGTTCAACCGAGGAGTCTCTCATGACCGACCCCAATACGATACGTCTGTCCGTTTCCGGCATGAGCTGCGCGTCCTGTGTGGGCAGGGTTGAAAAGGCTCTCGGCGAGGTTCCAGGCCTTTCGAACGTCAGTGTCAATCTGGTGAGTGAAACGGCACAGTTTCAGACGGATGATGCAGCCACGACGGGCGCAGCGGTTGCGGCACTGTCGCAGGCCGGCTACCCGGCAAGCACGGCGCGCGTCACGCTGAACGTAGACGCCATGTCCTGCGCGTCCTGTGTCGGTCGGGTTGAACAGGCGCTTGTACGGACACCCGGCCTATTGAATGCGGCGGTCAATCTAGCAACCGAAACGGCTGTGGTAGAGTATCTTTCAGATGCCATCACCCCGGAAGAGATTGCCCGGATCAGTACGGAGGCGGGATACCCGGCCGAGATTGCGCAGAGCGATGCGCACGAGGACCGATCGGACCGCAAGGCAGAAGAAGCCGACGCGCTTGCGCGCCGTGTCATCCTTGCCGCGATCCTGACCGTTCCGGTGTTCGTTCTGGAAATGGGAAAACACACCATACCCGGCTTTGAGGGCCTGATTGAGAGCACAATCGGCATTCAAACGTCGTGGCTGATCCAATTCGCGCTTGCCACGGTGGTTCTGTTCGGACCGGGTTGGAGGTTCTTTGCGAAGGGCATTCCGGCGTTGATCAAGCGTGCTCCGGATATGAACAGCCTTGTCGCGCTGGGAACCGGGGCGGCGTGGACTTATTCCGTAGTCGCGACCTTCCTGCCACAGGTGCTGCCTGACGGTGTGCGCGCCGTCTATTTCGAAGCAGCGGCGGTTATTGTCGTTCTG
The DNA here is from genome assembly GCF_043557285.1 of Sulfitobacter sp. 1A13421. Classification (NCBI taxonomy): domain Bacteria; kingdom Pseudomonadati; phylum Pseudomonadota; class Alphaproteobacteria; order Rhodobacterales; family Roseobacteraceae; genus Sulfitobacter; species Sulfitobacter sp. 1A13421. Next base: position 90,131 of record NZ_JBIFFQ010000009.1, read on the forward strand.
ATCTTGTTGGGTCGCTGGCTTGAAGCGCGGGCCAAGGGCAAGACCGGTGCAGCCATTCAGGCCCTTCTTGGTCTGCAGGCAAAGACAGCCAGGGTCCTGCGCGAGGGGCAGGCGACCGAGGTTGACATCAAGGAACTTCGGATCGGCGATCAGATCCTCGTGCGTCCCGGTGAAAGGCTGCCTGTCGATGGCGAGGTCACAGAAGGATCAAGCAACGTCGATGAAAGCATGATCACCGGTGAACCCCTCGCCGTGCCAAAGGCTGCTGGCGAACCGGTGACCGGCGGCACGGTGAACGGCACCGGGAGCCTGACCATAACGGCGACGCGGGTCGGGGCGGATACCACGCTGGCGCAGATTATCCGCATGGTCGAAGATGCTCAGGGGGCCAAGCTGCCGATCCAAGGCCTAGTGGATCGCGTGACCATGTGGTTCGTGCCTGCCGTTCTGGTTCTGGCGCTTGCGACTGTGGTTGTCTGGCTGCTGGTCGGTCCCGATCCGGCTCTGACCTTTGCGCTTGTGGCGGGTGTCTCCGTTCTGATCATTGCGTGCCCCTGCGCCATGGGGTTGGCCACGCCCACCTCGATCATGGTGGGGACAGGACGCGCTGCCGAGATGGGGGTGTTCTTCCGCAAGGGAGATGCGCTGCAACATCTGGACGACGTCGGCCTCGTTGCGCTCGACAAGACCGGGACGGTCACCCAAGGGCAACCCAGTTTGACAGACCTCATCACGGCCGACGGCTTTGACCGGGCAGAGATACTCGCCCTCATCGCATCTGTCGAGGCGCAGTCTGAGCACCCGGTGGCAGAGGCCATCGTGCAGTCCGCAAAGAGCGAAGGCCTGTCCTGGCCCGATGCGACGGAATTCCGGTCCGTGACCGGCTACGGTGTCGAGGCGCTTGTCCAGGGCCGCAAGGTTCATGTCGGTGCGGATCGCTTCATGGTGCAGCAGGGCATTGACACCAGCCCGCTGGAAGACCGCGAAAGGGCGTTGGCCGAAAAGGGACGCACCGCGCTTTATGCTGCGGTGGATGGAACCCTGGCGGCTGTGATTGCCGTGGCAGACCCGGTCAAATCCTCCAGCGCCGAAGTGATCGCAGCTCTGCATGATCGAGGGATCAAGGTCGCGATGATCACCGGAGACAAGAAGGCCACAGCAGATGCCATAGCCCGCGAGGTCGGGATCGACCACGTCATTGCAGGGGTATTACCGGATGGAAAAGTCGCCGCCCTGGACGAATTGCGGCAAGGGAACAGCAAGATCGCCTTTGTCGGGGACGGCATCAACGACGCGCCAGCACTGGCCCATGCCGATGTCGGCATCGCCATCGGAACCGGCACGGATGTCGCAATCGAAAGCGCCGACGTGGTGCTGATGTCGGGGGATCTGCGCGGCGTGGTGAATGCAATAGACGTGTCGCGCAAGACCATGCGCAACATCCGGCAGAACCTCATCTGGGCCTTTGGCTATAACGTCGCGCTGATCCCTGTGGCGGCGGGCGCGCTTTATCCAGCCTTTGGATTGCTCCTGTCGCCGGTGTTTGCCGCCGGGGCCATGGCGCTGTCCTCCGTGTCGGTTCTGACCAACGCGCTGCGGCTGCGACGGATCAAGGCGACGATGTCGGAACAGGATCCGCCCCACGACGCGGCGACGAAATTCGCAACGCAGCCCGCAGAATAGGAGACAGGTGTGAACATCGGAGAAGTATCAGAACGCGCGGGTTTGCCAGCGAAGACAATCCGCTACTACGAAGACATCGGCCTTGTCCGGCCTTTGCGCAGCGATAACGGATATCGCGCCTTTCGCGACAGCGACATCCACAAGCTCGCATTCCTGGGCCGCGCCCGGACCTTGGGGTTCTCGATAGAAGACTGCCGCACGCTGCTTGATCTCTATGAGGATGAGACACGGGAAAGCGCACAAGTAAAAGCGGTCGCACAAGAACACCTGGCGGCCATTGACGAAAAGATTGCCCAGCTCAGGTCGATGCACGATACGCTGTCACACCTCGTTGACGCCTGCCATGGCGATCACCGCCCGGATTGTCCGATTCTGAAAGATCTGGCCAAAGAGCCGTAGCGCATGATGCTTGGGGCCGACATTCTTCGGATTTTCGCACCGTAGCGTTGGAGTTTGTTGGAGCCCTCCCCCGCTGGAATGTTGTTTCTTCAGCAATTCAAGCCAAGGTGGAGGGATCAAATGTCTGAAGATACGACCGGGAAATCTAGCGGCGGGTCCCACGCCCGTTCAAGTGAAGATGCAGCACATTCGGGGGCCATTCAGGTTCATCCTATGGCCGGTTTCTGGCGATGGTTGGCACGTCGACAGCGATCATGTTCGGCCTGATGTACATCAACTCGTACTCCTTCGAACATGTCTACTGGAGCGAAACCCGATTTTACATGACGTTCATCATGGGCGCGACGATTGCGACCGTGATGCTCCTTTTCATGTTGAACATGTACAAGAACAAGGGCGTCAACGCCGCGATCTTTCTCGGGTCTGTCGTGATGTTTGCCGGCGCGCTCTGGCTCGTGAGAAGCCAGGAGACCATTCAGGACGAAAGCTGGATGAGCGCGATGATCCCGCACCACTCCATCGCGATCATGACAAGCGAACGGGCCGAGCTGACAGATCCACGGGTCAAGGCTCTGGCTTCGGAAATCGTGACGGCGCAAAATCGCGAAATTTCCGAAATGCGTTTCCTCATAGATGACATTGAGGCAAATGGCGAAGCCGGTCCTGAATGGCCACTTGGTGAAGCGGACGGTCCGGCTGAAATGGAGGGGCTTCAAGAAGCGATTGCAACCCCGGTGATTGCCGGAATCCGTCCTGCACCGCTCAAAGCCGAAGAAATAACACGCGCACTGGGGTCCGACGGACAATGCCGTTTCATTCGCGCCGTGAACGCCGATCCCATTCTGGTCACGGACGGGGCGGGGAACGGCGTCGCCAAGATATCCGGATCGCTGGTCAACTTCACGTCGCAAGACACAGTGACGTCCGGTGGCGTCCTGTCTGCCGATGGTGGCCAATTCACGCTGGCGCCGGGTGACGCGGACGGTGAAGACGCCACCCTGCTGTTTGAATTGACGAGAGAGACGCCTCTGACTGTCGGATTTACCGGGTATTGGACCTGCAACGGTTAAAGGATTTAAAGGAACGCGTCATGACGAGAGAGGCAAAATCCACCCCGAAGACGGCGGTTTTGTACCGAATGGTGATGGAGGAGCATGTTTGTCCCTATGGGCTGAAAATCGAAGGACCTGCTTGAGCGGGAGGGGTATTCGATTGAGGACCGGCCTCTGAACACCCGCGAGGAAACGGATGCTTTCATGGAAGAACACGGTGTCGAAACGACTCCGCAGACCTTTATCGGCAATGAAAGAATTGGTGGCTATGACGCGCTGAGGGAATTTTTCGGCCAGGACGTAAAGGATGACGACGAGACGACTTATCAACCCGTCATTGCGATATTCGCGGTCGCATTCCTTATGGCGCTTGGTCTCAGTTGGGCGTTTTACGGTTCGATCCTGACGCTGCGGGCATTCGAGTGGTTCATCGCGATCTCGATGAGCTTTCTTGCTGTTCAAAAACTGCAGGACGTCGAGACGTTTTCCACGATGTTTCTGAACTACGATCTGCTTGCCCAGAAATGGGTGCGCTATGGCTATGTCTATCCCTTCGGCGAAGCACTTGCCGGTATTCTCATGGTCGCCGGTGCCTTGGTCTGGATCAGCGCGCCTGTTGCACTGTTCATCGGTACGGTCGGAGCGGCTTCAGTTTTCAAGGCCGTCTACATCGATAAGCGCGAGATCAAGTGCGCCTGCGTGGGCGGCGGTTCAAACGTGCCGCTGGGTTTCGTGTCCCTGACCGAAAACCTGATGATGATATTCATGGGCGTCTGGATGTCGGCGCGTGCGATGGGCCTCTTTTAGGCCTAACCATCCGTTTTCAAAGCGGTCACAGGGTCGCCAAGTGCGGCCCTGCTCAGCGCGTCGAGAACGGCTTCGGACGTCAGAACCTCGGACAGGATGATCCCGTCTGGCGCGTTTGGCCCGTAGACGATGTTGAACGGGATGCCAAACCTGTTGTGGCTTTCCAGATACCGGGAAATGTCAGTGTTGGGCCTAGTCCAGTCTGCCCGCATCGCAACGACATTATCACCCCGCAGTTGGTCGACCACGGGCGCACGGTCCAGCACCAGCGTCTTGTTGGCCTTGCACGTCAGGCACCAGTCTGCGGTCACGTCGACAAAGACGGTTTTTCCCTGCGACACCAGTTTCGGTATCTCGGAGCGATCGAACGCGACCCAGTCCTGGCCCACCGCTCTCGTCTGCGGCGGGATTGTCAGCGCCGTCGGCACCAGAAGGCTGAGAACAGCAACCACCACCAGCGCTGTCGGGCGCGTCAATCTGCCCGGCAAACGTATTGTTGCGAGAAGAATGAAAAGGCTCGTCATAAGCAGCACGGTCATGGCCACCCGGCCACCCGCCACCCCTATCAGTACCCAGAGCAGCCAGATCGCGGTCCCGGCCAGAAGACCGGCAAGCACCCATTTGACGACAACCATCCAACGTCCCGGCCTGGGCAACAACCGGACCAGACCAGGCTTCTCCGCCAGAACCAGATAGGGCAGGGAGAGCCCAAGCCCCAGAGCCGTGAAAACGAGAATGACATCAATCGGGCGCCCGGACAGGGCAAAGGCAACCGCTGTCCCCAAAAACGGGGCCGAGCAGGGCGTGGCCAGCACCGCCGCGAAGGCGCCTGTTGCAAAATCTCCGCCATACCCGTCGCGACCGCTTGATCTGGCCAGCCGTGACTGCAACCCGGAGGGCAATGAAACTTCGAACACCCCGAACAGATTGGCAGAGAACACGGCAAGCACCAGAAACATGACGGTCAGGAAAACAGGGCTTTGGAATTGCAGGCCCCACCCAACGGTGACGCCGACGGATTGCAGAACCAGAATGATTGCGGCGAGGGCCCACATGAACACCAGAACGCCAAGCGCCGACATCAGGAACCCATTCCGGACCTCGTGCGCTGGCTTGTTTCCATGATTGAGAACCGATGTCAGCTTGATGGACAGGACAGGCAGAACACAGGGCATGACATTCAGGATCAGACCGCCAAGAAAGGCAAAGGCCGCAATCGCCAGGATTTGCGTCAGATCCGGCAGGTTCGCCATAACCTCGAATGGTGCACCCGGGATGCGGTCTGACCAAGCGGGCTGCGCTGTCACCGCGCGTGATCCATCGGTCAAAGTCAGTTGCAGGGGCGGCGGATCCTCCCCTTGCGCGAGAAGAGGCAGCTTGGCCCAAAGGGCTGTTCCCGCATCATCGGTTCGGATGTCCGGTTTGCCAAAGGTGAATTCCGGCCCCAGTTCCGGAAAGATATCCGGCTTCACAAAGGCATTCGCACTGCGCGCCGTCACATAAAGCGCATCATCCGCGATCACCGCCGTTTCGACAATGATGTCGCTCTCTTCGGGACCAAGCGGCACCCGCTGGGCATACTCCGAAATCAGGCCCGCCGCCTTCGCGTCAATCCCGGTGCCCGCCGGAATTGTCAGTGCGAGATCGAAATCATGCGGCACACAGACAGTCGAGCACGCCAGCAATGAAACACGCGCCTGCAATGTTGCGGACTGGCCCGCAGTTTCGAGAACTGCCTGAATGGGCAGGACGACACGGGTCTTGTAGCCAAAATTCTCGATGCCGAATGCCGTGAAGCGCTCAGGCGCGGGCCAGAGCATCTGTGCGCTGACCAGATTTTCCGATCCATCCCATGAAATTTCAGGCGGCAGACCCACCTCGCCGGGCGAACGCCAATAGGCTTTCCAGCCCTCGGCCAGCTCGACATCCAGGCCAAGGGAAAGGGTTCTGGAGGTTTCCGCGACCCCATTTTCAACGGAGATGAGCCGGGCCGTGATTGTTGAATTCTCGTAGGTATCGCTCGATGCAGCAAAGCCCATGGAGGCCCAAAGGCAAGCCATGAGAAGGAAGAATAGGCGCAACGTGGTTCGCATCATCTTTTGGCTCGCTTCCACCCTTGTCCCGAGATCGAAATCCGAAGCACCTCTATGGCTGCATCTCCCGGTTGGTCAACTTTACAAACGGATACAATGTCGTTTGTGAAGCCATCCCGCTGCGAGAATAACGCGACGAAGTCCGCGTTCGTAGCAGGAAGGCCAATAGAAGCTTTTTTCTTCATTAAACATTTCAATCGCAACCGCGGCCTCCAACCTTCCAGCGCTGGAAATTGAAACCAAATGCGGATGACTTAGTTGAACGCTTAGCAATTGAGAGAAGGAAGAAGATCATGATGGATGGTGGAATGATGGGCGGCGGTATGATGATTGGAATGGGACTTGTCTGGCTCCTTGTCATCGTGGTGCTGATTCTCGCAGTTATTGCGCTGGTGAAATACCTGCGTACGTAGCGGAAGGCCGGAGCGTCGCCATGGCAGATGAAAGCAAGCCGGTCGTTATAGTTACCGGGTCGAGCGGGTATCTCGGGGCCGCGGTGGTGCGACGGCTGCACGGGTCCTACCGCGTCGTCGGACTTGACCGGTATTCGCCGCCCCATCCGCCGCATCAGGCCGAGTGCGTCTGTTTCGACATCACCGATCAGGCAAGTGTCGATACCGCGCTTGATCGTGTGCGGCTGGCTTACGGCGACAGGATTTCCGCCTGCATTCACCTTGCGGGCTATTTCGATCTCAGCGGCGAGGATGATCCGGCGTATGATGCCGTTACAGTCGAAGGCTCGAAACGGCTGCTGAAGGGTCTTCAGGGGTTTGAGCTTGAACAGTTCGTCTTCGCTTCCACCATGCTTGCCCATGCGCCGACCGAGCCGGGGGAGCCGATAGACGAGGATCATCCTCTCGATCCTAGGTTTCCTTACCGCGCATCGAAGGTGCGCACGGAGAAGGTACTGCGCGAGGTAAGGGGCGACGAGAAACTCGTGCTGATGCGCCCCGCCGGTATCTACGATGACAACGGGCAGTCGACTTTTCTGACCCACCAGATCGCCCGCATTCACGAACGACGATTCAGCGGCAAGGTTTATCCTGGCGATCTGTCGCGCGGGCAGGCGTTCCTGCATCTCGACGATTTTCTAGACGCGGTGGAACGTATCGTTGATCGGCGCGTCAAGCTGCCGGACGTTTTTCCGGTGCTACTGGGCGAGGCCGACCCGATACCCTTCGGCGAGTTGCAGCGCCTGATCGGGCGCGAGCTGCATGGCGAGGACTGGATCACCTGGAACGTGCCGTCCCAACTGGCCAAGCTCGGCGCCTGGACGGAAAACAAGGTATTTGAGGAGGATGCCTTCATCAGGGCATGGATGGTCGATATTTCCAGCGATCACTACGAGCTAGACCTTTCGGCGGCGAAAAAGCACTTGGACTGGACGCCTGAACACAGTCTGCGCGACGACATGCCGGGCATCCTTCAGCGCCTGAAGGACGATCCCTACGAATGGTACGAAGCGAACGGGCTGAACGCCGCACGGGTCTCGGCGGCCAAGGTCGAAAACGCCGTGGCGGAAGAGGCTGCAGAGCATGCACCGACGGAGGCCGAGGCGAACGCGGATCGGCGCGAGCATGATCAACACATGCGGCAGATGCATTTTTCTATGCTCTGGGTGCATTGGCTGGTCATGGCGCTCGGCCTGTGGTTGGCCACCGCGCCATCGGTTTTCGGCACCTTCGATCAGACCGAATTCAGCTCGGCGGTCCAGCAGGTGACGGAGGATCGCGGGCTGTGGTCCGCCGCTACACGCAGTTGGCTGACCGCGTGGAACAATGTCTTCACCGGACTTGCCATCATGGTCTTTGCCGCCCTGTCGCTGCGCCATGGTAACGGCTGGGCGCAATGGGTGAATGCCGCGCTCGGCGTCTGGCTGCTGGCCGCGCCGCTGGTGTTCTGGACGCCGGACGCGGCCGTCTATGCCAACGACACGCTGATCGGCGCGCTGGTGGTCGCGCTGACAATCCTGATCCCGATGATGCCGGGCATGTCGCGCGAGGGGATGATGGACGATACCGATATCCCGCCCGGCTGGACCTACTGCCCCTCCACCTATGTCCAGCGCCTGCCGATCATCGCGCTCGGTGTCGTGGGCTTCATCCTGTCGCGCATCCTGTCGGCCTACCAGCTCGGCCATGTAGACGGCGTGTGGGAGCCGTTCTTTTCATCGCCGGTCGCGCTGAATGGCACCGAATACATCATCACCTCCGATGTCTCGAAAGCCTGGCCCATTGCCGACGGCGGCCTTGGCGCAATGAGTTATATGTTTGAGATCATGATGGGCGTGATGGGCAGCCGCCTGCGCTGGCGCACGATGCCCTGGATGGTCGCACTTTTCGGCATCGTTGTCGGGCCGCTTGGCGTGATCAGCATCTATTTCATCATCATTCAGCCGATTGCCATCGGCACCTATTGCACGATCTGCCTGATGGCGGCGCTGGCCATGCTGATCATGATCCCGTTCTCGCTCGATGAAATCGTCGCGATGGTGCAGTTCATGGTCTGGAATACGCGCCGGGGCAGACCGTTCTGGCGCGCGTTCTTCAGGGGCGATGCTCTGCCCGGTGGCACAACGGGGGGCGAAATGAGCTTCGACGCGCGACCGATGCAGATCTTTCGACAAAGCGCACGCGGCGTCACCGTACCATGGACACTCGGGCTGAGTGCTGCGATCGGGGTCTTCCTGATGTTGTCGCGCGCGATCTTTGGCAATGAAGCGGCCATGGCGAACAGCGATCACCTGCTGGGCGCACTGGTCCTGACCACTGCGGTCATCGCCTGGGCCGAGGTCGCGCGCCCGTTGCGGTTCCTTAACATCCTCTTCGGCCTCTGGCTCATTGTCGCGCCTTGGTTCCTGGGCGGAGGCACGGTGGCAGGCAGCCTTGTCGGTATCCTCGCCGGGATCGCTCTCATCGCGCTCAGCCTGTCGCGTGGGAAGCGCAGCGAGGAACACTATGGGAGTTGGGACAGGTTCATTTTTTGAAGGGGCGTCACAAAAAGATTGCCAAGCGTCCTTGACCTTCCAGTAGGTGGAAGGACTATCTGGTGTTTTAAGGAGAGGGTTGCCAGCTATGAACATTGGAAATGTTTCGGAACAGAGCGGTTTGCCCGCAAAAACAATCCGGTATTACGAGGATATCGGACTCGTGCAACCGTCGCGGCGTGAAAACGGGTACCGCGATTTTGCTGTTCAGGATCTGCACAAGCTGGCGTTTCTCGGCCGGGCGCGGTCGTTGGGTTTCGGCATCGAGGAATGTCGCACGCTGTTGTCATTGTACGAGGACCGCGAGCGGTCCAGCGCCGACGTCAAGGCGATCGCCCAAAGTCACCTCGCGCGGGTGGATCAAAAAATCGAGGAGTTGCAGGCGCTTAGCGCGACGCTTCGTGATCTCGTTGTTCGGACACCTGATCTGGGAAATGGCACATATCCCGCTCTACACGATCTGGGTCGAAGGCACCTGGGGAGAGATTGTGTTCGCGGTCGTGCACTGCACCGGCGGAGACCTGTTGATCGCCATGAGCACGCTCTTGCTTGCCTTGTTTCTTGTTGGAGGGCACGCATGGCCGTCGGAACGCGCAGGGCGTGTCCTGCTTTTGGCCGTGGCCATGGGCGTCTCTTACACGATCTTCAGCGAGTGGCTGAACATCGTAATCCGTGCGGCCTGGGCCTATCGCGACATCATGCCGGTGGTCCCCGTCATCGACGCCGGTCTCACGCCCCTGCTGCAATGGATCATCGTCCCGACCCTGGCATATTGGGCTGCCACAAGAGTGCCCTTGCGCAAGCTATTCAGGGGTGAACGTGGTTCATGGTAGATATCTCGCTTCTGGGGCTCACCGCCGCGCTCTTGGCCGGTACGATATCGTTTCTGTCTCCCTGCGTGCTGCCTCTTGTGCCAGGATATGTCTCTTACGTGGCCGGGCGCACAGCCGCTGAAGGCGGGGCGGCTGCGGCCTCGCCGTCGCGCGCGGTCTGGCTGAGCCTGTGTTTTGTCCTCGGCTTCTCCACCATTTTCATGGGGCTTGGCGCATCCGCGACAGCATTGGGTCAGGCCCTTCTTCGGTGGCGGTATGAACTCAACCTCGTTGGGGGCGGCATCATCATTGTCTTCGGGCTTTTCATGATCGGGGCCGCGCGTGTTTCAGTGATGGAACGCGATTTCCGGTTCAATCTCAACATCCCCGGGGGCCAACCCGCTGCGTCCTATGTCCTCGGTCTTGCTTTCGGTTTCGGTTGGACGCCGTGTATCGGCCCGATCCTCGGCGCAATCCTGACAGCCAGTGCGGCGAGCGCCACGATGGGCGAAGGCGTCATGCTGCTTGCCGTCTATTCCGCAGGCCTCGGGATACCGTTTCTGATCGTGGCCGGATTCACCGATCAGATTGCGGGACGGTTGCGGGCCATCGGCCGGGTTGGCCGCCGCCTCCACCAGATTGCAGGCGTCGTGATGATCCTTATGGGACTGGCGATGATGACTGGACAGTTGAGCGCGCTGTCATACTGGATGCTCGATGCATTTCCGGTTCTTGGACGAATAGGGTAACAGCTCGTGCGGTTCTACGAAAAACATATACTTCCTGGCCTCACGCATCTCACCATGGGTCAGGAACAGCTTCTTCCCTACCGAAGGCGCGCGGTCTCAGGTGCGAAGGGCCGCGTGCTGGAGATCGGGATCGGCTCGGGCCTGAACCTCGCGCTCTACCCCGACGCCGTGGATCAGATCGTCGGTGTGGACCCGTCGCCGGAACTCCTTCATCGGGCCGCGCAGGCTTCTCAGGGCTTGACGCCGACAACGGAGATGATCGAGGGCGTGGCCGAAGCATTGCCGCTGGAAAATCGCAGCGTTGACTGCGTGGTTGCCACCTGGACGCTCTGCAGCGTGTCGGAACCGGAGAAGGTGCTGGCCGAGATCCGGCGCGTTCTCAAGCCGGATGGCGCCTTCCGCTTCGTCGAGCATGGAACAGCGCCCGAACCCGGTGTCCAGCGTTGGCAGCGCTGGCTCACGCCTGCCTGGAAGCATTGTGCCGGAAACTGTCACCTTGACCGCCAGACAGACACTCTGGTCGAGCAGAACGGCTTCCGCATGGAGCGGCTCGACACCGGCTACGCGAAAGGTCCGAAACCCTTTGTTTTCATGTATGAGGGGCAAGCTCGCCTTTATTGAGGCAGCTTAGAAGGAGAACAATGTCGGCTTCCAAATGGCGAGATACTGATGACAAGGTAACCAACTCTCGGCGGGAACTTATAGAATATATCAGGGGTTACCGCATCATGAGCAAGCAGAAAAATGATAGACAAACCAATCTGACACGCGGCATCCGCGTCGAGATCGCCAGCCTTGTCTACAACCTCATCGAGGTCGTCGTATCCGTCACCGTTGGACTTCTGACCGGCAGCGCCGCACTAGTGAGTTGGGGCCTCGACAGCACGGTCGAAGCCACCTCAGCCGGGACGCTGATCTGGCGCTTGAAGGCCGAGAAGGACGGTGGCGACAAGCGCACGGTCCTGCATCGCAAGAAGGTCGCGCTCTATGTGGTCGCCTGTGCTTTCTGGATCGTCGTCGCCGCGATCCTCTACGAGGCGGTGTCCGCCTTCATCTCGCAGGAGGCACCGGGCTTCAATTGGTGGGGGATCGCGATCCTGTTTGTCTCTTTAGTGGTCAATCCGCTATTGGCCTGGGGCAAGTATCGCTACGGCAAGCGGCTCGATTCACCCGCCCTGAAATACGATGCCAAGGATACCATGATCTGCGAATACCAGACCATTGTGGTGTTGGCCGGAATCGGTCTGACGCAATGGATGGGCTGGTGGTGGGCCGATCCGGTCGCGGCGCTTCTGATCGTGCCCTACGTTGCGTGGGAGGCGTTCGAGGCCACGAAGGATGCGCGGTCGGTCGGGCCGGGTGAGGCCGAAGCTACTGCCGACGCCTGACGTTGCGCATGATGAACCGGTTCTGGGGCAGTGATGGCAGCTCTCCTGGGTCAAGCTCCAAATCCTGATCCGGCACATCGTAGTCGATGTCGTTCACAAGATACCTGCAAAACGCCTTCATCTGACTGATCGCGATCCATTCACCCGGGCAGCGGTGGTTCGTGTAGTGGTTGCCGCCGCCCTGTGGAATGAAGTCGTAGGGGTTTTCGGCGCGGCCCCGAAACCGTTCGGGCCGAAACTCAAGTGGCGCATCCCATGAACGCCGATCGGTGTTCGTACCATAGAGGTCCAGCAGAACCCGGTGTCCTTTGGGAAAGCGATACCCTTGCCACTCGAAAGTACTTTTGACTCGTGCCGCGACCGCAGGAAAGAATGGATAGAGGCGGCGGACCTCCTGAACGAAGGGTTCGAGCAGTCCTTCGTCGTTCCGCAGTTTCTCCTGCCATTCTGGGTACCTGTACAGGGCGTGCGCCGTCTGCACGATGAATACAGACACCGCCACGGTCGGACGCAAGACGTTCAGCAACTCTACGGCGGCCACCCTGGGGTTCAACAACTCCCCGTCGAGATCGCGCCATGTCGCGATGAAATGAAGGGCGCTTTCCTGCGTCGGCTGAAGCTCGCCATCGCGGACCTGTTGGATCATCCGTGCTGCCCATTTTTCCAGGCGGTGGCGCGCCAGTCGCGCGGCCCAATGTTTCGGGCCAATGGCACCGGCGTCCTGAAAAAGCGCTGTAAGCTGCGCCGTTCGGGTCGCCACCTCAGCTTCATCAAGCGGCACCCTGGCCCAGGCGCAAACAGCTCTTGTGAGCATTTCGCGCACTTCGTCATAGAGGACGACCTCGTTCCTCGCCTCCCAGTCCGGCGCATATTTGTCCAACATGTGAAGCGACGTGCCCTGAAGCGCGGCGATCCGCTCGGTCCCCATGAGTGACATGAACATCTTCTTGCGGTGCTGGTGGGCAGCGCCGTCCAATCCCTGAACGCCGCCTTCGCCCAGCAGGGTCTTCTGTATGCGGCCCGGCATCGAGCCCGCGCGGATCAGTTTATCCTCGGAATAGAAAACTTTCGCTGCCGCCGCGCCGGTCATGCAGATCGTCTCTTGAAGGAGGATGCGGGTTTCGAACAGGTCTGTGTCGAGTGCGCGGCAGGTCTCCGAGATGAACCCATATGGGTTGCGCAGCAGGGCCAGTGTGCTGTCAAAGCCTTTCGCAGATGGTATGCCGAACATGGGTTACACCCCCGTTGTGTTTTCCTTGCGTTCACTCTGACCAGGCTTGTCCTTCGCAGAGCGGAAGCTGTCCCAGAACAGCAGGGCCGCACCGCAGAAAATCGTTACGTCCGCGAGATTGAAGGACGGCCAGTGGTATGATCCGTAATGGAAGTCGAGAAAGTCAGGAACGGCCTGATAGCGTACGCGGTCAAGAATATTGCCGAGTGCGCCGCCGATGATCAGACCGAGAGCGGCAGCTGTCAGCCTGTCCGGCGCGCGCCATAACCAGATCAATAGCCATGCCACGATCACGCCAGCAAGCGCGATGAGACCCCACCACGGTACGAACCCGCCGAGCATACCGAAGCTGACCCCATCGTTCAGAACCCGCACGAGGTTAAGAAAGGGTAAAACCTCGACCCCGCTCTCGAGCGCCGGTGTGGTCAGGGCGAGCGCCTTGGTGCCCTGATCGAGACCGAGCGCTGCGATTGCGCAGAGCCCACCGAGAACGCGACCGTTCATGCCGTCGCCTTCAGATCGCCCCGCGCGTCGCGGATGATGGCCCAAGCGGAGTGCAGGAACAGTCCGGCGATACCGAAGGCGACGATAAGGTCGGGCCACGCGCTGCCCAGCCACGCCACGAGACCGGCGGCGATGACGACCGCCGCATTGCCGATAGCGTCGTTGCGCGAGAACAGCCAGACAGCCCGCATGTTCGCGTCGCCCTTGCGGAATCGCAGCAGCGGCAGAACGGAGACGACGTTCACGACAAGGGCGATCATACCGAGCAGGCCCATGAGACCTGCATCCGGCGTCGTCTGTTCGAAGACCCGAACGATGGTTGTGCCGAGGACGCCAAGACCGAGGAGCCCGAGGAAGATGCCTTGGATCAGAGCCGACCGTGCCCGCCAAGCGAGGCTCCAGCCGATGGCCAGCAGGCCGAGGAAGGTGATCGCGCCATCGCCGATGAAATCGAGCGCATCGGCCTTCACGGCCTGCGATCCGGAAATGAAACCGCCGATCATTTCGAGGACCCCGTATCCCACGTTCAGGATCACGACGATCCAGAGGGCACGGCGGTAGGCCGGGTCCTGATGGGCCGGATTTGGCGGAATGTCTGCATTGTCCTCGATCCGGTCGAAGCTGTAACCAGTCACCGCAACGGCCTTTTCGATGTCCGGCAGGCGCCCTTCGGGTGCAGCCAGTGTCATGATGTGGGTTGCGGCCGACACTTTCACATCGCCGGGCGCTACCCCGGCCGACTGTGCCGCCCGCTCGATCTGTGCAGCATCCTTCGCGCAATCCATGCCGGAAACCCGGTATCGAAACAATGGCGCATCTGCTATCTCGTTGTCTGTGTTGGCCATGATCGCGGCTTTCCTGCTAAAGTGGATAGAAGATTCTATATATCAGCGAGAAATGATATGGCGCAAATCGTTATGGAAGACAAGACCACCACTATTGAACAGCGCGCGAAATTGCTTCGCGGCTTCGCAGATACCAGTCGTTTGACGATTCTGGACGCCTTGGCAAAAAGTCCGTTCGTCGTTCAGGAGCTCGTCGCGCACACGGGACTAACGCAGCCCAATATCTCCAATCATTTGCGATGCCTGCTGGAGTGCGGGCTTGTCGCCAGCGATCGAGATGGACGGTTTGTTCGCTACCGTATCAGCAATTCACGTATCACAACGCTATTGAGCGATGTAGATGCTCTTCTTGATGTCGTCGCAGAAGGGGTTGAGGCTTGTGACAACTATCGCGAGACGTGATTCAAGATGTCGTGGCCTTCGGCCAGGTCGTTACATCGCTCCGGTTTGGTCGTTCTTTAGATGTAGTTCTTTCGACGTGAGACACAGTCGAGATGTTACCGCGAAGGTTTTTTCAACCAATGGCGAACATCGGCCCCGCACCCAGAATACCGGATAGTCCTGCGGTGACGGGCCACGACCGAATTGCTGGCGGACTGGTCTGTTCTTGTCTAAGTAAGAACACGAAAGCCCCGGTTCGACCTCAATATTTCTCTTGAACCTACAGTAGCTTTAGGAGTTAGGGCCGCAGACGAAGAACGGCATTCGAGTCAAACAGGCCATACTGCTTCAGGCTTTCCTTACTGAACGGCAGAGTGGCCTTGTTTAAGCTTAGTTTGCCTACCTAACGTTGAAGGAGTAAGCATGATGCTGACAAGACGACATTTTCTCCAGACCAGCGGTGCGCTGTTTTCTACTCCAATCGCTGGCCCGCTACTGGCAGCCACCCGGCCCACCAAGGAGGAGAAGGCCGCCTGGGACGCGCAGGTCACACCTCCCGCTTTTGATCCAACTACGTCAAACCCGTGGGGCCTGCACCCGCGCTTTTTGCCCCAGCGGGTGGACGCTAAGGACGGGCTTGTTCCGGGAGACGTCCACGTCGATGCCGTAGCGCGCTACATCTATCACATCGAAGAAGGGGGAACTGCGATGCGTTACGGTGTGGCGATCGCCCGTGGTAACCTGTACGAGCCCGGCACGTATACGATCCAGCGAAAAGTGGAATGGCCAAACTGGACGCCGACCCAAAACATGATCGCACGCGATCCCGAGCTCTATGGCCCGGTTGCCGACGGTGTTGACCCTGGCCCAGAAAACCCTCTTGGTTCGCGGGCGCTTTACCTTTTTGAAGGCAACCGAGACACCTATCTACGCATTCACGGGACGCCCGAACCAAGAAGCATCGGCGGGCGCGCGAGTTCGGGGTGTGTCCGCATGGTCATGGCACATATCAACCATCTATACCCGAACGTCAAAACTGGTTCGACGGCGTTCCTGTATTCGGCAGAAGAAAGCGTGACCCCGCGAACGTGATCTACGCCCAACCAGTCTGCACTGGTCAATTAGTCACGCCGAGCGCGTGGTGCAGATCGGGTTGCCACCTATTGAGCGGAGCGGCACCAGTGTCGTTTCTACTGGACCGCTGTGCTCATACCAGTAGCATCCATCCTCGGAACGAAGCTGAGCTGTTGTGAGGTCCTGACCAGGTGCAGCTAGGTTAACGATTTGTTCGGGAAGGTTTCCAACCGCGTCTACCGGCGCGCGGGAGTTAGCCATTGGTGCGGCACATCCGCTTGCGAGCAGCAGGGCCGCTCCAATCATCATATGTCGTGTTTGCATTCAGTCCTCTGACCTGTCCTAATTTGGTTTTCACCAACAATCTTGCATACCGGGCACAGGTCCACAAGAACCACTCTGGGGCGGTCGGAGCGCGGCATCTTCAAAAGAGTTCATAAAAAGAAACGCAATTTTTCTATTGAACCTCTAGTAACTGTAGGGGCTATGTCAGAGTTGAATCAATCTAATCCTAGGGTCAATCTATGTCTATCCATGACCACCGCCGCGACCACAAACACAAATCTGACCGCGATCGCGAGCACAGTGATTATCAAGAGCATCCGAAAGGAGTTTCCCACTCTCATGGAGAAGGTGGTACGTGCTGCGGTGCTGGAGCCGACACGGAACCAGCACAACCCATCCCCGCGACCGGACGAAGTTTCCAGGTCTCTGGTCTGGATTGTGCCGAAGAGGTGGCGATCCTGAATAGGGCTGTCGGTCCAACAGTTGGCGGGACAGAGCATCTGGCGTTTGATGTCATTAATGGACGAATGACGATTCTGGATACTGGGGATAAGATTTCAGATGATGAGGTCGCTGAGTTGGTCGCGAGCACGGGCATGAGCGCGAAACCGTGGGATGCCGACAACGCGGCCGAAAATCAGGCAGCGCATTTGGCACGTCAAAAGGGTTTTACCACGCTGAGCGGCGGGTTTTGGGCGGCAGGATTTCTCTACCATATCGTCGAAACGGGCATGGGTGGTGCGCTTGGTCTGTTTGCAGGGCATGGCACGGCGCCGATGCCCATCGCGGAAGCCGGGCTGTTTGCCGTCGCAATCCTTTTTGGCGTCTGGCTCGTTGCACCAAAGGCCTGGTCTTCAGCACGCAGAATTAGCCCTGACATGAATCTATTGATGGTGGTGGCCGTGGCGGGTGCTATCGGGCTGGGCGAATTATTCGAGGCAGCGACAGTTGCGTTTTTCTTTTCACTGTCGCTCTACCTTGAGAGCTGGAGTGTGGGGCGGGCGCGCAATGCGGTGTCGGCCCTTCTGGATTTAGCACCACCGACAGCCAGGATCATCCGGCCGGATGGTAGCGAGGCGAATGTTCCAGCGGCAGAAGTTGCCGTGGATGATCGCTTCATCGTGCGCGGCGGCGACCGCATCCCACTTGATGGCGAGGTCTTAGAGGGGGCCGGGGCTGTCGACCAGGCCCCGATCACTGGCGAAAGCGCACTGGTTCCGAAGGAACTCGGCGACGAGGTTTATGCCGGCACAATCAATGGTGAGGGCACACTGACGGTGCGCGCGACGAAGGCCGCCTCGGACACGGTGCTCGCGAAAATCATTCGCATGGTCGGCGATGCCCATGCCCGTCGCGCCCCGGTCGAGCAATGGGTCGCGAAGTTTGCACGCATCTACACCCCCATAGTGATGGCGCTGGCGGTCGCCCTTGCGCTGGTGCCGCCGCTCCTCCTGGGCGGTGCCTGGGACTATTGGTTCTACAATGCGTTGGTGCTGCTGGTAATCGCCTGCCCCTGTGCCCTTGTCATCTCAACACCAGTTTCGATCGTGGCAGCGCTGACCGCGTCGGCGCGAGCAGGGGTGCTTATCAAGGGGGGCGCTTATGTTGAGGCGCCAGGTCGCACCACTGCGCTGGCGATGGATAAGACGGGAACGATCACTATGGGCGAACCCGAGGTTGCAGCAGTTCACGCATTGGGCGAAGCCTCCGCGCGCGATCTCATAACGCTGGCAGCGAGTTTGGAGGCACGGTCTTCGCACCCGCTGGCACGGGCCATTCTCGCGCGCGCGCAAACTGATGGTGTTTCCATAACTGCTGCAGAGGATACACGCACCGTGCCTGGACGCGGGCTGGAAGGGCGCGCCGACGGGCGTGTAATCTGGCTCGGCTCGGATCGGTTCGCTGAGGAGAAGGGGTTTGGCAATCACATTCCAACAGATTTGAGAGATCGAATAGAAGGAGCAGGGAGCACCTTAGTTGTAGTGGGTGACGAGACTGCCGTGGTCGGCATACTAGAGCTGCGCGACCGCATCCGCCCTGATGCTAAGGGGGTCGTTGAAAAGTTGCATGCGCAGGGTGTGGAGACGATCGTGATGTTGACGGGCGACAACGAACGCACCGCGCGTGCCGTCGCGGCCGAAGTTGGGATCGACGAAGTGCGCGCCGAACTTTTGCCAGAAGATAAGGTGACGGCCATCGAAGAACTGGTGGAAATCCACGACATGGTGGCGATGATTGGTGACGGCGTGAACGACGCACCGGCCATGGCGCGGGCGCATTATGCCATTGCCATGGGGGCTGTCGGATCTGACGCGGCCATCGAGACGGCCGACATTGCGCTGATGACTGACGATATCGGCAAGGTGCCCTGGCTTATTGGTCATTCACGCCGGACCATGTCGATCATCCACCAGAATATTGGTATATCGTTGGCGACCAAAGCGCTGTTCGTCGGGCTGACCGCGTTCGGCATGGCCTCTATGTGGGGCGCCATCGCTGCGGATGTGGGCGTATCCCTGTTGGTGGTCGCCAATGCACTGCGGCTTTTGAACGGCTATCAGATCAAGGGCGGGCCTTCGGGCGGTGAACCGGTGGGCGAGAATATGGCAAAGGGAGCACTCGCGCACGGTCATTGATCCGGCATTTGCGGTTAAGTAATGCCTAAAACACATCAGACCTCACGAAAGGGGCATCAAGCAGTAATGACTACCAATTTTCCACGACGGGTCTTTATTCTAAGTGGGTTGGCTGCCTTCCTGTCAGGCTGTGCAGATAAGTTCCGGACCTACAACGGACCCAAAGTAACCCGTCTTCGCATGTACAAGGCACAGCGGTTGCTCGTCCTTGACGGGAAGGCTGGCGTTTTGCGTACATTTCCCATCGGATTGGGCTTCGCGCCCCAGGGTCACAAACAGTTCGAGGGAGACGGCCGTACGCCAGAAGGCACCTACGTGATTGACCGACGCAACCCGGACAGCCTCTTCCACCTCTCCATCGGCATCTCATATCCCAAAGCGGCGGATATTGCCTTTGCTGAGTCCCAAGGAAAGTCGCCGGGTGGCGATATTTTTATTCACGGTGGGCCACGCAAGGGGATCGACCCGATGAACAAGCGTGACTGGACCGCAGGATGCATCGCCGTAACGGACCGTCAGATCGAGGAAATCTACGCAATGGTGAAAAATGGAACACCGATCGACATTTATGCTTGATGGTTAGGTAAATCGACGACGCAGCGTGATGTTGATCGCCTCGATGACGATGACTAGGCCGACGACGGCAATCGTGACGCTGGCCGCCTTGTCATACTGAAAAGAGCGGATGTAGGTCTGGATGTAAAAGCCGATCCCGCCCGCGCCGACGATGCCGAGGACCAACGACTCACGCAGGTTCAGTTCGAACCGGAAAATCGTGTCGCGGGCGATGACTGGGGCCATCTGTGGCCAAATCGCATGTCTGAGCCGCACGAGCGGTCCAGCCCCTGCACTTTCAAGTGCTGCGATGGGGGCGCGAGATACGCCGTCGATCGCCTCGGCATAGAATTTAGCGAGCATCCCAGTGGCATGAAAGGCAACTGCGATGATGCCGGGCAGCGGCCCGAGCCCGACCGCGCCCACCATGAGCATGGCCACGAGGATCAGCGGTACCGCCCGGATAAAGGCCAGCAGCGCGCGGACCGGCCCGAACACCGCACGCGAAACCATGGTTTCGGACGCGAGAATAGCCAGAGGGGTCGACAGCAGCACTGCGCCGAGGGAGCCGAGGATTGCTATTCTTAGTGTCTCTGCGCTGCCTTTTTTGATCTCGGTCATCACTGTCGGATCGGGCGGGAACATCCGGCCGATAAAGTCGGTAATCCGTGGACCGGCCGAAGCAAGACGCGACAACTCGACATCGGTTGTGACGAGGGACCATAGGATGGCAATAGCGATCAGCGAACTGGTGACGAAGCCGCCGAAGTCGCGGGGGGCCATCATAACACCGCCCGGGGACCGAGTTCCGGCGTCGGTCCTGACCCCCGATAGAGTTCGGCAGTCGCATCGTCTTTCAACTCGGACGTTGGCACGTTAAACGCGATCCGCCCCTCTCGTATGCCGATGATGCGCCCTGCAAAACGCCGCGCCAGATCGGGTTGGTGCGAGGAGAATAGCGCTGTTGCATCACGCGCTCGCGCCGCCTTGGTCATCAACCCCAGAACCTCTCCAGCGCGGGCGGGGTCGAGGTTGCTCACTGGCTCGTCGGCGAGGATCAGCCGTGGTTCCTGCGCCAGACATCGCGCAATAGCCACGCGCTGTCGCTGTCCTCCGCTGAGACTGTCGACACGGCGTTCCGCGAGTTCTGCGATGCCGCAATCGGCGAGTGCTGTGCGGGCAATATCGAGATCGTGAGCCATTGGCGATCCCAGTACTGCTTGGAAAGGTGACATCCGCCCCAGGCGGCCGTTGAGCACGTTGCGTAGTGCCGTGGAGCGTTCTACGAGGGCGAATTCCTGAAACACGAAACCGGTATCAGGACGGCGAGCTCGGGGTGGTGGGCGGTCGGGATTGAGCGGCGCACCCAAGACAGAAACGCGCCCGCGCCATCCCTGAATCCTACCGTCGAGCAGCGCCAGCAACGTCGTTTTGCCCGCCCCGGATGGGCCCAGTAAAGCGACACACTCGCCCGCCGGGATCCGAAATGAGACTCGTTCCAACGCTGGTAGCTGTGCGCCCTTATGGACATAACTCAGATCGTCTATTTCGATAGCCATGCTCATCGTAACAGCCCGTATTTCTTTGCCATATCGCGTACGCCTTCATACGCGGTGCCGTCTGCCCTGACGTAGCCATCTGGTCCGTAAAGATAGCTCAATTTGTCGCGGTGCTTCGGTTCGTTGAGCTTCAGCATGACGTCAACAAAACGGGCTTGCAGGGCGGCATCGAGTTCTGGGCGTGCGATCACAAGGTGACTTGGAATCGGCGCGCTTTCTACGAGCCAAGTCACCTCGGCCTGCTGTTGTGGGGTCAACAACAAATCCGCATACTGACTGGCACCGGCGGCATCGACCAGACCTTCGGCCATAGCCTGCATGGCTTGCTGGTAGCCTCCCGCAAAGAACACGCGGCCGAAGAATTTCTCCGCTGCGCCAGGACCCTCAATTAGCCCGGCCTTAACGAATTCGGAAAGAGGATAAAGATAACCTGATTCAGAGATCGGGTCGGCAAAGGCGATATCGCGCCCGCGCAGGTCTGCCAGCGTTTCGATACCGCTGTTGCGGCGGACAAAAATGCGTCCTGTGTAACTTGACGCGCCCCGGTAGACCTCAGACAAGAGAGGTACCGCGCCAATTTCCGCCTCCGCCAGAACGAAAGGCAATGCGCCCATGAAGGAGACGTCTGCATCTCCGTTGCGAAGTGCCTCGACAGCCGCAGCATGGTCGATGGTGACGAAGCCTTCCACGGGAACGCCAATCTGTTCGGATAGCCATCTTGTGATGGCCTCAATGTCGCCTAAGAGCTTGTCGGGATTCTCCTGCGGAATGAAAGCAAGCCGCAAGGGAGTGTCTTGTGCGATCAGCGGGGAGGCCAGCGAGATCGCGCCTGCACTGGCCAAGGCCAGCATATTTCTGCGGGTTAGGTAGAATTCCATCAGAATGCCCTCTCTTCGATCGCGTCGGCTTCGGTCTTGAACGCGGTCCAACTTGCTTCGGCGGCCCCCCAGTCGTCGTCACGGACTGCATCGCCGACTGCGGCAAGACGCTCGGCCAAGGCATAGACTTCGGGCCGTGCGGTCAGGTTCGACATGGTGCTCGCGTCTGCGGCGAGGTCCGCAGCGACAGTATCGGTCAGCAGCAGGATGTGCTCTGCGTCACGTCGGGGCAGAAGCGTGTCGAGCGTCGATGCAAATGTCGCCAATTCGGCAAATGTCAGGCGAAAGGCGGTGTTCTCTGCGTCGAACTTCTCGTAAGGCTCGTCTGCCGACCCTACAGTCTCCAGATACGCGGTCAGTTCAGTCCGTTCCGTCTCTGATAGCCCAAGCGATTTCGTCTCATCGAACCACTCAACAACGGCGGCCAACGTCGACAGCGAACCGTCGTGAAAATAGGGGGCGGTATATGCGGTTCCCAGCAAGGACGGCGTATCCAGCGCGCCTGCGCGCGCGCCACTATATGCCGGCGAGACCGATCCAATGTCATGGGCTTGCCGATCGAGGAAATTTGCGTCAGGCACGTGGCAACTAGCGCAGGAGCGATCGCCTAGCCCAGCGAAAGGCCGATTAAAAATAGCCTCGCCTCGGTGCGCCGCGTCCGGGTTTGCCTCGGACAGCGTACCATCCGCATTCAGCTTAGAGTTTGGTAGGAAGTCGAATTCGAGCATGTATCCTACCAGCGCGTCGAGCATCAAGGGCGTCGGCTCCGCGCCGCCAAATTCATTGACGATCACGTTCCGGCTGAAGTCGCGCAGAGAGGCAAAGCGCCCATCGCGACCATAAGGCCCGGTGAAGCGCAGCCCGCGCAGGCTCGGAATGTCGATCGGGTCGTCGCGCCGGTCGTTGAAGATAGGATTAAAGAACGCGCCATCGACGTCGATGGCACCGGGTTGGTGGCTGGCGCCCGGGATGAAGAGGCGCTGGTTCACATCCGAGCGATTGTGACAGGTCGAACAGGCGATCCCGAGGTTTCGCGCAGGATTTCCGAATATCTGCGGGCTGTCGAAAAGCATGTCGCCATAAGCCACCAAGGGCAGATCGGTCTCGTCGATACCTTGTTCCTCGAAGTTGAGGACAAGCAATGGCAGCGGGTCCTGATCGAAGATGTCGGAGCCAGGCGGCAAGCTTGGCGGCACCTCGATAGTGCGTCGGCTGAACACAGCGGTTTCGGGCAGGGCACTCAGTGTCTGACGTGGAGCATAGTTGGCTAAGAGGTAATTTTCCGCGAGATAGCTGGAAATGACTGCGCGCGCGGCCTCCAGCGTGTCGCGATCCGCGGAAAAGGCGCCAGCGCCGAGAAGACCAGCGGACCCCGTGCTACTGTTAAGTTCCAGCCAAGCGAGGCCGATACGTCTTGCTGCTTCGGGGTCGGCTGCCGCGATACCATCCTCAAACGCACGGTAGAGCTCGCCTGCCGTTCGCAGAGCCTGGCGCGCCTTTGCAGGCTCTTCGGCTGCGAGAGTCCGGTCCAATTCCTCTTCGATCCTAAGCGCTACAAGACGAGTGGCCTCTGTGAAAACTGCTTGCCGGTCTTCACGTGCCATGGCGTCAAGGATACCATCCGGCTTGATACCGCTTTTGCGGTCCACCCACTCCAACGCGCCGGTCGAGAATTCCGAACCCCGGTGAGGTTCTGTCCAAGCGGTCTCGATGTCGTCCCAAGGCACTGGCGCGAGATTCCCAAGAAAAAGTGTCAGCCGATAGGCTGCCGCCTCAGGAAGCCACGGAGCCTCTTTGACAGGCGTCGCCCCCCCGGGTCCGGACAGCAGGACCGCGCTTGCAGCGGTTAGCAGCAGCCTCGAAAGATTTTTTATCACCATAGCCTCCAGCGCTAAAACTTAGACTCGTCTAACTTAGGTATTCTAGGCTAATTAGATTGTCAATTTTAGTTATTCGTTGCAATGTCCGGACATGTCGAAGCTACAATCATACGAACGCGAGGCGTTCGAGACTGCCGAGAGAGCTCCCGAAGCGCAGGCTAAGGGTTTCGCGACTGTGCGCCGAGCACATGAAAGCGAAATGGCGGAGGATTATGTGGAACTGATCGCAGAGCTGATCGAGTTGCGGGGGGAGGCTAGGCCGGTCGAAATCGCCGAGCGGCTTGGCGTGAAATCTCCAACAGTGACCAAGAACATCTCCCGACTCAAGGCTGCTGGTTTGGTGCGGCGGGAGCGTTACCGCGCAATATTTCTAACCGATGCGGGCCGAGAATTGGCCGAGGCCTGTCGCCGCCGCCATAGAGTCGTTGTCGCGTTTCTTCTCAGCCTGGGAATCGACGAAGAGACTGCGGAACGCGATGCGGAGGGGATCGAGCATCACGTCAGCACGACCACGCTGGAGGCCTTCGAGCACGCCCTCCAGAAGTTTCAGAGCAGCAAGTAGCGCAGCATCGAGTTCTCTCGAAATTCAGCAAGGCGAGACTCAGGAGGCTGCAGCGTCAGCAGTCATACGTTGGCGGGGTAGCATTTGTGTCAATGCTCAACTCTGGTCCAACCCATCGCGTCCTCTGAGTTTGGCCAGCACGAAATAGTGCGCCCAATATTCCTACCTGCGCCGACCATGCAGCGAAAATGCCGGTCGCGTGAAAAGAGGTAGGCGCAACCCTTGAGTGGGTCCTCTGTTCAAAGCGCATAGACAATTGTCACCACCGTTGTGATGACGATCAAGAACATGACCAATGCGCCTATGGCGAGGGTCCGGCCCATGTCGCGGTTTGTCTTTGCCACTTTCAGACGCAATTCTTCGGCGGTTTCCGGAAACTCCAGTGCCGCTGAATTCGAGCCGCGTAGCAGGTCGTATCTCGTATTCCAGCGACGTACTTCCGCAGCGTCCCAGCCGTTCATGACCAGAATGATCGCGACGATCATCACCATCGAAGACGGGACCCAAATAGTATAGCCGCCGATCGTTTCGTCGGACAGCGCATCGATCAATCCAATTCTTTCCCTATGGGAGGATGCGTAAAGGCTCACCTCCTTGAGTGTCGTCAGGGAACCTAGAAAAATGTTTGCTACGATCACAACAAAGGCGGACAACAGCCTCGCTCCGCGTTTGGCGCCCACAGGGGGGTCTCTGGGATCGAAGAGCATGGTAAAGAACCAGAGCCCTGCTAGTACCATTCCCAGATGAGCGAACACTTCGATAGCCGCGATACGCTGCGCAAGTGAGTAAATGACAGGTACCTGCCAGATAAATAGCGCTCCAACAATCAACCCAGTTGCGGCCGTTGGTTGCGCTACGAAACTTTGTCCCCGGGAGTTCGCTGGCGCACTGAAGTGTTGACGCCGGCGTCTTTCGAGGCTGGATAGCAGGATGCGCCACGGCTGCGATACGGCGATGAGAAGGGGGCCGATAAGGCGAAGAAGAAGATGTTCGACCTGATGTATTGAGAATAAGGTATGTCCCATTACAGCGAGCGGTGCGTTCATGGCTGCAAGAATGCAAGCGAGGCCGGCGAAGAACAAGATCGGACGCCAGACAGAGATCGTTCCGCGGATACGCACGGGTCGTCTGAGGCCGCGCATATAGAACCATGCGGACAAACTGACGGATACAATGGACACTGGCGAAACCGCAAATCCAAACGGGTCGAAAAGAAGAAAGAAGGGGATTATCAGCTCCTGTCATTTTGTATTGTCAGCCAGTCGATAGGTACCGATGAACGTCGGGATTTTCCCATTACGCAACCCTAGGAAGCGGGCAGTTTTAATTCGATACAAAGACCAAATTCGCGTTAGGAAGTGATGCGTAAGAGAACCACTGAGATGAAGAAACCCAGTAGGCCTAGGGCGATGCCGAAGCTTGCCGCATATTGAAGGATGTCTAGGTAGTTCCCTTTGCGGCTCCGGGCTAAATAGCCTCCCCAAAAAGCACCTCCGATAAAGCCTACAAACATTAGCATCACGGTTCCTTTGGGTTTGTTTTTACAGACTTATGTCGCTGTTTGGCCAAGCCGAAGGCAAACCTCAACGTCCAAGCTGCACAGATGAGCGACAGAAATGTCCAATCGCCGAAACGTCCGTAAGGCGTAGCCGTACGCGCTGCCGGTAGGCTTTCATTTATGACGTCTGTTCGCCCAGTGTCGAGGCGCGCGACGATCTCGCCGTTAGCATCAATAATTGCGGATATCCCGGTGTTCGCAGCGCGCACCACGGGTAGCCCTTCCTCCACAGCGCGCATGCGCGCGGATGCGAGGTGCTGCTCGGGCCCGATGCTGGCGCCGAACCAGGCATCATTTGTGGCGTTGAAAATCCAGTCGGGACGAAAAAGATCGTCGACCACCTGGCCCGGAAAAATGATCTCGTAACAGATTGCCACCGCAACCAGAGGCGCGCCCGGAATTGCCAGCGTTCGTGGCCCTGGTCCCGGCGTGAAATCACCCAAACCTTCGGCCAGGCGCTCGATCGGCAGCCAACCTTTCAGGGGCACATATTCCCCGAACGGAACAAGATGATGTTTTGCATATCCCGTTAGAATTTCGCCGCTGCCGTCATAGGCCTGAACCGTGTTGAAATATCGGGTTCCCCCATCCCTCTCTACGCGGTCAGGCACACCTGTCAAAAGGATCCTACCGTCTGGCAAAACCGTGGATAACCGCCTGCGCGCCAAGGCGTCTTCGTCCAGAAAACCGGGAAAGGCCGTTTCCGGCCACAGCAGCAGGTCGAAGCGTCCGGGTTGCGCGGACAAGCCGAGGTATTTTTCCAGCGTGCGTTCGCGGCTGCCCGGCGCCCACTTCTCGACTTGCGGCACATTGCCTTGGACGATGCGCAACGCAATGTCCGTTGGCGGCACGTTCTGATTTAGCCGAAGCACACCGCCCCCCCAAATTACCGTCACCGCGACGGCAAAGAGCGCCAAAACAGCTGCGCGGCTGTTTGGCGCGGCTGCGATGAACACACCTGGCAATATGCTGATAAATACCGTGACAAAGCCCAGACCGTAACTTCCGACCCATGCGGCGGGTTGGCGCAGGGGGGCATGTTCGACAAGGGCATAAGCAGCAAGGTTCCAGGGAAACCCCGTCAGGACATGACCACGCAGCCATTCCGCGGCAACCCAACACGTTGCAAGCAGAAGACCTGCCGTAATGCCGCCGACAGCACGGCGCTGCATTACGGTGGCAAATAACATCGCCGCAATAGCTGGAAAAATGGCCAGTCCGGCGGACAGTCCCGCGACTGCTGGGATCGCAAGGGCACCGAAACGTTCGGAATCGACGTAAAAGCTTTCGGCAATCCAGGAAATTCCAAACAGGAACTGGCCCATTCCAAAGATCCAGCCGATGACGAAGGCGCGCGCGGTGGAAACCTGCATGAGCACGAGAAAGAGTGCTGAGAAGGCGACTGGAACAGCGATGATCCATGAGAACGGTGGAAGGGTTAAAACCGTTAAACCGCCCGCCATAAAGCTAATCCCTGATCGCAGGGGAAAGCAACGGCTGCAGCCAGTCAATTGCAGCCAACCCGTCATCATGGGCCAGTCTGAAGTTTAGCGGCTAACCACGGTGCTAAGAGCAGCAGCCCCACGCCACCGACCACGAACACATCCGCCATGTTGAAGGCGGGCCAATGCGTGGAGCCGACGTAGAAATCGAGGAAGTCCGTCACACCCCAAAATCGAATGCGGTCGAGGACGTTGCCGAGCGCGCCACCGATGATCGCACCATAGGCGATAGCCTCAACCCGGTTGTCAGTGCGTACCAGCATGACGGTCAACCAGCCGCAGATGGCTAGGGCCAAGGTCGCAAGGCCCCACCATGGTGCTCCACCAAGCAGTCCGAATGTCACGCCATCGTTGCGCAAGTAAATAAGATTAAAACTGGGAAAGACCGGAATTCCGGCGCTCAAATCTGTCGCATTAGCGACGACGATTGCTTTTGTCACCTGATCGACAAGAAAAGCAGTTCCAGCCGCAATGAAGCCTTGGAAATGGGACTGTTTCATCTCATCACCCCAGCCATACATCTAGGAACAACATGATCACGAGGCCGACCGCGAGACCGAAAGTCGCCCTGTTTTGATGGCCGGATCGGTGGGTTTCGGGAATGATTTCGTGGCTGATTACGTAGAGCATCGCCCCGGCGGCGAAGGCGAGGCCCCATGGCAACAGGGGCTGCGAGATGCCGATGATGCCAGCGCCAAGAAGCCCGCCTACCGGCTCGACAAGACCTGTCAGGGCGGCAACCCCCCACGCACGGCGCCTAGAATACCCCTCACCAAGCAATGAGACCGCTACGGCGAGACCCTCGGGCGCGTTTTGCAGCCCGATGCCAATCGCGAGCGGCAAGCCACCAGAGAAACCATCAGCCCCAAACCCGACACCAACGGCAAGCCCTTCGGGAAAATTGTGGATCGTGATCGCTATGATGAAGAGCCAGACGCGGCGCAGAGATGCGGCGGCGGGCCCTTCTCGCCCCGTTTTGAAATGTTCATGCGGCAGTCGTTCATTCATCAGAGCGACCGCCCCCATGCCAAGCAAGATCGCAACACAAACGATGGCTGCCGGGAGAGCACCGTTGTCGAACTGTCTTTCGGCTGCGTCGAGAGCCGGAATGATCAACGAAAAGAATGAAGCAGCGAGCATGACACCCGCCGCGAAGCCAAGCAGCAAATCGCGCGTGGCACGGGAGGGGACGCGTCCAAAGAGAACGGGGGTCGCCCCGACCGCTGTCAGCGATCCGGCGGCAAGGCTTCCAAGAAAGCCGAGAGTTATTGGGGACAAGGGTTCCAAGCGCTGAGTTCCCGCCGATACGTCAGTCAGCGGCCAAATAGCTGCTAAAGATTTCGGTCGACCCATCGCCCTGGATCAAAAAGACATCGTAGCCCTCGCGATCATCTTCCGGTCCCATGCCCGGCGAGCCATAGGGCATACCCGGCACCGCCACCCCCACTGCATCTGGACGCTCATCCAACAAACGCTGGATGTCTGATGCCGCTACATGACCTTCGATCACGTAGCCGTCGACCAAAGCCGTATGGCAGGATACCATGCGCTGAGGCACGCCGGTGTCGAGTTTGAATCGCACAAGAGATCCCCCGAACATGTCCTCGCCTATCGGCGCGAATCCGCTTTCCTCAAGGTGCTTCATCCAAGACAGACAACAGCCGCAGCCGTTTGTCTTCCGGACATCAATCTGGATCGCATCGGCGACAGCTTGCGCCGCGGAAAACAAGGCCAGCGTGACTGCAAGAGCGGGAGCCAGTCGTTTCATGGATTAAAGCGTTTCGGTTGTTGTCTGTACAAATTCGCTGGTGAGCCTCTCGGCCAGTAGCGAGCGAGCCTCAGCCAATCGCTTAAGTGCAGCCGTGCCAACCGCATCCCGGTCGGCCGCCTCTACCAGTCGGTCGTCTGAGAGAGGATCCGTCGGGCGACCATCGACCAGAACCTCATAATGCAGATTTGGGCCGGTCGCGGTGCCGGTAGCACCGACGCGACCGATCATGTCTCCGGCCATCACGCGCTGCCCTTGTTCGAGTGTGTCCGGCACCTCGCTGAGATGTGCGTATCGTGTCAGGGTGTCGGAACCATGCGATATCTCCACCACCCGGCCATATCCACCACGACGTCCGATGAAGCTCACGCGTCCAGGCGCCGTTGCTTTTACAGGCGTACCGCGGGCCGCAGCAAAGTCGACGCCGGTGTGCATGCGTACATTCCCATAGACCGGGTGCGTGCGACGGCCGAAGACGGAACTCAGCCGCGCTCCTTCCACCGGTTGGGCAAAGACACGCAGGACCTCTCCATCCACATAGATCGTCGCTTGACCGCTGCCGTCATCCGGCCAGACGATCTCATAGACCGATCCAGCAAGGTCCAATGCGGCAAAGGCAAGCTCGGGCTGGCCAATCCTTTTGTTTCCTTCTCGCGCCTCGCGCCAAAGGAGACGCATCCTCTCACCCCCGGAGAGTTCACGTCGAAAATCGATTGTGCCGCCCAGCATCTGTGCCAGATCGACCGCGAAGCGTGCAGGTATCTTTGCCTTGTCCAACGCTGCGGAGATCGAACTTTCAACCACCGCCTCGCTTGCGAAAATCACCACTTCAGGGTCTGGTTCCAATACGCGCGTAAGAAGTTCTTCACCAAAAACCGTTTCGATCCGCACTCCATCGTCAATGGCCAGTTCTACGCGCTTCGGATTGCCGTCCTCGTTTGAGATCACGGTGATCTCATGGCCTGGGCGCAATCGGCGCAGATCATATTCCACTCCAAGTGCCAGAGCGATCTCCGCACGGGCGGGTGCGGCAACGCCGGCGTTCGCTAAAACTGCATCCAACGTCTCACCCGACGCGATTTGACGCGTCCAAGTCACCAAGGGCGGTTCAATTGCTGGCAAGGCGGTTTCGGTGACGTCAGGCTGCAAGAGAGGGACGTTTAGGATTTTGCGCGCTCCGCCGACTTGTGTGGTTTTGGGAACCGTCATGACGCTATCAGCAAGTCGCGGTTCCAAAACTGCAGCAGGCGCCCATTGCGTTGCTTCGGCAATCGATTGGGGCACCGGTTCTTTGGACCACCACCCTAAGGTGGCGATGGCAGTCATCGAAAAGGCGCCAACCAGGGCCACCGAGGCAACTCTTATTCTCATGTTGTGATCTCTACATCTTCTGTCAACGCACGTCGGATCTTCGGTACTGCGAATTCTCTTGGCTCGTGGTGGTCAATCATGGTGACGAACTCACCGTTGGCGCCAAAAAGAAATATGCTTGCCGTATGGTTCATCGTGTAGTCACCTCCCTCGGTCGGGACGCGCTCATACGAAGCCCGAAACCCTTCTGTAGCGCGGGTAATCTGGTTTTCCGTCCCGGTCCAACCCCGAATGGCCGGATGAAAATAGCCGACATATTCGGCCATGGCCTCGACCGTGTCACGCGCCGGATCGACCGTGATGAAGACCACGTTCATCTGCGCGGCTTCGTCTCCGAGATCTTCAAGCCAGCCTGAGATATCCGATAACGTCGTGGGGCAGACATCCGGGCAGTAGGTGAACCCGAAGAACACCATGGTCGGCCGTCCGATCAGGGTTTCTGGGCCCACTTCATGGCCTTCGTGATCGGTCAGTCGGAAATCCATCACCGTTAGGGGGAGCGGCCTTTGGCCAGTAGGTTTCGGAGCGCCGGGACCATCCACGCGCCACCAGCCGATACCAAGCATCATAGCCAGAGCGCCTGCACCGTATTGGAACAATTGCCGACGCTGCATCAGCTTTCCGGCCCGCGCGCGGCGATCCCCAGAATTGGGACCTCAACAGTCACTTCGCCACCGTCCGAGAAAGTCAGTGTCAGCGGGAAGGTCTCGCCTTCGATCATCGGGTCTTGCAGCTTCATGAGCATGGCGTGCAGCCCGCCCGGCTCCAATGCCACGCTTTCGCCCGGCCCAATCGTGATGTCGCCTGCAGGTGACATTGAACTGACGCCTGCAGCGTTGGTTTTCGTCTCATGGATCTCGGGCATCGTGGCCAGTGGTGTTGTAAGTCCGGTCAGCGTGACTGTGTCTTCATTTGCGTTATGTATAGTGAAATATGCCGCGCCTGGTCGGTTTATGCCAATCGAAGCACGGGACCACGCGTTTACTACGATGACGTCCTCCGAACCGGCAAATGTCGGTGTCGACATGCCCGAGAGCAGCAAAAAAAGAGTCAAGCCCTTGATATAAGGTAGCTCTATCATGACAGATTCTCCTTTATCTATCCGAGCATCAACTTTGGCTGACCGCAATTTCTGCAGCGACCAGTCGCCGCAGTTCGGCCTCACCGAACGGGTCTAATGGCTTGGCGTTGACGAAGAACGTGGGCGTTTGTCGCACGCCTACCGCTTCGACATCAGCGCGGTCCTGATTGAGCACTGCCACGACACCGGGGGCCAGCATCTGTGTTCGAGCAGCTTCGACATCCAGACCACCGCTTGCGGCAATCTCAAGGATCAAACCCGGTGCTGGAGTGCCATGGGACGCCCATCGTGGCTGCTCGCGCAGGACCGCTTCCAGCACGGGTTCGAACACACCCTGCATCCGCGCAGCTTCGAGAACACGGATCGCTTCAACTGAAGCTTTCCCGTGAAAGGCAGTATATCGAATGACGACACGGACCGCACCACCGTGTTCAGTCATGATATCCTTGACCACGGGATAGAAGGCGCGGCAGGCCTCGCAAGCTGGATCGAAAAACTCGACAATCGTGACAGGTGCCGTTTCGGGGCCAAGGATCGGGGAATAGGACCGGATCAGCACATCGTTCACTTCGGGCGCGACAGGGACTGCCTGTGCCATGGGTTGGGGGCGGGTGGCATACCAAGCCGCGCCGCCAAAACCTGCGGCACCAACAGCCAGAACGGATAGAACGAGGCCGCGTCGATTCATGTTTGTTTTTCCTTCAGTGAAAGGGCCGACAGCACCCCGATAATCGTGAAGGCGACAAGCGCCATCAGCGGAATCGGAATCCCGAAGACCAACTGGTTGTCGTCGGTACAAGAGGGGCCGGTCGCCGTGCAGGGCTGGATCGCCTCGGGGATCAGACCGACATAGAGGCCGATGTGATACATCGCCACCGCCGCCCCCCCAAGCGCCAGTGCAACGCCATAGCGCCCCACGCGGGAATCCTGCCACCACAACCCGAGCCCAAGAACGATGGCCAAGGGGAACATGAAGGCGCGCTGGAACCAGCAAAGGATGCAAGGCGTTTGACCAAGCACCTCGCCAATAAAGAGCACGGCAAGCGATGAGATAAGCGCAATGATCCACGCTAGGCCAAGGGCTGTTTCTCCAGAGAGTCGGGGCATGACGATCAGATCCTCTCTTTCAGATCGGCGAGGATCTCTTCGGCGGGCGTGCCATAGGGCCAGGAATCCGCGAAGCCTGCCTGCGTGTCGAAAAGGAAAAGGTGTGACGTGTGACCCATCGTGTATCCACCCGGCGCAGTAGCCTCCTCGATCCGCTCAAAGAAAATTGGGAAAGTCTCGGATGTTGCGGCGATCTGCTCCGGCGTGCCGGTCAGCCCGATGATTCCTGCGTCGAACATGGGCACGTACTCTGCTAAAGCCGTCGGCGTATCTCGCTCGGGATCGATCGTTATGAAAATCGGCTGAACCATTGCCGCCTCATCGCCCAAGCCCTCCATCACGGCCGCGACTTCGGACAGTGTTGTCGGACAGACGTCGGGGCAATTGGTGAAGCCGAAGAAGACCAACATCCAGCGACCTTTGAAATCTTCCTCCGTTTGGACCATCCCGCGATGATCGGTCAGTTCGAAATCAGCAAAAAACGGTGGTTCACTCTCTGTGCGGGCAAGGTCGGCACGGTAGTCCACCCACAGCAACAGCCAGATGAGAACGAACGCCGCCACGCCCGCCAACACCTTCGATACCTTCTGAAAACCTGGAAGCCTCACACCGCTACGCCCGAACTTGATTCTATATTTTGGAGGTGTCTACAACTTCTAGCAGCTGTAGGTTCAAGCGCGATTGTCGCTAATTGGCTGGCAATCACGGACCTGTGAGGAGGTGGTGAATCTTGTGATGTCTGCCACTTAAAGCTACACCCTCTGTAGCTAATGTGGAGGGCCTGAAATGTTGACCATTGGGACGCTTGCAAAAAAGACCGGTACAAAAGTGCAGACAGTCCGGTATTATGAGCAGATCGGGCTCATGCCAGAACCCGGCAGAACTGAAGGCGGCCAGCGACGATATGGTGATGCCGAGCTTGACCGCCTGTCGTTCGTCCGGCACGCGCGGCAACTGGGGTTCTCGTTGGATGCGATCCGCGAACTGCTCGACCTCAGCGATCACCCGGGAAAATCTTGCGCGGAGGCCGATGCGATTGCCCGCCGGCAGCTTAAGCAAGTTGAGCATCGACTGGCTCGCCTGGAGGCGCTGCGCACGGAATTGAAACGTATGGTGCATGAGTGCAGTGGTGGGCAGACCGCTGACTGCCGTGTGTTAGAGGTGTTGAGAGACCACTCCGAATGCCTGACAAACCATGAAGAGATCGGCGGCTAAGATGCCCGTTGCGTTTGTCTATCCGATCGCGGCGCTCTTGCCGCGCCGCGTGGGGTGTGACCGCTCTTCGCGTCAAAGAGACAGACACTGTTGTTCAACTTGCATGATCTCGATGTCGCTGCGCGCGCTCTTCATGATGCAGAGGGCAAGACCCCGGCCTTCGACCGCGTGCTCAAGGCCAAGGCCAACTTGTCGCGCATGTGGTACGCGGACTGACTGAAAAGAATCGGGCAGCCGTGTCTGGTCGGTCTGGGCACGGCTCTGAGTTCGCGCGCATCTTTGGCGACGAAGTCATCTTGTGCAGACTGGGATCCCATCTTCCAGTCCCGGAAAATCGCCGCAGGTTCCGATCTCCGTTGCTGAACGCTAAAAGCTGACTTGTCGCGGCTGGCCTCTGGGCGATACGACGGGCGACAAACATTGGCGCAGACAAGGGACGTATTGAATGTTCGAAATCTCCGGTGTCGGGATCATTGAAGAGGTTGCCGGTTGGGTTCGTATTTGTGCTCTATCGTATTGCGCCGCTCTGCCGGGTGTCGAATTCGCTTGAACCTATAGCAGCTAGAGGAACTATGTTGCACAAAGGTTGGAAAGACCGACTACCTGCGCCTCTCGAAGCCGCGTAACGCGAACGCCTCTCGTTCAAAAGGAATACCGCATGTTTTTTCATCGGCCCGCGTGTGACGGATCAGCCAGTTAATCTGATCGCATGGCGACAGGTGCAAGTCAGGACCCGCCGATATTGGATGAGACGGAGATGTAGAAAGATTGTGTATGCTGCACATTGCAGGACATCAACCTCCCCAGACCACTTTGCCATCGCCGTCCCAAAGGTGGCTCATTCTATCTGTCTCAATCGTAGTCGCTCTTACCGCAACGTCGCTTCGCGCCCACACCGACGGCGCACCTCTAGAGCCCCATGATGTTGATTGTCACCGAGAACTGATGGGGTGGATACCCCCTCCCGACGGCATCGCAATGTGCCAAGGTGATGTGGGTCACATCACTGATAGG